>NZ_JBSJQE010000001.1:0-1083925 GCF_053663335.1 Bacillus sp. YH3-2-B2 | reverse complement strand
CCCCGCGGAACGTCACGGAAATGAAGCTTTGCGCCCTTTGGGAAGAGGTGCTGAAAAACGGACCCGTCGGCATCCGGGATCACTTTTTTGAGCGGGGCGGCCATTCGTTAAAAGCGACGGCTCTCGTCTCCCGCATCGCCAAAGAATTCGGTGTTCAGGTGCCGTTACAGGACATCTTCGCCCGGCCGACGGTGGAAGAGCTCGCTTCGGTTATTCAGGACTTGGAAAAGAGCCCGTATGAAGCGATTCAGCCTGCGCAAACACAAGATACCTACCCGGTGTCTTCGGCGCAGAAACGGATGTATGTGCTCCAACAGCTTGAAGACGGCGGTGTTGGCTACAATATGCCGGCTGTGCTGGAACTGACGGGCCCGCTTGACCGCAGCCGGCTGGAGGAGACGTTCCGGCAGCTTGTGGAGCGGCACGAGTCGCTCAGAACGTCCTTTGAAACGGGGCCTGACGGCGAACCGGTGCAGCGCATCCATGACAGCGTACCGTTTCAGCTCGATGAGGCAGAGTCAGCTGACGCATTCGTCCGGCCGTTTTGTCTGGAGGAAGCGCCGCTCTTCCGTGCGGCCCTCGTGAAAGAATCGGACGAACGCCATCTTTTATTAACGGATATGCATCATATTATTTCCGATGGTGTGTCCGTCAACACCTTGATAAAAGAATTCGGCGAGCTGTACGCAGGCCGTTCGCTTGCGCCGATGCGCCTTCAATATAAAGACTATGCCGTCTGGCAGCGGTCGTTTCAGGAGAAAGAAGGGTATCAGAAACAGGAAGACTATTGGCTGAAACGGCTCGAAGGAGAGCTTCCGGTGCTTGAGCTTCCGGCTGACAAGCCCCGTCCGGCTGTCAGAAGCTTTGCGGGCGGCAGCGTATCGTGCACGCTTGACGCTGAAACGGCATCCGGCCTTCACCGCATCGCCCGGGATCACGGCTCCACTTTGTATATGGTTCTTCTCGCCGCGTACAATACGTTACTCGCGCGATTGAGCGGGCAGGAAGACATCATCGTCGGCTCGCCGATTGCCGGGCGTCCGCACAAAGACCTTGAACCGATTCTCGGCATGTTCGTCAACACGCTGGCCATCAGAACGGAGCCGAAGGGGGACAAACGGTTTACCGATTATTTGGCGGAAGTCCGCCAGGCCGCACTGGAAGCGTATGAACATCAGGACTATCCGTTTGAAGAGCTGGTGGAACGGCTCGGCGTGCAGCGGGACACAAGCCGTAATCCGCTGTTTGACGTGATGTTTGTGCTCCAAAATATGGAGCGTGAATCCCTGAATTTAAATGAGCTGCATTTGACTCAAGCTGCGGGTACAAGTCATAAAACCGCAAAGTTTGATGCCACGCTTTACGCGGCGGAAGGGTCTGACGGTTCCATCAGCTTTGATTTTGAATTCAATACAGATATCTATCAAAAACAGACAATCGAAAAATGGCTTTCTTACTTTACCCGAATTCTTACAAAAGTAATTGAAGACCAAACAATACCGCTTGGTGACATTCACGTACTGGATGATGCTGAAACAAATCGCGTCATTTATCAGTTTAATCAGACGAAAAGCGATTACCCAAGACACGAAACCATCAGCCGTTTATTTGAGCGTCAGGCTGAAGAAACCCCCGATGCCCGGGCAGTTGTTTATGATGGACAAATCTTGACATACCGTGAGCTGAACGAACGGGCTAACAGAATAGCGGCGGCTCTCCGATCAAATGGCGTCGGTCCGGAAAGTGTTGTCGCCTTATTAACCGGACGCACAACAGAGCTTGCTTCCGGAATCCTCGGAATATTAAAAGCGGGAGGCGCCTACTTGCCTATCGGTGACGATGTGCCTCGGGAACGGGGTGAATGGATGCTTAAAGACTGTAAAGCTGATATTCTTCTCCAATCTGATAAACTTGACGGTCTGCCGCTTTCAGGAAAACGTTTATTCATAGAGGATATTCAAACAAAGGCCGGCTTGAGTTCGGAAAATCCCGAACCGCTCGGCGGACCTGAATCGTTGGCCTACATGATTTATACGTCCGGGTCAACAGGTGCGCCAAAAGGCGTCATGATTGAACAGCGAAGCGTGATCCGCCTTGTGAAAAACAGCAATTATATTGATTTTACGCCGGAAGACAGACTGTTGTTTACTTCATCATTAGGATTTGATGTAACGACATTTGAAATATTCGGTCCGCTTTTAAACGGCGCTTCTTTATATGTAAGTGACCAGGAAACCTATCTCGACTCTGATGTTCTGGAAACATTTATACAGCAAAACGGCATTACGACACTGTGGCTGACATCGTCTTTGTTCAATCATCTATCAGAACAAAATGAATACGTGTTTTCCGGATTATCCCGATTGATTATCGGCGGGGAAGCACTGTCCCCAAGTCATGTAAACCGGGTTCGGAATGCGCTGCCGTATCTCTCGGTATGGAATGGATACGGGCCGACTGAAAACACGACGTTCTCGACTTGCTTTTTGATTGAACAATCATACGATCATTCAATCCCGATCGGCCGCCCTGTCGGAAATTCAACCGCATATATCATAAACAGCAGGGGAACACCGCAGCCGATCGGCGTCATCGGTGAATTATGCACAGGCGGAGACGGTGTGGCAAGAGGATATTTCGGCCGCCCTGAGCTGACGGAAGAAAAATTTGTCCCTAATCCTTTTGTTCCCGGAGAACGGATGTACCGCACCGGGGATTTAGCCCGCTGGCTGCCGGACGGAACGATTGAATATGCCGGACGGATGGATGATCAAGTGAAAATCCGCGGTTATCGGGTCGAGCTGGGAGAGATTGAAGCCGCACTAAGGAGCCTGGACGGCGTGAAAGAAGCTGCCGTGTCAGTCAGAACCGGGCAGTCCGGCAATAAAGAACTGATCGCATATATGAGTCTGCAGGCGGACATGGATACAGAAAAAGTGCGTTCTTCACTTTCTAAGCAACTGCCGAATTACATGGTTCCGGCCTATATGATGGAACTTGAGAAGCTGCCGCTTACGCCGAACGGTAAATTGGATCGGAAAAATCTGCCCGAACCGGAGCTCGCGCTTCAAACCGCATACACAGCTCCCCGCAATGAGCTTGAAGAACAGCTTTCCGTGATCTGGCAGGAAGTGCTCGGCACAAAACAAGTCGGGATTGAAGACTCATTTTTTGAGTTGGGCGGCGATTCAATCAAAGCGCTGCAAGTTGCCGCACGGCTCGGACGCTACGGGTGGAAAATGACGGCAAGTGACTTATTCCGGCATCCGTCCATTAAGGAACTCGCGCCTCTTATCCGGAAAGCGGAAAGAGTCATCGATCAGCGGCCGGTGGAAGGAGACATACCTTGGACACCCGTTCAGCACTGGTTTTTATCACAGCGGATGGAAAACAGAAATCATTTCAATCAGTCCGTCATGATGTTCAGCTCTGACGCATTGCATAAACAGCCGCTCAAACAAGCCTTGGAGCATCTTGTCATTCATCATGATGCACTCCGTATCACCGTCAGTTCAGAAAACGAAAGTATCAGACAAATCAATCACGGTATTCAAAAAGATGAACTGTACAGCTTGGACATTTGGGATCTGTCTGAGACAGATACTTGGGAAAGAGAAATAGAAGATGAAGTGGCTGCGCTCCAACAGCGGATGGATATTGAAAAAGGACCGTTATTAAAAGCCGGCTGGTTCAAAACCCGGTCAGGGGATTATTTATTCATCACCGTACATCACCTGGCGGTTGACGGAGTGTCATGGCGTATTCTGCTGGAGGATTTATCTGCCGCTTACACTCAAGCCGTAAAAGGTCAGCCGGTCCAGCTTCCGCCAAAGACCGATTCGTTTAAGCAATACGCCGTAAGGCTTTCAGAATACGCAAAAAGCAGCAAGCTGATGCGTGAAGAAGAATATTGGCGTTTTATTGAAGAAGAAACAGCCGCCGAACTTCCTTATGAAAAACCGCAGTATCAGACGGGAGCCGACAGCGTTCGGCAAACGGTAAGCTTTACGCTTACAGAAGAAGAAACGTCCGTTTTGCTTCAGCAGGTCAACCGGGCCTACCATACCGATACGCAAGATATTCTTCTGACTGCCGCTGCTTTGGCTTTACGGGACTGGACAGGGGGCGGCAGACTGCGCATCGCGATGGAAGGGCACGGGAGAGAGCACATCATGCCGGAGCTCGACATCAGCCGCACCGTAGGCTGGTTTACCTCCATGTACCCGGTGCTCATTGACTTGAACACAGCAGGCGCTGAGCTTGGAACGGCTGTAAAAACGGTCAAAGACACACTCGGAAGAATACCGGATAAAGGAATAGGCTACGGCATTTTAAAATACATGACACCATCTGAACAAAAAACAATCCGCTTCAGACAAGCGCCTGAAATCAGCTTTAACTATTTAGGGCAATTCAATGATACAGAAGATCAGCACACATTCAGTTTATCCGGTCTTGCGAGCGGACACGACATCACGCCGACATGGCAGCGGGAACAAGCGGTGGAAATGAGCGCGATGGCTGCACAACATAAACTGCACTTCAGTTTGAGCTATCCGCCGAGCCGCTTCCGCAAAGAAACGATGGAACAGCTGCTGCAAACTTTACAGCAATATTTGCGTGATATTATGGCGCACTGCACAGGCAAAGAGGAAGCAGAAAAAACCGTTAGTGATTTTAGCAGCAAAACGTTAACATCTGATGATTTGGACAGCATAGCGAGTTTTGTCGAGGAACTGTAGAAAAAGGCGACGGGGAGATTATAACATGACAAAAAAGAATGCAATTCAGGATATTTATCCGCTGTCTTATATGCAGGAAGGAATGCTTTTTCATTCCCTCCTGCAAAAGGAATCACAGGCTTACGCCGAGCAGGCCTCCTTTTCAATAACAGGGAAGGTTGACACCCGCGTGTTTGAAGAGAGCGTTCATGCCCTTTTCGAAAGACATGATATTTTCAGAACGATCTTTATCAGCCAGAACGTGTCAGTGCCGCAGCAGGTCGTATTAAAAGAGCGGAACGTCAGCATCATTGAGGAAAATCTCACCAATTTAAACAAGGCTGATCAAATCAAGCATATTGAAGAAGCCAAACGAAGAGACCGAAAGAAAGGATTTCACCTGCAAAAAGACATGCTGATGCGGGTGACGCTGCTTCAAACCGGAGAATGTGAATATACGTGCATTTGGAGTTTTCATCACATTATTATGGATGGCTGGTGTCTCGGGATCGTGCTGAAAGAGTTCTTCCAGATATACGCCTCGCGGCTTCGCCGGACACCGTTAACGCTTGAGCCTGCTGTGCCGTACGGGACCTACATCAAGTGGCTGATGGAGCAAGATAAAGAAAAAGCCGCTTCGTACTGGGAGCGATACCTTGAAGGCTTTGAGCAGCAGACTGTTCTGCCGAAGCAGAAAAAAGCCGGCGAAAGCAGACAAGAGGAAGTGACGTTTTCCTTTTCAAAAGAGGACACGGCTAAGCTGAAAGATCTGGCCGTGAAAGAAGAGGTCACGCTGAGCACCATTTTCCACACGCTCTGGGGCATTTTGCTTCAGGCGTATAACCAGACAGAAGATGCGGTTTTTGGTTCTGTTATTTCCGGAAGGCCGTCTGAAATCGAAGGCATCGAGCGAATGATCGGCCTGTTCATTAATACCGTGCCTGTCCGGATCAGCGGGGCGGATATCCCGTTTCAAAAGCTGATCAAAAACGTGCAAAAGGACGCTTTGAAAGGACAGGCATACAGCTATCATCCGCTTTATGATATACAGGCGAATTCACAGGTAAAACAAGGCTTAATTGACCATATTCTCGTCTTTGAGAATTATCCGGTTGAACAGGAGCTTGATGTACTGAACAGCAAGGGGGACACGAAAGACCTTTTTCACATCCATGATTTCAGCATGGAAGACGAAACCAATTACAGTTTTTATCTTATGGTGGCGCCGGGTGACGAGATTCATTTGAAAATGAGATACGATTCAAGCGTGTATGACCGCCAATTTATCGAAAATATCAAAGGTCATTTGACACATATCGTTTCCCAGATTCTCGACAAACCTGATATCACGCCGGATAAGCTTGTAATCATCACTCCTGAGGAAAAAGAGCAGCTGCTTGCTCAGATTTCTGAAGAAACTGAAAAGCCTGAGTATGACACGATTCATGCGATGTTTGAACGGCAGGCCGCACAAACGCCGGATCAAATCGCGATCCGGTATGAAGGCGGGTCAGTGACGTACAAAGAGCTGAATGAATCAGCTAATAAGCTGGCCCGTCTGCTGCAAAAACGCGGATTAAAGCGGGAGGAGCCGGTAGGCGTCATGCTCGGCCGTTCCCCTTCTTTAGCGGCGGCCGTTCTCGGTATTTTAAAAGCAGGCGGCGCCTTTGTCCCGATAGATCCCGGCAGTCCAAAGGAGCGTATCCGATATGTTATTGAAAACAGCGGCTGCATCCATGTTGTAACAGAGCGGCATCAGTCACTCCCCGCGGAACTAACGCTGCAGGTTACATATATAGAAGAGGCCGGGACGGAAGCGGACGGAAGCAATGTGCAATCCATTAATACGGCGGACGACCTCCTTTATATGATTTATACATCCGGTACGACAGGGAAACCGAAGGGCGTGCTGCTCGAACATAAAAATATGGCCAACCTTCTTTCTGACCAATTGACGAACACAGACATTGATTTTTGCACAAATGTGCTGCAGTACGCATCTTTGGCGTTTGACGTCTGCTATCAGGAGTTATTTTCAGTACTCTTGAGCGGCGGCACCCTTTGTATCGTGCCCGAATCTATCAAACGGGATGTTTCTCAGCTGTATTCGTTTATCGATCAGCACAAAACGGAAGTGGTGTTTTTCCCGACTGCGTTTGTCAAGATGCTTTTCAATGAAGAAGGTTATGCACAGTCTTTTCCCCGCTGTGTGAAGCATGTCATTACGGCCGGGGAGCAGCTGACTATCTCACGTTTGTTCAGGCAGACGCTCCGTTTACACGGTATGCAGCTGCATAATCATTACGGCCCGTCAGAAACCCACGTGGTTTCAACGTATACGATTTCTGCGGGAGATGACATACCTGAACATCCGCCGATCGGGAAACCGATCCATCATAACAAGATGTATATTCTCAGCAAAAACAGACAGCTTCAGCCTCTCGGAATTGCGGGAGAATTGTATATTTCCGGAGTGAATACAGGAAGAGGCTATGTGAACAATCCGGCGCTGACCGAAGAGAAATTTTTGCCGGATCCGTTCAGAAAGGGCGCCGTCATGTACCGGACCGGAGATTTGGCAAGACTGCGTGCAGACGGCCAAATGGAATACATCGGCCGGACAGATGATCAAGTGAAGATCAGAGGGTACCGGATTGAACCGAAGGAAATTGAAACCGTCCTGGCAAATCATCATGCCGTGAAAGAAGCTGCCGTGCTGATTCAAACAAATGAGTCGGGCGAAAATGAATTATGCGCCTACTGCAGCGTCTCACAAGCGACTGATCCTTCTCAGCTGCGAAGTGATTTGGCCAAAGAGCTACCTGATTATATGATTCCGGTCAAATGGGCTTTCGTTGACGCGATTCCGCTCACTGCGAACGGCAAAGTCGATCAGCGGGCCCTTCCGGAAGCTTCGGCGTACGCAGCGGGCCGTCGATATACAGCTCCCCGGAATGTGACCGAACTGAAGCTTACCCGCATATGGGAAGAAGTGCTTCAAACCGGCCCGATCGGCGTTCACGATCACTTTTTCGAGCTTGGCGGCCATTCATTAAAGGCGACGGCACTCGTTGCAAAAATAGCTAAAGAGTGCAGCGTGCAAATCCCGCTGAGTGATGTCTTCAGCTATCCGACTGTAGAAGAACTCGCCAAAATCATCGGTGAAGCAGAAGAGAATCCGTTCGCATCCATAGAAAAGACAGAAACAAAAGAAACTTATCCTGTCTCATCCGCTCAAAAACGGATGTATGTCCTTCACCAGCTTGAAAATGGCGGTGTCAGCTATAACATTCCAGCCGTTTTAGAGGTGAAGGGGCCGTTTGACCGAGACAGGATGGAAGCCGTGTTCAAGGAGCTGATCCGGCGGCATGAACCGCTCAGAACGTCCTTTGAAGAAATAAACGGCCGGCCTGTGCAGAGGATTCATGACGAAGTGCCGTTTGCATTTACAAAAGAACAATCAGCCGAAGCGTTTATCCGGCCGTTCGATCTCGGCAAAGCGCCTCTTTTCCGGGCGGGATTTGTCCAAATAGAAAAAGACCGGCATCTGCTTTTAGCTGACATGCATCATATTATTTCAGACGGCGTATCCGTCAATCTTTTGATACGTGAATTCAGTGAGCTGTATGCTGAGAGAAGTCTGCCGCCGTTACGGATTCAATACAAAGATTATGCCGTCTGGCAGCAATCATTTAAGGCGGGCGCCGCATATCGGAAACAAGAGGAATACTGGCTGAACCGGCTTGCCGGGGAGATTCCCGTGCTTGAATTGCCGGCTGATAAGCCGCGTCCCCCGGTGCGGAGCTTTTCCGGTGACCGGGTGTCATTTGTCATCAGCGAAAAACATACAGCACAGTTGAAAAAGCTGGCGAAAGAAAACAAATGCACACTTTATATGACGCTGCTCGGTGTGTACACGGTTCTGTTAGCCCGTTTAAGCGGACAGGAAGATATGATTGTCGGGTCTCCGATTGCAGGAAGGCCTCATGCCGACCTTGACGCCGTTCTGGGCATGTTTGTCAATACGCTCGCTTTCAGGACGCGTCCCGACGGAAGCATGACGTTCAAAGAATATTTAAAGGAAATTCGCCAAACAGCGCTTGAGGCTTACGAACATCAGGATTACCCGTTAGAAGAGCTCGTCGATAAGCTCGGTGTGCCGCGGGACATGTCCCGAAATCCGCTGTTTGACACAACATTTGCGCTGCAAAATATGGAACAGCAGAAGCTTAGGGCAGCCGGACTTGAACTGCAGCCGGCAGACGTCAGCCTGCCGATTTCTAAATTTGACTTATCGCTGTACATCTCCGAAAACGCCGGTGAATTGTACTGCCAGTTTGAATACAGCACCGATTTGTTTGAGAGAAAAACGATTCAAAAATGGGCGGAATTTTTCACGACACTTGCCGAAAACGCCGCAGCTGATCCGGGTTTGGAATTAGACGATATTTCTGTTTTGTCAGAAAAAGAAGAAGTATCTCTGCTTCACGCTTTCAGCCCCTTGCAGAAAACAGCGTTTCCGCTTCATCAGTCTCTTCATGAGCTGCTGGAACAACAGGCGGAAAAAACGCCGGACCGTCCGGCGATTTTAACTGATGACATTTCGATTACGTATCAGGAGCTGAACGAAAGAGCGAATGAGCTTGCGCACCGGCTGATCAAGCGGGGAATAAGGCTGGAGGATAAAACTGCCATTATGGGCCGGCGTTCTCCTGACATGCTGATCGGCATTTACGCTGTCTTAAAAGCAGGCGGTGCATATCTTCCGATTGATCCGGATTATCCGGAAGAGCGGATTCGCTTTTTACTGAAAGACAGCGGCGTGAAATTCTTACTGGCAGAACCAGAACTTTTCGCACCAGATCTTTTTGAGGGAGAAACGATCTCTCTGAAAAGCGGGCAAACAGGAAACCCGGAAGCTGCGGCCAACCCCAATGTTCCGGTAAAACCTGATTCATTGGCTTATATCATCTATACATCCGGTTCTACGGGACGCCCAAAAGGCGTGCAGGTTGAACATCAGTCAGCCGTAAACTTTTTATACTCGCTGCAAACGCGTTATGGATTAAAGGATTCCGACACCATTCTGCATAAAACATCATACTCTTTCGATGCTTCGATTTGGGAGCTGTTTTGGTGGCCGATCGCGGGAGCTTCTGTTTTTCTCCTTCCGCAAGGCGGCGAGAAAGACCCTGAAATGATACTGAACGCATTAGAGAAAAACCGCATAACGGCAGCTCATTTTGTGCCATCTATGCTTCATGCTTTCTTGGAATATATAAATTCCAGAAAACAGCCGATCAAAAAGACCTGCTTGAAAAGGGTTTTTGCCGGCGGCGAACAATTGGGCCCACACTTGGTTTCCCGTTTTTATGACCTTCTGCCGGGAACGGAATTGACAAATTCCTACGGTCCGACGGAAGCGACGGTAGAAGCGGCGTACTTTGATTTGCCGCAAGGAAAGGAATTTCACAATGTTCCGATCGGCATTTCCGGACATAACATGCGGCTGTATATTTTAAATCAAAAGAGACAGCTTCTGCCGCCGGGCTGTATCGGAGAGCTGTATATCGCGGGGACAGGAGTGGCCCGGGGCTACCTGAACCGGCCTGAGCTGACGGAGGAGCGCTTTCTCGATGATCCGTTTTACCCGGGAGAACGCATGTATCAGACGGGCGATATCGCACGCTGGACTGAAGACGGGCTTGTCGAATGGCTCGGCCGGTCAGACGGACAGGTGAAAGTCCGCGGCTACCGGATTGAACCGGGGGAGATCGAAGCGGCGATCCGGCGCATCGACGGCATTCGTGAGGCGGCAGTCACCGCCCGGACCGAACACGGCGAAACCGCACTTTACGCCTATATTGAAGGACGAAAAAGCGATGACGTGCGGGCGGAGCTTGCGGCACGCCTTCCGGCCTACATGATGCCGGCTCAGTTTATAGAGATGAACGAATGGCCGGTCACGCCGAGCGGAAAGCTTGACCGCCGCGCGCTGCCGGCTCCCGGCGGAACGGCAGACAGACGGGCGTACACCGCACCGCGGAACGTCACGGAAATGAAGCTTTGCGCCCTTTGGGAAGAGGTGCTGAAAAACGGACCCGTCGGCATCCGGGATCACTTTTTTGAGCGGGGCGGCCATTCGTTAAAAGCGACGGCTCTCGTATCCCGCATCGCCAAGGAGTTCGGTGTTCAGGTGCCGTTACAGGACATCTTCGCCCGGCCGACGGTGGAAGAGCTCGCTTCGGTTATTCAGGACTTGGAAGAGAGCCCGTATGAAGCGATTCAGCCGGCGCAAACACAGGACACTTATCCGGTGTCTTCAGCGCAGAAACGGATGTATGTGCTCCAGCAGCTTGAAGACGGCGGTGTCGGCTACAATATGCCGGCTGTGCTAGAACTGACGGGCCCGCTTGACCGTGTCCGGCTGGAGGAGACGTTCCGGCAGCTTGTGGAGCGGCACGAGTCGCTCAGAACGTCCTTTGAAACGGGGCCTGACGGCGAACCGGTGCAGCGCATCCATGACAGCGTGCCGTTTCAGCTCGATGAGGCCGAGTCAGCTGACGCATTCGTCCGGCCGTTTTGTCTGGAGGAAGCGCCGCTCTTCCGTGCGGCCCTCGTGAAAGAATCGGACGAACGCCATCTTTTATTAACGGATATGCATCATATTATTTCCGATGGTGTGTCCGTCAACACCTTGATAAAAGAATTCGGCGAGCTGTACGCAGGCCGTTCGCTTGCGCCGATGCGCCTTCAATATAAAGACTATGCCGTCTGGCAGCGGTCGTTTCAGCAGAAAGAAGGGTATCAGAAGCAGGAAGCGTATTGGCTAAAACGGCTCGAAGGAGAGCTTCCGGTGCTTGAGCTTCCGGCTGACAAGCCCCGTCCGGCTGTCAGAAGCTTTGCGGGCGGCAGCGTATCGTGCACGCTTGACGCTGACACGGCATCCGGCCTTCACCGCATCGCACGCGATCACGGCTCCACTTTGTATATGGTTCTTCTCGCCGCGTACAATACGCTGCTCGCGCGGTTGAGCGGGCAGGAAGACATCATCGTCGGCTCGCCGATTGCCGGGCGTCCGCACAAAGACCTTGAACCGATTCTCGGCATGTTCGTCAACACGCTTGCCATCAGAACGGAGCCGAAAGGAGACAAACGGTTTACCGATTACTTGGCGGAAGTCCGCCAGGCGGCGCTTGAAGCGTATGAACATCAGGACTACCCGTTTGAAGAGCTGGTGGAACGGCTCGGCGTGCAGCGGGACACAAGCCGCAATCCGCTGTTTGACGCCATGCTTGTCGTTCAGAATATGGAGCATGAGGAACTGCTGTTGGACGGTTTGCATATTCAGCCTGCGGACGTGTCCCGTCCGGTTTCCAAATTTGATGTCACTTTGCAGGCTTCTGAAGACGGGGGACAGATTCATTTTCTGTTTGAATATGCGGCGTCTTTATTCCGGAAAGAAACGATGCAGCGCTGGGCTTCCCACTTTATGACGATGCTTGAACACATTGTCCGTGAACCGGAAACTTCTATACAAGCGATCAGCATGCTGACTGCTCCGGAACGGGACCGAATTCTTTCGGACTTTAACGGCACGGCGGATAAACAGCTGCCTGAAAAAACAGTTCATGAACTGTTCATCACCCAGGCGCGAAAAACACCGGATGCGGCAGCCCTTATCAGCGGGGAAACGTTGGTCACATATAAAGAATTAGATGAATGGTCGAATAAAATCGCCAGAGCTCTGCAAAAACGGCAGATCGGACCGGATGCCGCCGTCGGCATTGTGATACCAAGATCACCGGAACAAGTCGCGGCAGTCTTCGGGGTTTGGAAAGCCGGGGGCGCCTACGTCCCGATAGATCCTGAATATCCGGAGGAACGCAAGCAATATATCATCTCAGACAGCGGCACAGCGCTTCTTCTTACCGTACACGGCGCAATAGATCAAGTGCCTGATCATTTTAAAGGTGAAGTGCTCGCACTGGAGGATATCCAAGAACAAGACGCATCACCGGTTCAGCCATTATCAGCACCGGAAGATTTGGCTTACATCATTTACACGTCCGGGACGACAGGCAGGCCGAAAGGGGTTATGGTCGAACATCGTTCCGTCAGCCAAACCCTTCAATGGCGAAGCGGATTTTATGATCTGAATGAGAAAGATACGGTTCTTCAGCTTTTTTCATTTTCCTTTGACGGTTTTGTAACAAGTATGTTCACACCGCTGATTTCAGGTGCGAAGGCGGCCGTTCCAGCTGAAGATGAAGCAAGAGATATTCTTGCCATTAAACACTATCTTGCATCTTACCGCATCACTCACATGATCATTGTTCCCGTACTGTACCGTACACTGCTTGACGTACTGGAGCCGGGGGATGCAGAGTCTCTCAGAATTGTCACATTAGCTGGAGAGGCTGTCGACCAAAACATTATCAGCCGCAGTTTATCAGTTTGTCCTCACACGGAGCTTGCCAATGAGTACGGCCCGACGGAAAACAGCGTCGCCACTACAGCGGCAAGACATATAGAACAAAGTGAGAACATTACGATCGGCCGTCCGATTGAGCATTCACACGTTTATATTTTAAACGGGGATCACCCGCAGCCGATCGGTGTAACGGGAGAACTTTGCATTTCGGGTTCCGGCCTTGCAAGAGGGTACCGCAATCTTCCTAAGCAAACGGCCCAAGCCTTTGTCCAAGATCCGTTCCACAAGAACCGGCGCATGTACCGCACGGGCGATCTGGCAAAATGGCTGCCGGACGGCACGCTGCAATATATCGGCCGAATGGACGAGCAAGTCAAAATCAGAGGCTACCGGGTGGAACTGAAAGAAATTGAATCGGCCTTAACAGGCATAAAAGGTGTCAAGGAAGCAGCCGTTACCGCTCTGTCCGCATCAGCAGGCCAAACGGAACTATGCGCTTATATCGTGACAGAAGAAGGAACAGAAAGTGAAACCGTGCAGCAGGCGCTCAGAAATGAAATGCCCGCTTATATGGTGCCGGCGTTCTTTGAAACACTTGAAGCCCTGCCTGTCACACCGAACGGGAAGCTTGACCGCCGCGCGCTTCCTGAGCCGCGGAAAAAAGCGCACACCGGACGGGCATTTACGGAGCCTGAAAGCGACTTGGAAAAAGAGCTTTCCGCGATTTGGAGCGAAGTGCTCGGAACTGAAAACATTGCCGCGGATCAATCATTTTTTGAACTGGGCGGCGATTCCATCAAAGCCCTGCAAGTATCAGCCCGATTACATCAGGCAGGAAAACAGATCGCCGTAAAAGATATTTTCAGCCGGCCGACAATTAGAGAGCTGGCTCCTTATGTCCGTACAGAGCGGCAGCCGGTCAGCCAAGCTCCCGCAGAAGGAGAAGTGAAGTGGTCGCCGGTTCACAAATGGTTCTTCACACAAGACATGAAGGAAGCAAATCATTTTAACCAGTCCGTCATGCTGACGAGAACAAATTCAATAGATGAAGAGGCTCTCAGGAAAACGTTAAAAGCCATTACCGTTCATCATGATGCCTTGCGCCTTGTCTGCAAAAAAGACGAAGAGAAAGGTCTTCTCCTCTTCAACAGACCGGCTGACCTCGCAGATGAGCAGCTTTACAACCTGACCATATTAGAAACGGAAGGCGATGAGCATGAGAAGGAACGTGTTATAAAACGCCGCGTCGCAGACCTTCAGAGAAACATGGATTTGGAGAACGGGCCGCTGGTACAGGCGGGGCTGTTCCGCTCTGAAGCAGAAGATTACTTGTTTCTGACCGTCCATCATCTCGCTGTCGACGGGATATCATGGCGGATTTTATTGGAAGACTTGGCTTCTGCTTATGAGCAGGCCGCCTCTGGTCAGGAAATCAAACTCCCTCCGAAAACCATGTCATTCAAAACATATACGGAGCAGCTGGCCGATTATGCCGAAAGCAGACAGCTTCTTCAGCAGGCGGAGTATTGGCGGGAGATTGAACACTATGAAACAGAAAGTCTTCCTTACGAGCAGGCAGATCTATCTCAAACTCCTGCAAAAAAACGGAACACGGTATCCTTCACTCTGACAGAAAGTGAAACGGACGCCCTGTTGAAAGATGTGCACAGCGCCTACAATACGGATACGCAAGATGTGCTGTTGGCTTCCGCCGTGCTTGCCGTTCAAAAGTGGTCGCCGCGGCACGCTTTGAAAATCGCCCTTGAAGGACACGGACGCCAATCGGAGCAGGCAGGTGCGGACATCAGCAGGACAGTGGGGTGGTTCACTTCCATTTACCCGGTGCTTGTCCGGAGCGGAGTTTATGAACCTCTTGAAGAATATGAAATTCGCACATTGAAAACCGTTAAAGACACATTGCGGCGCATTCCGGATAAAGGGAACGGATACGGCGTCCTCAAATATTTAACACCGCCGAAGCTTGCCGGGATGACTTTCGGGAAAGCACCGGAGATCAGCTTTAATTATCTCGGACAATTCGATGCGCCCGGCCGGAATTCGGCAGAAACGGAACAGCCTGACGCGTTTCAGTTTTCTCCTTTGGGAGGCGGAGATGATGTCACAGATACATGGAAACGGGAGCAGTCACTTGAAATCAGCGCGATTGCGGCAAAAGGCCGGATGACCGTCAGCATTTCCTATGAAACGGAACGCTTCCGGCAAGGTACGATCGAACGGCTGTCCGAAAGCTGCCGGTATTATCTCCTGAAACTGTCGGAACACTGCCTCAGCAAAACCGATACGGAGAAGACCGTCAGTGATTTTGATGATCGGGAGCTGACTGAGGAAGCATTGCAGGATATTGCCGACTTACTCAGCTTCCACTAAACCGAGCGGGAGGAACACATGGACAAAACAAAAAATATCCAAAATATTTATCCCCTCAGCCGAATGCAGGAAGGAATGCTTTTTCATTCCTTTCTGCAAAAGGAGGGGGCTGCATATATCGAGCAATCCGTCTTCACCATAAAAGGCCGGCTTCGTCCGGAATTGTTTGAGCAAAGCGTACAGTCTGTCATCAGCCGTCACGATATTTTCAGAACGGTTTTTTTACCTCATGTCGCTCAGCTGAACGGCCCCCGCCAAGTCGTGCTGCGTGAGCGGGAATTCCGGCTGCACCGCGAAGATCTTACACATTTGGATGAAGCGGAACAGAGCGCCTACTTACAGCGATTTAAGGAACGTGACCGCTTAAAAGGCTTTGACTTGCAAAAGGATATGCTGATGCGTGTGTCTTTGTTTAAAACGGCTGACGAAAAATATGTATGCGTCTGGAGCCACCATCACATCCTTATGGACGGCTGGTGCCTCGGCATCGTCCTTCAGGAATTCATGCATATGTACCGGGCGATTGAATCAGGCTCACCCGTCACACTGGCGCCCGCAAAGCCTTACAGCACGTATATTACATGGCTGACTGATCAGGACAAAGACGCGGCTTCTGAGTATTGGAAAGGATATTTAGCAGGCTGCGAGACACCCTCAGGACTCCCGAAAATATCGGCCCGTCCCCAGGAAAAAGGCTACCGTAAGAAAGAGCTCCTGTTTTCTTTAGATCAAAATCTGACAGACAGACTGAAAACCATCGCCAAAGAAGAGGGCGCTACGCTCGCGGTTCTTATGCAGACTGTATGGGGCCTGATGCTGCAGCGCTACAACCGGACGGACGATGCCGTATTCGGCGCCGTCGTATCAGGGCGGCCTTCCGTCATTGACGGCGTGGAAAGCATGATCGGGCTGTTTATCAATACTGTGCCGGTACGCATTAAAACGGGTGACGAAAGCTTTAGAGAACTGCTGGGCCGCTGCCAGAAAGAAATGCTTGATTCAGAGGCGTTCAGTTATCATCCGCTTGCTGACATCCAATCTCAGACTGAGCTGAAACAGGATTTAATCGACCATATCATCGTGTTTGAAAATTATCCGATTCAGCAGCAGATGAGAGACGCGGAAAAGGAATCGGATGCACCGTTCCGGATCGGGAATGTCAATGTTTCGGAACAATCGGGCTACGATTTTAACCTCATCATAGCGCCCGGCGATGAGCTGATCATCAAATTCAGCTACAATGCGAACGTTTATGACGAAGTATGGATAGAGAGCGTAAAAGGACACTTGGAAGAGGCGCTGCGCGGCGCCGCCTTCAATCCCGATGTTCCCGCTGATCGGCTTCCGATGCTCGGACAAAAGGAAAAATCAAGAATAATCGGCGAATTTAATGACACGAAAACAATTTATGAAAGAGACGAAAGCATCATCAGCCTGTTCAGCCGACAGGTGAAGAAAACCCCGGACCATCAGGCGCTTCACGCCGGCGGGCTGACGATGACGTACCGGGAGCTCGATGAACGGTCAACTGCGTTCGCCCGCATCCTGCTGGAAAACGGTTTGGCGCCAAAAGGAATTGCCGGGATTCTTGCCGAACGCTCACCGGAATTTATCATCGCTGTTCTCGCTGTATTGAAAGCGGGAGGGACGTACCTTCCGCTCGATGCAGAACTGCCATCCGACAGGATCGCCGAAATGCTCACTGAGAGCGGAGCACAGCTGTTAACGGTACAAAAAGGGATTGAGACTGACATTGACTTTTCTCACATCATCTCTATCCCGGCTGCAGCTGAAAAACAAACCGCTGAGGCGGGTAAACTGAATACCGTTACGTCACCTGGTGACCTTGCCTATATTATGTATACATCCGGTTCAACAGGAAAACCGAAGGGCGTGATGATTTCCAACCGCAACGTCGTATCGCTCGTGTCAAACAGTAATTACACGTCAGCCGGCACGACGGACCGTCTCATTCTGACAGGATCCATCGGTTTTGACGCAGTGACGTTTGAAATCTTCGGAGCGCTATTGAACGGAGCGTGCCTCCATGTGGTTGACCGTACGACAATGCTTGCCCCTGAGAGGTTCGGCAATTATCTTTCTTCCAACCGTATTACGATTCTGTTTTTGACGACGGCGCTTTTTAACCAGTTTGCCCAGGCGGATCCGGAGATGTTTTCCGGATTGCACACCTTATATGTCGGCGGAGAAGCATTGTCCCCGGCGCTCATCAATAAGGTCAGACACCGCTGTCCGAATCTCAGCCTTTATAACATATACGGACCGACGGAAAATACGACATTTTCCACCTTTTACGAAATCAGGCACGATTTTTCTCAGCCGATCCCAATCGGAAAACCGATCAGCAATTCAACCGCGCATATCATTGATAAAAATGGCGGACTTGCGCCGATCGGCGTGCCCGGTGAGCTTTGTGTCGGCGGGGACGGGGTTGCCAAAGGCTATTTAAACAGGCCTGACTTAACAAGTGAAGCATTTGTCAGCCACCCGGTTCATCCTGAAGAAAAGATCTACAGAACAGGGGATTTGGCACACTGGCTGCCTGATGGAAGCATCGGATACATCAGCCGTATCGACCGTCAATTCAAGATTCGCGGGAAGCGTATCGAGCCGGCCGAAATCGAAGCGCGGCTGACTGAAATTGATGGAATCAGGGAAGCGGCAGTCATCGTGTCAGACGAAGGACAAGAAGCAACCCTTTGTGCGTATTATACAGGCGCACATGCTGAAGAAAGAGCCATTCGATCCCTATTGGCCAGGTCGCTTCCCGACTATATGATTCCGCAGTATGTGATGAAGCTTGACCGTATGCCGCTTACCGCAAACGGCAAAGTGGACCGCCGCGGGCTGCCTGCGCCGGAACGGAAAAAAGCTTCATCAAAAGCCGTTCCGCCACGAAACTGGGTAGAGCGTGAGCTGATCGACATTTGGACGCCGATCCTCGGCTGCGGGGAGCTGGGCATACAGGATGACTTCTTTGAGCTGGGCGGCCATTCTTTGAAAGCATTGCAAGTGATTCATCAGCTGAAGACCAGGCAGCAGATGGACATCCCGATTGAAATGATATTTGAATATCCGACAATTGAACAATTGGCTGAAAAGCTGTATTCAAACACACTGTCAGAAGCTGCCGAACAGCATATCAGCAGACTGAATCAGCCGAAAGGCCGCAATCTTTTCTGTTTTCCGCCTATCTCAGGTTTCGGCATTTTCTTTAAAGATCTGGCGGCGGCATTAAATGGACGGGCTGCTGTGTACGGTTTTAACTTTATTGAAGAAGACAGCAGAATGGAACAATACATTGATAAAATGCTGGAAATCCAGCCGGAAGGCCCTTATATCCTCTTCGGATATTCAGCGGGCGGCAATACGGCATTCGAGGCTGCAAAAGCGATGGAAAAGCGCGGCTTAGAAATCAGCGACGTCATTATCGCAGACGCGTACAGAAAGCTTGACGCACTGCCGCAGCAGCCAACAAACGCAACAGCCGAAAATGTCCCGGAAGCCGTCAGGGAAGCGGTCATCAGAAAAACAGAGCGCTATCAAACGTACTGGGCGGAACTGATAAATGACGGCCAAATTGCGGCAAACCTCCATTTTATCGAGGCCGGCTTAAAGGAAGAGCACAATGCTGAGCCTGAGCCGAAGAAATGGGAAGGCGCCACAATGGGACTCTACCAGGAATATCAAGGCGAGGGAGCCCATAAAGATATGTTTGAACCCGCCTTTGCACAGCAAAATGCTGAGGTCATACTGGACATCATTGCAAACAGCGGAAGACGCTTGGCGCGGAATCTGTAACATCCGGCAGAATGACTGAAGAAGACAAAGGGCAAGATAGGGGAATCAAACTCAGTTTTTTTGGAGGCTTTGAGATGACGAACCTATCTTGGCTTACGTATGTAATGATTATTCTTGCCAGCTACCGGCTGACCCATTTGATCGTATTTGATAAGATTACGGAATTCATAAGAAAACCCTTTATAAAGCAAGAAAAAACCGTCGATCAAAACGGGCGCGCCGTCCAAAAAAAAGTCCCTTCCTCCGCATTCGGTTATATGCTGCAATGTTATTGGTGTGCGGGCATCTGGTGCGCCATATTAATTGGCATCTGCTATTTGGTCTGGCCCCGCTATGCACATCCGGTTATTTTCATTTTGTCCATTGCCGGAGCGCAGGCCATTCTTGAAACATGCGTCGGCGTCGGAACGAAGGTCATTGACGTGCTCGCCGCCATAAAACATAAAAAGTCCTGAAGCGTGTTGATTCGCTTTAGGACTTTTTTCTTTCCCTTTTAGGCTGAGAGGAGCAAAGCAGGCTTTCTGATTCACCGCCCGGAATGCTTCGGAATACCGTAAAGCAGAGAGGGGGAAAAACATGAAAAGCTGCCGTTTTAGCATGATATGGTTTTTGGCCGTTGTACTGACAGCCGGCATCTTTACGTTCTCAGCATCCGCACAAGCAAGCGGCACTCAGCCGGAGAGAGAAATGAGAGCCGTCTGGATCGCGTCTGTCACTAATATCGACTGGCCCTCTAAAAAAGGGCTGTCACCGGAAGAGCAAAAAAGAGAATACAGCAAGCTGCTGGATGACGTTCAGGAGATGGGGATGAACGCCGTTATCGTCCAAATTAAGCCTGCGGCTGATGCTTTTTATCCATCAGATTACGGGCCTTGGTCAGAGTATCTGACAGGAACACAAGGCAAAAATCCCGGCTACGACCCGCTTGCTTTTTTAGTTGAAGAGACACATAAACGGAATCTTGAATTTCACGCTTGGTTCAATCCTTACCGGATCACGATGAATCACACAAATTTGAATGCGCTTTCAGACGATCATCCCGCGCGTTCCCATCCGGACTGGGTCGCTGCATACGGAAAACAGCTGTACTATAATCCTGGAATTCCGGAAGTAAGACAATTTATAACGGATGGAATCAAAGAGGTGGTCAGCCGTTATGACATTGATGCGGTTCATATGGATGATTATTTTTATCCTTATAAAATTGCCGGACAGGAATTCCCCGATCAGGCGGAATACGAACGGTACGGAAAAGCTCACTTTGCATCAATTGATGACTGGCGCAGGGATAACGTCAACCGGCTTGTAAAAGAAATCAACGAAACCATCAAACGAGAAAAACCTTATGTCAAATTCGGAATCAGCCCGTTCGGCGTATGGAGAAATGCCGCAGATGATCCGACAGGCTCCGAAACGGCCGCCGGGGTGCGGAACTACGATGACTTATATGCTGATACAAGAGAATGGATCCAAAAAGGATACATTGATTACATCGCACCGCAAATTTACTGGAGTATCGGATTTAAAGCGGCGGCATATGACGTCTTAGCGGATTGGTGGGGAAAAGAAGTGAACAATCGGCCGGTGCATTTATATATCGGGCAGGCTGCTTATAAAATCAACAACAATACTGATCCGGTCTGGGCCGACCCGGGGGAATACGGAAGACAGATTACTCTAAACAGAGGATCAGCATGGATAAAAGGCAGCATGCATTTCAGTTTAAAGGATTTAAACCGTAATCCGCTCGATGTGAAAAACCGTTTGATCAATGACATGTACAGCCGGCCCGCATTAATTCCCGAGATGCCTTGGCTCGGACATTCCGCTTTAAAAAAACCGGCTGTCAAACGGGCGGAGAAGAATGCTTCAGGCCATACACTCTATATCGAAGATGCGAAATCCAACGGTAAAAAAACGGCTTATTACGCCATTTACCGCGCAGAAAAGGGAAAGCAGCCTTATTTAGTGGATACAGTCAGAAAAACATCGTCACGGACTCAGACATTTTCAGATACTGATATTCGGGCGAAAGAAGCCTGCACCTATATCGTTACTTCCGTTGACAGGCTTCACCATGAGAGCCGTCCCTCCGCAAAACGGACGATTAAATAGCCATTATTAATAAAACTGACAGTTGCCGCGCTGTCAGTTTTTTTGCGATGGATGAGTCCGAATGTTCAGACTTTATTTGGATGGAATGAATAAAGACCCCCATTAATAAAATGTAGAAAGCAGCAGAAGGAGGAAGGTTAATGAATTTTCAACTGACAAAAGAACAACAGATGGTGCGCGAAATGGTCAGAGATTTCGCCAAAAATGAAATTGCCCCGAAAGCCCATGAGGTTGATCAATCAGCCGTCTTCCCGATAGACACATTTAAAAAAATAGGCGAACTCGGGCTGCTCGGAATTCCGTTTCCGGAAGAATACGGCGGGGCGGGCGGTGACACCATTTCATATGCAGCAGCGGTTGAAGAAATCGGAAAAGCCTGCGGCAGCACGGGGCTGAGCTACGCGGCAGCCGTGTCACTCGGCGCAAGCCCATTATACTATTTCGGTACTGAACAGCAAAAGCAAGAACATCTTATTCCGCTTGCTTCGGGAAAAGCGCTCGGATCATTCGGGCTGACAGAGCCGAATGCCGGTTCAGATGCCGGCGGTACCCAGACAAAAGCCGAGAAAAAGGACCATGACTATGTGATAAACGGAGAAAAATGCTGGATCACAAACGCAAATTACGCCCGCACGGTCATTGTCACCGCCGTTACGGGAAAGAACTCCGCCGGAAAACCGATCATTTCAGCTCTCATCGTCCCGACAGACACACCGGGATTTACGATCACAAATCCGTACGACAAGATGGGTGTGAGAGGCTCGGATACGGCCGAGCTTGTGCTGGAGGATGTCAGGGTGCCTGCCGATAACCTGCTCGGTGATCCTGAAAAAGGTTTTAAACAATTTTTATATACATTAGACGGCGGGCGGATCTCGATTGCGGCACTGGCTGTCGGTATCGCTCAAGGCGCACTGGAGGCGTCGCTGTCATATGCGAAGGAACGCAAGCAGTTCGGCAGTCCGATATCGTCATTTCAAGCCATTCAATTTAAGCTGGCCGATATGGCGATGGAAATTGACCTTGCCAGACAAATGGTGCTTAAAGCGGCATGGCTGAAGGATCAAAATCTGCCATTTACGAAAGAAGCGGCATTCGCCAAGCTTTATGCTTCAGAAATGGCCGTCAGAACATGCCTTCAGGCCATCCAAATTCATGGCGGTTCCGGTTATATGAAAGAATGCGGTGTCGAACGTATGCTTCGTGACGCAAAGCTGATGGAGATTGGCGAAGGAACGTCAGAAATTCAAAGAATGGTCATCGCAAGACAGCTTTTGAAGTGAAATGAAAACGTTTACTAAGACAGGGATGGAAGGGGGCAGGTCATATGGCTGAACTTATCCATTTAACAGCCGGAAAGCTGCTTGAGCGGACCGCGGAGCTTTTTCCGGATCACGAAGCGGTTGTTTACCCTGAGCGCGGCCTTCGTTATACGTATGCCGAGTTTGACCGGTTATGCCGGCAAACCGCAAAAGGGCTGATGAAGCTGGGAGTTAAAAAAGGAGATCATGTGGCCATATGGGCATCCAACATACCGGAATGGCTCGCGGCGCAATTTGCAACGGCGAAAATCGGCGCCGTTCTGGTCACCATCAATACAAATTTTCAAATCGCAGAACTCGATTACCTGCTGGCACATTCAGACGTCTCGGCCCTGATAATCATGGATTCCTACCGGCAGACATCTTATGTTGAGATGGTGAATAAGCTGATTCCGGAGCTGAAAACTTGTGAGCACGGCAGGCTGCGTTCGAAACGTTACCCCTTTTTACGGACGGTGTTATATATCGGTGATAAAAGCCCGCCCGGGATGCACCGCTGGGATTCTTTGCTGAAGGAAGGCGAAGCTTTAACGGATGCAGCGCTTGACGGAAGGATGGACAGCCTGAAAAAGGATGATTGCATTCATATGCAATATACATCAGGTACGACCGGATTTCCGAAAGGCGTCATGCTCTCACATTTTAATATCGTAAATAACGCGGCCAATATCGCAGAATGCATGAAGCTTACTTCAAGTGACCGTTTATGTATTCCCGTGCCGTTTTTCCACTGCTTCGGGTGTGTGCTCGGCGTGCTGGCATGTGTTTCCGCGGGTGCGGCGATGATTCCGATCGAACAGTTTTCTCCGCCGGCCGTTCTGAAAACGGTGGAGCAAGAAGCCTGCACGGCTCTGCACGGTGTACCGACGATGTTTATCGCCCTCCTAAATGACAGCCGTTTTTCTGAATATGATCTTTCCCACGTCCGAACCGGGATTATGGCAGGCTCGCCATGTCCGGCGGAAGTCATGAGGGAAGTGATCGGCAAAATGGGAATGACCGGCATTACCATTGCCTACGGACAGACCGAAGCATCACCTGTCATTACGCAGACAAGAACGGATGATTCATTTGAAAGAAGAGTGGAAACAGCGGGGCGCGCGCTTCCCCATATCGAAGTCAGAATCGTTCGGCCCGGAACATCCCAAGAAGCCGACCGGGGTGAACAAGGAGAGCTCTGCACCCGCGGATATCATGTCATGAAAGGCTATTATAAAAATCAAGAAGCGACCGAAGAAGCGATAGACAAGGACGGCTGGCTGCATACCGGTGATTTGGCTGTCATGGACGAGGACGGGTACTGCAAAATCACGGGCCGTCTGAAAGACATGCTGATCAGGGGCGGCGAAAATATCTATCCGCGCGAAATTGAGGAAATGTTATATCGGCATCCCGCAGTGGCAGACGTTCAGGTCGTCGGCGTGCCTGATCCGAAATACGGAGAAGAGGCCGCGGCGTGGGTCAGGCTCAAAGACGGACAAACCGCTTCCGCAGAAGACATCAGAACCTTTTGCAAAGAACATATCGCCCGCTATAAAGTCCCCAGGTATGTTTTGTTTACAGATGAATATCCAATGACAGCCTCAGGAAAAATTCAGAAATTCAAGCTGCGGGAAAAAACGATTGAAGAGCTCAAGTTAACTTAATGAAAAAGGAGTGCTTCACATTTGTTTAAAAAAGTCCTGATTGCCAACAGAGGAGAAATCGCCTTAAGAATTATCCGCACCTGCAAACGCCTCGGCATCCCCTCGGCAGCTGTGTATTCAGAAGCCGACCGGGACGCGCTGCATGTAAAAGCGGCTGATGAGGCCTATCCGATCGGTAAATCGAGAGTAAATGAAAGCTATTTACATATCGACAGAATCATAGAAGCCGCCAAATCCGCCGGAGCGGACGCCATTCATCCGGGCTACGGGCTGCTGTCAGAAAACAGCCTGTTCGCCGAACGCTGCCGGAAGGAACAAATCACATTTATCGGCCCGCCCGGTGATATCATCGCCAAGATGGGCAGCAAGATAGAGGCCCGAAAAACGATGCAAAAAGCAAAGGTCCCGATCGTTCCCGGTGTTTCAGAACCGTTGCCCGATGTACACTCGGCCTTAGCCGAGGCCCGCGCCATCGGCTTTCCGGTCATGCTGAAAGCGTCCGCTGGAGGCGGCGGAATCGGCATGCAGATCGTACATTCAGAAGAAGAGCTGGCCAAAGCGTTCGAAGGCAATCAAAAGCGGGCCGCGTCCTTTTTTGGAGACGGCGCAATGTATATGGAAAAGGTCATTGAAAATGCCCGTCATATTGAAATTCAGATTCTCGCAGATTCTTTCGGAAACACCGTTCATCTGTTTGAACGTGACTGTTCAGTACAAAGGCGCCACCAAAAAGTGATAGAAGAAGCGCCGTCGCCGTTTGTTGACGATGAATTAAGACAAAGACTCGGTGAAACCGCCGTTAAAGCCGCTAAATCGATCGGCTACCAAAATGCAGGCACAATAGAATTTCTCGTCGACCAAAAGAAACAAATCTATTTTTTAGAGATGAACACAAGACTGCAGGTGGAGCATCCGGTGACAGAAGAAATTACAGGACTGGATCTTGTGGAAGAACAGCTGAAAATCGCCGCCGGGCAGGCGCTGACTTTCTCGCAGAAAGATATCAACCACCGCGGTCATGCGATAGAAGTGCGGATCTATGCGGAAGATCCGGTCACCTTTTACCCGTCACCCGGTACCATCTCGTCTTTTTCCGTTTTAAGACACCCGTCAGTGCGACACGAATGCGCCGTCGAAAAGGGAAGCGTCATTTCTCCGTTTTACGATCCGATGATTGCTAAAATGATCGTCACGGCGAATACGAGAAAACAAGCCATTGAACAACTGAAAACCGCCCTTGGCGAATATCATGTAGAAGGGATTAAAACCAACATTCCGCTGCTGACAAAAATTGCCCATTCAGAAGTGTTTGAAAAGGGTGAGGCAACAACCGGTTTTTTACAAACAATGAACGAGGGGGCGTCAAAATGAACGTCATAAAAATTCAGATGGCGGGAAACCTGTGGAAAATTCATGTGAAGCCCGGTGATGTCATTGAAGAAGGACAGGAAGTGGCCATCTTGGAATCTATGAAAATGGAAATTCCGATTATCGCTGATGCAGCGGGTACGGTGAAAGAAGTGAAAAAATCAGAAGGTGATTTCACTGATGAAGGAGAGGTCCTGATTGAACTTCAATAAAACGGGAGGTGCAGCATGAACTGTCCGAAACATGTCCGCATCAATGAAGTAGGACCGCGTGACGGCTTGCAGAATGAATCGGCGTGGGTGGAAACAGAAGATAAGATTGAGTGGATCAATATGCTGTCAAAAACAGGACTTCCCTATATCGAAGTGACATCATTCGTGCATCCGAGATGGATTCCGGCTCTTCGTGACAGCCTGGACGTCGCAAAAGGCATTGCCAGATCTGAACATACGGTCTACGCGGCTCTCGTTCCGAACCTCATCGGACTGGAGCATGCTGCAGAAGGCGGAATCGATCAGGCATGTGTATTTTTATCTGCAAGCGAAACCCATAACCAAAAAAACGTAAACAAACCGATTGACCGGACCGTTCAAGAGCTCAGGCGGGTTATTACTGAAGCAAAAGCTGAAAAAATGGAGACGAGAGCTTATCTGTCCACTGTGTTCGGCTGTCCGTACGAACAGAACGTGCCGGTCGAACAAGTCATCCGCCTGTCAGACACCCTGCTCGAAATGGATGTTGATGAAATATCGCTCGGCGACACAATCGGCGCGGCAAACCCCTTGCAGGTCATAGCCGTGCTTGAAGCCCTTTTGCCGAGAATTCCCGCCTCAAAAATCGCACTCCATTTCCATGATACAAGAGGAACGGCTCTAGCGAATATCATTCCCGCTCTTGATATGGGGATTACATCCTTCGATACTTCCTCAGGCGGGCTTGGCGGCTGTCCGTATGCTCCGGGATCAGCAGGAAACGCCGCCACAGAAGACGTCATTTATATGCTCGAACAAATGGGGATTGATACCGGGACGGACATGAATAAACTTCTTTATGCCGCCGGCTGGATCGCGGATAAAATAGGCAAAGATCTGCCAAGCAGAAACCTGCAGGCATTCAGAACGAAATGAGAAAGGAGAAGCCATGGGAGATTGCGTCTTGTATTCCGTCTGTCAAGAAACGATCGGTCTGATCACGCTGAACCGCCCGCATGCGGCCAACTCACTGTCATCAGAAATGATTGATCATTTACAGCGTGTGATTGAAGACATCAAAAACTCGCCATCCATTCGCTGTGTCATTCTCACCGGCTCCGGAAACACATTTTGCGCCGGCGCTGATTTAAAAGAGAGAGCGGGGATGAATCATGAACAAGTTAAGCAAAGCGTCAGGCGTATCGGTGAAACGGCTGCATTCATTGAAGCTCTCCCGCAGCCGGTCATTGCAGCGCTGAACGGAACCGCTGTCGGAGGAGGCCTTGAACTCGCTCTCGCCTGCGATATCAGAACAGCCGTCAGCCGGGCGGGCCTCGGCCTTCCTGAAACAGGGCTTGCAATCATTCCCGGGGCGGGCGGAACGCAGAGACTGCCCCGGCTTATCGGTCCCGGCGCGGCAAAAGAATTGATCTATACCGGCCGAAGGCTTTCTGCCGAAGAGGGAAAAGACATGAAACTGATCGAGCATGTTTGTGAAGCCGATGAACTTATGGAAAAAGCAAAAGCACTGGCCGGCCGCATCGCCGCTAATGGACCGATCGCCGTCAGACAAGCAAAATCCGCGATAAACAAGGGTCTGGAGACAGATCTCAATACAGGGCTCGAAATCGAACGAAAAGCATATGAACAAGTCATCCCTACACTTGACAGAGAAGAGGGCCTGCGCGCTTTTAAAGAAAAAAGACCCCCTGAATACAAAGGAAAATAAAACATGGAGGGACTCGGATGGATTACGAAAAAGAACGGCAGACACGCAGCAAAACGATTGAAAAGGGAGGAGCCGCGAAATATCATGCAAGCAACGAAAAGAAGGGAAAACTTTTTGTAAGAGACAGGCTGAAGCTTTTATTCGATGACGGCATATCCGTTGAAGACGCTTTTTTCGCCGAGTGCATGTCAGACGGACTGCCGGCTGACGGGGTCGTTACCGGGATCGGAACCATCGGCGGCAGAACCGTTTGTGTGATGGCAAACGACTCAACCGTAAAGGCGGGCTCGTGGGGCGCGAAAACGGTGGAAAAAATCATCCGCATTCAGGAGACGGCGGAGAAGCTTCAGTGTCCGCTCTTGTACTTAGTCGATTCCGCAGGTGCGAGAATTACGGATCAGGTTGACATGTTCCCGGGCAGAAGGGGAGCCGGCCGCATCTTTTATAATCAAGTAAAGCTGTCGGGCCGCATTCCGCAAATCTGTTTATTGTTCGGTCCTTCCGCTGCAGGCGGCGCTTACATTCCGGCCTTTTGCGACATTGTCATTATGGTCGAAGGCAATGCATCCATGTACTTAGGTTCCCCGCGCATGGCAGAAATGGTGATCGGCGAGAAAGTATCGCTTGAAGAAATGGGCGGCGCCCGTATGCATTGTTCCGTATCAGGCTGCGGTGATCTCCTCGCCCCGACGGAACAGGAAGCAATCTTGATGGCGCAGACATATCTCAGCTACTTTCCGGCAAATTATACTGAAAAAGCGCCCGTCAACAAATCTAAGAACCCGAAAGCTTTTGAAAAACCGCTCTCAGATGTCATCCCGGCACATCAAAACGCACCGTTCAACATGATGGATTTAATTGAACGTGTTATTGATGAAGACTCATTTTTTGAGATCAAACCGTTATTTGCGCAGGAATTAATAACGGGGCTTGCGCGGATTCACGGACAGCCGGTCGGCATTATCGCCAATCAGCCGCGTGTCAAAGGCGGAGTTTTATTTCTCGATTCGGCGGATAAAGCCGCAAAATTTATCGCTTTGTGCGACGCATTCCATATTCCGCTTCTGTTTTTAGCAGACATTCCCGGATTCATGATCGGAACGAAGGTTGAGCAGGCGGGCATCATCAGGCATGGCGCAAAAATGATCTCCGCAATGGCGGAAGCGACTGTTCCGAAGCTTTCCGTTATCGTCAGAAAAGCCTACGGTGCCGGATTATACGCGATGGCGGGGCCTGCTTTTGAACCGGACTGCTGTTTAGCGCTTCCGACTGCGCAAATTGCCGTAATGGGTCCTGAAGCAGCGGTGAATGCGGTCTACGCAAACAAAATCAGCGAGCTGGCCCCTGAAGAAAGGCCGGCTTTTATTCAAGAAAAGCGTGATGAATATAAGGAAGACATTAACCTTTACCGGCTTGCCTCTGAAATGGTGATTGACGGCATTGTTCCTGCTGATTCCTTGCGGGAAGAACTCAATAAACGCCTCACTGCTTACATGTCCAAACAACTGACATTCACACACCGGAAACACCCCGTATACCCGGTATAAATAAAAAAAGACTGCATAGATCCGGCTCGGCAGCCGTTCTTATGCAGTCTTTTTTCACAGTCTTGATCTCATTTTCTTCACAACAAAATAAACAACAATAAATACGAGAGCCAATATAATGATCGGAGTTGTATACATTCCGGCATAGCTGTCTACGTCTTTCCACTGTCCCCCGAGCTGATACCCGAGATAAACGAAAATGACAGACCACGGAATAATGGCAAGCGTCGTCAATATGACAAACTTGGAAAGAGGCATTTTCGCAAGGCCGGCCGGGATGGAGATCGCATGTCTGACGACCGGGATAAAACGCGCCGAGAACACAACGCCGGCGCCGTAACGGCGAAACCAGTTTTCCGCAACATCAACATGATGCTTTTTCAGAAGTAAGTACTTGCCGTACTTGTCCAAAAACGGCCGTCCCCCATAACGGGCGATCCAGTAAATAAAGCACTGCGCGATCGTTCCCCCGATCACACCGGCGACAATGGCGCCGATAAAGCTGATCGTGCCTTCTGACACCATATAGCCTCCGTAAGCCAGAACGATTTCACTCGGAATGATTTCGATCATTAATCCGAGCGCAATCCCTAAATAGCCCATACTTGTCAGCCAGGATAATATTTCATTAATAAAATTGCCCACACTGTTCACAACCTCTTTATCTTTTTACCCAATTATATGACTGATTGACAAGCAAAATGGTTACAAATTATTTTTTAACGCACGATTTCTTCAGATTCTCTTTTTAACACCTCTTCTAAATAAGCTAAAAGTTTCGGTCTCATTTCTTCCCGCAGAAGCCCGATCTCCGTGCCGGCCTTAAAACAGCCGAACTTATCTCCTATATCAAACCGGCTTCCTTCAAGCTCCCGCGCGTAAATGCTTCGGGTGCGGCATACTTCGCGCAGCGCGTCTGTCAATTGGATTTCGCTGCCCGCGCCTCTTCCGATCGTCTTCAGCGCTTTAAAAATGGCAGGGGTTAATATGTAACGACCCAACACGGCAATATGAGAGGGCGCCTTTTCAACGGCCGGTTTCTCAATCAGATCCTCAACCCGGTACACATGACCGCTCTGCCGCCCCGTCTGTATAATACCATATTTGCTGACATCAGCAGGATCGACGGGCTGTACGCCGATCGTTTCTGTGCCGTGTTGGTTATAGACGTCTATGAGCTGTGAAAGAGCGGGAGTGTCAGATACCATAATATCATCACCTAAGAGAACGGCAAAAGGCTCATCTCCGATAAAATGCTCCGCACACAGCACCGCATGGCCTAGTCCGAGCGGTTCTTTCTGACGGATGTAATGAATATTGGCCAAATCGGCAATCCGCTGCATTTCCTTCAGCGTCTCTGACTTGCCTTTTTCCTCAAGATTGAATTCCAACTCCGCCGACCGGTCAAAATGATCTTCAATCGAGCGTTTGTTTCTCCCTGTAATAATCAGTATATCTTCAATTCCTGACGCTGCGGCCTCTTCGACAATATATTGGATTGCCGGTTTGTCGACGATCGGCAGCATTTCTTTCGGCTGCGCCTTTGTCGCCGGCAGAAATCTCGTTCCTAAACCCGCTGCGGGGATGACCGCTTTTCTCACTTTTTTTCTCATCCATCTTCACTCCTGATCCTGTATGTTTTTCAGCGAATCTCCAAATACCCAGATTCGGTTTCCGATAAAATTCATCATCATTCCGCCGATAGTGGCGGCGAGCTTACTCACCAAAAGCGAACAGCCGCCTTTTTGAAACGCGTACAGCAGCAAAAAGGTGATTCCCGACGCGGCAAGATTAATGATGAGAAAGCGCACGATCTCTTTCCCGCCAGCCTTGCGCTTTACACGAAACGTCCACTTCCGGTTCCACACATAGCTGTTGATGATCCCTGCCGAATAGGAGCAGATCTGCGCCGGCAGATAGGGGACATGGCAAGCGGTGAGAAGAAAGAAGACACCAAAATCGATCAGCGTATTGCCGGCGCCCACGGTGCAAAAACGGCCTGCTGTCTTTACTTTTTCTTTCAGCATAACGGCATCCGGTTTTGACCTCCCTTCATAAGTAAGATGCGGATCGCTGTCCTATTTGTTGATATGGATTACTTTAGCGGACAGTGTTGAATAAACAATTACTAAAATATGAACAAAACATGAAAACGTAATGAGGCTTTGTAAAACCCATTAAGTTAACAGTTTTATAGTTTAGGTTGACATATTACGTGCAAGACACTAATATTCTGTATGAGTGTTAACCTTTTATTATTTTGGTTAACATTAAATTTCGAAATAAAAGAAAGGAGGGAAATTTTCATGCGGGAAGAGACCTATTACAGCGTCAGAATGAGAGCTTCCCGAAACGCCCCCCATGAGCAGGGCGGAAAACATATTTCCGGCGGAGAACGGCTCATCACTTACAGCGGTTTACAGGAAGCGGTAGATGGCTTATTACATAAAGGCTTCTCACATTCAAGAGGGATACCTGATTTTATGCAGATTCAGCTTGAAAGCGTTCATGAACCGATCGAAACGATCCGCCCTTTGCCGGTTGCCCTCCATCAAACAGACACGCCGGAAAAAGGACAAGCAATTGCCCGCAAGCTTCTGCAAAAGGCGGGGATTCCTCCGCACATGATAGAGAAAGCGTACGAAAACATTACGGAATATGCAGAAGCAAGAGGAGCGGTCCTGTTTGATATCCGGGCAGGAAAACGCATTGACGGCAGAGGAAATAGAGGTGTGCGGGTATCCCGAGTGGATTGGCCGTCACATGATTTTCAAAAATGGGCTTTTACTCACAACATGCCGGAAAATTCACGAATAAAAGAAGCACATGCCATCGCGGCAAAAGTTTGCGCACATCCGGGAATTATTGCCGAATTGTGCTGGTCAGATGACCCTGATTACATAACAGGCTACGTTGCCGCAAAGAAGCTGGGATATCAGCGGATTGCCAAGATGAAGAATGCCGGAGATGAAAGCGGATGCCGGATTTTCTTTACAGATGGCTCCATAGATACGGAGAGCTTTATCCATTTTTTAGAGAAGCAGCCTGTATTCATTCAGCGGGAGGGGAACATATGAAACAATCAATGATTGAAAAAAGCAAACAGCATCTTTGGCTGCCTTTCACACAAATGAAAGATTACGATGAAGATCCGTTAATCATTGAAAGCGGAAACGGGATCATGCTGAAAGACATCAGCGGCAAAGAATATTATGACGGCTTTTCTTCAGTATGGCTCAATGTACACGGCCACCGCAAAAAAGAAATGGATGAAGCGATTCAAAAACAGCTTGAAAAAATCGCTCATTCGACTTTGCTGGGTATGACGAACGTTCCCGCAACAGAACTTGCGGAGATGCTGACGGGCATCACACCGGAAAAGCTGACGCGCGTTTTTTACTCCGACAGCGGAGCGGAAGCAATGGAAATCGCTCTGAAAATGGCCTTTCAATACTGGAAAAACGTAGGGAGACCTAAGAAGCAGACGTTTATTTCGATGCAGAACGGCTATCACGGCGATACGATCGGAGCCGTCAGCGTCGGCTCCATTGAACTCTTCCACCATGTGTACGGCCCGCTGATGTTTGAAAGCTACAAAGCCCCGATTCCTTATGTATACAGATCTGAAAGCGGCGACCCCATACAGTGCCGGGATGAATGCCTTCACGCGCTCGAACAGCTGCTTGCAAAGCACCACGAAGAGATTGCCGCACTTACGATTGAATCGATGGTGCAAGGCGCATCCGGGATGATCGTCATGCCTGAAGGCTTTCTGGCAGGCGTACGAAAGCTGTGTACGGCATATGATGTGTTAATGATCGTTGACGAAGTGGCGACGGGGTTCGGCCGCACCGGAAAAATGTTTGCCTGCGAGCATGAAAATGTCCAGCCGGACTTGATGGCGGCAGGGAAAGGCATTACGGGAGGCTATTTGCCGATCGCTGTGACGTTTGCCACAGAAGCCATTTATGAAGCCTTCTACGATGACTACGACAAAATGAAAACATTTTTCCACGGCCATTCCTATACAGGAAATCAGCTTGGCTGTGCCGCGGCAATTGAAAATCTGCGTTTATTCGAATCAGAGCGCATCGTTGAACGAGTCGCCGAAAAATCAAAAACGGCTGCGAAATTTCTTCATGATCTGAAGCAGCTTCCTCATGTCGGCGATGTCCGCCAGCTCGGTTTGATGTGCGGCATAGAGCTTGTGCAGGATAAGGGGACAAAACAGCCTTATCCGCCTGAAAAGCGGATGGGATACAAGGTGTCCTTGAAAATGAGAGAGCTGGGTATGCTGACACGGCCGCTCGGTGACGTCATCGCCTTTCTGCCGCCGCTCGCCAGCACAACCGACCAGTTACAAGCCATGATATCCATTATGAAAGAAGCGATAGCCGAGGTGACCGGCCGTGGATTTTGACGGATGGCTCCTCGGAAGGCTCGATGCGGTGAAAAGAGACGGGCTGTATCGGACGCTGCGAACACAGGAAACCGCTCTTAAAACCAAAGGGCAAAAGCGGCAGACCTGGGCGTCCAATGACTATTTAGGTCTGTCAAAAGATGAACGGCTGATCACAGCCGCGCAAACAGCGCTGAGCCGGTTCGGAGCGGGAAGCGGCGGCTCACGGTTAACGACAGGAAATACTGTGTGGCACGAAAAACTTGAACAAACAATCGCGGATTTTAAACAGACGGAAGCGGCTTTATTGTTTTCAAGCGGTTACTTGGCGAATATCGGCGTGCTTGCCTCACTGCCTCAAAAAGGCGATGTCATTTTAAGCGATCAACTGAACCATGCGAGCATTGTTGACGGCTGCCGTTTATCAAAAGCGGAAACCATCGTGTACCGCCATATTGATATGGATGATCTTGAGAAAAAACTTGCCTCCGTCCAGACGCGGAACCGCCGCTTTATCGTCACAGACGGCGTTTTCAGCATGGACGGCACAATTGCGCCTCTTGACCGCATAATGGCGCTTGCAAAGCAGTACCAGGCATTTGTGATAGCAGATGACGCGCATGCAACCGGTGTACTCGGAGAAAACGGCGGGGGAACCAGTGACTATTTCGGTGTTTGTCCTGATGTTGTCATCGGCACATTAAGCAAAGCAGTCGGAACGGAAGGCGGTTTTGCCGCGGGATCAAACATTTTCATTGATTTTTTGCTGAATCAGGCGAGGACGTTTATTTTTCAGACGGCCCTCCCTCCGTCAATTTGTGCGGCTTCGCATACGGCATTTGACCTCATATCAGATATGCACGATACGCGCCGTGAGCTGCAGTCGTCTGTCAAAAAGATAAAAACGCGTCTGGCCGATATGGGCTTTATCGTAAGAGGCGGGGATACACCGATTATCCCCGTTATCATCGGTGATGCAAAAACAGCGGTTTCAGCCGCTGCGCTGCTTGAGAAAAAGGGAATCTGCGCCCCGGCCATCCGCCCGCCCGCCGTTCCGGAAGGCGAAAGCAGAATCAGGCTGACCGTTACGGCGGATCGCAGCTTACAGGACATAGACGAGCTGACAGAAGCATTTGATTCCATTAGAAAAGAGCTGAATATAAACAAATGAGAAGTTTTTTTGTCACAGGAACAGATACCGGCGTCGGAAAAACCATCGTTTCTTGCGGACTTGCCGCGGCATTCAGGCAGAAACAGGCGGATATCGGAGTGTTTAAGCCGTTTTTAAGCGGCGTGCCGCGGACTCATCCGGAAAGTGACACCTCGCTGTTGAAAAACATGTCACAAACCGCACTGTCTCATGAAGAAATCACGCCATTTGAATGGAAAGAGCCGCTTGCGCCGTACACGGCCGCCATGCTTGAGGGGAAATCCGTGAGCATGGATGAAGTCATGGCCCACTGGAGTAAGATCAAAAATCGTCATGAGTGTTTCATCGTCGAGGGGGCAGGCGGCATTTCCGTTCCGCTTGGTGAAAATTACTTAGTCAGTGATTTGATAAAAGCCTTGGAATTACCGGCAGTGATTGTCGCCAGGCCTGATCTCGGAACCATCAATCACACATATTTAACCGTTGAATATGCGAAAAACATGGGAATAGAGGTTCTCGGCATTATGATCAACGGCGTAAAGAGCCGGCCGGGGCTGGACGAGAAGACAAACCCGAGCATGATTGAAACATTATGCAAAGTTCCGATTTTGGGAATCACACCGAAGCTGGATCTCGTTTCACCGGAAAACATTCAACACATGATTGAGAAACATATAGATGTTTCCTCTTTCATGAATCTGACACAAATGGGGAGATAAACATGAATCAATGGATGGATCTTGCAGAGAGAGTGCTGGACGGGGCGGAAGTAACGAATCAAGAAGCGCTGGCCATTTTAAATTGTCCTGATGAGGATCTTTTATTGCTGATGCATGCCGCTTTTCATATCAGAAAACGATTTTACGGAAAAAAAGTAAAGCTGAATATGATTATGAATGCAAAATCAGGCCTGTGTCCGGAAAATTGCGGGTACTGTTCACAATCTTCAATATCAAAAGCGCCGATCAAGTCTTATCGGATGGTGGATAAGCATATATTGCTTAAGGGGGCAAAACGCGCCCATGACTTGAATATAGGGACATACTGCATCGTCGCCAGCGGGCGGGGACCGTCAAACAGAGAAGTAGATCAAGTTGTTGATGCTGTCAAAGAAATTAAAGAAACGTACGGTTTAAAAATCTGCGCATGCCTCGGTCTGCTGAAGCCGGAACAGGCAGAGCGGCTTAAACAGGCAGGAGTAGACCGGTACAATCATAACATCAATACATCACAAAGGAATCATTCAAACATTACGACTTCCCACACGTATGACGACAGGGTCAATACAGTGGAAACGGCGAAACAATCGGGGATGTCGCCTTGTTCGGGTGTCATCGTCGGCATGAAAGAAACGAAACAGGACGTCATTGATATGGCGAACAGCTTAAAAGCGCTTGACGCCGACAGCATCCCGGTTAATTTTCTGCATGCGATTGACGGAACTCCGTTAGAAGGGGTAAGCGAATTACATCCGGTGTATTGCCTGAAAGTGCTGGCCTTGTTCCGTTTTATCAATCCGTCAAAAGAAATCCGTATCTCAGGAGGCCGGGAAGTCAACCTTCGTTCGCTGCAGCCGCTGGGACTTTACGCCGCAAATTCGATTTTCGTCGGAGATTACTTAACGACAGCAGGGCAGCATGAAACAGAGGATCATCAAATGCTCCATGATTTAGGGTTTGAAGTCGAATCCGTTGAAGAAATGAAAGCCGGCCTGCAATCCGCCTGCAATACGGAGGTATAAGATGACGGCTGGCCTATCAAGTGCACATCCGTCTCTCCATGCGGATTCGGATTTTTGGAATGACCCTTACCCGTTTTATGAAAAACTGCGATCCATTGATCCTGTTTATAAAGGAACCGTATTAAAACATCCGGGCTGGTATGTCACCGGGTACAAAGAGGCGGCATCGATTCTGAAAGACACCCGATTTAAAAACCGCATTCCTCTTCCGGAAGCTTCAACGAAATATCAAAATCTATCGCATATCCAGCACGATATGCTGTTATTTAAAAATCAATCAGACCATAAGCGGATGCGGATGCTTATAGGTAAAGAATTTACCGCAAAGACGGCGGAATCACTTCGCCCCTGTATAAAAGAAACGGTTCATGACTTGTTGGATCAAATCCAAAACAAAAAAACCGCAGACCTTGTTTCAGAGTTTGCCTTTCCATTGGCAAGCCTCATCATTGCGGAGATACTCGGAGTGCCGAAAGAGGAGAGATATCAATTCAGACAATGGACGGCAGACGTCATTCAGGCCATTGATCTTACCCGGTCAAGAAAGACGTTAGTCAGAGCAAGCGACACCGCAGGCAGGCTGACTGCATATTTCAGAGATTTGATTCACGAGCGGAAAGCACATCCTCAGGAAGACTTAATCAGCAGGTTTATCATGGGGAAACAGCTTTCAAAAGACGAAGTGCTCGCGACATGTATCTTACTTGTCATAGCCGGACACGAGACGACGGTAAACCTCATGAGCAACGGTGTGTTTACTTTATTGAAACACCCTGAACAGCTTAGCGCACTGAGAGAAAACCCCTCGCTTATTGAAACTGCTGTCGAGGAATGTCTGCGCTACGACAGCCCCGCGCAGCTGACGGCACGCACCGCTTCAGAAGACTGTGAAATAAATGGAAAAACCATAAAAAAAGGAGAGCAGGTATACATCCTTTTAGGGGCAGCCAATCGCGATCCAAGCATATTCGATCAGCCTCATAAAATGGACATCCAAAGAAAACCGAATCCGCATCTTGCATTCGGAAAGAACGCCCATTTTTGCATAGGCTCCTCATTAGCGCGCATCGAAGCACAAATTGCAATTCTCACACTGTTTGAGCGGATGCCTAAGCTTCGGCTGGCCGCACACCGCCTTGAATACCGCAAGCTCATTGGTTTTAGGTCGCTCAAAGAGCTTCCGGTTGTCCTTGGCTGAATGACCATGCAGGAGGGCCGGATTTTATCGGTTCCTCTTGCAGGAAATAAATGAAAGAAAAAAGAATACATATTTATAAAGCAAAAATCCTCTCTGATCCATCTCACTATCCCTAAAAAAACTCACTGCTCAGCCAATCAATATCATGAAGCAAGGGTCTCCTTTTTTTCGCCAAAACGGAAAATTCACCGTGATGCACATTTTTTCAGCCTCAGAAACTGTGCAAAACCGGCATGTTTTTTGCTTTATTTTCTCGATTTTTGTAAGCGCTTACTAATTTTGAGCAGAAAAGAGGGGGATTTGTGGACATTGTTATTATTTTATTGGCATTAGGCATGCTGATGTTTGCGGCTTACCGGGGCTTTTCAGTCATTTTATTCGCCCCGATTTGTGCGCTGTTTGCCGTGCTTCTTACAGATCCAAGCTTCGTACTTCCTTTCTTCTCGAATATATTTATGGAGAAGATGGTAGGATTTATTAAGCTGTATTTTCCCGTATTTCTTTTAGGGGCCGTTTTTGGCAAGGTTGTTGAAATATCCGGGCTCGCCGAGTCGATTGCAAAAACAATCGTCAGGCTTGTGGGAGCAAAAAGAGCCATTCTCGCCATCGTCTTAATGGGTGCGATTTTAACGTACAGCGGCGTCAGTCTCTTCGTAGCGGTGTTTGCCATTTATCCGTTTGCTAAAAACCTATTTATTAAAGCTGATATTCCCAAGCGTCTGATACCCGGTACGATTGCATTGGGCGCCTTTACATTTACAATGGATGCGCTTCCCGGCACACCGCAAATTCAAAATGTCATTCCGACAGCTTTTTTTAAAACAAACATTTATGCCGCTCCCTGGCTCGGACTGATTGGTGCAGCATTTGTGCTTACGGCCGGAATGATTTATTTAGAATCCCGGCGCAAAAAAGCGGCCAATGCCGGAGAAGGCTATGCTGGATTTCAATCTGAAGTTTCCGCTGCAGAGGAATCCTCAGGTCTGGCTAATGAAAAACATACGCCTGTTTTACCGCAGGAGGCAGAACCCAGCCCCGCGCGGCAAGTGCTCGCCTTTGTTCCGCTTATCCTTGTGGGAGTCATGAACAAATGCTTCACGATGTGGCTCCCGCATTGGTACCCTGACGGATTTGATTTTGCGCAGCTCGGTTTAGAAGCGTTCGGGAAGATTGACCTTTCCTCCGTCACTGCGATCTGGTCAGTAGAACTCGCCCTGTTCATCGGAATCATGACAACGATTTTGTTCGATTGGAAAAAAGTGCTCTTCAATTTGAAAGAAGGACTGAATGAGGGCATCGGGGGTGCCTTGCTGGCGTCGATGAATACAGGAGCCGAATACGGATTTGGCGGCATCATTGCGGCGCTTCCCGGCTTTAAAATGGTCAGCAGCGGCATATCGCAGACGTTTACTGATCCGCTCGTCAACGGAGCGGTGACGACCACTGCGCTTGCCGGGATTACAGGATCGGCATCAGGAGGAATGGGCATCGCTTTAAGCACGATGTCAGCAGCATATACAGAAGCAATCAATACATTCCACATTCCGCCGGAGGTCATGCACCGAGTGATTTCGATGGCCTCCGGCGGAATGGACACTCTTCCGCATAATGGCGCCGTCATTACGCTGCTCGCGGTCACCGGGTTGACCCACCGCCAATCCTACAGGGATATCTTTGCCATTACCGTCATTAAAACAGCAGCTGTGTTTGTCATCATCGCCATTTACAGTCTGACGGGCCTTGTGTAGCCAAAACAGAAAGGGGAAACGAATATGGGAAAAGGAAAAGTGATGGACTCTTATAAAGATGCTGCTGCACTGATCAAGGATGGAGACACCCTCATCGCAGGAGGCTTCGGCCTGTGCGGCATTCCGGAACAATTAATTCTCGCGATCAGGGACAGCGGCGTGAAAAACTTGACCGTTGTCAGTAATAACTGCGGTGTTGATGATTGGGGGTTAGGCCTCTTGCTTGCAAACCGGCAGATCAAAAAAATGGTCGCATCCTATGTCGGAGAAAACAAAACCTTTGAACGGCAGTTTTTAAGCGGGGAGCTGGAAGTCGAATTGGTGCCCCAAGGAACGCTCGCAGAAAGAATTCGCGCGGGAGGGGCGGGCATTCCGGCGTTTTATACACCTGCGGGCGTCGGAACATCAGTAGCCGAGGGAAAAGAACATAAGACATTTGACGGGCGCACCTATCTTCTGGAGAAAGGGATTACAGGGAACGCCGCCATCATAAAGGCCTGGAAAGCCGATCCTCTGGGCAACCTGATGTTCAGAAAGACGGCGAGAAATTTCAATCCGCTCGCTGCAATGGCAGGCAAAGTGACGATTGCAGAGGCTGAAGAAATCGTCGATGCCGGAGAGCTTGATCCGGATCAAATTCATACGCCGGGTATTTTTGTGCAGCATGTGCTGCTTGGCGGGATTCATGAAAAACGGATTGAACGCCGCACCGTCCGGCAAGCATGATAAAGGAGGCTGACAGAATGAGAGATAGCAGAAAACGAATGATCAAACGGGCTGTAAAGGAAATAAAGGACGGAATGAATGTGAACTTGGGGATAGGGATGCCGACGCTTGTAGCCAATGAGATACCGAATGATTATAACGTCCTGCTTCAGTCTGAAAACGGCTTGCTCGGGATCGGGCCTTATCCGGCGGAAGGAACGGAGGACCCCGATCTGATCAATGCGGGAAAAGAAACCATTACCGAGGTAAAGGGAGCCTCGTATTTTGACAGTGCCGAATCCTTTGCCATGATTCGCGGCGGCCACATTGATGTAGCGATTCTCGGCGGGATGGAAGTGTCCGAACGGGGAGATTTGGCGAACTGGATGATCCCCGGAAAAATGATCAAAGGAATGGGCGGCGCCATGGACCTGGTGCACGGAGCAAAACGGATTATTGTCATTATGGAGCATGTTAATAAATATGGGGAATCTAAAGTGAGAACGGAATGTACGCTGCCTTTAACCGGCAGGCAGGTGGTCGATCGGCTGATCACAGATTTGGCTGTATTCGATTTTCATGATGGCCGTATGACGCTCACCGAACTGCAGGAAGGTGTAACAATGGAGGAGGTCTTTGAGAAAACAGAAGGTCATTTTACTGTCAGCCAGTCGTTAAAAAACGGGGTCAGACCAAAATGAGGAGGTGCCGCCATGGATTCATTGCTTATTGAAAAAACAGCCGTTGTAACAGGAGCAGCCGGAGGAATCGGGCTTGAAATTGCAAGAGAATTCGCCCGTGAAGGAGCAGCCGTCATCATCTCTGATGTAAACGAACAAGCGGGGAAAGAAGCGGCGGCAGGACTTAAAGATGAAGGCTGTGAAGCAGTCAGCATCACATGCGATGTAACAAATGAAAAGCAAGTGGCCGACATGCTGCAGACGGTCGAGAAACAATTCGGACGTCTCGATATCCTTGTGAATAATGCGGGCATTCAGCATGTCGCGCCCATCGAGGAATTTCCCACCGAACAGTTTGAACGGCTCATTCGTGTCATGCTGACTGCGCCATTTATCGCAATGAAGCATGCATTCCCCATTATGAAAAAACAGCAATTCGGTCGAATCATTAATATGGCGTCTGTCAACGGGCTGATCGGTTTTCACGGGAAAGCGGCATATAACAGCGCCAAGCACGGCGTCATCGGTTTAACGAAAGTCGGTGCACTTGAAGGCGCGGCTGACGGCATTACCGTCAATGCGCTTTGTCCGGGATATGTGGACACTCAGCTTGTCCGCAATCAGTTAAAGGACATTTCCGCAACAAGGAATGTACCGTACGAGCGGGTGCTTGAGGACGTCATCTTTCCGCTCGTTCCCCAAAAACGGCTGCTGTCAGTGAAGGAAATCGCTGATTACGCCGTATTTTTGGCCAGCGACAAAGCAAAAGGGGTCACAGGTCAGGCCGTAGTCATGGACGGCGGGTATACCGCTCAATAGTTCTTGTACTATTTAAAAAACAGCCGCTCTGAACGGCTGTTTTTTTATGCCTGAAAACCTTGTTCACTCAATAGGCCGATTTACTGCGTCAATCGGTATCCGGGCTGGGTCATTCACATGTTCTGCGGCGTATTTTGTCCTTGCAGATTTTCCTCACCAGATCCATCTCTTGCACCGCATTTATAATCAAACGCCATCAGTTTACAATCCTTCACAGATATACAAATGAATTTTTACAATAAACAGAAAATATGTAATTTCTGACACAATAATGCCAATAGCCCTAAAACATATGAAACATGAAGAGCTCGTCCTAAGTGAAGAAGAGCCGGTAACAGGCTCCACTCCGGCTTTTCATCATCTCTCTTTAAGACTGATTTTCGGTGAAACCCTCATGTTTTATTTTATGAATAAATATATCTAATTCGTTTGTAAAATCGAACAATAACTCCTCCGAAAGTATTCTATACACATTTGTTATAATCATGCTAGGATGTTAGATAAAGGGATAATTTGTAGGATATTGTATTTCTGTTCAATATGATCGGAGGAATCTCATGAACAATCTTGCCTTTTTATTTCCTGGACAAGGGTCTCAATTTGTAGGAATGGGCAAACAATTTTGGAATGATTTTGTGCTCGCAAAGAGATTGTTTGAAGAAGCGAGCGATGCGATCTCCTTGGATGTAAAAAAACTGTGTTTTAACGGAGATATGAATGAATTGACAAAGACAATGAACGCGCAGCCCGCTATTTTAACGGTCAGTGTTATTGCTTTTCAAGTGTATATGCAGGAAATAGGGGTGAAGCCCCGCTTCCTGGCAGGCCATAGCTTAGGCGAATATTCAGCGCTTGTCTGTGCCGGCGCCCTTTCTTTTCAGGATGCCGTTACACTTGTAAGGCAGCGGGGAATTCTTATGCAAAATGCGGATCCTCAGCAGCAGGGGACGATGGCCGCCGTGACTCACCTCTCTCTTCAAACGTTGCAGGAAATATGTTCGAAAGTGTCGACGGAAGACTTTCCGGCAGGAGTAGCCTGCATGAATTCAGAACAGCAGCATGTGATTTCCGGACACCGGCAAGCTGTGGAACGTGTCATCAAGATGGCGGAGGAAAAGGGAGCGGCATACACTTATTTGAATGTCAGTGCGCCTTTTCACAGTCCGATGATACGATCAGCATCTGAACAATTCCAGACTGTATTACACCGGTATTCCTTCCGGGATGCCGCATGGCCGATCATTTCAAATGTCACCGCACGCCCTTACAGCAGCGGAAATTCGATCAGCGAACATCTCAAGCAGCACATGACGATGCCGGTAAGATGGACGGAATCGATGCATTACTTGCTTTTACACGGAGTGACGGAAGTCATCGAAATGGGTCCGAACAATGTCTTAGCCGGTCTGCTGAGAAAAACAACGAATCACATTGTACCTTATCCCTTAGGACAGACATCTGATGTTCACTTGCTTTCCAATTCAGCGGAAAGAAAGAAACATATTGTCCGTTTACGCAAAAAACAACTGAATAAATTGATGATTCAATCCGTCATTGCGCGAAATTACAACAAGGATTCAGCGGCTTATTCCAATATGACGACGGCATTATTTACGCAAATCCAAGAGCTGAAAGAGAGAATGGAAAGACATGAAAATGAGCTCTCAGAACAAGAGCTCGAACATTCGATCCATTTATGCAAATTAATTTGCGAGGCTAAACAGCTTCCGGCTTGGGAAGAATTGCGGATTTTAAAATAAAGCGCCCAGGAGGGGACCTATGTATACCAGTCAATTCCAAACCTTAGTAGAAGTCATTCGGGAAAGAAGCAATATCTCTGATCGCGGGATCCGTTTTATCGAATCCGATAAAAACGAGACGGTTGTCTCTTATCGCCAATTGTTTGAAGAGGCGCAAGGGTATCTTGGCTATTTACAGCATCTCGGCATTAAGCCGAAGCAGGAAATTGTATTTCAAATCCAAGAAAACAAATCATTTGTCGTTGCTTTTTGGGCTTGTATATTAGGAGGAATGATCCCGGTGCCGGTCAGTATCGGAGAAGATGATGACCATAAGCTGAAGGTCTGGCGCATTTGGAATATATTAAATCATCCGTTTCTGATTGCCTCTGAAAAAGTATTGGACAAAATAAAGAAATACGCTGCAGAACACGATTTACAGGATTTCCATCACCAATTAAACGAAAAATCTGACATCATTCAAGATCAAACCTACGATTACCCCGCTTCGTTTTATGAACCTGATGCGGATGAACTCGCCTTTATCCAATTTTCTTCAGGATCGACAGGAGATCCAAAAGGAGTCATGTTAACGCATCACAACTTAATACATAACACGTGCGCCATTGGGAATGCCCTAGCCGTTCATTCGAAAGACTCTTTCTTATCATGGATGCCTTTAACGCATGATATGGGGCTCATCGCCTGCCACCTTGTTCCCTTCATAACCGGAATCAATCAAAATCTGATGCCTACAGAATTATTTATTCGCAGACCTATTCTTTGGATGAAAAAAGCTCATGAACATAAAGCCAGTATTCTATCCTCTCCAAATTTCGGGTACAACTACTTCCTTAAATTTCTGAAAAACGAACCAGACTGGGATTTATCCCACATCAAGGTCATCGCAAACGGTGCAGAACCGATATTGCCGGAGCTATGTGACGAATTTTTGAAAAGATGCGCAGCATTCAATCTGAAAAGATCCGCCATTTTGAATGTTTACGGTTTAGCGGAAGCGTCGGTCGGCGCAGCATTCTCTAAATTAGGTAAAGAATTCGTTCCCGTTTATTTGCATCGTGACTATTTAAATCTTGGTGAAAGAGCTGTAAAAGTAAGCAAAGAGGATCAAAATTGCGCTTCATTCGTCGAAGTGGGACAACCTATTGACTATTGTCAGCTTCGGATCTCCGATGGAGCAAATGAAAGAGTAGAAGACGGAATCATCGGCCATATCCAGATCAAAGGAGACAATGTGACCCAAGGGTATTATAACAACCCCGAGAGTACGGAAAAAGCGCTGACTTCTGACGGCTGGGTAAAAACGGGAGACCTCGGATTCATTAGTGAAAGTGGTAACTTAGTCGTAACCGGAAGAGAAAAGGACATTATTTTCGTGAACGGAAAAAATATCTACCCGCACGATATTGAACGGGTCGCGATTGAAATGGAAGAGGTTGACTTAGGAAGAGTTGCCGCCTGCGGTGTATATGATCAAAAGACACAAAGCGGAGAAATCGTGCTCTTTGTTGTTTACAAAAAATCACCTGAAAAATTCGCACCGCTTGTCAAAGAGATAAAAAAGCATTTGCTCAAGCGGGGCGGCTGGAGCATAAAAGAAGTCCTTCCGATCAGAAAACTCCCTAAAACAACCAGCGGAAAGGTTAAACGCTACGAACTTGCCAGACAGTATGAGGCAGGGAATTTTTCAACAGAGTCTGCCGCTATCAATGAATGTTTGGAGAGCAGCCCGGAAACATCCGGACAGACTCCCATTCATGAAATTGAAACGGAATTACTGTCTATCTTTTCCGATGTGCTCAATGGGAAAAAGGTTCACCTCGCTGACAGTTATTTTGATATGGGAGCAAATTCATTACAGTTATCGCAGATTGCCGAGCGCATAGAACAGAAATTCGGACGCGAGCTTGCCGTTTCAGATCTCTTTACGTATCCTTCTATCACTGATTTAGCGGCATATCTGTCTGAAAGCCGGGCTGAAATCAAGCAGGACGCGGCAGCGAAACCAAGCCATGTGACGCCGAAAGATATCGCCATTATCGGGATGTCGCTCAATGTCCCAGGAGCATCAACGAAAAGTGATTTTTGGAATCTGCTTGAAAAAGGTGAGCACAGCATTCGAGAATACCCTGCATCCCGGCTGAAAGATGCGGCGGATTATTTAAAGTCCATCCAAAGCGAAATCAATGAGAATCAGTTTGTGAAGGGCGGCTATTTAGATGAAATCGACCGCTTTGATTACTCGTTTTTCGGTTTAGCTCCTAAAACGGCTCAGTTTATGGACCCTAACCAAAGACTGTTTTTGCAGTCTGTATGGCATGCGATTGAAGATGCGGGCTATGCCGGCGGCAGCATGAACGGGAGCCGTGTCGGGGTATATGCAGGGTACTCGAAGGTGGGCTACGATTATGAACGTCTCCTTTCTGCGAATTATCCGGAGGAGCTTCATCAATATATCGTGGGCAATCTCCCTTCCGTGTTAGCCAGCCGAATCGCTTATTTCCTAAATTTAAAAGGGCCAGCGGTCACAGTGGATACGGCATGCTCCTCATCGCTTGCCGCGGTTCATATGGCATGTAAATCTTTAATATCCGGCGATTGTGAAATGGCTCTTGCCGGCGGTATCCGGACATCGCTCTTGCCGATCTGTATCGGACTTGATATGGAATCTTCGGACAGGTACACGAAAACGTTCAGCAAAGATTCAGACGGTACTGGCACAGGTGAAGGCGCGGCCGCAGTCCTGCTGAAACCTTTGCAGGATGCTGTTCGCGACGGAGACCATATTTACGGCGTAATCAAGGGAAGCGCGATGAATCAAGACGGAACAACCGCCGGGATTACAGCACCGAATCCGGCAGCTCAGACTGAGGTCATTGAGACGGCCTGGAAAGACGCGGGCATTGCCCCTGAAACACTGTCTTTCATCGAAGCGCATGGCACCGGAACGAAGCTCGGCGATCCGGTTGAATTTAACGGGCTTTGTAAAGCGTTTGAAAAGTATACGGCAAAAAAACAATTTTGTGCGATTGGTTCTGTTAAATCGAACATCGGTCATTTGTTTGAAGCGGCAGGCATCGTCGGGCTGATCAAATCTGTCCTCATGCTGAATCACAAGAAAAATCCGCCATTAGTGCACTTTAATGAACCTAATCCGCTCATTCATTTTCACTCTTCACCATTTTACGTAAACCAGGAAGCTGCAGCGTTCACATCCGGTGATGAGCCGCTGCGAGGCGGAGTCAGCTCATTTGGCTTTAGCGGAACAAACGCTCATGTGGTATTGGAAGAATATATTTCTCAAAGTGAGTATGCGCCCGAGGATGAACATGGGCCGCACCTATTTGTTTTATCCGCTCATACTGAAAAATCACTCTATGAACTCACTCAGCAGTACCGGCAATATGTATGGGATGACAGCCAAGCTTCATTAAAGTCCATTTGCTATACAGCCAGTACGGGCAGGGCTCATTTGGATCATGGCATTGCCATGATTGTATCCGGTAAACAAGAACTATCGGATAAGCTGACCCGCCTGATTCAGGGAGACAGAAACCTTCCCGGTGTATACATCGGCTACAAGAATATGAAGGAAATGCTGCCCGCTCATAAAGAAGAGCTGAATAAACAAGCAGCCGCACTGATTAAGCAGCGTTTACGTACGCAAGATGAACGGATCACATGGCTGCATCGCGCCGCCGAATTATTTGTGCAAGGAGCCGTTATCGATTGGCGCGCGCTTTATTCCGGTGAAACTGTACAAAAGACGCCATTGCCCCTGTATCCGTTTGAACGGAGCCGATGCTGGGCTGAAGCTGACCAATTGCGCTTAAACGAGGACGAAAAGAGAGGAGAAGCGGCATTGAATATCAATCAATCGAAGGCGCACATTGAATCCTTCCTGAAATCTGTAATCAGCAATGCTTCGGGGATCAGAGCGGAGGAACTCGATCTGAATGCTCATTTTATCGGGCTCGGGATGGATTCCATCATGCTGTCACAGGTCAAAAAAGCCATCGCGGACGAATTTGGGGCAGACATCCCGATGGATCGTTTTTTTGATACGATGAACAACCTTCAAAGTGTCATAGATTACTTGGCTGAGACCGTTCCATCGTCCTTTGCATCCGCTCCGCCTCAAGAGAATGTTCCGGCGCAGGAAATACAGGTCATTTCAGAAGCACAGTCTGAATCGGATCGCAGAGAAGGTCATCAAGAGCATATGCTCGAAAAAATAATCGCTTCTCAGAATCAATTAATTCAGGATACCTTGCAAGCTCAATTAAATAGCTTTAATTTGTTGAGAAACAGCGGACATCATTCCGATGAGAAAGAATACGCTAAAGCGCAAGAGAAATCAATTCCTTCTGTCAAGCAGGGGCCTCCGGCCGTCACTGCAGAAAAGAAAGCGGCTCAAGAAGCGAAACCCTATGTTCCTTTCCAGCCTCAGAACCTGCATGATCAGGGACACTATACCGCACGGCAAAAACAATACTTAGAAGATTTCATCAAGAAATACGCAGATAAAACGAAAGGTTCCAAACAATATACGGACAACACCCGATTTGCTCATGCAAACAACCGCAACTTGTCCAGCTTCCGTTCGTATTGGAAGGAAATCGTATACCCGATTATCGCCGAACGATCTGACGGTTCTAAAATGTGGGATATTGACGGAAATGAATATATCGATATCACCATGGGGTTCGGAGTTAACCTTTTCGGGCATCATCCTTCCTTTATTACACAGGTTATCGATGATTCAACCCGTTCATCATTGCCTCCGCTCGGCCCGATGTCAGATGTCGCCGGTGAAGTTGCCGACCGGATCCGCACATGTACCGGGGTGGAAAGGGTCGCTTTCTATAATTCCGGAACAGAGGCCGTCATGGTTGCCCTGCGTTTGGCGCGGGCGGCAACAGGAAGAAAGAAAGTCGTGGCGTTCTCGGGATCTTATCACGGCACGTTTGACGGCGTATTAGGGGTTGCCGGCACAAAAGGCGGAGCTGCGTCTGCGAATCCGCTGGCTCCGGGTATACTGCAAAGCTTTATGGATGATTTGATTATTTTACATTACAACAATCCCGATTCGCTGGACGTGATCCGCAGTCTTGGTGATGAATTGGCAGCCGTACTGGTGGAACCGGTACAAAGCCGCAGACCGGATTTGCAGCCGCGGGCATTTTTGAAAGAATTGCGGGCGATCACGCAGCAATCCGGAACAGCTCTGATTATGGATGAAATTATTACCGGATTTCGGATCGGTCTCGGCGGCGCACAGGAATGGTTCGGCATTCAGGCTGATTTAGTGACCTACGGAAAAATCATCGGCGGCGGACAGCCGTTAGGGGTAGTTGCCGGAAAAGCTGAGTTCATGAATGCGATCGACGGGGGTACCTGGCAGTATGGGGACGATTCCTACCCGCAAGACGAGGCGAAACGCACGTTTGTGGCCGGCACCTTCAATACTCACCCGCTTACCATGAGGATGTCATTAGCCGTCCTTCGCCATTTACAAACCGAGGGAGAACATCTGTATGAGCAGCTTAATCAAAAAACAGCCTACTTGGTCGATGAGCTGAATCGCTGCTTCGAACAAGCGCAAGTGCCTATCCGCATGGTTCGATTCGGTTCTTTATTCCGGTTTGTCTCATCGCTTGATAATGACTTGTTCTTTTACCATCTCAACTATAAAGGTGTCTATGTGTGGGAAGGACGTAACTGCTTCTTGTCCGTCGCGCATACCGCAGATGATATCGAAAATATTATTCAAGCGGTGAAAGACACGGTGGAGGATCTTCGCCGAGGCGGATTTATTCCGGAAGGCCCGGACTCCCCTGATGGCGGAGGCCGTAAAAAGTCCGGGACGCGCGAGCTTTCACCTGAACAAAAGCAGTTGGTTATGGCATCCCATTACGGGAATGAAGCTTCCGCCGCTTTAAACCAGTCCATTATGCTGAAAGTGGAGGGCGAACTGCAGCATACGCCATTAAAACAAGCCGTCCGGCATATCGTTGACCGTCATGAAGCTTTACGTACAGTGATTCATCCCGATGACGAGGTACAGCAAGTGCAGGAACGGATGAATATAGAAATACCAGTCATTGATTTTACCGGTCACCCGCATGAACATCGGGAGTCGGAAATTCAAAAATGGCTGACAGAAGATGCCAAGCGGCCGTTTCATTTCCATGAACAAAAGCCTTTGTTTAGAATCCATGTGCTTACTGCGGCTCACAATGAACATCTGATTGTGCTCACGTTCCATCATATCATTGCCGATGGATGGTCAATCGCCGTTTTTGTTCAAGAACTGGAGAGCAACTACGCGGCAATTGTACAAGGAAAGCCGATTTCACCGAAAGAGGCAGATGTTTCGTTTCACCAATACTTAGACTGGCAGCAGGCACAGATTGACAGCGGCCATTATGAAGAAGGGGTCCGGTATTGGCGGCGTCATTTCTCTGAACCGATACAGCAGCCAATTCTGCCGAGCGCAGGTTCTGTCCGTTATCCGAAGGGGTATGAGGGAGACCGGTGTACCGTCAGGCTTGGACGGCCATTGAGCGAGGCTTTAAGGTCATTAAGCATTCAGATGAAAAATAGCGTATTTGTGACGATGCTGGGTGCATTTCATCTTTTTCTGCACCGGCTTACCAAACAGTCAGGCCTTGTGATCGGGATCCCCGCTGCAGGTCAATCGCATATGAAACAGCATGATCTGGTTGGAAATTGCGTCAATATGATTCCGGTGAAGAACACGTCTTCTTCAGAAAGCACTTTATCCGGTTATCTTGGCAGTATGAAAGAAAGCGTGAATCTTGCAATGCGGCACCAAGCCGTCCCGATGACACTGGTGGCCAGAGAGCTTCCGCACGATCAAGTGCCGGATATGCGTATTATCTTTAATTTAGACAGGCCTTTTCGAAAGCTGCATTTCGGAAAGGCGGAAGCGGAGCCCGTTGCATACCCGGTAAAATGCACCCTGTACGATTTATTTCTTAACATAACAGACGCGCATCAAGAATATGTTCTTGATTTCGACTTTAATACGAACGTCATCAGTCCGGAAATCATGAAAAAGTGGGGAGCGGGTTTTACAAAATTGCTGCAAAAAATGGTTGAGGGAGATTCAATCCCTCTTGACGCCATGATGCTGTTTTCCGATGAAGAACAGTATGATTTACAAGCACTTTATGCCGAACACCAGAAGCGGGTCTCTTCAATAGGAAGCAATACAGCAAATTTCACTGAAGCCTATGAGGCGCCGGTAAATGAAACGGAGCGGCAGCTGGCGCGGATTTGGGAGGAACTTTTCGGCCTTGAACGGGTCGGCAGATCAGATCGCTTCCTGGCTCTGGGAGGAAACTCGCTCCAGGCGACGCTTATGCTTTCCAAAGTTCAGAAGACATTTCATCAAAAGGTTTCCATCGGACAATTTTTCAATCACCAGACTGTTAAAGAATTAGCACATTTCATTCAGAACGAAACAAAAGTCGTGCACCTCCCGATGAAGGCTGCCGAGAAAAAAGCGTATTACCCGACATCGCCGGCGCAGCAAAGAGTATATTTCCTGCACCAGCTGGAACCGGATCAGCTGGCGCAAAATATGTTCGGCCAAATATCAATAACAGGGAAGTACGATGAGCAAGCCCTGATCTCATCTCTTCAACAAGTGATGCAGCGGCACGAAGCGTTTCGCACGTATTTCGACATTATAGATGGCGATATCGTTCAGAAACTTGAAAACGAAGTTGATTTTAACGTTCATGTCCGGACAATGAGCCGGGACGAATTTGATGCCTATTCAGACCGGTTTGTAAAACCGTTCCGCCTGGACCAAGCTCCGTTAGTTCGTGCGGAGCTGATCAAGATTGAAAACGAGCAGGCCGAACTGCTCATCGATATGCATCATATCATTTCGGACGGTTATTCCGTCAACATCCTTACAAATGAATTGCTGGCTTTATATCATCAGAAACCATTACCAGACATTGAATTTGAATATAAAGATTTCGCAGAATGGCAAAACCAACGGCTGAATGAGGATGCCATGAAGCGGCAGGAGACATATTGGCTGGAACAATTTCAAGACGAAATTCCCATCCTTGACCTGCCGACAGACGGCTCAAAAGCGGCAGAACGGTCTTCTGAGGGACAGCGTGTGACATGCTCCTTACAGCCGGATGTCATCCGCTCGCTTCAAGATTTGGCGCAAAAGGCGGAAACCACTCTCTATACGGTGCTTCTGGCCGCCTATAATGTGCTGCTTCATAAATATACGGGACAAGAAGACATTGTCGTTGGCACGCCTGCTTCAGGAAGAAATCATCCGGATATCGAAAAGATCATCGGTATTTTCATACAAACCATTGGAATCCGGACGAAGCCGCACGCCAATAGAACGTTTACGGATTATCTGGAAGAAGTAAAGCGGCAGACGCTTGACGCTTTCGAAAACCAAGACTATCCATTCGATCGGCTTGTGGAGAAATTAAATGTGCAACGGGAAACAACCGGACAGTCTATGTTTAACACGATGTTTGTGTTTCAAAACATTGAATTTCATGAAATCCGGCACAATGAATGTACATTTAAAGTGAAAGAACGAAATCCAGGGGTCTCTTTGTATGATTTGATGCTCACGATCGAAGATGCCGGTCAACAGATAGAGATGCATTTTGATTATAAACCGGGACGATTCACAAAAGACACCATTGAACAGATCACCAAACACTATACTGCCATTTTAAACAGTCTTGTTGAGCAGCCGGAGATGACATTGTCTTCCGTTCCTATGCTGTCTGAAACCGAACGGCATCAACTGCTGACGGAGTGTAATGGCACAAAGACGCCGTATCCGCATAACGAAACAGTAACCCGATGGTTTGAAATGCAAGCGGAACAGAGTCCCGATCATAAAGCCGTTATTTTTGGCAATGAGCGGTATACGTACAGACAGCTCAATGAACGGGCGAACCGATTGGCGCGGACGTTACGGACAAAAGGCGTACAAGCGGATCAATTCGTTGCCATCATCTGCCCGCATCGGATCGAACTGATTGTCGGAATTTTGGCTGTTCTGAAAGCCGGCGGCGCATACGTGCCCATTGATCCTGAATATCCGGAAGATCGGATCCAATATATGCTGAGAGATTCAAGGGCGGAGGTTGTGTTGACACAGCGCAGCCTGCTGGATCAATTACCGTATGATGGTGACGTTGTGCTTTTGGATGAGGAAAACTCATACCATGAGGATCACTCGAATCTTGAATCGGACAGCGATGCGCATGATTTGGCCTACATGATCTATACGTCAGGTTCCACGGGAAATCCAAAAGGTGTCCTCATTGAGCATCAGGGACTGGCTGATTATATTTGGTGGGCGAAAGAGGTTTATGTAAGAGGTGAGAAAACCAACTTCCCATTATACTCTTCCATCTCTTTCGATCTGACTGTGACCTCGATATTTACACCGCTGGTTACGGGAAATACCATCATTGTCTTTGACGGCGAAGACAAAAGCGCTGTGCTTTCTGAGATTATGCGGGACTCAAGAATAGACATGATCAAATTGACCCCGGCACATCTGCACGTCATCAAGGAGATGAATATCGCTGGCGGCACGGCAATACGGAAAATGATTGTCGGCGGAGAAAATTTAAGCACCCGTCTGGCCAAAAGTGTCAGCGAGCAGTTTAAAGGCCGGCTGGACATTTTCAATGAATACGGACCGACGGAAGCTGTCGTCGGATGTATGATTTATCACTTCGACGCAGAACGGGACAAGCGGGAATTTGTACCGATCGGCACTCCGGCTGCCAACACGGATATTTATGTGGCCGATGCAAGCAGAAACCTGGTTCCGATCGGGGTAATCGGCGAAATATATATCAGCGGACCGGGTGTTGCCAGAGGGTATTGGAACCGTCCGGATTTAACGGCAGAGAAATTTGTTGAAAACCCGTATGTCCCGGGAGCGAAGATATACAAATCAGGGGATTTGGCTAAGCGGTTGAAGGACGGAAATCTTGTATATATCGGACGCGTTGATGAACAAGTCAAAATCAGGGGATACCGAATCGAGCTTGGTGAAATTGAAGCAGCAATGCATAACGCGGAAGCGGTGCAAAAAGCCGCAGTTACGGTGAAAGAAGAAGAAGACGGCTTAAAACAATTATGCGCGTATTACGTAAGCGACAAGCCTATAGCGGCTGCGCAGCTTAGGGAACAATTGTCATCGGAGCTTCCAGACTACATGGTTCCGTCCTATTTTGTCCATCTGGAGCATATGCCGTTAACGTCCAATGGGAAAATAAACCGCAAGGCACTGCCAGCACCAGAAGCGAGTCTTCAGCTGACAGCTGAATATGTTCCGCCGGGTAATGAGACGGAATCCAAACTGACAGATTTATGGAAGGAAGTGCTCGGAATAAGCCATGCGGGGATCAAACATAATTTCTTTGATCTCGGAGGCAACTCCATTCGAGCGGCTGCCTTAGCCGCCAGAATTCACAAAGAGCTGGATGTGAATCTGTCTCTCAAAGACATATTCAAGTTTCCTACCATTGAACAATTGGCTGACAAGGCGTTACACATGGACAAAAATCGATATGTACCGATTCCGGCTGCAAAGGAAATGCCATATTATCCGGTTTCTTCAGCTCAGAGGCGGATGTATTTGTTAAGTCACACAGAAGGCGGCGAGCTGACTTACAATATGACGGGTGCCATGAATGTGGAAGGGACGATCGATCCCGAACGGTTAAACGCCGCTTTCCGAAAATTAATCGCGCGTCATGAAGCGTTGCGGACCAGCTTTGATTTATATGAAGGCGAGCCGGCACAGCGTATTCATCAGAACGTCGACTTTACGATAGAACGGATTCAAGCAAGCGAAGAAGAAGCGGAAGACCGTGTGCTGGATTTCATCAAAGCGTTTGACTTAGCCAAACCGCCGCTGATGCGGGCCGGACTGATTGAAATTGAACCTGCGCGGCACGTGCTTGTGGTTGATATGCATCATATCATTTCTGACGGCGTGTCCGTCAATATTCTGATGAAAGATTTAAGCCGAATCTACGAGGGGAACGAACCGGACCCGCTCTCTATTCAATATAAAGACTTTGCAGTTTGGCAGCAATCGGACATTCAGAAACGGAACATCAAGAGCCAGGAAGCGTATTGGCTGGATCAGTTTCACGGTGATATTCCTGTACTGGATATGCCTGCGGATTATGAGAGACCTGCCATACGCGATTACGAAGGCGAATCATTTGAATTTCTTATACCAGAACACTTGAAACAGCGTTTAAGCCAAATGGAAGAAGACACAGGAGCAACACTGTATATGATTTTATTGGCAGCCTATACGATTCTTTTATCCAAATACAGCGGACAAGAAGATATTATCGTAGGAACGCCATCTGCCGGGCGGACTCATTTGGATGTAGAGCCGGTCGTGGGAATGTTCGTCAATACGTTAGTCATTCGCAATCACCCGGCGGGCCGTAAAACATTTGATGCCTACTTAAACGAAGTAAAAGAAAACATGCTGAACGCCTATAAAAATCAAGACTATCCGTTGGAAGAATTAATTCAGCATCTGCATCTTCCAAAAGATTCAAGCCGCAATCCTTTATTCGATACGATGTTTGTGCTGCAAAATCTCGATCATGCTGAATTGACTTTCGATTCTCTTCAACTCAAGCCGTATCCATTTCATCATCCGGTTGCGAAATTCGATTTGACCTTGTCGATTCAGGCGGACCGCGACAACTATCACGGACTGTTTGAATATTCGAAAAAACTGTTTAAGAAAAGCAGAATCGAGGTTTTATCAAACGACTACTTACACATCCTATCGGCGATTTTGGAACAGCCAAGCATTCTAATCGAACATATCGGATTGAGCGGCAGCAATGAGGAAGAAGAGAACGCGCTTGATTCTATTCAATTGAACTTTTAGGGAAAAGCATTATTTCTTTAAATTATATAAAATGAGGTGCTCCAATGTCGGTATTTAAAAACCAAGAAACGTACTGGGAAAACCTGTTTGATGAAGAAGACGGACTAAGCGCATTCCCTTACTTTAAAGCAGCGGATAAAGCGTCGTTGGCCCGTACCGGCTACCAGGAAAAATGCATCTGCCGTTCCTTATCTCCGGAAGTATCTCAAAGAATCATGACAATGGCGAATCATTCCGATATGGCGGCCTATCTGATTTTATTGGCGGGTATTGAATGCTTGTTATATAAATATACGGATCAAACGAGCCTGATTCTTGGCATTCCGACGGTATCGAAGCAAAAAGCCGGCCAGTCAGCCGTTAACAACATTGTCCTCTTAAAAAATACGCTTTCAAACGAGAGTACATTTAAAACCGTATTCGGACAGCTGAAAGAAGCCGTTAATGATTCTCTGAAAAATCAAAACCTGCCGTTTAGAAAAATGGTTCAGCATCTGAGCGTGCAATACAATGACGAGCATCTGCCGTTCATTCATACCGTCGTTTCACTTAACGAAATTCATTCCTTGCAATTTAAAGAAGATACTGCAGCCGATACGCTGTTTCACTTTGATTTGGAGAACAACGGGATTCATTTGAAGCTTTTTTATAACGGCAACCTGTACGATGAGCGCTATATCAATCAAATTGTATCCCATTTGGATCAGCTGCTGTCTGTGATCCTGTTTCAGCCTCAAGCCGCGATCCATACGGCAGAGATCTTACCGGAAGCGGAAAAACAGAAGCTATTGTTTGATTTTAACGATACCGTCAGAGATTTCTCCGGGAGCAGAACAGTCTATCAATTATTTGAAGAGCAAACAGAAAGAACACCTGAGCATGCGGCCGTCAAGTTTAAAAACGACCATTTGACGTACAGGGAACTGAATGAGAAGGCGAACCGTTTGGCAAGAACATTGCGTAATTGCGGGGTTCAACCTGATACGTTAGTCGCCATTCTCGCCGATCGTTCATTAGAGATGATCGTATCCATTATAGCCGTTTGGAAGGCAGGGGGCGCTTATGTGCCCCTGGATCCTGAATATCCAAAAGAGCGGCTTCAATATTTGCTTCATGATGCGGATGCAGACGTTCTCCTTGTTCAGCGTCATTTAAAAAACAGTCTCACCTTTGACGGCCCGGTGATTGATTTGAATGATGAAACATCATACCATGCCGATAGCTCATTGTTATCACCAGTAGCGGGACACAGCCATTTAGCCTATGTCATTTATACGTCGGGTACAACAGGAAAGCCGAAAGGAGTCATGGTTGAACACGGCGGCATTGTGAATTCGCTCCAATGGAAGAAGGCGTTTTTTAAGCATTCTCCGGCGGATCGCGTGCTTGTCTTGTACCCGTATGTTTTTGATGCGTTCATTTTAAATTTCTTCGGCCCGCTCATCTCAGGGGCAACTTTGCACCTATTGCCTAATGAAGAGAATAAAGAAACTTTCGCCATTCAAAATGCCATAAAACAAGAGAGAATTACTCATTTCTCAACTTCTCCCCGTCTTCTGAAAACGATGATCGAACAGATGAACACAGAGGACTTCATCCATGTTCAGCATGTTGTTGTAGGCGGTGAGCAGCTGGAAACAGATACGGTTGAGAAGCTGCATTCTCTGCAGCCTCGCATTCGGATCAATAATGAATACGGACCGACAGAAAACAGCGTGGTATCTACATTTCACCCTGTTCAGTCCGCTGATGAACAGATTACAATCGGCAGCCCGGTGGCCAACCATCAAGCTTATATTTTAGGAGCGCACCATCAAATCCAGCCGATCGGCGTACCGGGAGAGCTGTATGTCGGAGGAGCGGGAGTGGCCCGCGGCTACCTCAATCGTCCTGAATTGACGGAGGAAAAATTTGTGGAGCATCTGCATGTCCCTGGTCAAAAGATGTATAAAACTGGGGATCTCGCCAGATGGCTGCCGGATGGAAGAATCGAATATTTAGGGCGGATTGATCATCAAGTGAAAATTCGCGGCTACCGGATTGAGATCGGCGAGGTAGAGGCAGCCATGTTCAATCTGGAAAACGTTCATGAAGCCGCAGTCGCCGCGCGGGAAGACGCAGACGGGGCCAAACAATTGTATGCCTATTATGTCGGCGAGCCTTCTTTGACCGCTGCGCAGTTCAGAAAAGAATTATCCCGGGAACTGCCGAATTATATGATTCCCTCCCGCTTTATCCCATTGGAACGCATTCCGCTCACTTCCAATGGGAAGATTGATCTGAAAGCTTTGCCTGCTGCTGACGAAAATACGCGGGCGGAATACGAATACATAGCCCCGCGGAACACAATAGAAGAACTGCTGGCGTCTATCTGGCAAGAAGTATTAGGGGCAGAACGTATAGGAATTCTGGATAATTTCTTTGATTTTGGCGGAGATTCGATTAAGTCAATTCAGGTGTCATCCAGATTGTATCAAGCCGGATACAAGGTTGATATGAAGCATTTGTTTAAACACCCCTCGATTGCTGAACTTAGTCAGTTTGTAGCGCCGGTCAGCAGGGTGGCTGATCAAGGAGAAGTGAATGGCGGAACCAAGCTGACCCCGATTCAGCATTGGTTTTTTGAACAAAACATGCCGCATGCACACCATTACAATCAGGCCGTCATGTTATATTCGGCGGAATGCTTTAAAGAGGCTCCTCTTCGCCGGACGATGGAACAGATCGCGTCGCATCACGATGCCTTGAGGATGATTTTTGAAAAAACGCCGGATGGATACGCTCCGCGAATTACAGGAACAGATGAAAGTGAACTATACCATCTGGAAGTGATGAATTATAAAGGGAAAACCGATCCGGCTCAAGCGATTGCTGATAAAGCGAATGAGATTCAAAGCAGCATGGTATTAGACAAAGGGCCATTGATGAAGCTCGGTTTGTTCCAATGTCCGGACGGAGATCATTTGCTGATTGCAATTCATCATTTGCTGATTGACGGAGTATCCTGGCGTATTTTGCTCGAAGATTTTGCAAGCGGTTATGAGCAGGCAGAACGCGGACAAACGATCCAGCTCCCGCAAAAAACAGATTCGTTTCCATTCTGGGCCGATCAATTGTCCAAGCATGCAGCGGAAACCGACATGAAAGAGGAGATTGCTTATTGGACTGAGCTTTCAAGCATAAAGCCTCAGCCATTGCCTAAGGACACTATCAGCGAAGGATCGTTATTAAGTGACAGCGAAGAAGTGACGATTCAATGGACAAAAGAGGAAACGGAGCAATTATTAAAACAAGCGAACCGCGCCTACAACACGGATATCAACGATCTGCTGCTGACTTCGTTAGGGCTGGCCGTTCACAAGTGGACAGGCACGGAAGACATTGTCGTGAATTTGGAAGGCCACGGGAGAGAACCGATTATTCCGGATGCTGACATTTCCCGCACGATAGGATGGTTCACAAGCCAGTACCCTGTCGTCCTGAGGATGGAAGCCGGAAAAGATCTGTCGCAGCGGATCAAGATCGTAAAAGAAGGGCTGCGCCGCATCCCTGATAAAGGAATGAATTACAGCATCATCAAATATATATCCGGGCACCCGGAAGCCGACAGCCTGCAGCTGAATCCGGAGATATCGTTTAACTATTTGGGACAATTTGACCAAGACCTGAAGCATCAGGCTTTGCGCATATCGCCATATTCCACAGGGTTATCGATGAACGAAAACCAAGAGAGAACGGCTGTGCTTGATTTGAACGGCATGATTACCGAAGGGACATTATCACTGACACTGAGCTACAGCAGCAAACAATACGAAAGATCTACTATGGAGCAATTTGCCCGGGGGTTGAAAGAAAGTCTGCAAGAAGTCATTGCGCATTGCATAAGCCGGCAGCAGACTTCTCTCACACCAAGTGACATCCTGTTAAAAGATATCTCAATCGACGAACTGGAACAGCTTTTGGAGCAGACGCGTGAATTAGGCGAAGCGGAAAATATTTATCCATTAACGCCGATGCAGAAGGGCATGCTGTTTCACAGCTTATTTGATCCGAATTCAGGTGCTTATTTTCAGCAAACGATGTTTGATCTGCATGGAGATCTGGAGATTGATTCATTTTCAAAAAGCTTGGACGGCTTATCGCAAAAATATGATATTTTCCGCACGAATTTTTACAGAGGCTGGAAGGATCAGCCGCTCCAAATTATATTCAAAACGAAAAAAATCGGTTTTCAATTCAATGACATACGAGAGATGAAGGAATCACAAAAAGAAGCGATGATTCAGCAGTATGCCAGAGAAGATAAGATGCGGGGGTTCGACTTAGAAAAAGGCGCGTTAATGCGGCTATTCATCCTTCGTACGGATGAAAAGACATACCGTTTTATCTGGAGCTTCCACCATATTTTGATGGACGGCTGGTGCCTGCCGCTGATTACAAAAGAAATATTCGAGAATTACTTTGCCTTGCTTCAGCAAAAGCAGCCTGAACAATCATCAATTACTCCGTACAGTCAATATATTGAATGGCTCGGCCGGCAAGATGCGAAAAAGGCCACGGCTTATTGGGATCAATACTTGGAGGGATATGAGGAGCAAACCGGCCTTCCTAAGGATCACCATGCAGCGGAAGACGGACGATACGTTCCTGAAAAAGTGACGTGTGACATAAGCTCCGATCTCACTTCGAAAATGAAGCGGACGGCAGGCCAGCATCATGTCACGCTGAACACGCTGCTGCAGACGGCATGGGCGGTTTTGCTGCAGAAATATAACCGCAGCCGGGACGTTGTGTTTGGAAGTGTTGTATCCGGAAGACCTGCTGGAATTCCAAACGTGGAAACCATGATCGGCTTATTGATTAACACCATTCCCGTCCGATTCCGGTGTGAAACCGGGACAACGTTTGCCGAGCTTATGAAAGAGGCGCAAGAAAGGGCTGTAGCGTCTCAACAATTTGAGACGCACCCGCTGTACGATATTCAAGCGCGTACAACGCAAAAGCAAGATTTAATTACACATTTAATGATATTCGAAAATTATCCGGTTGATCAGTATATGGAAAGCATAGGCCGCCAAAACGGAACATCCATCAAAATTTCCAACGTGCAAATGGAAGAACAGACCAACTACGATTTTAATTTGACCGTTATACCGGGCGACGAGATGAATATCTCTTTTGAATACAATGCAAATGTGTATGATCGGGCAAGCATAGAGCGGGTTCGGGAACATTTCATGCAAATCCTGCAACAAGTCGTGACAAATGCGGATATCCGGGTGGATCAAGCGGAATTGTTAACGGAAGGCGAAAGAAGAACCCTTCTGCAGACACTTAACGACACGGCCGCGCCGTTTCCGCAGACGCCGGTTCATCAATTATTTGAAGAGCAATCGCAGCGTACGCCCGATCAAGCAGCCGTCATTGATAAGGACAGGCAGCTCACGTACGGAGAGCTCAATAAGCGGGCCAACCGACTGGCGCGAACGTTAAGAGCGAAAGGAGTCCAGACGGATCAGCCTGTAGCCATCATCACGAGAAACAGCATCGAATCGGTGGTCGGAATCCTTGCCGTTTTAAAATCAGGGGGAGCCTATGTCCCTATAGATCCGGAATATCCGCAAGACCGCATCCGGTATATGCTGGATGACTCCCAAGCCGGAATCGTTTTAATGCAGCAGGACGTCAGGAAACAGCTTGCCTATGAAGGCGTCACGGTTTTACTTGATGATGAAAGTTCTTATCACCAAGATGGCTCTGACCTTGCTCCGATAAATGATGTGAGCCATTTGGCCTATGTCATTTATACGTCAGGTTCCACAGGCCGGCCAAAAGGCGTACTAATCGAGCACCGAGGCTTGACCAATTATATTTGGTGGGCGAAAGAGGTTTATGTAAAAGGCGAGAAAGCCAACTTCCCATTGTATTCGTCAATTTCTTTTGATCTGACGGTGACTTCTATTTTCACGCCGCTTGTCACAGGAAATGCAATCATCGTCTATGACGGAGAAGATAAAACAGCTCTGCTTGAATCGATTGTGCGGGACCCGAGGGTGGATATCATTAAATTGACTCCGGCCCATTTGCAGGTTTTGAAAGAAATGAACATTGCCGATCAAACGGCTGTCCGAAGAATGATTGTGGGCGGGGAAAACTTAAGCACCCGGTTAGCCCGCAGCATTCATGAACAGTTCGAAGGCCGGGTTGAAATATGCAATGAGTACGGACCGACGGAAACCGTTGTCGGCTGCATGATTTACCGTTATGATGCCGCAAAGGACAGACGGGAATCGGTACCGATCGGAACCGCTGCGGCAAACACGAGCATTTACGTTCTTGATGAGAATATGAAACCCGCACCGATCGGAGTGCCGGGAGAAATCTATATCAGCGGCGCCGGTGTGGCAAGAGGATATTTGAATCGTCCCGAATTAACGGCAGAGAAATTTGTCGATGACCCGTTTGAACCCGGAGCGAAGATGTATAAGACCGGAGATTTGGCGAAGTGGCTGGCGGACGGAAACATTGAATATGCGGGCAGAATAGATGAACAAGTGAAAATCAGAGGCTATCGTATCGAATTAGGCGAGATCGAGGCGGCACTGCTTCAAGAAGAAGCGATCAAGGAAGCTGTCGTTACAGCCAGAGAGGATGTCCACGGGTTTAAACAATTGTGTGCATATTACGTAAGCGGCGGGCAAACAACGGCTGCCCGGCTCCGGAAACAATTGTCTCATACCCTTGCAAGTTATATGGTTCCGGCTTATTTTATCGAGCTTGATGAAATGCCTTTAACTTCTAACGGAAAAATAAACAAAAAAGGGCTGCCGGCTCCGGATTTCGAGCTGCAGGACAGAGCAGAGTATAAAGCTCCCCGAACAAAAGCGGAAGAAATATTAGTTTCTGCCTGGGAATCGGTATTAGGCGCTGAAAACGTCAGTATTCTTGATAATTTCTTTGACCTTGGCGGAGATTCCATTAAATCCATTCAAGTATCCTCCAGATTAAATCAGCAAGGATACAAAATGGAAATCAAAGACTTGTTTCAATATGCAACAATTGCAGAATTGAGTCCGCATATCAAGCAGAATCTGCGTATAGCCGATCAAGGTGAGGTCAAAGGAAAAGTCAGCCTGACTCCTATTCAGCATTGGTTTTTCGAACAAATAACGACAGATCAGCATTATTATAATCAAGCCGTCATGCTGCATGCGCCGGAAGGTTTTCAGGAAACGCAGCTTCGTCAAACCCTGCAAAAACTTGCTGAACATCACGATGCGCTCCGCATGACGTTCCGGACTACGGAAAATGGCTGCGAGGCACAGAATGAAGAAATCGCCCAAAGCGGACTGTACCGCTTAGAAGTCCTGAATCTGAAAGAAGATTCCGATCCGGGACGGACAATTGAAGCCAAAGCTGATGAGATACAAAGCAGTATGCGTTTAAGTGATGGGCCGTTAATGAAAGCCGGGTTGTTTCAATGCGCAAATGGAGATCATCTGCTCATCGCCATCCATCATTTGATTATAGACGGGATTTCATGGCGCATTTTACTGGAAGATATCGTTAGCGGCTACAAGCAAGCAGAGAATGGGCGAGTGATTCAACTGCCGCAAAAAACAGACTCTTTCCAATTATGGGCTAAGAGACTTTCAGAATATGCGAAAAGTGAAACCATAAAACAGGAACAGGAATATTGGACAAAGATCGAACAAACCGAAGTCAAACAGCTGCCTAAAGATTTTCATGAAACCCATACAACTGCAAAAGACAGTGAAACAGCAACTGTGGAATGGACGAAAGTGGAAACGGAGCTGCTATTAAAACAAGCGAATCGCGCTTATAACACGGAAATAAACGATTTGCTCTTAACTTCTCTCGGTCTTTCCATATCGCATTGGTCAGGACTGGAACAAATTCCGATTCATTTAGAGGGACACGGCCGAGAACAGATTATACAAGATATAGATATCTCCCGCACGGTCGGGTGGTTTACAAGTCTGTATCCGGTTGTGCTGCACGCGTATCCGGGCAAAGAGATCTCTGATTATATCAAGACGACCAAAGAAGGATTGCGCCAAATTCCGCATAAAGGGATCGGATATGGAATAGCAAGGTACTTAAGCGGCGGAATGCCATCGAAACTCAATCCTGAGATCAGCTTTAACTACCTTGGACAGTTTGACCAAGATTTACAGCAGCATGGGGTTCAATTATCTTCTTATTCTTGCGGTTCAGACTCAAGCGGAAATCAAGAAAGACCGTATGTATTGAATATAAACGGAATGATCACCGACGGCCGGCTGAAGCTTACGATCAGCTACAGCAGCAAACAGTACGCAAAAGAAACGATCATGCGGTTATCGGAAACGATTCAAAGCCGCCTGCGGACAATCATTACGCATTGCGTTCATAAAGAACAATCGGAACTGACGCCAAGCGATATTTTGTTAAAAGGCATGTCCATTGACGAATTGGATCAGCTCCTCATTCAACTGCCGCATGCAGGTGAGGTTGAAAACGTGTATCCGCTCACTCCGATGCAGAAAGGAATGCTCTTCCACAGCCTGCTGGACGAGGCCTCAAGTTCTTATTTTGAACAAGCATCGTTCGATTTGCAGGGAGAATTAAAGATTGATTGGTTTAAAGCAAGCCTTAAACAATTATTTGAAACATACGCCGTGCTCAGAACCCGTTTTTACAGCGGCTGGAACGATACTCCTTTACAAATTGTCTATAAAACGCAAACACCGCAAATTCATTTTGCAGATTTGCGTGATATAGAGGAGCACCTGAGAGAGGATGCAATCGCAGCCTATCAAAGAGAAGATAAGGCAAAAGGATTTGACTTGGCTCGGGGTCCGCTGATGCGTATAGCGATTTTCCGTATGGAAGACCGCAAATATCATTTGATTTGGAGCTTCCATCATATTGTGATGGATGGCTGGTGCCTGTCTCTTATCACGAAGGAAGTGTTTGATCATTATCGCGCCTTACAGGAAGGCAGGGAACCAGAACCGTCATCGGCAGCTCCTTACAGCGACTATATCGAGTGGCTTGACCGCCAAGATCAGGGAGCGGCAAAGCGGTACTGGAGCGGGTATCTTGAAGGATATACAGGTGAAACCACGCTTCTTCATAAAATAGAGCAGCATGAACAAAAAGAATACGCCTATGCCAATGTGATCTGCCGATTTGATCACGAACAGACAAAACAATTACAGCAGATCGCAAATCAGCATCAGGTTACATTAAACACGTTGATCCAAACGTTATGGGGAGTTTTATTACAGAAATACAGCGGGTCAGCAGACGTTGTCTTTGGCAGTGTCGTGTCGGGAAGGCCGGCGGAAATTCCTGATGTAGAACAGATGATCGGCCTGTTCATCAATACCATTCCGGTTCGCATCCGCTGCGATGAGGACTGCACTTTTGCTGATACGATGCAAATGGTTCAACAAAACGCTCTGGCTTCCCAAGCATACGATACCTATCCTTTATACGAAATTCAGGCCCAAACGGAACAAAAGCAAAACTTAATTGATCATATACTGATCTTTGAAAATTATCCGATAGAGCAGCAAGTCGAAAAGGGCCATGATGCTGCGGATTTAAATATCGTGAATTTCCATATAGAAGAACATACCCATTACGATTTTAATGTAGTTGTCATCCCTGGCGAACAACTCACCGTTCATTTTGATTTCAACCAAAATGAATATGGACAATCAGAGGCAGAGCGGATTCGCGGACATTTTGAACAGCTCATTCACCAAATTTTGCAGCAGCCGTCTGTCAAAATAGAAGAAATGGAACTTCTGACGCAGCAAGAAAAAGAACAGCTGCACGGCCGTTTTCAGTCTAACGAAATGCATTACCCACGTGAACAAACGATTCATCAGCTGTTCGAGGAACAAACACTCCGGACGCCGGACCATGAGGCGGTTATATTCGAGGAGCAGCGTATGACATACCTTGAGTTAAATGAACGGGCCAATCAACTAGCACGCACTTTACGAGCTGAAGGCCTACAGGCCGACCAGCTTGTTGCGATCATGACTGAGCGTTCTCTAGAAATGATGGTCGGGATTTATGCAATCCTGAAAGCGGGAGGCGCTTATGTGCCAATCGACCCAGATTACCCAGAGGAACGCATCCGCTACATCCTTGAAGATTCAGGAGCGACCCTGCTGCTGTCACAGCGTCACGTGAAAGAACGGGTTGCTTTTGCAGGAACGGTCATCGATCTCGATGATACTTCCGTTTACGATGATGACGTTTCTAACTTGGAGCCGCTGTCCCGTGCGGACGATAGGGCATATGTAATTTACACGTCCGGATCGACCGGCAAGCCCAAGGGGGTTATGGTTGAACATCGTCCGGTTATAAACCGGTTGATGTGGATGCAAAAGGCTTATCCGATCGGCAGCGGCGATACGATTTTACAAAAGACAGCGATCACCTTCGACGTCTCGGTATGGGAGCTGTTCTGGTGGGCTTTGACCGGTGCGAAGGTGTGCCTGCTTCCGCTCGGCGGAGAGAAAGACCCCGAAGTGATTTGGAACACAATAGAAGAGCAAAGTATCACGACAATGCATTTCGTCCCGGCGATGCTGCACGCCTTCCTGAAGTTTGCGGAAGCACAGACGGCGAGCGTACAGACAAGCAAGCTGCGTACGTTGCGGCAAGTGTTTGCAAGCGGCGAGGCTTTAATGCCGGCACATACGGCAAGATTCCATAGCCTTATTACGCCTATGAACGGCGCCCGACTGATCAACCTGTACGGCCCGACGGAAGCAACGGTCGATGTGTCGTACTTCAACTGCGAAGCGAACCAAGCGTATGCATCGGTGCCGATCGGCAAGCCGATCTCGAATATACAGCTGTATATGATGGCACCGGGATCAATGCGTCTACAGCCAGTCGGAGTACCGGGAGAGCTTTGCATCGCAGGCGACGGACTGGCGAGGGGGTACCTGAACCGTCCGGAGCTGACTGCGGAGAAGTTCGTGGATCATCCGTTCGAACCCGGCAAACGGATGTACCGGACGGGCGATCTGGCGAGATGGCTGCCGGACGGTAACATCGAATATTTGGGCCGGATCGATCATCAGGTGAAAATTCGAGGATACAGGATCGAACTCGGCGAGGTGGAAGCTCAGCTCTTAAAGATAGAGTATGTACAGGAAGCAGTAGTCACCGCTCTTGAAGACGGAGCCGGAGAAAAGCAGCTATGCGCATACTTTTCAGCGAACACCGAGCTGATGGTGAGCGAGCTGCGAATAGCGCTGTCGCAGGAACTGCCGGGGTATATGATCCCGTCGTACTTTATCCAACTAGAGCGTTTGCCGCTCACGGCAAACGGAAAAGTCGACCGCAAAGCATTGCCAGCACCAGAAGGAGGCGTGCAAACAGGGGGCGAATACGTTGCTCCCCGTACAGCGGCGGAAGCGCAGGTGGCGCATATCTGGAAAGAGGTGCTTGGACTTCCGCGTATCGGCGTGAAAGATAACTTCTTCGACATCGGCGGTCACTCGCTGCGGGCAACGACTCTGACGGCGAAGCTGCACAAAGAGATGGGGGTCAGCCTGCCGCTGCGGGAAGTGTTCCGGTCGCCAACAATTGAAGAAATGGCAGAAACGATTACCGGAATGAAACACACAGCATATACATCTATCCCGGCCGTTGACGCAAAAGAATACTATGCCGTCTCCTCGGCGCAAAAACGGCTGTACATTTTGAATCAGCTGAAAGGCGGAGAGCTGAGCTACAACATGCCGAGTGTCATGAGGGCCGATGGAGCTCTGGATCGGGAACTTGTCGAGAAGGCGATCTGCAAGCTGATTCAGCGCCATGAAACGCTGCGTACCGGCTTTGAACTGATAGATGGAGAACCGGTGCAGCGGATCTATGACGACGTCCGATTTGCAGTGGAATTCACTCAGGCGAAAGAAGAACAGGCGGAAGCCCTCGTTCATGGGTTTGTGCGGGCATTTGACTTGGAGAAAGCACCGCTGCTGCGGGTAGGACTGATCGAGCTTGCAAAAGACCGCCATTTGCTGCTGTTTGACATGCATCATATCATTTCAGACGGCGTATCTATCAAGAATTTGATTGAAGAGTTCGTTTCATTATATGAAGGAAAAGAGTTGCCGCCATTGCGGATTCAATATAAAGATTATGCGGCGTGGCAGCTGGCGGATATGCAAAGCGAACGGATGAAGAAACAGGAAGCGTATTGGCTGGATGTGTTCAGCGGAGAGGTTCCGGTGCTGGATATGCCAACCGACTACGGAAGACCGGCTGCGCGGAGCTTTGAAGGAGGACAAATCGAGTTTGTTATCGGACCGGAGCTGACGGAACAGCTGAAAGGCTTGGCGGTGAAGAGCGAAAGCACACTGTACATGGTGCTGCTGGCTGCTTATACGACCATGCTTGCCAAATACAGCGGGCAAGAAGACATCGTAGTAGGCAGCCCGATTGCCGGAAGAACCCATTCGGATTTGGAAAGCTTAATCGGCATGTTCGTGGGCACGCTGGCGATACGAACGAAACCGATTGGGGAAAAAACATTCCGGGAGTACGTGCAGGAAGTCAAAGAGCATACATTAAAAGCGTACGAAAATCAGGAGTATCCATTCGACGAACTGGTGGACAAGCTGAATGTGTCCCGGGATTTCAGCCGCCATCCGCTGTTTGACACGATGTTCATATGGCAAAACACAGAACGTGGAGAATTGAGCCTCGATGATGTGCGTTTTACCCCTTATCCGGACAACCATGCGATGGCGAAGTTCGACCTGACGTTCCAAGCGGCAGAAAATGAAGACGGAATTACAGGTATGATCAGTTACGCGGCAGCGCTGTACAAGCAGGAAACTGCGGAACGCATGGCAAAGCACTTTATCCAATTGATCGAGGCGATTGCCAATGATCCGCAGGCGCCGCTTTCATCGCTGGAGATGATCACCGCGAAGGAGAAAGAGCAGATTGTGGAGAGATGGGGCCAACCGGCAATAGACTGCCCAAGGGACAAAACAATTCACCAATTGTTCGAGGAGCAGGCGGAGCGTACGCCGGAACTTACGGCCGCAGTTTACGAGAAAAGCCGATTCACATACCGTGAGCTGAATGAGCGGGCCAACCGCCTGGCGCGGATTTTAAGAAGCGAAGGCGTGCAGCCTGACCAGCCTGTGGGTATTCTGGCAGAACGTTCTCTGGAAATGATCGTGGGGATTATGGCGATCCTGAAAGCCGGGGGCGCGTATGTGCCGATGGATCCGGACAGCCCGCAGGAACGCATCCGCTATATTCTGGAGGATTCAGGAGCAAAGGTTCTGCTGGCACAGCCCCATTTACAAGATCGTGTATCCTTTGCCGGAGAAATTTTACTGCTGAACGACGAACGAATGAACAGCGGGGATGGCTCGAATCTGGTGACGGCAGCCGGACCGGATCACTTGGCGTATGTGATTTACACATCAGGCACAACCGGCAAGCCAAAAGGCACGCTGATTGAGCATCGCCAGGTACTTCATTTGATGGAGGGGCTGCGCGGACAAGTGTACGGTGCTTATGATTCGGGATTGCGTGTGTCTCTGTTGGCACCGTACTATTTCGACGCATCGGTCAAGCAAATTTTCGCGGCACTGTTAGGGGGACATGCACTGTATATCGTCCCTAAAGCATCAGTATCAGACGGTTATGCCTTGTCAAACTATTATCGCACCCACCGCATTGACGTAACAGACGGAACACCGTCACATTTGCAATTGCTTATCGCTGCAGACAGCCTTCATGGGGTAACGATCCGGCACATGCTTATTGGAGGAGAAGCGCTCCCGCAGGCGACGGTGGCGCAATTGCTTGAATTGTTCGCTTCGAACGGGTCATCAATGCCGCTCATAACCAATGTATACGGTCCGACGGAAACCTGCGTGGATGCATCGGTCTTCCATATCGTACCGGAGACATTGGCATCCGCTGACGACGGCGGTTACGTGCCGATCGGCAAGCCGCTGGGCAACAACCGTGTGTATATTGTTGATTCCCATGACCGGATGCTGCCTATAGGTGTAAAGGGCGAGCTGTGCATCGCCGGAGACGGAGTAGGACGAGGGTATCTGAACTTGCCTGAATTAACGGGTGAAAAGTTTGTGGCCGATCCGTTTGTAATCGGAGAGCGGATGTATAAAACAGGCGATCTTGCCCGTTACCTGCCGGATGGAAACATTGAATATGCCGGAAGAAAGGATCATCAGGTCAAAATTCGCGGTTACCGGATCGAACTTGGCGAGGTGGAAGCCGCTCTTCTCAACATCGAGCATGTACAAGAAGCGGTGATCCTGGCAAGAGAAAATGCAGAGGGACAAAGCGATTTATATGCCTATTTTACAGGGGAGAAGTCACTGCCGATCAATCAGCTTAAAGAAAAACTCTCCGATCAAATACCAGGCTACATGGTTCCTTCATACCTGATGCAACTGGAACAAATGCCGTTAACCTCCAATGGAAAAGTGAATCGCAGCGCGTTACCGCTGCCTGAAGCAGGCTTGCAGACCGGGATTGACTATGTTGCTCCAAGGACAAAACCGGAAGAGCAGCTGGTTCACATCTGGAAAGAAGTATTGAAGTTAGAACAAGTCGGCGTCAAAGATAACTTTTTCGATCTCGGCGGGCATTCGTTACGGGGGATGACGCTCGTTACCAAGATCCATAAGCAATTCGGCAAAAGCATTTCATTGAGAGAAGTGTTTCAATACCCGACGGTTGAAGAAATGGCGAGGGTCATTGCAGGCGCGGAAACCAGCGGACCGGATGAAATCCCTGTTGCAGAAGCCAAAGATGTTTATCCTGTATCTTCCGTACAAAAGATGGTTTACCTGTCTACACAAATTGAAGGCGGAGAACTAAGTTACAACATGCCGGGGATTTTGACATTGGAAGGCAGGATGGACATGAATCGTTTACAATCTGCGTTCCAAAGTCTGATCCAGCGCCATGAATCGCTACGAACCGGATTTGAAATGGTCCGGGGAGAGCTGGTGCAGGTGATCAAGCCGCAGGCGGATTTCTCTATAGAAAGGTACAAAGCAGCTGATAAGCAGGTCGAGGAGCTGTTCCGCAATTTCGTGCGGCCTTTCGATCTCAGTCAGGCTCCATTGCTTCGGGCCGGACTCATCGAATTAGAACAGGACAGACATGTTTTCATGTTTGACATGCATCATATCGTTTCAGACGGCGCTTCTATGAATATTTTTGTTGAAGAACTGATTCAATTGTATGACGGCAAAGAATTAACCCCGCTCCGGATTCAATACAAAGATTACACTGTATGGCAGCAGCAGGCGGAGCAGAGGGCACGCATCAAAAGGCAGGAGAACTATTGGCTGAATGTATTTCATGAGGAACTCCCGCCATTTGAGCTGCCGAAAGATTTTGCCAGACCGCGAATTCGAAGCTTTGAAGGCAAGCGATACAATTTCGCTCTCGATGAGACTGTGGTCCAGGGGATTAAACAGATGGAAGAATTGACCGGATCGACCGCTTACATGATCTTGCTGTCAGCCTATAACATACTGCTGGCCAAATACAGCGGTCAGGAAGATATCGTCGTCGGTACGCCTATTGCGGGAAGAATGCATGAAGATTTACAGCATATTATCGGGATGTTTGTGAATACGCTGGCCATCCGTACTGCCCCGGCTGGAGAAAAGACCTTTATGGACTATGTAACGGAAACAAAAGAAACGATGCTGAAAGCTTATGAAAATCAAGAATATCCTTTTGAAGAATTAGTTGAGAAACTGGGAGTGAAACGGGACTTAAGCCGTAATCCGTTATTCGATACGATGTTTGTTCTGCAAAATACGGAACAAACGGATATCGAATTGGACTCTCTCGCGGTCAGACCATATGAACAAACAAATACGGCGGCCAAATTTGATTTACAGCTGACTTTCGTGATGAATCCGCACGAGATTCAAGGAAGCTTTGAGTACTGCACGAAGCTGTTTAAACAGAAAACCATCGCTACGCTGAGCAAGGATTACGCCATGATTCTGTCGGCGATCATAAAAGACCCATCGATTCCTTTAAAAGAAATTCAATTAAGTGAGAAAGTAAATAAAAGTGAACACTTTGCAAACGAAATCGAATTGAATTTCTAAAAACGGCCGGTACCGGCTGTCCCCGGCATGATGTTTTTACGGGGACAGCGGTCAGCCGGCTAAAACTCACTGGAGGGATATTAATGTCAGAATTCAAGCAACAGGAGTTGTTCTGGAGCAGCATGTTCGATGCGGAAGATCGTCCCAGTGCAATCCCTTCGTTTCAAATGTCGGACTCAACAATAGAGCACGATGCGCCGAGTGCACCCAACCGTATTCACAGTTCATTGAGCTCCGATGTATCCCTGCGCATCATGAAGATGACGAATAAATCGCCAATGGCCGTTTATATGGTTCTCCTGGTCGGAATCGAGTGTCTTTTGTACAAATATACGGGGGAAGAGGGCGTTATTGTAGGTGTACCGACCTTTGAAGACGAAACCGATGAAGACCTTCGTTTAGATCAAGTCATGTTAATCAAACAAAACATAAATGCGGACAGCACATTTAAATCCATATTTAATGAATTCAAGCATACGCTGAACGGAGCCATCTTAAATCAGCACGTTCCTTTCGATAAAATGGCCGGTCCATTAAATCTGAACTACGATTCAAATCATTTGCCAATGATCCATACGATCGTATCACTAGATCAGCTTCATCCCATTCGTTTTATAGAAACGGCTGCTGCTGATACGTTATTTCAGTTTTCCATCGAAAATGATTCGATTCATTTAAAGTTAACTTATAATGAACAAGCTTATGATCGCCAGTATATGATGCAAGTGATCGAACATGTAAACCGGGTTTTTTCAAGTTTGTTATTCCAACCCGACCTTATGATCCGACAGCTTAATATTCTGTCAGACTCAGAGACAAATCAACTCATCGCCTATAATCAAACGGCTGCAGAGTATCCAAGAGAAAAAACGATTCATCAATTTTTGGAGGAACAAGCGGAACGCACCCCTGATCAAACGGCTGTTGTCTACGAGGATAGCCGTCTGACGTACCGGGAATTGAATGAAAAGGCGAATCAACTCGCTCGGACACTGCAATCTGAAGGCGTGCAGCCGGATCAGCCGGTCGGGATTATGGCCGAACGCTCCCTGGATATGATTGTAGGGATCTTCGGGATCTTGAAAGCCGGCGGGGCGTATGTACCGATTGACCCGGGCTATCCCGAGGAACGGGTTCGATACATATTGGAGGATTCGGATACGAAGTTGTTACTGGTGCAGAATCACTCGCAAGAGAGAGTACCTTTTACGGGAAAAGTGCTGGATATGAAAGATCCCCAAAACTTTTGTGAAGACGGGTCGAATGTAGAGCCGGCTGCTGGTCCGGATCATCTGGCCTATGTTATTTATACATCGGGTTCAACGGGCAAGCCGAAAGGGGTTATGGTTGAGCACCGGTCGGTCATCAATCGGCTGGTGTGGATGCAGGAAAAATACCCTCTGGATGAGCGGGATGCGATTCTGCAAAAAACTGCGATCACCTTTGATGTATCAGTGTGGGAACTGTTCTGGTGGACAATGGCAGGTTCTAAACTGGTGCTGCTGCCAAGCGGAGGAGAAAAGAATCCCGAGCTGATTTTAGATACAATTGCACAAAAAGGCGTCAGCACACTGCATTTTGTACCGGCGATGCTGCATGCCTTCCTGGAATCCATGGATCAGAAGCCAAGCGGGATGTTGAAACAAAAATTAGCGTCATTAAGACATGTGTTTGCAAGCGGTGAGGCTTTGAAGCCTGTACATGTCGCAGGCTTCAAACGCATCATCACGTCGGTGAGCCAGGCTCAAATCATCAACTTGTACGGACCGACTGAGGCAACAATTGATGTATCATACTTTGATTGCCAGACGGAAGAAACATATGCAACGATTCCGATAGGCAAACCGATTTCCAACATTCAATTGTATATATTACATGCTGATTTGGAACATATGCAGCCGATCGGTGTGGCGGGAGAACTGTGCATAGCGGGCGATGGGCTTGCAAGGGGCTACTTGAATCGTCCCGAACTGACGGCCGAGAAGTTTGTAAACCATCCGATTGCATCAGGAGAACGGATATACCGGACGGGAGACTTGGCAAGATGGCTGCCGGACGGCAATATCGAGTATTTGGGCCGGATTGATCACCAGGTGAAAATCCGCGGTTACCGCATTGAAATCGGCGAAGTCGAAGGCGCTTTTTTTCAGCTGCCGGCGATCAAAGAAGCCATCGTCATCGCCCGGGAAATCGATGGGGAAACATCCTTGTGCGCCTATTATACCGCACAACATGCTTTAACTGCAGGCGAGCTCCGTGAAGAGCTGTCCCGGCAGCTTCCATCCTATATGATACCTGCGTATTTCGTTCAGCTGGAAGAGATGCCGCTTACTTTCAACGGGAAAATAGACCGTAAATCCCTTCCTTCTCCAAGAGAGAATCTTACAGGCATGAACTATGAAGCTCCTCGAACAGAACTGGAAAAAATACTGGCCGCGGTGTGGGAGTCGGTCTTAGGCTTAGAACGGGTCGGAATCTCAGATCATTTCTTCGAATTGGGGGGCGATTCCATTAAGTCGATTCAAGTGTCCTCAAGATTATACCAAGCCGGGTATAAGTTTGAAATCAAACACTTGTTTAAATACCCAACCATCTCCGAGCTTGTTCCATACGTAGAGCCGGTAACCCGAATCGCAGAACAAGGAGAAATCAAAGGCCGTGCACTGCTGACACCGATTCAGCATTGGTTTTTCGACCAGAAATACCCGGAATTACACCATTACAATCAAGCGATTATGCTTTATTGGAAAGAGGGACTGGATGAATCCAAGCTTCGGGAAGTCATGAAGAAGATCACAGAGCATCACGATGCTTTGCGCATGGTCTATGTTCCGACAGAAGATGGATATGAAGCCCGAAATCGGGGGATCGAAGAAGGTGATCTGTTCAGCCTTGAAGTGATCTCATTACGCGAAGAAAAAAATGTGTCCCAGACGATAGAAACCATTTCAAATGAGATTCAGCAATCCATTCATTTAGCGGAAGGACCGCTCATGAAACTGGGATTGTTCCGGTGTCAAGAGGGAGATCATTTGCTGATTGCGGTTCATCATCTGGTCATCGACGGCGTATCGTGGAGGATTTTACTTGAGGATATAGCGGCAGCTTATGAGCAGCTTCAAAACGGAGAAGCGATCCGGCTTCCGAAGAAAACGGACTCTTACCTGTTATGGGCTGAACAGTTGAATCGTTATGCAGAAAGTCAGGAATTCGAAGCGGAAAATCAATACTGGTTCAGACAGAAACATAATCCGCAACATACATTGCCAAAGGACAATGGACAGGAGACCGGTCTGGCCAAAGACAAGGAAACGGTCATTGTTCAATGGACCGTCGAGGAAACCGAACGTTTATTAAAAAACGCTCACAGGGCTTATTCGACCGATATGAACGATTTATTACTGACCGGTCTGGGAATTGCTGTTCATCGTTGGACCGGATATGAAGACATTCTCATTCACCTTGAAGGACACGGCAGAGAGTCTATCATTCCGGATCTCGATATTTCGCGTACAGTGGGATGGTTCACAAGCCTATATCCGGTTTCGCTTCAAATCAAAGCTGATCAGGATATCCCGGAGCGGATTAAAACAGTGAAAGAAAATTTGCGTCAGATCCCCCAAAAAGGAATAGGTTACGGCCTGATCAAATATTTGTCCGATCACCCGAAGGCACATGAATGGACCAGACATCCGGAAATACGTTTCAATTATTTGGGTCAATTTGATCAAGATGTCCGGAACGGCAAGATGGAGGTATCCCCTTACTCAAGCGGGAAAACAGCCAGTGACAATCGTCCCTTGACCTATACACTTGATATCAACGGCATGATTTCAGAAGGCCGATTGTCGCTGGCCATCAGCTATAGCGGTAAACAATATCAAAGAGAAACAATGGAAGCCTGTGCCGATCTCTTAAAAAGCAGCCTGCAGCAAGTCATCGCACATTGTGATGCTCAAGATCAAATTCACCTGACGCCAAGCGACATTTCGTTAAAAGGTATAACGATCGGTGAACTGGATCAATTTGTGCAGCAAACGAGTCATCTCGGTGACGGTGACATTGAAAATATATACCCATTAACCCCGATGCAGAAAGGAATGTTATTCCACAGCTTGATCGATTCGGCTTCCGAAGCTTACTTTGAACAAGCCGCTTTTGATCTGAAAGGTTTCTTGGATATCGATGCATTCAGGATGAGTTTAGCGCATCTGGCCGAAAAATATGACATTCTTCGGACTCTTTTTTATACAGAATGGAAAGATCAGCCTTTGCAGATTGTATTCCGGCAAAAGCCGATTGAAACGGCTGTTGAAGATATTCGCAGCATGAACAGTCATCAGCGCAGCGAGTTTATTGCCGATTTTGCTAGAAGAGATAAGGCGCGGGGATTCAATCTCACCCGGGATGCTTTAATGCGCGTATCGATCCTGCGGACAGAGGAAGACCAAGCGCGATTGATATGGAGCTTTCATCATATTTTAATGGATGGCTGGTGTTTGCCTCTTGTTACGAAAGAAGTGTTTGAAACCTATTATGCGATACTCGAACAAAGGCAGCCGCAGCCGAAGCGGGGAGCCGTCACTCCATACAGCCGATATATCGAATGGCTCGATCAACAAGATCACAAACAGGCGTCAGCCTATTGGCGTAATTACTTGGAAGGTTATGAAGGGCAAACTGTTTTGTTACAAGAACAACCTTCCGGCCAGACGAACCAGACGAAAGGATACGAAAAAGGAGAGCATACGTTTCATTTAGGAAAGCAGCTCTCAGACGAAATCAAACGGGCCGCAAGCCGCCAGCAAGTCACCGTCAATACATGGATACAAACAGCATGGGGCTTATTGCTGCAAAGATACAATGGGAGTCAGGATGTCGTCTTCGGCACGGTCGTATCCGGCAGACCGGCAGAAATTCCGGGAATTGAAACCATGGTCGGTTTATTTATCAATACCATTCCCGTACGTATTCATACGCAGCCTGAAATGACAGCTGCACAAGTATTGAAAGTGAACCAGGAGCGGGCACTGGCTTCTCAAAAATATGATACATTTCCGTTGTATGACATTCAGGCTCAAACTGAGCAAAAGCAGCAGTTGATCAATCATATTATGGTATTTGAGAATTACCCGGTTGAGAAACAAATAGAACATATGAAGGAGGATGACAACGCATTAGACATTCTCGATTTTCATATGGAAGAACATACACATTACGACTTTACTTTTATCGTGATGCCGAATGGAGAAATTGACATTCGTTTTGTATACAACCGCGATGTTTATGATCAAGCAAGTGTCGAACGGATGCAGACGCATTTCATGCAAATCATGAAGCAAATGGCGGACGATCAGAAAGTTCGCGTACAAGACCTAGATATCGTAACAGCGGATGAGCGATCGCTTCTGATAGATAAGTTCAACGATACGGCGGCTGAGTATCCAAAGGAAAAGACGATTCATCAATTGTTTGAAGAACAAGCGAAGCGAACGCCGGAGCAAGCAGCGATTGTTTTTGAAGATAAGAAGCTGACATATCGGGTAGTAAATGAACGCGCCAATCAGCTGGCCCGAACCTTGGTTGCCAAAGGACTTCAGGCCGAGGAGCTTGTCGGCATTATGGCGGAGCGTTCACCGGAGATGGTGATAGGCATCCTTGCTATTTTGAAAGCCGGGGGCGTTTACGTACCGATCGATCCGGATTATCCGAAAGAACGCATCCATTATATGCTTGAGGATTCTAACGTCTCTATCTTATTATTGCAACATCATCTTCTGGAAGGTACCGATTATCAAAGTCATACTGTCTTCCTTGACGATCCGTCATCATACGACGCCGAACCATCTAATCTCAATCTGAGCGTGATGCCAAATCAATTAGCCTACGTGATTTATACATCAGGAACTACGGGGAATCCGAAAGGCACGCTCATTGAACATAAAAACGTGGTTCGTCTGTTATTTAACAACAAAAATGTTTTTGATTTTAACACATCGGACACTTGGACTTTGTTTCATTCCTTCTGCTTTGATTTTTCAGTATGGGAAATGTACGGAGCGCTGCTGTATGGAGGCAAATTAGTGATTGTTCCGAAACAAATAGCCAAAAACCCGGAAAGGTATTTACAATTGTTAAAATCGGAAGCTGTGACCATTTTAAATCAAACGCCAAGTTATTTTTATCAACTGATGCAGGAGGAGAGAGCAGATCCCCAATCCAATTTAAACATCCGAAAAATCATATTTGGCGGAGAGGCGTTAAATCCATCCTTCTTGAAAGACTGGAAGCTTAAATATCCTTTAACAGAATTAATCAATATGTACGGCATCACCGAAACCACCGTTCATGTCACATATAAAGAAATCACGGAACGGGAAATCAACGAGGGCAGAAGCAACATCGGACAACCTATTCCTACTCTGCAAGCGTATATTTTGGACGAATATCAACGCATTCAGATAATGGGCATACCGGGCGAGCTCTATGTGGCAGGAGAGGGACTGGCCAGAGGATATTTGAACCGCCCGGAATTAACGGCTGAGAAATTTGTTGAACACCCGTTTGCCGCAGGCGAAAAAATGTACAAAACGGGAGATGTCGCCCGGTGGCTGCCTGACGGCAATATCGAGTATTTGGGAAGAATTGATCATCAGGTGAAAATCCGGGGCTACCGGATTGAAATTGGCGAGGTCGAAGCGGCTTTATTGCAATCGGAATCTGTCAAAGAAGCGGTCGTCATCGCGATTGAAGAAGAGGGCTCAAAGCAGCTGTGCGCCTACTTGTCAGGAGACGATTCATTAAATACGGCGCAGCTGAAGCGTCATTTACTGAACAAACTGCCCGCTTATATGATACCGGCTTACTTTGTTCAAATGGAGAAGATGCCGATAACCGCAAATGGAAAAATCGATCGAAAAGCTTTGCCGGCTCCTGAGGGAAATAGGCTCACCGGAACCGAATACGAAGCGCCCGGAACGTTAATTGAAAAGCAGCTGGCCGAGATATGGAAGAACATTTTAGCTCTCAGTGACCCGGGAATTAAAGATAACTTCTTTGACGTTGGCGGCCATTCGCTCAAAGTATTGCAAGTTATTCATCAAATCAACGACCGTATGGGAATCAAAATGCATTATCAAGCCGTATACGATTTTCCTACCATCGAAACAATGGCACGCGCCATTCAAGCGGCAGTTTTCGAGTCCAAGACGGATAACGTATTCGTCAAGATGAATCAGAACGGTTCAATCCCTTTGTTCTGTTTCCCGCCTTTAATCGGGTACGGGCTGGTCTATAATGAAATGGCGAAAAGACTAGACGGCCGCTGCACCGTCTATGCCGCTGATTTCTTAGAAGAGCCGTCTTACGAGCAAGAGATCGTCGACCGGTATGCAGAAAGCATGATAGGCATTCAGGAACAAGGGCCTTTTGTTTTACTCGGTTACTCCTCGGGATCGAATTTGGCTTTTGAGGTTGCCAAAGCCTTGGAGAAGCGCGGACGCATCGTATCGGACATTATGATGCTTGATTCTAAAAGAGCCGTTTCGGTGAATTATTTTTCGGAAGAGGAAACCGAAGAGATCATTCATCGGAATCTGGATATCATTCCGGATTATTACAGAGAATTATTAACCATTCCTTCCATTAAGGATAAAATCAGAAGCTATCTCACATATCACAATAAACTGATCAATTCCGGCGCGGTGAACGCCAACATTCATCATTTTCTATGCGGCGAGTTGACCGATAGAGGATGGAAGCAATCAACCGCACAGCATTACCTTGAGTACAAATTAAAAGGAGACCATGTGACGATCTTTGACCCTCACAATATTGAAGAAAATACGGATACAATTCGATCTCTTATCAAAAGGATTGAAGAACGGCATCATCACGGACTTGTTCTTGAAGAACAACTGTCAATAGGATCGTTTGCTGGCGACACGAAGTTTGACAAAATGTAAGTGATTCAGGGCAAAATGCCGCTGACTGCAATCGGCGGCATTTTTCATAAAAGAGGGTCAGATATTTGCAACGTTTTCACTCTGAAAATCATTCATTTTACGCATTCTTCATGACCTGTTGTTATCATATTTTTTAAAAACCTAATATGCGGAAACAGGAGGATGTTAAGCTGATGAAAAAGTGCAGCGTATGTTTATTTGTTCTTGCTTTATTATTGAGCTGTTTACCTGGGGAATATGCGAATGCGGTAAGCACTCCAATTGCAAAACATGTTGGGAATTCAAATCCGCTTATCGACCATCATCTGGGCGCGGATCCGTTTGCGCTGACCTATAACGGAAGAGTCTACATCTATATGTCAAGCGATGACTATGAATATAATAGCGACGGAACGATTAAGGATAATTCATTTGCCAATTTGAATAAAATATCCGTCATATCTTCAGCGGATATGGTGAACTGGACAGATCACGGAGCGATTCCCGCAGCGGGTGCCAATGGGGTGAATGGCGGCCGGGGGATTGCCAAATGGGCAGGAGCATCATGGGCCCCGTCAGCCGCGGTGAAAAAGATCAACGGTAAGGATAAATTTTTCCTTTATTTCGCAAACGGCGGCGGGGGTATCGGGGTTCTCACCGCAGACAGCCCGACCGGCCCATGGACAGATCCGATCGGAAAACCGCTGGTGACGCCAAGTACACCAGGAATGTCCGGTGTTGTATGGCTTTTTGATCCGGCAGTATTCGTAGATGATGACGGTACCGGTTACCTATATGCCGGCGGAGGCGTTCCGGGCGGTTCAAATCCAACGCAGGGACAATGGGCCAATCCTAAAACAGCAAGAGTCATGAAATTAGGGCCTGATATGACCAGTGTTGCCGGAAGTGCATCTGCGATTGATGCGCCTTTTATGTTTGAAGATTCGGGAATGCATAAGTATAACGGAAAATATTACTATTCCTATTGTATCAATTTCGGGGGCGCGCACCCGGCCGATAAACCTCCAGGTGAGATCGGCTACATGACCAGCTCAAGTCCTATGAATTCTTTTTCGTATAGAGGGCACTTTCTGAAAAATCCGGGAGCATTTTTCGGAGGCGGCGGAAACAATCACCATGCTGTTTTCAATTTTAAAAACGAGTGGTATGTGGTGTATCATACTCAAACTGTCAGCTCCGCTCTTTACGGGGCCGGCAAAGGATACCGTTCTCCCCATATAAATAAGCTTGTGCATAATCCTGATGGCTCCCTGCAAGAGGTAGCGGCAAATTTTGCAGGTGTCAAACAGCTATCCAACTTGAATCCATATCACCGGGTAGAAGCGGAAACGTTTGCCTGGAACGGACGGATTTTGACCGAGAATTCCTCTGCACCCGGCGGGCCGGTCAATAATCAACATGTCACAAACATTCATAACGGAGACTGGATTGCTGTTGGAAATGCAGACTTCGGGTCAGGCGGTGCAAGGACGTTTAAAGCAAATGTAGCGTCCGCTCTTGGCGGAAAAATAGAAGTGCGACTAGACAGTGCAAACGGTAAGCTTGTCGGAACCTTGAATGTCCCTTCCACAGGCGGAACGCAATCCTGGAGAGAAATAGAAACTGCGGTAAGCGGCGCATCCGGTGTTCACAACGTATTCTTTGTATTTACCGGAACTGGTACAGGAAACTTGTTTAATGTTGATTACTGGCAGTTTACACAAAGATAAGCAAAGGTACGTTTTCTAAGTCCATAAAAGACAAATGAAGGAGAGGAAAAAATGATGCCGAGCATAAAAAACCTAATTTGTGTATTATTTGTATGTTTCACAATGCTGTCCGTCATGCTGTTAGGACCGGGAGTTACTGAAGTTTCAGCAGCAAGTGATGCAACAGTTAATATATCTGCAGAAAGACAAGTGATTCGCGGTTTTGGAGGAATGAACCACCCGGCTTGGATTGGAGACTTGACTGCGGCTCAACGGGAGACCGCTTTTGGCAATGGGCAGAATCAGTTAGGTTTTTCGGTCTTAAGAATTCATGTAGATGAAAATAGAAATAATTGGTACAAAGAAGTGGAGACTGCAAAGAGTGCGATCAAACATGGAGCAATCGTTTTTGCTTCCCCTTGGAATCCGCCAAACGATATGGTTGAGACTTTCAATCATAATGGTGACACATCAGCTAAGCGGCTGAGATACGATAAGTACGCTGCATACGCGCAGCATCTTAACGATTTCGTTAATTTCATGAAGAGTAATGGTGTGAATCTGTATGCGATTTCTATGCAGAACGAGCCTGATTACGCTCACGAATGGACATGGTGGACGCCTCAAGAAATCCTGCGTTTCATGAGAGAGAATGCCGGTTCCATTAATGCCCGTGTGATTGCGCCGGAATCATTTCAATACCTGAAAAATATATCGGACCCCATTTTGAACGATCCGCAGGCGCTTAGGAATATGGATATCCTCGGAACCCACCTGTACGGCACTCAGGTCAGTCAGTTTCCTTATCCTCTTTTCAAACAAAAAGGAGCGGGGAAGGACCTTTGGATGACGGAAGTATACTATCCGAACAGTGATAACAACTCGGCAGATCGATGGCCTGAGGCTTTAGGTGTTTCAGAGCATATTCATCATTCAATGGTAGAGGGAGATTTTCAAGCTTATGTGTGGTGGTACATCCGCAGATCATACGGCCCGATGAAAGAAGATGGGATGATCAGCAAACGCGGATACAATATGGCTCATTTCTCAAAATTTGTGCGCCCTGGCTATGTAAGGATTGATGCAACGAAAAATCCTGAGCCGAATGTTTATGTGTCAGCCTATAAAGGAGACAATAAAGTTGTGATTGTTGCCATTAATAAAAATAACACAGGGGTCAACCAAAACTTCGTGTTGCAGAATGGATCTGCTTCGCAAGTATCCAGATGGATCACGAGCAGCAGCAGCAATCTTCAACCTGGAACGGATCTCAAAGTAACGGATAATCATTTTTGGGCCCATCTGCCGGCTCAAAGCGTGACAACATTTGTTGTAAAGCGTTAGAGACATCAGCATCGCAATAAGCCAATTTTCTTACTCGAAAAAGAAAATTGGCTTATTTTCTGTGGAAGAGAAGTGTTGGTTTTTTAACGATACACGGACATTGGGTATAATAATGACAATGACTTCAAGGAGTGATCAATATATGTCACGGCTTCACAGCAAAGTATTAATCATAGACGATGAAAAAGAAATTTTGGAACTGATCAAAACCGTATTAATAAGAGAAGGCATTGATCGCGTAGTGACCGCTTCAACTGCCCGTGACGGATTGGCTCAATTTCATCAAGAAAATCCCGATCTTGTGATATTGGATATCATGCTGCCAGACGGTGAAGGCTATGATATCTGCAAGCAAATAAGGGACATTTCACACATTCCTATCATCTTTTTGTCTGCAAAGGGGGAGGAAACGGATAAAATTGTAGGACTTGCCATCGGCGGGGACGACTACATTACAAAACCTTTCAGCCCTAAAGAAGTCGCATACCGGGTCAAAGCGCAGCTGAGACGGGTCTCTTACTTACAGCCTTCTCAAACCGGAACCGTGATAAAAAAAGGGACATTTGAATTAAACCAACAACAAGCCGAGCTCACCAAAAATGGAGCGGCTATTGAGTTAACACCTAAAGAACTTATGCTTATGACCTATTTTCTGCAGCATCCCAATCGGGTGATCAGTAAAGAAACACTCTATCAAGCTGTATGGGGAGAAGACTTTTTCGGTTCTGACAACACGGTGATGGTTCATATACGCAGGCTCCGTGAGAAAATAGAAAACATCCCATCAAAACCAGTCTTTCTCGTCACTGTGAAAGGGTTAGGCTACAAATTTGTTGTAAAGGATGCGTAAGGATGAATTGGCGATTAACAGGCAGATACATGGTATCTGTCATCATAGTGACCATCATTACAGTCTTCATTAATTTATTTATTTTTATGTTTTGGCTCGTTTTCCAGGCGAACACCCAACATGATGAAGAAAGTACACCGGAAACTTTCACAAGATCATTCCGACAATATGTCACGTTATCGAACAATGGTATCACAGTAAACAAAGAGGGCCAAAAAGCTTTAAAAGAGCAGAATGCATGGATTCAAATATTAGATGAAAACGGACAGGATGTTTATCATGATAGAGAACCTAAAGGACTGAAGAAAAAATATACGCCTATTGAAATTGTAAATTTACATAAATATAAGGATAAACAATTATTATCAACCATTTACGCCGGCGGAAAAAAAGTAAACGGCAAGGAGTACAGTTACTTTATAGGGTTTAAAAATCCCTCTCTCGGAAAATTTGTCCTCTCATATGATACCAAGGAATTTGTGACGAAGTTCAATGCAGGAACCATCATATTATTATCAATAGATGCATTAATCGCGTTACTCATTGGCTATCTATTCAGCCGGCAGCTCACAAAACCGCTCGGCCGTGTCATTCAAGGAATCCAGCGGTTAGCTAATGGAGATTATACGATCAAAATGAAATCCAAAGGCATTTATAAAGATGTGTTCTATAATGTCAATCACTTATCGGAACAACTATCTTTAAGCAAAAAAGAAAAAGATAAATTAGAGCAAATGCGTGAAGAGTGGATCAGTCATATTTCTCATGACATTAAAACACCATTAGCATCTATTCAAGGCTATGCAGAAATCATCAAAGATCCGAATTATCATCTCACAGTCGAACAGATCAGAGATTACGCCCGGATCATTGAGAGTAAATCCCTCTATATGAAAGATGTGATGGAAGATTTAAATTTAACGACAAGGCTGAAAAACAACGATGTGATGTTAAATAAAGAACGGGTAAACCTTGTATCGCTTCTGCGGGAAACGTTAATTGATATTTTAAACGATTCCAGATATGCGGATAAGTCCATTGAGCTTCAAACGAACCTGGAAAAGCTGATGCTGAGCCTTGATGCGATATTGATTCGGAGAGCGGTCACGAATCTCATTTTAAATGCCCTCGTTCACAATGATCCCGATGTGAAGATCGTTGTACAGCTTGAACAAAAAGAACGAACTCATGTGACAATTAAGGACAACGGCAAAGGGATAGAAGAAGAGGAGCTGGAAAAAGTGTTTGATCGCTATTACAGGGGGACAAATACAGGAACGACGCATGCAGGCTCTGGTCTTGGAATGGCCATAGCAAAGGATATTATCCAAAAGCACGGAGGGGACATCACCATTCACAGCACCGCGGGAGAAGGGACAACGATAGATATACAATTATCATAATAGCTATACAAAAAACGGTTCTGCTGATTAATAACAGAACCGTTTTTTCCTATTATTCCGAAAACACTTTGATTCCTTTGACAATGTTCCAAATGAAAAAATAGATCGCCACAAGGAATGTAACAGCATAAGTCGCAAGCAGGAAAGGCCCGGCATGTCTGATATCATTCATACCGAGTAGACCTGAAGCGATGATGCCAATTCCAAAAATCAAATAAGGAATCAGATGCGTCCATAAAGATTTTTTCGCATGTTCTTTCACATCGTCCCGGCTTAAGAAATAGACGATAATCGGAAACAGAAACGGCGCAAAAAATATACTGAAGTAACATAATGAAGACAAAATTTTATTTTCTCTCAAACCTTTTCACCTCTATGATTTATTGAAGGGGGAATTCTTCTGGCTGAATCCCACACTGAAGTACAATCTTATTGTACAACTCCAACCTTAACCCGTATTAATCCGAACCTTACATCAACCTTAAATTAACAAGGACGGGCAAGGGCTCGTCTTATTACAATCATAAGATTCAATGCCATATTGAGACTCATCACATTTAGCGCGTCTACGTCGGAAATACATTTAATTTTTCGATTCGATTGAAAAATAACGTGTAAAGTCCCGATTCAGTCCAGTTTTCTTTGTTCTATATGTGTCAGGTGTGTCTTATTCAATAGAGTTAGAGCAAATTGACAGGCTTTTAAACCTCCCAAAAACAAGAAATTAGGTTGATAGACAATCATGAGAAAGATTTTTACAATGAGTTCGAGCTCATAAGAAGTGAAGAGCCAAAATGATGCGAAGGAGGAAAAGATCAGATATGAAACGGTCAATTTCTATTTTTATTACGTGTTTATTGATTACGGTATTGACAATGGGCGGCTTGCAGGCTTCGCCGGCATCTGCAGCAGGGACAAAAACGCCAGCAGCCAAGAATGGGCAGCTTAGCATAAAAGGAACACAGCTCGTAAACCGGGACGGCAAAGCGGTACAATTGAAAGGGATCAGTTCACATGGATTGCAATGGTATGGCGATTTTGTCAATAAAGACAGCTTAAAATGGCTGAGAGACGATTGGGGCATAACCGTTTTCCGCGCGGCGATGTATACCGCAGATGGCGGTTATATTGACAACCCTTCCGTGAAAAATAAAGTAAAAGAAGCGGTTGAAGCGGCAAAAGAACTTGGGATATATGTCATCATTGACTGGCATATCTTAAATGACGGCAACCCAAACCAAAATAAAGAGAAGGCAAAAGATTTTTTTAAGGAAATGTCAAGTCTTTACGGAAACACGCCAAACGTCATTTATGAAATTGCAAACGAACCAAACGGTGACGTGAACTGGAAGCGTGATATTAAACCGTATGCGGAAGAAGTGATTTCCGCTATCCGCAAAAATGATCCAGACAACATCATCATTGTCGGAACCGGTACATGGAGCCAAGATGTGAATGATGCTGCCGATGACCAGCTAAAAGATGCAAACGTCATGTACGCGCTTCATTTTTATGCCGGCACACACGGCCAATCTTTACGGGATAAAGCAAACTATGCACTCAGCAAAGGAGCGCCTATTTTCGTGACGGAATGGGGAACAAGCGACGCGTCTGGAAATGGCGGTGTATTCCTTGACCAGTCGCGGGAATGGCTGAATTATCTCGAAAGCAAGAACATCAGCTGGGTGAACTGGAATCTTTCTGATAAGCAGGAATCATCTTCGGCTTTAAAGCCGGGAGCATCTAAAACAGGCGGCTGGCCGCTTACAGATTTAACTGCTTCAGGAACATTCGTAAGAGAAAACATTCGCGGCAGCAAAGATTCAACGAAGGACGCCCCTGAAACGCCAGCACAAGATAACCCCGCACAGGAAAAAGGCATTTCCGTACAATACAAAGCAGGGGATGGGAGTGTGAACAGCAACCAAATCCGCCCGCAGCTTCACATAAAAAATAACGGGAATACCACATATCATCAAGGAAAACTGATTTGGGGAACAGAACCCCATTAGTTAAGCTTTAGGCGGACATCAGCAACGATGTCCGCTTTTATCATCTTAAACAGCAATACATGGAGGTTTACGTGAAGGAGTAGATATGATTCACTGAACATATAATGTAATCGTTTCACAGTTTTGAAAAGCGTTTGTCGCGCAATGTATGTATTTCACATCCGCCACTTTTATTACTTAAGGGGGAACAAGAGAATGAAAAGGTATGACGCATTTCCAGAGCCAATTGGCGGCTATACTGTCGGCCGCACCCAAATGGATTTTGAGTACACGGCATCAGATCATACAAAAAGAGAACTGACGGCGTTTGTGTACTATCCGTCCGACAGCAGCGAAGGAAAGACTACATCAACGTACATGTTTTCTGAAGTCTGCGAAATGCTTGATGAGCAGCCGATTCTCACTGCGTTGAAGGATGCTTACTCTATAGATATCAAGACCCAATGTTACGACGACCTTGCTCTCTCCGGGAAAGAAAAGCGTTATCCGGTGTTATTCTATGTTTGCGGCGGAGGCGGTTCTCCAGAATGGGGCACAGTGATCTGTACAGACTTGGCAAGCATGGGATATGTGGCGGTAAGCATCGGCCATCAGAATAGCACGATGTATAAGCGTAAAGATGGGCGCCTGTTTAATGTATCAAAGGATTTTTCTGATGCCATTTTGGCGTTTTCTGAAGATCCGGAGATGCTGGCGTTGGCTGGTAAGATGGAGATGCGTCCTGACGATGAAACTGCCATTGAGATGTGCCATAACGTGTTTACACTGCCGATTCTTGGCAAGTTAACAAAGTATTGTGAATTGCAGGCGGAAGATGTAAGGTATGCAGCCGATTATCTTGTCAAACTGGACTCTGGAGAGCTGAATTCCATCTTTAAGGACAGATTGTTGCTTGACATCGGCATGGGCATAGTCGGACATTCTTATGGCGGAGCTACGACGGCGATTGTTTGCCGGGACGACGACCGGTTTGCCTGCGGGATTGGATTGGACAGCGGAGCGTTCGGCCTTCAGGGCAGCGACCTTAAGAAACCCTTTTTGCTGCTGTTTTCTGAACCGAACTATAACATGAATGCGATCATTGGCGCTAACAATAGCATGGATACCTATTATTTCTCTGTTGATCGTGCTGCGCATTTAGATTACTGTGACATCGTGTTTACCAGTGTGAATGAGGAACTTAGAGGCGAACGGGATGCCACGGAGATGCGAAATCTTGTTACAGACTATACGAAGAACTTTTTTGATCATTACATCCTGCAGAAAGCTGCAAGTGTGGAAAGTCTGGCATACGATGGCGTGAACTTAAGACCAGCAACAAGTGACATAACCGATGAAAATACTCAAACTGAAAAACCTTTATGACGAATTTAATTTATTAAGGACGTAGAGGTTTTTTAATATTACCTTACAAAAAAGGGGATGCTGTTAGAATATGTATCCACTTTTATATTCTCTTCACAATTTCTAGTTTACATAATATATATTCTAGGAAGTTATGAAGAGGAATGAATTATAAGTCTCATAAATCAAGTATACTTTAGTTATTGAGACAAAGAAGAGAAATTTATAACTGCAATAATCGCACATTGTGTTATTGCAGTTACACGTATAAAAATGTTTACAGCGTTAGTTTTGATTCAGCTGAAAAACCTAACGCAAAAGCAAGCTTGAACAGCCGCCAGCCAGAGCACTGCCGCGAAATAAAATCCGGCTCTGAGCCCAGCCAATCATTAAAAAATCCCGCAACCAAGGTCCCCCGAAAATACCGAGTGCATAAAGCGCCTGGTATGCCCCATCGATGTTGCTCTCATGCCCGCCGGAACAGACTCAATCGACATTCCAATATGCCGTCGTGAAGCCAAACATTGCCGTAAAAATCATGCCATGGGCTAAAATGGACAAAAACAAGATTTTCAGCAGGGACATCTGCCCGGCTGCCATCATCATGCCGCTCAATGTAGGAATCTTTGCATGAGAAAAAACCGCCTGATGAACAGACGGCTCTGCAGCTTGTTATTTGCTTCGGTTACCTGCGGAAGCATGAGTGATCCGATAATGCACAGTTAAAAATTTCAGTCCGAACAGCCACATATGATGAACGGCCTTCAGGCTTGTTTCGCTCTGGGCTGAAATAAGAAATGTCTCTGCCAGCGGGAGATGACACGTCCCCCATTTCGTCTGGAGATAAATCCCTTCATCACCCGCTCCGCTTTTTCGCCGTCTGCTTGTCAAAACAAGATTCTGCTTACGCGCATAAGGCTTTAAAATGCCCGTCATTTGGCCGTACGGCAGCGGAAGAGAGATATTCATGTATCCTTCCCCTTTTGCCCTGTACGCTGAATACAGCGCAGTAAAAACGGTTTCCTGCTTTTCATTTGTTCTGATCCACGCCCGGACATTTTTTCTGCCGTCTTTGTCAGAGTCAACTCCTATAATATCACTGTGCATGATATACCAATCCGGATTCATGGACAGATGAATCTGCCCCGCTCTTCTGCTGAACGGCTCGTACACGCGCGCGAACGGGCGAAACCATCCGCTCCACGTCACTTTTGCCATGATGTCATAATCAATTGTCTTTTCATAAAAGGAAATAACGGCCGGCGCCAGCTTTTCAGTTGAAAAGTCTTCAGAATGCAGTTCTCTCAGCTGATCCTGAAGGCCGGTATAATGGATGTCATTTGCTGCATGAATGTCAGTCAAAAAATCTTTGCCTATCGGTCCCTTCCCGTAAATTCTGCTGAACGTTCTTTCACTGTTCTCATCGAACGGTCTAGGATTTTCTATTCTCCACCCCGCCAAAGCCGGCAGGATAACACCGAATGCATTGACGGCCCCATGAATCCAAATCATCTGGCTGATCGTGAGCGTTGCCTCCTCGCGGTAGACACCGTACGAATATATCAAAGAAAAAGCAATTGTGATCATTAACACAGCCGAAGAACTCCTGATCAAGATCCTGCCTGTTTTCGTAACAAACGGCGCCTTAAAGACGAGATATGCATTTACATACAGACCCGCCAGGTACAGAGCGACAGCAATCACATCAAGTGTCTTTGAAAATGTAATCCCCAAGGCAATAAGGAGCGGCGAAATCAAAATAATGACCGTGCTCCACCGGTAAAGTACGCGTTTCTCCCGTATGATCCTGCCGAGCAATCCGTTAAAGATCGGAATGAGAAAAGCGGAATAGTGAAAGTGCACCGCCGTCAGCAGAACGATAAGCGGGCCGAAATTCATGACGGGAATCTCAAGGACATATGCGAAGAACCAGAATCCGCCCCCGGCCAAATAAATGAAACCCGCCATAACAGACATCTCTTCTGTTCTGTGAATATTTGTTTTCATCAGCCGCCGGACAGCATACAGTGCCAGTCCAAGCGTATAAATGAGCCACACAAAGGCAAAAAAACTGAAGCCTGTGACAAACGCAAGCACCGCACATAAAGCGGCAACAGGATAACTCCGTAACAACACATTCTCTAAGGTCTTTGACGGCCGAAAAGCAAAGCAGAATACAGCGGGAACGAAAAAAAGTACGGAAAATAAAACAAACGTCTCAGCAGCTGATATATGCGGAGCTTCAGCCGCCGCAAATCCAAAAAAGCAAATCACACTGACCATGAGATGACGCTTCAGCATGTTTCTCCCTCTGTTTCCCGGAAAGTCCCCCGGTAAGAGAAAAGCGTGCCGAGTATCCGGTTTTTCACATGAACCTTTATGCTGAAGCAATTCATTTCCTCATCATAAGCCTCATAAACGGTTGAATTCCCGCACAGCCATGCCGGAAGCGGGATTTTCTTTCCGCCTATCAGGAGCCACTGCCTTCCGGATGTAATAACAAGCCCTCCGTCTGAAGACGCTTCTAAATGCAGTTCAGACAGTAGGATGTGAGGTTTGCCGAAGTAATCAAGAATTCTGTTTTCCCGCTCATCATATTCCATGACCGCATCAAAAAAACGCGTTTTGCCTTTAAAGAAAAAGGTACGATTCCATTCCACGCCATTTTGCCTGTTTTTGTTTTCAATAGTGAAAGGGATATCGTTTCCCCTCTCTGAGAAAAAACATCTGAAAAAAACACCGGTCTTTAAAAGCATTCTGACAAGAAAAGAACCTCCCTTTATTTCTGACATAACGCCTTCTCCGCAAAACGTGCGTGATCCGTCAAATCTGTACCGTTTCTGCAGCATCGGGTGCAGTGATTGATAATGAGTAATCGCTTTTTCATACATTGAATCCGTCATTTCACTTCTCTCTTTCGTTTTGTATGCCAGGCGCTCGGCAGCTTGAGCTTAAGAATCATGCCGGCTATCGTAAGGACTCCTAAAGAGATCAAGAATCCGCCGCCGGAATATAACAGTGCCGTTACACAAAAGAAGACTGACTGCCCGGCGTGAATCAGCCACTTTCTCCGCATGGGAAGCAGCCATAATACCCCTAACCCTGTCTCCAGCGCTCCCCTCACGATCTCTGCATCGGCACAGCCATCATGAAAGCCTTGAAAAAACCAATACAGACTGAATACGAGGCACATACAGACATAGACAAATCCGAAACGGACTGATATCTTTGGATGTCTGTTTTGTTCTATCCAAAGCCGCAACGCATCAAAGCTCCATGCGGTAGCCCAGCTTAGCAGAGGACGAAATAAAAACCGGTCTATCCAACTTCCCGGCAGACCGCGGGCCGTTTCATATTGATATTGAGTCAAAAATGAGGTTTGTCCGTTATCCCGCTCTATATACTTCCAGTAGCCCCTGCCTTCTTTTATAAGTGACAGCGGATGATCAGAGACAAAAGCGAGCGAAGACACTCTTTCTGACGAGCGAGGCCTTATGTCACCTATTGATTCGCCTGTGCCGGATACCTTCAGCCCAAAACCGATTCGTGTTTCATATAGAAATCTCTGCGGTTCATCTGGCAGCCTATGAAGATATGTAATGTCAGAAAAACGCAGATCCCATTCCTTATGAAGATGCGGGTTTTGCGTATATTCCCAAAGCGTTTCTATATCAGATGCAATATTGATTTCGACATATATCGGCTTCTGTTTCATGCCCCCTCCTCTTCCCTTCTTTTGTAAACAATTCCTATATTATCATAGGAACAGATCAAGCGGCAGAACGAAAAGGCCATCCCGTTATCGGCAGGACAGCCTCAGTGGCTTTGATGACTTACGAATAAGGTATCGTATCTTTTTTATCTTCAGAAGCGGTTTGAATGATAATCGGGCGCACGAAACGGATTACCGCAGCCGAGGCCAAAACGGCTAATCCGCCTGCAAGCAAAAACGCCCCTGAGAATGATCCGCTTTTATCCGCGATAAAGCCGGTTAAAGCAGGCCCGATAATACCGGCCGTGTTTGCAAGAAAATGCATAAAGCCGCCGACTGACCCGACATTCCTTTGATCAACCACATCGTGAATCACCGCCCAATAGATAGAGCCCGTTATATATAAAAAGAAGACTGATAAAGCAACGAGAATAACGGCACTTACGGTAGTGGTAACAAGTCCGGCAAATCCGATCAGTACAGCGGAAGCGAACAGGCAAGTGACAAGAATGACTTTCCGTGAGAACAAAACCCCTTTTCCGGCGGTTTTTTTGTATACATAATCAGAAATCATTCCGCCTGCCGCCAAACCGATAAATCCAAGAATCCAGGGAATAACAGTCACCACGCTCATAAATTCAACACTTAAACCGCGTTCTTTCACCAGATAGCTCGGAAACCATGTTAAGAAGAAAAATAAGATGTAATTGTAGGCGAAAAAGGCAAAAGCCGTGAAGAGAACCGTTTTTTGTTTCAAATAAAAGGTCATCGGGATATGCTGCTCATGCGATTGAATCGCCGCTTTCATTGCCGGGGCGTCTTCCGTCTGTGCCGGCCGTTCTTTGACAAATTTAAACCAGATAAACGCCCAGACTAAACCCACGATCATGATCAGGACAAAGGAAACCTTCCAGCTGAATGCCACAGCAATCATCCCGACAATCGGGCCGGAAATCGCTCCGCCGAGCGGCGTGCCGCTGTTTGTCAGGCCGATGACCGTGGCGCGCTGAGACGGAGGAAACCAATTGTTGACCATTTTGCTTATGGCAGCCGACAGCGGCCCCTCGCCCATACCGAATAAAACACGGATAATCAAAAGACTTACAAATCCGAAAGCAAGCGCAACCGCCCCGCTGAAAAGAGACCAAACGATCATCGCCGTACACAATGTCAATTTAGCCCCGTACCGGTCAGATGCAACACCGCCGAGAAAGTTAAACACAGCGTATCCGACAGAAAAACTGCTGAAAATCAGCCCCATTTGGGTTGCAGACAATGTGAGATCCTGCTGTATGAACGGCGCTGCAATAGACAGCGCTGAGCGGTCTAAATAGTTAATCACCCCGGCTGAAAATAAAAGAAGAATAATAGGGAATCTATCCTTTGAGAACATAAAATCCCTCCCTCTTATTTCATAATATTCAGATATTTAAATTGCCGGAGTAAACCGGTTTATGCAATGCAATGAAACCGGTTATCCGGATTGCCTTGCGAGAAGCGCCGGTTTATAGCGGTGAATCCGTTTTTCACCGCTATCTTTTTCTTGTATCTGGCGAAGAAGAAGGCTTCCCGCTTTTCGAGCCATTTCTGCCGCAGGCTGGACGATCGTCGTAATCGGCGGAGTAAAAAAACCCGCAAAAGGAACTTCATCAATTCCGATGACGGCTGCCTTATCAGGAATTGTCATATCATGCTCCTTCATATACTTCAGCACCTCAACAAGAACAATATCGTTTGCCGCCAATATCGCTTTCGGAGGCTCCTGAAGTGAGAACAGCTCTGACAAAATATTGGAAATATCAGCCGCATCGGCTGTTTTGATATATTCATTCCGCACCATCATTCCGTGGCGGTCAAGCGCCTTTTTATACCCTTCAATCCGCTCTACCCTCGGACTGATTTCCCGAATAATGGACGTCGTAATAATCGCGATTCTCTTAATGCCGCTCTCGATAAACCGGTCAACGGCAAGACCGGCTGCATGATGGTTATCAAGCATCACTGTCGGAATCCCGAGTTCTTCAATGGTTCTGTCCATAAACACAACCGGAAACGTATCGCGTTTCATCTTTTCATATAAAGAGAGATTTTCGCCCGTCGGAAAAATAATAATTCCGTCCACCTGCTTGGCCCTGAGCATTTCAATATATTTCTTTTCTTTTTCCGGTTCATCATCCGCATTGCAGACAATAATATGAAATCCTTGTTCATGAAAATAGTCTTCAACCGCCCTGATGACCTGAGTGGAAAAGGTGTGAAGAATATTAGCCACCACCACACCTACCGTAAATGTTGATTTCTGTTTTAAGCTGCGGGCGACGAAATTCGGCTGATAGTTCAGCTCTTGAATGGCCGCTTCTATTTTTTGTTTCGTTTTCTCGCTCATATAGTCATAGCGCTGATTTAAAAATTGAGATACGGTGCTTTTAGATACGTTTGCATATTTCGCCACATCAGAAATTGTAATGGTTTTCATAGACTCATCCCCGTCTGTCTTCATTTTTCACTAGTATAAGACAGAAGTAAATCGTTTACAATCTGACAGGGACATGGATTCTGTCACACTCCGGAATAAGCCATAAAACCTCCGTCGACGGGAACGGTGACCCCGGTGACAAAGCCTGAGCATGAATCATCCGAAAGCCACAGGAGCGTTCCCAGAAGGTCTTCCGGTTTCCCGAAACGTTTCATCGGTGTATGTGCCATAATCTTATTGGATCGGTCTGTCAGACTTCCATCTTCCTGTAATAACAACTCACGGTTTTGCGCAGTCAAAAAGAAACCCGGAGCGATGGCATTCACCCGCAGCCCTTTTTTTGCGAAATGAACAGCCATCCACATCGTAAAATTCTGAACCGCCGCCTTAGCCGCGCTGTAGGCAGGCACCTTTGTCATCGGTGTATACGCGCTCATAGAAGAAATATTAATAATCGCGGGACATTCCGCCTTCAAAAGGTCTTTTCCAAACACTTGCGATGCCAGAAATGCACCGGTAAAGTTGCTTGAAAATACGCTGGAAAATCCCGTTTCGTCCATATCAAAAAATGATGGGCTCTGCTCATCCTCTTCATACGTCTCATTGGCAGTGATCGCATCCGGGTGGTTTCCCCCGGCTCCGTTAATTAAAAGATTGACAGAACCGAACCGGCTGATAATCTCGTCTTTTGCCTTTTCGAGCGAATCACGGGCTGAAACATCAGCCGGTACAGAAACCGCGGTTCCTCCAGCGTCAGCAATCTCGCCCGCCGCACGCTCTGCTTTATCAGCATTCCGGCTGACGATCGCAATTTTCATCCCCTGCCGTGAAAGCTCCTTTGCCATTGCTGAACAGAGAACACCGCTCCCGCCTGTTATGACAGCGGTTCTTCCTGATAAACGTTCATGAATCGGTCTCATCCTTCCACCTCTTTCTCATGAGACGAGAACGCATCCCACAGTCCGTTCAAGTACATAATTCCTAAGGCACGATCATATAAACCATAGCCCGGCCGGCATTGTTCGCCCCAGATATGACGGCCGTGATCAGGCCGTACATATCCTTTGTAGCCTTGGCCGTGCAATTCTTTTACCACACCGGTAATATCAATGGACCCATCACTGGTAAGATGCGAAGTTTCCGTAAAATCACCGTTATCATAGATTTTCACATTTCGTATATGGGCAAACGGCGCAGCTCCCGCATAGTGTTTGGCGATCTTCACCATATCATTGGCGGGATCCGCTCCCATCGAACCCGTGCACAACGTAATACAGTTGGCGGGTGAATCTGAAATCTCTCGCAGCTTTTCATAACTTTTCTCACCGGTGATAATACGGGGCAGGCCAAAAATTGACCAGGGCGGATCATCCGGATGAATGGCCATTTGAATGCCGTGTTCCTCCGCTACAGGAAGGATTTCATGTAAAAAGAATTCTAGATTGGCCCAAAGCTGTTTTTCACCGACCGTTTGATAGGCCTCAAACAGTTCCTTGATCCGGGCCATTTTCTCCGGCTCCCACCCGGGAAGCGTCAAATCAGAAGATTTCTCAACCGTGCGGATCAGTTCCTCCGGAGGCAGACTTTCCACTTTCGCTTTTTCAAAAAACAAAGCGGTTGACCCATCCTCCAGCGCGCGGAACATATCGGTACGCGTCCAGTCAAATATCGGCATGAAATTGTAACAGATGACTTTCACGCCGAATTCGGACAGATTGCGAATGGTCTGTTTATAGTGTTCGATATATTGTCCGCGTTCTTCATGGCCGAGTTTAATGGCTTCATGAACATTCACGCTTTCCACGACCTCTGCATGAAACCCATAGGATTGAATGAATCTGACTTCCGCTTCAATGTCCTCCTTTTCCCATACTTCGCCCGCGGGCTTCTGGTGAAGAGCCCAGACGATGCCTTTGACCCCGGGAATTTGTCTGACATGTTCAAGAGTCACCGTATCATTACCTTGGCCATACCAGCGAAACGTGATATTCATGTTACACCCCCGTATATTCGTTTTTTCGGCAGACGTATTCTTTGCTGAGGGATACGGCAGCTTCATAGCCGCCCTTTTGATATGCTTTTATCAAGTCACTTCCCACTCCGACCGCGACCGCTCCGGCAGAAAGCCAGTCATTCATGCTGTTTAATGAGATACCCCCGGTCGGCATAATGCGGACATTCGGCAGAGGGCCGTTGACCGACTTGATAAATGAGGGATTAAACGAATTAGCGGGGAACAGCTTTACCACATCACATCCGGCTTCGAGCGCCAAAGCCATATCAGACACGCTCATGCATCCCGGAAGATACGGTACGCTGTACTGGTTGCATAGAGATGCTATCTCTTTTACAAAATGAGAGCTGACGATAAATGAGGCGCCTGATAAAATGGCGTGTCTCGCTGTTTCGGTATCCATTACAGAACCGGCTCCAAGAAGAATATCTTGATGCCGGAGTTCCTTAAAGACATCTTCCACTTCAGGAGTTGTGTATGTAAGCTCAATGGCGCTGATACCTCCTGAAATGGCCGCTTTTGAAACTTCAAGCGCCTCTTGGCTGTTTTGTCCCCTTATGACAGCCACCACTTGTGCATGCAGAAGTTTTTCGTAAATGGCGTACTTAGGCAGCATTCTCGCTCCTCCTTTAATCAAACGTAATGATTGCTTTTCCCACCTTGCCCGGGTGCTGTTCGATCAACTGAAATGCTTGATGGACGTCATCTGCTGAAAATGTATGTGTAATAAGACCGCCATGCGTTAACAGGCCTTTATTCAGTAAGTCTGTAATGTACGGAAACTGATTCGTCTGCAATCTTGAACCGGTGATCGTGACTTCCTTTTTTGTGATCGGAAGCTGAGAAATGCCGGCAGTCCTCTCATCAAAACCTAGCACAACCACATGACCGGCCGGAGACACCGCGTCAATGGACGTTTCAAACGTTGAGGGGAGACAGACAGCATCAATGACGACATTGGCGCCTTCATTTTTTGTCCATTCGTTCACCCGCAAAACGGGATCTTCTTTTTGCGCGTTGACAGTAACGTCCGCACCGTTTTTTTCAGCGAATGCTAAGCGTTCATCATTCAAGTCGGTTATCATGACGGAAGCGCCTTTGAACTTTGCCATTTTTAATATGCAGATTCCGATTGGTCCCGCTCCTTGAATCAAAACGGTATCTTCCTTCTCGACACGGCCTCTCCAAACGGCCTGGGCGCCGATCGTATATGGTTCTGCCATGACCGCTTCCTCCCAAGGCAGATCGGGCGAAACAGCATGCAGCAGCTTTTCCGGAAGCACGATATATTCCCGCATCCCGCCATCTTCATGAACGCCGAACACCGAAAGCGCTTTGCAGACGTTCGGACGTCCTTTCCGGCAGGCATAGCATGTTCCGCAATAAGATATCGGTTCAATCACTACCCGGTCACCCGGCTTGAAACGCCGGACATGAGAACCGGTCTTTGCGACTTCCCCTGTGACTTCATGTCCGATTACTCTCGGCAGGGAAGCTAACGGATTTGTCCCATGATAAATATGCAAATCTGATCCGCAAATTCCGACCCGCTTCACCTTGACAAGAACATCATCCGCGTGGACAACAGACGGTTTCTCACATTCCGTCACCCTCAGATCAAATGCTTTCCGTACTTGAACCGCTTTCATTTTTTCACCCGCTTTTTAAGTTGTGCTTGCTACCGTTCAATCACAGTCTCTTTGTTTACAAATGACAAAACCTCTTCTAGGCAGGGAAGCCCTTCATTGTCACCGGAAACTGTGGTGACGAGCGCACCGACTGCATTTGCAAACTCCAGACGTTTTTCCGGTTCAAAACCATGCAAATAACTGTACAGGTAGCCGGCATTAAAGCCGTCACCCGCTCCTACCGTGTCAACAGGCGCAACCAGGAAAGCCTCTTTGTGAACCCACTTATGATCATGATACAGCGCAGAACCTGCTTCACCGTCTTTTATAACAAGCTGACTGATTGAATAGCTCTCTGCAAACCGGGCTAATGCTTCATTTTCTCCTATACCTGTCAGCTGTTTCATTTCGTCCCGGCCCGCCAGAAGAATATCAGTATGCGGAAAGATTTGATGAAATGCCGCACGCGCCTCCTCAATCGTCCACAGCTTCAGCCTGATATTCGGATCAAAAGATACGGGAATCTTTCTTGCTTTGGCGATGGAAAGCACTCTTTCAGCAATTTCAAGATTTTTCTTATCAAGTGCGAGGAACACACCGGTAAGATGAACGATGTGAATGCCGGCAAACATATTCTCTGTTATATCTTCCGGTGCAAGAGTCAGAATTGGTGAATTGAAACGATAGTAAAACGTCTTGCCTGAACCGTCATTTCTGATCTCTTTGACATTTAAAGATGTAGGAAAGCCTTCAACATAGGAGACGTCAGTCACATCAATTCCTTCTCCTTTGGCAAACTGATAAATCACTCTGCCGAACTCATCCTTCCCCAGTCTGCTGACCCACTTTGAGTGCAGGTTCAATCTGGCGCATGCAATCGCAAAATTCAGTTCAGCTCCTCCTGCTTTTCGTTCAAAATGGGTAACAAAACGCAAAGGTCCTGTGCTTGCGGGATTTAAGGTGATCATCGCATCACCGATCGTAAAAATGCCATAATCAGAAGCCACATCAATACTCCTTTCCTTTAAGACTAAATCGGTTTGGTAAACCGGTTTAGTTAAACTTTATATGAAAGCCCTTACATACACAAGAGAAAAATACAATAAATTCAAAAAAATCTGTTTTCAGTAAAAATAACCCGGTTTTTCACATAAAAAACCCCTCACAACAAAATGTAAGGGGTTTTTTTGAAAATTGTATGCATGTTTCCTCAGTTAGCAGTCTTACGTTCAGGGCTTGTACCTTCTTCTTCCGCCCATGTTTCAATATGCTGGAGCTCCGGGGTATTCTCGGCTTTGAATACAGGATCAAGACCTTTTTTGCGCTGAGCGGCATAATCCTTATAGATCTTGTAGGCTACATTACTCAGCAGTAAGATTGCCACTAAGTTAATGAGAGCCAAGAGTCCCATAAACAAGTTTGCCATGTCCCAGACGATCTGGAAGTCAGCCAAACATCCGTATACCACCATCACTACGACGAATACGCGGTAAATATTAAGCCATGTTTTGCTTGTTTTAATAAATTCGATATTCGTTTCACCATAGTAATAGTTGCCGACGACTGAGCTGAATGCGAATAAAAACATCGCAATCGCAATAAATGTCGGCGCCCATCCGCCGAGATGGTGCTGCAGTGCGGCTTGCGTCACTTGGATGCCGTCGCCTTTAGGCGTAAAGCTGTACAATAAAATGATAAAAGCAGTCGATGTACAAACGATAAACGTATCAAAGAACACGCCGAGGGTCTGAATTAATCCCTGCTTAGCCGGATGCGACACATGTGCAGCTGCTGCCGCATTCGGCGCGCTTCCCATTCCCGCTTCGTTTGAAAACAGGCCGCGCTGCGCTCCGATAATAATGATGCTTCCTAAGCTTCCGCCGACGATCTGCTCAAAACCGAACGCATTTTTCACAATCGTAACAAGCAGCTCAGGTACCGCCGAGATATTTACAATCACGACATACAGCGCGATCAGAATATACATTCCCGCCATAACCGGAACGATTAATTGCGAGACGGAAACAACACGCTTCAGACCGCCGAATATAATGAAAGCCGTTAATACAGCTAAAATGATTGCGATAACTGTTTTATTCACATGGAACGCTTCGTCAAACGCCACAGAAATCGTATTTGACTGCACGGCGTTAAAGATAAGTCCGAAAGAAACGGTAATCAATACGGCGAATAAAATACCGAGCCAGCGGGCGCCCAGACCCTTTGCCATGTAATATGCCGGACCGCCGCGGAATTCGTCACCGGAACGCACTTTATACAGCTGCGCCAAAGTGCTTTCCACAAAGCTGGAAGCCATACCGACAATCGCTACGATCCACATCCAAAATACTGCGCCGGGACCGCCTGTTGCAATCGCCAGCGCGACGCCGGTCAAGTTTCCGGTTCCGACACGAGAAGCGGCTGAGATAAAGAATGCCTGCATTGAAGACACTCCTTTATTTCCTTGCGGCTTCTCCCCGACGATTCTGAACATTTCAAAAAAGTACTGGAATTGAATAAAGCGAAAACGGAACGTAAAGTACAATCCGATCCCGACTAAAATATAAACAAGATACTTCCAAATAAAATCATTTGGAACATTTATGATTTCACTGATGAAAGCCTCCATGTTTAACCTCCCTTTTACATATCTTTTACTGTCATTTTTGCTGCATATGTTAGATCTTTTAACACAACGGGTATTATTATATCACAACAACAGTGGTTGAGAAGTTTTTTTAAGAAAATGTTTCGGTTTCTTCATCACATCTTTTGCTGTCATGCCCCGTTTTTTATCTTACAGCCTGAAAAATGTTGTCACGTTATAAGGAATGCGTGCATATCATAACAAATAGGTCTTTAAGAAAAAAGAGATGAAAAGATGGATGGAATGGTATATACTTAACCAGGATAATAATTTTTTAAATTTAATAAATGTGTTTACTTTACATTTAAATTAGGGTATTATAATAAAAATATTCAGACTTATGAAGGGAGGAGAACATTTGAAAAAAATCTTGTTTTTAAAAGCCTCTATTTTATTTTTAGCGATTGCAAGCTTTCATTTGCTCTCCATTCCCCATGCGTTTGATACCGCTCATCATTTTAAAGCGGTAGCCGACCAGCAGGAAATGCACGAAATGAAGGCCGGCCAAAATGCTGATGATGAGAAAAAATCGCTGACGGGCTCATATATCTTGACGGCGCTTTTTGCCGCTTCTGTCTCACTGATCGTGATATCAGACAGGAGACGCCCCGCCTCCTGGAGAAGACAGCGAAAGAAAAGCTTTTTAATCGCTAAATTTTATCAGTCCTCGTATTTCGATGAGCTTCATGTTCAACATCGCCTATCTATGTAACATAAAATGAGGAGGTTGTTAAACATGTTGTTTATCTTACGAATGGTGATTTTAGGGTTGTTTTCATTCACTGCGTTGAATTTATTTGTATGGCAGGGAATCGAAGTCATTCACGCTATCACTGACTTATTCGGCAGCCATGAAAGCTAAATAGTAAAACCTCCGCTCAATGAGCGGAGGTTTTTTATTTTTACTCTTAAACATCGTATGCAGGGATACGCCATACATCTGTTACCGGCCCTGTCTCATCTTCATCGGTAAAGAAGGAGCCGTTGCTGTATCGGTCATTCGACCGCAAGGACTTCACGGCGATTTCGATTCTCTCGCCTTTTTCTGTTTCCGCAGCGATCATGTCGGCTAAAGCGCACGCGAATACGCCGACTGCCCGATGCGGGTTCTTTTTAAGCTCACGCAGCATGATGACACCGCGTTTCGCCCTGGATGTTTTTTCGAATTCAGATAGGTTCATCCGTTTGATCGCTCCCCGCTGTGTGACGAGGACGAGCGAATCTGTTTCATGCAGAATTTGCCCTGATACGACGGTATCACCGTCTTTTAAATTTATGCCCTTTACGCCGGCCGCACGGGCACCGACTACATTTACTTCATCTTCACCGAACCATAAACCGTACCCGAGGCGGGTGGCGATAAACAGCTGGCTGCCGCCGTCTGTGACATGAACATCAATCAGCTCATCATCCCCTTTAAGGTTAAGGGCAACAAGCGCTTTCGAGTAACGCTGCGCTTTGTAATGCGTCATTTCAGTTCTTTTCACCATGCCGTTTTTCGTCATGAACAATAAATATGAAGATGGATCAAATTCTTTTACCGGTATAGCTTTCACGATGGTTTCATCACGGTCAATCGTGATGATGTTCGTTACGTGCTGCCCCATGTCTTTCCACCTGATATCGGGAAGCTGGTGAACCGGGCAATAAACATAGCTTCCCTTATTGGTAAAGAGCAGGAGAACATCCGTTGTATTCATTTCAAATTGGTGAATCAGTCTGTCAGTATCCTTCATACCGAAATCCTGGCCGTTAGAAGCGGCAAATGACCGCTGGCTTGTTCGTTTTACATAGCCGTCTTTTGTGACTGTCACATATACGTCCTCAGAGGCAACCATGACTTCAAGATTGATTTTAATTTCCTCAATCTTTTCTTCAATGACAGACCGTCTGCTGTCAGCATAGGTCTTTTTCAATTTTTTCAGGCTGCTTGTAATGACTTTTAACAGCTTTTTATCATGACTTAAAATGGCTTCGAGCTCCTGAATTTTCTTGCTGAGCTCTTCCGCTTCCTCTTTTAGCGCCGTAATATCCGTGTTTGTCAGACGATACAGTTGCAAGGATACGATCGCTTCGGCCTGCGGCTCCGTAAATGCGAATTTAGAAATTAAGTTTTGTTTCGCATCTTTCTTGTCGCTGCTTGCCCGGATGACCGCTATGACCTCATCTAACACAGACAGCGCCTTCATCAGTCCTTCAACGATGTGATGCCGCTCTTTTGCTTTTTGTAATTCAAAGACGGAGCGGTTTGTCACCACTTCCTTCTGATGGGAAATATACGCATCCAGGATGGCCGTAAGACTCATCAGCATCGGCCGGCGGTTATGTATGGCGACCATATTAAAGTTATATGTTGTCTGCAGATCAGTGTTTTTATATAAGAAATTCAGGATGCCTTTTGCATCGGCTTCTTTCTTTAACTCAACGACCACCCGGAGCCCCGTGCGGTCAGTTTCATCCCTGACTTCAGAAATGCCTTCGACTTTTTTGTCTATGCGGTATTCGTCCATTTTCTTAACGAGATTGGCTTTGTTTACTTCAAACGGAATTTCTGTAATGACGATTTGCTCCCGTCCGCCTCTTACGGATTCCACTTCAGCCTTGCCGCGGATAATAATTTTGCCTTTACCGGTTTCATAAGCCTTCCGAATGCCGTCGACTCCTTGAATAATGCCTCCTGTCGGAAAGTCAGGCCCTTTAATCACCTGCATCAAGTCATCGACGGTGCAATCCGGAGATTCAATCCGTTTAATGACGGCATCAATGACCTCACCCAGATGATGAGGGGGAATATCAGTCGCATAGCCCGCTGAAATCCCGGTGGATCCGTTGACAAGCAAGTTAGGGAACATGGCGGGCAAAACAACCGGCTCTTTACTGGTGTCATCAAAGTTCGGAACGAATTCAACCGTATTTTTATCAATATCACGCAAAAGCTCTGACGCGATAGAAGATAATCTCGCTTCCGTATAACGCATGGCAGCCGGCGGATCACCGTCAATGCTTCCATTGTTGCCGTGCATCTCAATCAGCACATTCCGCACTTTCCAATCCTGGCTCATCCGCACCATCGCTTCATAAACGGAGCTGTCACCGTGCGGATGATAATTACCGATAACGTTTCCGACCGTTTTCGCCGCTTTACGGAAATTTTTATCGAATGTATTTCCGTCTGCGTGCATGGCGTATAAAATTCTCCGCTGCACCGGCTTTAAACCGTCACGAGCGTCGGGCAGCGCCCTGTCTTGAATAATGTATTTACTGTAGCGTCCGAAACGGTCGCCGATTACTTCTTCTAACGGTAAATCATGAAATAATTCTGGCTGTGCCACTATTAAACCTCCTCAGCGACCGACAAGTTTTCATTTTCCAAAATATTGCTTTCCTCATCTAATCCGAAGGCAACATTCTTTTCAATCCATTTTCTTCTCGGTTCTACTTTGTCTCCCATTAATGTCGTTACACGGCGCTCTACCCGTGCCGCATCGTCGATTTTGACTCTGACGAGCGTTCGCGATTCGGGATTCATCGTCGTTTCCCAGAGCTGGTCTGCGTTCATTTCTCCCAGACCTTTATAGCGCTGGATGGTATACCCTTTGCCGACTTTCTTTAAAACGCCGTCCATTTCTTCGTCGGACCAAGCATATTCAATAATCTCTTTCTTGCCGCTTCCTTTGCTCACTTTGTAAAGAGGCGGAAGGGCGATGAAGACTTTTCCATGCTCGATTAAAGGTTTCATATAGCGGTAGAAAAACGTTAACAGCAAGACTTGAATGTGCGCGCCGTCGGTATCCGCGTCCGTCATGATGATGATCTTGTCATAGTTGATGTCGTCTATATCAAAATCTGCGCCGACACCGCCGCCGATCGCATGAATAATCGTATTGATTTCTTCATTTTTGAAGATGTCTGCAAGCTTTGCTTTCTCTGTATTGATGACCTTTCCGCGAAGGGGCAGCACGGCTTGGAATTTCCGGTCTCTTCCCTGTTTTGCAGAACCTCCCGCAGAGTCTCCCTCCACAAGATACAATTCATTCTTCGCCGGATTTCTGGAACCGGCCGGTGTAAGTTTTCCGCTCAGCGTCGCTTCTGATTTTTTGCGCTTTTTGCCGCTTCTCGCTTCTTCTCTCGCTTTACGGGCCGCTTCACGGGCCTGACTTGCTTTAATCGCTTTTTTGACAAGCAGGGTTGCCGTATCGCGGTTTTCTTCCAAGAAATAAGCAAGATTCTCAGAAATGACGGCATCCGCGGCGGATCTCGCCTCACTTGTGCCGAGCTTCCCTTTCGTCTGGCCTTCAAATTGCAGCAGTTCCTCCGGGATACGCACGGAAATGATTGCGGACAAACCTTCCCTGATATCGGCGCCTTCAAGGTTCTTGTCTTTCTCTTTTAAAAGGGCGACCTTTCGCGCATACTCGTTAAACGCTCTTGTCATTGCCGTTTTGGCTCCTGATTCGTGGGTGCCGCCGTCCTTTGTTCTGACGTTATTAACGAATGACAGCATATTTTCTGAATACCCGTCATTAAACTGAAACGCGAAATCGACTTCAATATCATGATGCTCGCCTTCAAAGGAAACGACTTCGCATAAAGCGTCTTTTTCCTCGTTTAAATAAGCGACAAATGCTTCAATTCCGTTCTCATAATAAAATACTTCTTTTACGCCGTTCCGTTCATCAATTAATTCTATTTTCAAACCTTTTAACAAGAAAGCCGATTCGCGCAGACGTTCTGACAGCGTGTCAAAATTATAAACCGTTGCGCTGAACATTGACGGATCAGGTTTAAAATGGGTAAGCGTTCCCGTTTTTTTGGTCGTTCCGATTTTTTCAAGTGAAGTCACGGGCTTGCCGCCGTTTTCAAACCGCTGTTTATAAACATATCCGTCACGCTCAATAGTAACTGTCAGCCACTCCGATAATGCGTTTACGACAGATGCGCCGACACCATGCAGACCGCCGCTTGTTTTATAGCCGCCCTGTCCGAATTTCCCCCCGGCATGCAGCACGGTGAAAATAACTTCCGGCGTCGGCTTTCCGAGCTTATGCATCCCGGTCGGCATTCCGCGTCCTCTGTCCTGTACAGAGATGCTGTTGTCCTTATGTATCGTTACGATAATATGATCTCCGTAGCCGGCAAGAACTTCATCGACGGAATTGTCGACGATCTCATATACCAGATGGTGCAGGCCGCGTGCGTCCGTCGAACCGATGTACATTCCCGGTCGTTTTCTGACGGCTTCCAGGCCTTCAAGCACCTGTATGGCATCTTCGTTGTAATCAAATTGCTGTTTTCTAGCCAAACGTACAAACCCCTTTCAAAAAACCTGCTCTTAATCATTCTCTTTTTTAAATGATTTCATGTCTTTGTTTTTTAGTATGCGCAAGCTTCGGTCCAATTCTCCTCGGACTCACAATTATAACCAATATGCTTGATTTCGCAACATATTTAAGCGAATGGCTCGTTTTTTTAGGCCGCAAGACATACATTCGAACGGCTTTTCATCTTTTTGGTGCCCTTTTCGGCAGATAAGAACATGAGTTCGCTTTCTATTATATAGCTTTATGCCGGCCATCGCAAACAGACTGCAAACCCCTGTATAAAGGGGTTTCTAAAAAAGCTGTTCATGCTTTATTGTATCTGTTTCATCATCATACGCAAAGAGTATTCTTTCAATAAAAAAGCAAAAACCCCTGATTTGCCAAGGATTTTTGCCTTTTTTGTTCCTATTTTATAACAGCGCGGGCGACTTTTATACATAAATCCATAACAGCCGTCCGTCCTTTGTCTGTAATCATGCGATACGCTTCTTCATTTGCAAGGCCCTGCTGCGCCCAAAAAACGGGAGCGTCCGTCTGTAAAAATTCTTCAGCAACGCCGGGAAGCTGCTCAGAGCGTCTGAACACATTCACGATATCAATCGGCCCCTCCACGTCTTTTAATGAAGCAACGGCTTTAACGCCAAGCGCCTCATCAATCGTTGGGTTGACGGGAATAATTTCATACCCTTCATCCTGCATCGCTTTGGAAACCATGTAAGAAGTCCGATCGGGACGGTCTGACAGCCCGACGACTGCGATCCGTTTGCTCCGGTCCAGAATTTCTTTAATCTCTGATTTTGAAGGATTTTGCATCTTTACCATCTCCTTTTGATATATTGTACATGACCGCTTCGCCGGAATCAAAAAAAGCGCTTTGTCAGCTTAATTCTCAAAAAACTTGTCATCAGACGGTAACAACTCGTGTTAAAATAGAGTGAAGGGACATTGAAAAGGAGAAATGTAGATGTTGATTGCTTTATTGATTATTTTGGCCTATGTAATAGGCAGCATCCCGTCAGGTTTAGTCGTAGGCAAACTTGCGAAAGGGATCGATATTAGAGAACACGGAAGCGGCAATTTGGGCGCTACAAATGCTTTTCGCACGCTTGGCGTTAAAGCGGGATCTGTCGTCGTCGCAGCCGATATTTTAAAAGGCACCCTGGCCGCAGCGCTCCCATATTTACTGCACGTCCCCATTCATCCTCTTCTCGCAGGGGTGGCAGCAGTGATCGGCCATGTATTCCCGGTGTTCGCAAAGTTTAAAGGAGGCAAAGCCGTAGCCACATCAGGGGGCGTCCTGCTGTTTTATGCTCCGCTGTTATTCGTTACGATGGTTGCAGTATTTTTCGTATTTTTATTCCTTACGAAATTTGTTTCTCTGTCTTCAATGTTAACAGGGATTTATACGATTATTTACTGTCTGTTTGTAAAAGACCCTTATTTATTAATCGTAGTGACGCTCTTGACCGCGTTTGTTATCTACAGACACAGGGCAAACATCAAACGGATTATAAACAAAACAGAACCGAAGATCAAATGGTTTTGATGAAACTTCAATTTTGACATCAAAATGCCATATGCGTTTATAATAGAGATAATTTCTTTATATGAGAAACAAAAAGGGAGTGTTCCGGATGAACATGAAAGTAACGAAAGGCGCGCTGGATTGGTACAAAGAAGAGCTCGATCTGGAAACAGGCGACCATGTCCGTTTCTTTGTCCGTTACGGGGGATGCAGCAACGTTCAGAAAGGCTTTTCTCTCGGCATTTTAAAAGACCGGCCGATGAACATCGGCACCAGCACGGAAGTTGAAGGCATTACCTTTTTTATTGAAGAAAGCGACTTATGGTACTTTGATAATCACGATTTGTCAGTCACATATTCAGATCAGGCAGAAGAGCCGGTATTTGATTACGTGTAAAAAAAAGAACGCAGCGGATGCGTTCTTTTTTTTACAGCCTGAACCTTTTGAGATGATCAGTCAGACGTTCTTTTTCTAATATGCTTCTTTGCGTATCACCGAGCAGGTCAAAGTGGGGAAATTCATTTTTATGGTGAATCCACTCCGGCTTCAGCCCGTACTCCGCTCCCCATCTGATCAGTTTATTGAGATCGCTTGAACCGGCCTTCGTCACGGTCTTAGCCTCCGGAAAGCGGTCGTCCAGCCAGTAATGCGTTAAAAAAGCGATTTTACCTTCCGATACATCCCGCTTCCATCTTTCCAGTTCCTTACGCGTAATTCCAAATGCCATAACTGCAGCCGCTCCTTATTTTTTTGCCTTTTCGTAAGCGGCATGCCAATCAGGAAAAGCCTTGCGAAACTGAATCGGTTTGAAGCTCTCTTTATCAACGCATATATGAGAGGATGTCGCTTTGATGGCAAGTTCTTGATCCGGATTATAGATGTGGTAGCCGTAAACGGTTTTAAATCCGTTATATTCTTCAATCCAAGTATGTACGACAGCCGTTTCTCCGTAGCGGAGCGGCTTTTTATAAGAAATGCTGATATCCAATACAGGGGACAGCACTCCTCTATCTTCCATATCTTTGTAAAGGAATCCGAGTTCCTTAATCAGCGCCGTTCTGCCGACCTCCATCCAGACTAAGTAATTGGCATGATAGACGATGCCCATTTGATCTGTTTCCGCATAACGCACTTCTATTTCTTTTTTTGACACACGCAACGTTCTCTGCTCCCTTTTTATCAGATTAGCCCCATTTTATCACAACGAGCCGGAAAGAGAAAAAAACCAGGTTTCCCTGGTTTTTATTATGATTGATAGCCGTTTTCTCTTGCAGCCGATTCATCCTGAATTTCACTGCGGAACGATTCAATGCTTTCATTGCGTCTGGCATTCTTCTCTTGAATGCGCTGTTTTTCCTCATCTGTCGCAAATTCCATTGATTCTTTCGCTTCTTCTATATTTTCAATTGTATTCTGCACCATATCCTGCAGCTTTTCAACGTTATCGGAACGGTCATCCGGATTCGGTTTTTGATCATTGTTTGTCATAATGTCTGCTCTCCTTTGATGATGTTATTCGCCTTTCGTCTGCATGACAATCGGATGTCCGTTTGACTTGTCATGAAACTTTTCCCCTTTATTGCGTTTATATTTAACGGGTTTTGTCCCTAAGTGGCTCGGAGCGTATTGCGGCTGGCCGTCTTTCTTGTTTATGCCCATGTTCATCCCTCCTTAAGAGTATATTTTGCAAAAGGAGGTGTAAACATGACTGCAAATTAAAGGTTATTTTTGTTTGAACCGCTGCTCCAGCTTTTCTTCAAGCTGATTCAAATATTCCGTATTGGTCATCAGCTCACGTTTATTTTCCATAACCAATTCATGAAAAGAACGTTTTCGCATTTTTTTCAATCTTCTCACCTCCGTGTTTTCATTCATTTTTTCCAATTTTTCAAAACCTAAGCCCTTTACAATAAAAAAACTGAACCTCTATTTGAGATCCAGTTTTTCTTTCATTTCTTTTTTTGTCATCGTGCCTACGCGAATGTGCTGAATGGTTCCTTTTTCGTCTAATATGTATGTTGTCGGATAAGAAAGCACGTTGAAATCCCCGTTAATTCCGCTTTTGTCAATCAGAATAGGAAAGGTCAGCTGATAATGATCAGCAAATGATTTCACAGCCTGTATATTTTTTTCAGAGGATGTAAAATTAACGGCTGCTACCGCAATATCAGGATATTCTTTCTGCAGCTCCTGCATATCGGGCATTTCCATTCTGCACGGCTTGCACCACGTCGCCCAGAAATTGAGGAGCACTTTTTTTCCTTTATAATCAGAAAGGGAGATACTTTTTCCTGACAATGTATCAAGTGTAAAGTCAGGGGCTTTCATCCCTTCTTCTGTCCCTTCTTTCGGACTTTTTTGCACAGAATAAATATTCCAGCCCGCATACACTAACAACCCGATAAGTAACATTCCGCCCAGCCATTTCGCAAGCATCTTAAGGCCTCCCGCATAAAAAGAGAGAAAGCAGACTGCTTTCTCTCCTTTGTTCATTCTGCTACTGTTTCATTTTATCGCGAAGCACCATTTGTAAAATGCCGCCGTGGCGATAGTAATCAATTTCCACTTCACTGTCAAAACGGACAACGACTTCAAACGTTTTTACCGTACCGTCTTCACTGATTGCTCTGACAGTCAGCAAGTCGCGCGGACGTACAGATTCATCAACATCCACCTCAATGACTTCCTTACCGGTTAAGCCGAGTGTATCCGCGTTTTCACCCTGTTTGAACTGGAGCGGCAGCACACCCATGAAGACGAGGTTGCTTCTGTGAATTCTTTCAAAGCTTTCGGCAATGACTGTTCTGATGCCGAGCAGGTTTGTTCCTTTTGCAGCCCAGTCACGTGAAGAGCCCATTCCGTAATCTTTTCCGGCCAGAACGACAAGACCCGTTTTATCTTCTTTATACCGCATGCAGGCATCATAAATAGATGTCACTTCCCCGGTAGGCCAATGTGTTGTGTATCCGCCTTCTGTACCCGGTGCGATTTGGTTTTTAATTCGGATATTGGCGAATGTTCCTCTCATCATGACTTCATGGTTTCCGCGGCGTGAGCCGTAAGAGTTAAAGTCACGAGGAGAAACGCCTTTTTCCTGCAGGTATTTGCCCGCCGGTGTGTCTTTTCCGATCGCTCCGGCCGGAGAAATGTGGTCAGTCGTCACGGAATCTCCGAATTTGCCGACAACGCGAAGTCCTCTTAAAGGCTCAACTTTTCCCGGCTCTACAGACATTTCCTCAAAGAACGGCGGGTTTTGAATGTAAGTGGAATCCTGGTCCCACTTATACAGCGCTTCATCCGTCGTTTCGATTTCGTTCCAGCGCTGGTTGTCGTCAAATACCGTTTCATACTCTTTGCGGAATAATTCCGGCGTAACAGTCTGTTTGACGAGAGAATTGATTTCATCCATGGACGGCCAGATGTCATCGAAATAAACATTTTGTCCGTCATTTCCGACACCGATCGGATCCGTTTTCAGGTTGATGTTTACAGTTCCTGCCAATGCATATGCGACAACAAGCGGCGGTGACGCAAGGTAGTTTCCTTTGACAAGCGGATGGATCCGGCCTTCAAAGTTTCTGTTACCCGACAGGACAGAAGTGATCAGGAGATCATTTTTAGCAACCGCTTCTTCAATCTCTGGAGAAAGCGGGCCGGAGTTCCCGATACATGTCGTACAGCCATACCCTACAAGGTTAAAGCCGAGCTCCTTCATGTAAGGAAGCAGGCCTGAGTTGACTAAGTATCCAGTAACAACCTTAGACCCCGGTGCAAGTGAAGTTTTCACATAATTCGGCACTTTCAATCCTAATTCTACCGCTTTTTTGGCTACCAATCCGGCACCGATTAATACATAAGGGTTTGATGTATTCGTACAGCTTGTAATAGCGGCGATTGCAATCGCCCCTGTTTTCATAACCGCTTCTTCGCCGCTGTTAAGTTTAAAAGAAATTTCTTTGTTCTCTTCAGCAGCATCCGCTCCGAATCCTTGGTTTCCGGCCGGGCTGACAAGATGTTTTTTAAACGTTTCCTGCATAACGGAAAGCGGGATTAAATCCTGCGGACGTTTCGGGCCTGAAAGGTTCGCTTCGATTTTAGACAGATCAATTTCCACAACGTCTGTAAAAATCGGCTCTTCCGCGTCAGGCGTATAGAATAAACCGTTGTTGCGGCAGTATGCTTCCACAATATCGATCTGCTCTTCTTCACGGCCGGTCAGACGCAAGTAAGAAAGTGCTTCCTCGTCAACCGGGAAGAATCCGCAAGTCGCTCCGTATTCCGGCGCCATATTGGCAATAGTCGCCCGATCCGCAAGCGGAAGCTCAGCAACACCAGGACCGAAGAATTCAACAAATTTATTGACTACGCCTTTTTCACGCAGCACTTGAGTGACTTTCAGCGCCAAGTCAGTCGCCGTCGTTCCGTTAGGCAATTTCCCGACAAGTTTCGCGCCGATGACCTCAGGAACAGGGAAATATGAAGGCTGGCCGAGCATTCCCGCTTCCGCCTCAATACCGCCGACACCCCAGCCGAGGACGCCGATTCCGTTAATCATTGTTGTATGGGAATCTGTTCCCACCAAAGTATCAGGATATGTCACAAGTTCTCCGTCTTCCTCTTTCGTATGGACAACACTTGCCAAAAACTCAAGGTTTACCTGGTGAACGATACCTGTTGCAGGCGGAACGGCCTGATAATTGTTAAACGCTTTCTTTGCCCAGCTTAAAAATTTATAACGTTCTGCATTTCTTTCGAATTCTAAGTCCATATTAATGGCTAACGCATCTTCCGTACCGGCTTTGTCAACTTGTACGGAGTGGTCAATGACCAGGTCAACCGGAATTTCAGGATTGATTTTATCAGGGTCTCCGCCGACAGAGGCCATGGCTTTTCTTAAAGATGCCAGGTCAACTACGGCCGGAACGCCGGTAAAGTCCTGCAGAATAACCCGTGACGGTTTAAACGGCACATCGATATCTTTTAATTCAGCAGTACCCCATCTTGCTAAATTTTCAACATGTTCTTTTGTAATGACGCGTCCGTCTACCTGACGCAAAACGGATTCCAAAAGAACCTTAATAGAATAAGGAAGTTTTGAAACATTGCCGACCCCTGCGTCTTCCAATGCTTTTAATGAATAGTAGTTATATGTTTTCCCATTTGAAGAAAATGTTTTTCTTGCTTGGAAAACGTCTTGTGTTGCGACTTTTTGCTGATTTGTCATTCTCCAAAATCCCCCTTCAATGATCAAGATCGTTCTTTAGATGAATGTTCACATTCCATCACAATTTTCTCACAATTTCATCTTAGTATAAAATCATACATAAGTAAATATCAATGTTTTTATTAAATACAATAAGATCGTCTTATCAGCATGATTTTCGGTAAATTTTGTCCGATTTTCCGCCTCATACAACGGGCTGTAAAGAGCCATATTAATGTTGAGGTGATGATCATGGTAAAACGGAAAGCCAATCATGTAATTAACGGCATGAATGATGCGAAAAGCCAAGGCAAAGGCGCGGGTTATATAGAAAATGACCAGCTCGTCCTGACGGAAGAAGAACGGCAGAACAATAAAAAAAGAAAAACAAACCAATAGCCGGAACACCTTAAAAAGGAGGCTTTAACATGACAAATAAAAACACAAGTAAAGATATGCATAAAAATGCTCCGAAGGGCCATAACCCCGGCCAGCCGGAACCGCTGAGCGGAAGCAAAAAAGTGAAAAACCGCAACCATACAAGACAAAAACATAATACAAGCCACGATATGTAAAACAGACCCCGGTGTCTGTTTTTTTGTGCCATTCACCCATTCAAAGCTTCTGCATACGTTATAGCAAGGCTTTTTAATATGGAGGAATGCTTCCATGAATCACTCAAAAAACGCTGAAGAATTTGATGATACGGAAGAATGGCTGCGGCAGTTTTACGAGGACCCGTATGCTTGGTATGACGAGACGCTGCCGATCGATCTATATGAAACAAGCCGTCAATATATCATTGAAGCCGACCTGACGGCGCTGAAGCAGGTGCAGGCGATCACCGTCACCCTTTCGGGAAATGAGTTTATGCTCTCTGTTAAAACGCTTGAACGGACGTTAAACAAACAAATGGTGCTTCCTTTTTATCTGAATGACAAACATATTTTCACTGATTTCACCAACCAAATTCTGACCGTCTCCATGAACAAGGAGCCAAATGAGACTCCTGCCTCATTTTCCTTTCAATTTCCTCTATAACATAAAAAAGCCGCTTTCATCCCTCAATGAAAGCGGCTTTTTTGTCCGGTCATATCAGTCATATACCCTCAAAGTGAATCTCCCATGGCCAAATAGCAGAATCACTATACGATAGAATATGTTCTAGCAACCGGAATGACTGGACATCTATCATTTTTTCTATTCTTTTTTTCATGTGTTCTTCTATTCTGTCTTCGTTTACAATATGGTTAAAGTAAGGAGGAGATAGAACAATGCTAGAAGGCTGGTTTATGTGGTTTATTTTATTTTGGGTCATCGTGATGATCGGATTGCTGTCTATCGGCGGGTTTTTTATGTTTCGAAAATTTTTAAAACGCTTACCGAAAGAAGACGGCCGGTCAGAACTGGATTGGCAGGACTATTATATTGAAAAAAGCAGGCACTTATGGAATGCGGGTGACAAGGCGTTTTTGGATGAATTGGTCGCTCCCGTACCGGAGCTCTTTCGGGATGTAGCCAAAGCGAAAATCGCCGGAAAAATCGGTGAACTTTCCTTAGCGGAGGAAGCTGAACAAATAAACCGTGATTTAATCATCAGGGGTTACATACTCGCCACTCCTAAGCGTGATCATCAATTTTTAAAAAAGCATCTCCGCGAAAAACAGATTGATCTTACTCCTTATCAAGCCCTGCTCAAATAAAAAACCTTTCCGTCCGCCGGAAAGGTTTTAATTCATCTGAATATCAGCGGTCTTCAGTTCATTAGAAAGTTTGCGGTAAGACATAAACATCGCGATGCGCCACGGGACAATCATTCCGAAAGCCAGAATCCAAAACATTCCGCTTAAAGCTCCGTAATCAATCGTCGTGCTCAAAATGGATTTCATAGCGATTCTGATAACCAGCAAACCAATCAGGATAAACACAAACGCTTTTGACCGTTTTAAATAGATTTCATTATTTTTAATCTCAAATTTAGATGTTTTAATCAGAAAAATAGAGAAGATCACGCCCAGCGTAATGGCCTCCAAAAATTCTTCGCCCGTCACTCTGAAAATCGGAAAAAGGAACATAAGCGCTCCCGTACTCATGAAAATCGGCGGGAGAATTATTTTTTTAGGTGAAGCGGGCTTGTCGGAGGCTTTAATCCTGACGATCATCACGGAAATTGCCATGGCCGCTGCAATAACGGATGAAATTATAATCATCATCTTTATCATTCCTTTGCTTGCACGGAGTTTGATACTATATACTATACTCCAAAAACATAAAAAAAACCAATTTGAAAAGAGAACACGTTTACGTTCCCGTTACCCGGCCTACGGCCTCCAGCACTTTAGATGCTTCAAACGGTTTAACGATAAAGTCTTTAGCGCCTAATTCAATCGCTTCCAGAACGATCCGCTGCTGCCGCATGGCGGTGCACATGATGATCCGGGCTTTCGGGTCAAAAGCTAAAATATCCTGCAGCGCCTGTATACCGTTTTTGACCGGCATGGTAATATCCATTGTCACCAGGTCGGGACGGATTTTTTGATATACTGCCAGGGCTTCCTCCCCGTCAGCCGCTTCCCCGGCCACTGTGTAATTTGCCGATTCCAGAATCTCTCTGATTTTCACCCTCATGAACTTGGCGTCATCTACAACTAAAACTCGTGTCATATTCCCCTCCACATATTTAACATTAACTAGTCTTATTGTACCAAAAACGAAAGGGTATATAATAGTTCAAAAGTTATTAATCCGTTACAGACCCGTAAATCCTCCGAAAAGATTTGACAGAACGATCAGAATGTAGCTCATCCAGTTAAAAAACAGCATAACTCCGATCAGAATCATAAGAATGCCGCCGATTTTCATGATCAGCAGCTGATGCTTGCGAATCCAATTCATTCTGGTAATAAAAAATGAAAGAACAAGAAAAGGAATCGCAAATCCGAGAACATATAAAAACATATACGGCACTGCTGAAGAAGGATTTGTATTTGCCAGCGAAAACACGGCTCCTAAAATAGGCCCGCTGCACGGCGACCATCCGGCTGCAAACGCAAGACCGATCAGAACCGAACCGATAAACCCCTCCGGACGGCGCTTAAAGTGAATGCGCCGCTCTTTCATCATGAATTTCGGCTGAAACACGCCAGCAGTAATCAGCCCGAAAAGGATCAGCATGATAGCGCCAAACTGGCGGATTGCTTCATGATATTGGGTAAAAAAACTGCCGATAAACGAAGTTCCATATCCCAATGCGATAAAAATCACGGAGAAACCAAGCAAAAAACAAAGTGTATGCACGAGGCCACGCTTTTGCAGCATCACCTTTTCTGTTTTCACCTCGTCCATACTGACACCAGTTATGTAAGATAAAAAGGCGGGGTACAGCGGCAGACAGCATGGAGAAATGAAAGACAGAAATCCGGCCCCAAACGTCAGAAAGTAATTAAAACTCACGATGACACACTCCCTTCGAGTTATGACAAAATCATTTCATTTTTTTAACACTTTCCCGAGAAGGATTACTTTTTATAGAAAAAGCTTATATAATTTAATTTGACATCGAGATATTATACTCCTTCTTATTTGAAAAACAGTATAAATGTGGATATAATAATAGCGACTCAGGTGAAAGATTTATGTATGAAAGGATATATCCCTGTGATTAGAGAGCATCTATTAAATGAAATTGAAAAAAAACGGGCAGAGCTGCTTAAAATCGTCATGACAAACGGAATGACATCAAACATTACGATAGAACTCAGCCAGGAGCTTGACCACCTTCTCATACAATACCAAAAAGAACTGCACACCGGCAGTTGGGGTGAAACATGACGCCAAAATAAAAAACCCTCTCCGGGTTTTTTATTTTTATAACCATGTATCTCTATATCATAATCTGTACGTATTATTTCGCTTGATTATTCATGGCTTTCATCATTTGATTAATTTTCTTTTGAGAAGGTTTCATTCCCATTTGCATCATCATCATGCGTAACATTTGTTCATTAATAGGCGGATTCTTTTTCAAATAGCTCATCATATATTTACGAGCAATAAAAAACCCGAGTGCAACACCTATGAGCAATGCGACAACGCCCACTAGGATGCCAACCCATAAAGTCATTTTATTTCCTCCTTCATGTTGTCTAGTTTAAAGTGTACTAAACCAAAGGCTATTATACAACATTTACATCTCTTTTTCCTCGTTTTTAGACAAAATTTCTTTCTCTGACCGGATTTAACCACCCGTAGCGCCGTGTCTTGAAATCCATTGCAAGAAAACAGGGGCTGATTTTACGCAGAATCTCAAAGAAAATCGTTTCCGCCTCATAATCTCCCGAAGCCGCAATCTCAATTAAACTGTCTTTCATCATGAAGGTGGCGCGGCCCTTTTCTCCGGGCAGTGTAAGCCGGTAAATGGAATCCAAACGGCTGTAACTCATTCGGTTTAAATGCAGCTGGAGCCGCTGATGCATATGTATCACCGGAATCGGTTCCGTTATATATTGAACTTGCTTTTCTGTCATTTGATATTCCTGGGGTGTCAGATCTGTCCAATGATAGTCTCGAAACAACTCAAACATAGCCGTTTCCCGCCCGAAGTAGTGGTTCGCAAACTCATCCTTTATCAGGTGCGTATAGTAATGACGTTCCATTTCCTCATCCCCTTTTAGAGCGCTTCGTTATTGCTTTCTATTATACAAAAGGAGAAAAGAAAGAATTGTCTATTACTGTTACGCCGCCCCTTCTATTTTTGTCGCATAAACAGGAAAAAGAGGATGATTTGACTCATCCTCTTTTGTCTCGTTATTTGTTTAGAAGTTTTTTCACGCGGTCAACTACGTTTTCTGCAGTAAACCCGTATTCTTTCATAATTGTTTCTCCCGGAGCTGAAGCACCGAAACGGTCAATTGCGAGAACGTCTCCTTCAAGACCGGTAAATTTGCCCCATCCGAAGCTTGAACCCATTTCGATCGCAAGACGTTTCGTCACATTCGGAGGAAGCACGCTGTTTTTGTACTCAGCCGATTGTTTTTCAAAGCGGTCCCAGCTCGGCATGCTGACTACAGATACGTGAATGTTTTCTTCAGCCAGTTTCGCTTGAGCTTCGATCGCAAGTCCGACTTCAGAACCTGTCGCTAAAAGAAGAGCGGCCGGTGATTCCGTTTGGGCTTTGGAAACGATATAAGCCCCTTTTTCCACGCCCGCATACGCTTCTTCAGCCTGCTGATCAATCGTCGGCAGGTTTTGGCGTGTCAATACAAGAGCTGTCGGATGATCTTGGCTTTGAACGGCAACCTTCCATGCAGCTGCGGTTTCATTTCCGTCAGCAGGTCTGATCACAGATAGGTTAGGAAGTGCGCGTAAAGAAGCAAGCTGCTCAATCGGTTCGTGAGTCGGCCCGTCTTCTCCTACGGCAATACTGTCATGCGTGAATACATAAGTGACAGGGAGTCCCATCAATGATGCCAGACGAATGGCAGGTCTTAAATAATCAGAGAATACAAAGAATGTGCCGCCAAATACGCGGAGGCCGCCGTGAAGCGCCATTCCGTTTAATGCAGCGCCCATCGCAAATTCACGGACACCGAACCAGAAGTTTTTCCCGGCGTAGTCTTTGGCCGTGAAGTCTCCTCCATTTTTGATTGTCGTTTTATTTGAACCCGCAAGGTCAGCAGATCCCCCGACAAAGAAAGGAATTTTCTTGGCGATCCCGTTCAGCACCTCACCTGAAGATGCGCGGGAAGCAAGGCTGCTGCCTTTTTCATAAACGGGAACTTCCTGATCCCAGTCTTTAGGAAGCTCGCCTTTTATGCCGAGTGACAGCTGTTCAGCAAGTTCAGGATATTTTTCTTTATAAGCCGCGAACAGTTCATTCCATTCCTGTTCTTTTTTCGAGCCGGCTTCTTTTACAGCTTGATTGAAATGCCCGTATACTTCTTCCGGAACATAAAAATCTTCTTCAAACGTCCAAGCATACGCTTCTTTTGTCAGCTTGCTCTCTTCTAGTCCTAACGGAGCACCGTGGACGCCGGATGTGCCCGCGCGGTTTGGAGAACCGAAACCGATCGTGGTTTTCACTTCAATCAAAGTCGGTTTTTTATCATTCTGGCGCGCTTTTTCAATGGCAGCCGTCAATTCAGCGATGTTGTTTCCGTCCTCAACATAAAGAACTTCCCAGTTCATTGCTTCAAAACGCTGCTTTACATTTTCAGAGAAAGAGCGGTCTAAATCGCCGTCTAAGGAAATGTCATTAGAATCGTATAATACGATCAGGCGGCCTAATTCAAGATGGCCTGCAAGAGAAGCGGCTTCGGAAGAAATGCCTTCCATTAAATCGCCGTCTCCGCAAATACTGTATGTATAATGATCAACTACGTTGAATGAATCACGGTTATATGTCTCAGCCAGATGGCGTTCTGCAATTGCCATTCCCACTGCCATTGCAATACCCTGTCCAAGCGGCCCGGTCGTTGCGTCTACTCCGGCTGTATGCCCGAACTCCGGATGTCCCGGTGTTTTGCTTCCCCATTGACGGAACTGTTTCAAGTCTTCAATGCTGAGGTCATATCCGCTTAAATGCAGCATGCTGTATAAAAGCATTGAACCGTGGCCTGCTGATAAAACAAAGCGGTCGCGGTTAAACCAGCCCGGATTCTGCGGATTTACATTCATAAATTTCGTCCACAGCGTGTATGCCATCGGAGCGGCTCCCATCGGCATGCCCGGGTGTCCGGAATTCGCTTTTTCAATTGCGTCTATAGATAGTGTACGAATGGTGGCAACTGATTTCTTTTCAATTGTATCCATTATAATCCCCTTCCTTATTGTTGTACCTTTTCATCATAAAGCGATGCTGACTTTTTCTCAACTCTTTCAGCTTAAATTTGAGATAAACTTGTTGAAAATTGTCGTAAAGCACATCCTGATATTAGTATATACGAAAAAAGAATACGTATTGCCGTATTCTTTCTGTTTAGTGAAGATTATTTTTCTGTTGTTCTCTTTTTAATTTTTCAGGGGTGACATCGTTGCCTTCCGGATCAATCACTTTTACGCTCTTTAACGTATTTTTCATTGAGGAGCGGAATCCTTTCAAATACTCCTGGCGAAGCTTTTGCTGTTCAGCTTTTTCCTCATCCGTTATCGTGTTTGATTTAGCTTTTTGAGCCAATTCGTTAATTCTTGCGATTTTTTCTTTAGAAATCATAATAAGCTCCTTTGGTGCGTGTTGATTATATACTACTAAAACGCAGTCTTTTTTACAACTGATGCGCGTCAGCTGCCTTCTGTGTCTGCGGTATATTCCTGAAACCGCCGGTGAACCGTGGCTTTGGACACGTCATAGCCGAATCCTCTTAGGGTCGCTGCGATTTCTGCAAAGGTAAGCTTGTTGGCTCTCAGCCTGATAATTTCCGAAACCGGAACCTCTTTTTTTTCTTTTCCGCTGTTTTCATGTCTGTTTTTCAGATTCCGTTCAGGTTTGTAGCCGTTTTTCACGGCTCTTTTCATTCCCCGCCGGATTTTCATATTGTGAATTTTCCTTTGATATTCCTCAACAATACTGACGATTTCAAGTACCATCGAATCAGCTTCGGAAAGCTCCAGTTCACCTTTATGAGCCGTCGTATATATCTTTACGTTCTCCCTGTAAATACAATGCAAAAGCGCAATCTTGGCGTTTCCTCTTCCCAATCTCGTTTCGTCCTGCACCAATATCGCGTCAATATGTGATTTTTTAATTTCATCAAGCATTTCAAATACTCCGTCGCGATCCATTTCATAACCGCTGGCTTTCTCAGAAATGACTTTCACGACTTCCATGCCGTTTGCAGCAGCGATCTCACTGAGCTCTTCTTCCTGTCTTTTTAATGACGTTTGCTGCTGTTCTTTGTTTGTGCTTACGCGGGCATAAATGAGCGCCTTCATTTCTCTCTTTCCTCTCTAATTGACAATGGCCAGCTGATATACGGCCGGATGCTTCTTCTTAACCGGAAGAATAAGTTCGTCTCCGGGCTTTATATCAGCAGTTTGGAGATGATTATTCTCCGTCACCCACTCAATGAAATCTTCTTTATTAATGTGTTTCTTTTCTGCTACATGATCCGCAAGTGACCAGAGTGTATCGCCGTCCTGAACCTTTATTTTAACATATTGGCTGAGGGACTGATCATTTCCCGCACATGAGACAAGTAAAATAGCGGCACTTAAAATCGCAGTAAACAGCCCGACAAATATGATAGATTCTTTCGCCATGTAAATAACCTCCGATAAGAATGTTTGTTCGCTTTTTATATCTTTCAGTATATACGAACAAATGTTTCTGTCAATCGTTTTTTTCGAACCTATGTTTGTACTGTCAGGAAAATCATGCTATAATCTACTTAAAAATCGACGTTTTGAGGTGCGAAATATGACGAAGCTATCAAAAAGGCAGCTTGATATCCTGCGTTTTATTAAAGAAGAGGTAAAAACGAAAGGATATCCGCCTTCTGTAAGAGAGATAGGAGAAGCAGTAGGACTGGCTTCCAGTTCAACCGTGCACGGCCATTTGGCGCGGCTGGAGACAAAAGGCCTGATCAGACGGGACCCTACTAAACCGAGGGCGATTGAGGTATTGGATGAAGAAGAAGTCCATATTCCGAAAAGCCAGGTCGTAAACGTTCCGGTCATCGGGAAAGTGACGGCGGGTATTCCGATTACGGCTGTTGAAAATATCGACGAGTATTTTCCGCTTCCTGACCGGATGGTTCCTCCGGGCGAACATGTCTTTATGTTAGAAATCATGGGAGAAAGTATGATTGACGCCGGCATTTTTGACAAAGATTACGTCATTGTCAAACAGCAGAACACGGCCAATAACGGAGAAATCGTCGTAGCTATGACCGAAGATGATGAAGCGACGGTTAAGCGCTTCTATAAAGAAGACAATTATGTTCGGCTGCAGCCGGAAAATCCGACGATGGAGCCGATTATCCTGCAAAACGTAAGCATTTTGGGAAAAGTGATCGGCGTATTCAGAGCCGTCCATTAATTCTATTAAACTTCATTTATCGTAAAAAACCCCTTACAGAGGGGTTTTTTTGCATAAAAAAAGCAGATTCGCCCTGGCTTAAGAAACGAATCTGCTAAGGAGGAAAAACTTACATTCTTATTATCCGACATCACACTTTTGAAGTCAACTAATAATGTTTCCCTCAAGAAACTTTTCATCCATTTTTCAACTTTTTATATATTTGTGCGTGATGAATTTGATTTTTTATCTTTTCTTTGGGCAGGTACGTCAAAAATTCAACTATGAATATTTAGTACATAGTGCAATAAGTTAAATATAAATATAAAAAAACCCGCTGCCTTTAGCGAGTATCTATTTTCAATCAAAATGATAATATTCTACACCGTAAAACCCTTTAATATAGACGGGACCACAGACGTTTGAAGAACTTTCAACCAGAATCCTGTATTTGTGATACGGATCAATTGATTTTTTATCCTGGGCACTGAGGTTTAGCCAGCTGCCGCTGTAGTTTTTAGAACTTAATGTATAAAAATTTCCGTTCAGCGCCATCCGCTGGAGTTTCATGCTTAAACCGCACGAAGAGTTGTTCATTATGGTGAACTTATAGCCTAAAAAATAATCGTCGGCAGCTACAGTCCCCGGATTTTCAATATGAAACTCTTTTGCGTTTCCCTCCAAAGTGAAGCTTGTTTTTGATCCGAATTCAGTGGTAGCCGCTTTAGCTGAGTGTATTCCGCTAAAACATAATAAAAAAACAGCAATACATATCCAATATTTTTTCATTTGCATCCCCCTTTTTACATATTTTAACTTGTGAATCCTGTGATGTCTATTCACATTTTACTTTATAACCACTATATACCAGTTTAAAAATTTGCGGATTGCTTACAATGAAGACTAAACGAAATAACGAAGGTGGTTCAAATGAAACACGTAATTGCTTTCGCTTCTAAAACGGCGCTCACACTTGCTTTACTGTACATTGTTCTGGATCTTATGTACCAAGTAACCTTTTTAAACGTTCTGTTTATTACAGTGATCTTAAGTTTAATCACTTATTTTGCGGGTGATTGCATGATTCTGCCGAGAACAAGCAATTTCACAGCCGTTGCAGCTGATTTCGGAATTTCATTCATTATATTATGGATATTCCTGATGAACATTGGCGGGTTTAATGTCTCTCCTGCCGCGGCATCGGTTATCTCTGCACTTTGCATTTCTGTTTTTGAGGCATTTTTTCACCGGTATTTGCAGCAATATGTACTCCCCGAAGATTACCAGGACACAACAGAGACGGATAGCACGCTATGGAGCTATCAAACCGAGGCGTCTGAAGAATTAGTGCCGGAAAAAGACCCTCAGGAAAAAACATAAAAAGGAGGCAATCGCCTCCTTCTCTATTTACTTTTGCTTCTGATCGTCCAGCGGCAGCTGCAGCAGTGAGTCTGTGCCTGTCGCTTTCGGCGTTTTTCCGTCCCATTTTTCAATCCATTTATATTTGATCATTTCATCGGACATTGATTTCTTTATGATTTCGTTATAGTCAGCGATCCCTTCCGCTTCAATTTTTTTCTTTTTCGCTTCGGCTTCGGCTATTTTAATTTCAGTTTGTGTCCGTTCAAGTTCCTGTGAAGACTTCACCCTTGCATCGATGGCTTCCTGTGTGGCTTTATCCGGCTTTGGTACGCCAAGCGTCAGATCATCAATTAAAAATCCAAGACTCTTCATATCATCAGCAAATCTCTTTTGAACATCGGCAGCGGCTTCTGCAGATTTTTGCCCGTATGTGTCAATAACCGAGTATTTGCTGATTGATTTTCGCGCCGCATCCCACAGCCTTGTTTTTAAATATGTATTTTCGATCGTTTCCACATCTACCGCCCCGAATTTGTTAAACAGATCGACTACTTTATCAGGCTGCACGACATAGTTGTAAGCGATATCCATTTCAATATTTTTACCGTCAGAGGTTGCCACTTTTATATTTTCATTATTCACTGTCTGCATACGCACCGGGTATTCCGTTACTTTATTAAATAATCCGACTAAGTGCCAGCCTTGGTCCAATGTGTCGGATTTTACCCCGCCATTCGGTGAGTATACAACCCCGACATAACCGTTCGGTATTTTTTCAATGAATAGTGACGCTGTGACGCCCGCAATTAAAAGGGCTGCACCTATAATCACACCGCCGAGAATTTTTTTTGTGTTTCCGCGCTTATTTTCGCTCATGCTGATCTTCTTCCTCCCATGACTTTTTTAATTTTTTGGCTCCGCTTCCCACTTGTTTAAAGATTGGACTAAGCATCAGCCATAAACCGAATCCGATGATGACAAGAAGAATGATAGACCCGATCATCACTTTCATTTGCCCACCTCTTTTCTTTCATCCTGTCAATTATGTATACGATCTTAAGAACTTAAAGTTTCATAAATTTCAAAAGAAAAAGCCCCGCCGACAAAATAGGCGTGCTTATTAATAATTGTCACTGATAAAATCAGAAATCGTTTTTGTGAATTGATAAAAGGTCTTATTTTGTGTGGATGCTCTGCTTTTCAGCGTAAAAGTGTCAAATAGTGATGTTCTGAAGCCGGTGCTCATTTCGATTTGGATACTCAATCCGGATGAAGATTGATTGGCAAGGTTGTTCGGACTGACGCCTGCATATTTATCATTTATACCAAGAAGAACGGCAGGATACCCGTGCCGTTTCAGCACATCGGTCAAAAGTTCGGCTCGTTCTCTGTCTGTACCGCCGATTTTTATCTTTTTATCATCACTGCCGTAACCGTGCAATGAAATGACATTAGAGTGCTCTTTCACCATTTGCACGGCCTTAGGTTCATCGAAATGCGAACTTGTCAAATGCAGAGCCGCATTACCGGCTGATTTTAACCCTTCAAATAAATATAAACTCCGGTTTTCGGCAATTTCTCTGGCTAACTCACTGGTCCCCGGCTCTATGCCTCCGCCGTGTATAGCTAATATGAGGACAGAAGGGTCATGCTCCCGCGTTGAAATGGAAAAATCGGAAGGATCTTCATTCAGCTTTAATTCCTCGAAACTGCCGTAAATATCTGAAGCGGCATCAGCCCGAAAGAACGGCAGAAGCAAAAACGGTAAAATTAAAACTAAAATTCCTTTTTTGGTTATTGATGGCATTTGTATGTTTATGTTACAATACAAATGCTTCAGCCTTTGAAGCGAACGGCAGAACAGGGTGACTTTGGACGGTTTCTTCTGCTCTGCCTCTTTGCCAGCTGCTTTACGGTCTACTCTTCTAACCCTTTTTTCCATAACATCATCCTTTCTTTTGTTTACACTTTTGTCACAATATTATATACGTTGGACAAAACCTCCGTTCATCTTGAAGAATAAAAACATCAAAACAACCTCTATCCTTTAACCTAAGAAAGTCTTTCTGTTCAAAGAGACGGAAAGCTTAAATGATAAAAATGAAACCCTTCTCCTTAGTTTTGTTTGATTTCCCAATTTAAGAATCCCCGAAACAAATTGAATGTAACTGTTGTTTCCATAAAAAAAGACTGCTGTTAAGCAGTCTTTTTTTTCGTTTTATTTCGTGCCTGTTGATCCCAGTCCGCCCCGGTCATTGTTTCCGAGTTTGTCTACTTCGATCAGCTCCACTTCAGGCATTTTCTTCATGATTCTGAATTGGCAGATCCGCTCCCCCTTGGAAATGTCGGTATCCCGAAGAGCGAATGCAGGAAAAAACCAGAAGTCATTGTCGCCTTTATATGATTCATCAATGACTCCCATTGAATTTGTCTGAATGATACCGAAATGCTTATATGTACTTGAACGCGGAACGACATGCGCCTCGTATCCTTCCGGCAGTTCCATCGCAACTCCAAGCGGGATAAGTTTGAATTCACCTTTTTTGAATGTTATATCTTCAGCTGCCCGCAGGTCAATCCAATCGCCCTGTTCAATTTTACTGATTCTCGTTTGCGTATCATCTGAATATTTAATTTTGATTTGTAAAGTCATGTTCGCTGCTCCTTTTGCTTCCCTATTTCAGTCGTATTGATGACCAATCCGTGCCCCATTATACCATTTAACTGATAAGAATGTTGATTTTGGTGTATATGCAGCCGAAGAGGAAGCACGGCGAAGACAATGAGAATAAACCTAAAATGAGGACCCCTCCTATCAGTTTTTTCCTCCATTTTCACATGACAGTTTCAATTGCAATAATGTAAAGCTTTATATCCTTCTTTCAACAGAGCTTTTTTTAAATTTCACCTTGGTTTCAAAAGGAATTTCGTTCTGAATAAAGAATTTGAAGAATAAGCGCTTAAAGGGCGCGCGATTCTTTTCTGTCCCTTTCCTCAGGCGCTTATATCAAAAGAAAGAGGTGTCTTTAGAATGGTTCAATTTAAAAACTTTCCTGATCCGTCTTTAAACGCCCCATTGCAGTCTCGCCCTGCACATCCCTCTGAATTGGAGCATCTCAAAGCAAGGATGCAGAATTTTATTAAGCATTCCGCAACGGATGATAATCTTGAGGTCGCAGATGCCCGGGTGACGGCGGAAGGAATGGTCACCTCACTTTTAAAAGAACGGCTTGATACAGAATACGAAATGCTTATGAATAAAATCACCCGGGAAGTGAATGTGGAGGATTACGGAGCGGTCCCTGACGGCCGGGACAATACGGAAGCCTTTCGGAGAGCGATCGGGAACGGCCGGGTCAAAGTAAATGTTCCCGCAGGAGAATTTTTGGTTCAAGGGATAAAACTCCCCTCCTGGACTACCATTTCCGGTGAGGGACAAGGGATTACCGTGCTTAAGCTTCATGAGGACACTCCCGCATACGAATGGGTCGTTACTAACGATGATTACGAAAATGGAAACCGTAATATTTTTGTCCAGAACATGACTTTAGACTGGAATCCTGATCGTCAATGCGGAGTCAGGAACCCCGGAGGACAGTTTTCCAGCTGTTTAACGTTTGCTAATGTGCAATACGGCTGGATTAAGAATGTTGAAACGGTTAACGCGGGTCTGCATGGTATAGATATTACATCTCCGACTTACGATCATTTGCCTGAAACAGAATGGACGAAAGACGGCTGCCGTTATATATGGATTGATAACTGTGTGGCATACGGCGCCGGAGACGACGGCATTACCACCCATTACAGCGAATATATTTTCATTTCCAACTGCCATTCCGGAAACCCCCGCGGCACAGAGCATGCTGAGGGCAGCGCAAACTCGAACGGCATTGAAATTGACGACGGCTCTAAACATGTGTGGCTTTTAAATAACTATACGAGCGGAAATATCCGCGGGATTGAGGTAAAGGCGCACAGCCTGTGGCCGGCTTCTCAAAATGTTCATATTATCGGTCATGTTTCGTATCGTGATGTACGTTCATTTGATATTCGTCATATCGGCCATCATCAGGCCTCAGATCCCGAAAGCACGACGGCTTATGATGTTACTTTAACCGATTGCACCGCGATTGAACCGGTATTCAATGCTCTCTATGACGGTGTGACCCCGAGGGCGCTGGTCATCTCTGCCTATAAAAACGTTAATGTAAACGGATTCACAGCTATTGGTGATCCCTCATACGACTATGGCGGGAATCCAGTCGTGGCTCTTCAATACCGCAGTCAAAATATTACGATCAACGGCATTAAAATACGCGGCTTTACACAAGCCGGGGTTGACATCAATATATCCGGCGGATCTAATAAAACCGATTATGTTAAAATTTTAAATTTTGATATATACAAGTCTTCTCCTAAAGGCATCTCAATCGGCGGAGGCCAATATAACGTAAATATTATGAACGGTACAATGATCGGAGACGGCGGTTCCGTCGGAATTACGTCCCCTAACAGTCAGGCTGTCATTCTCGGGGTGCAAGCGGAAGGTTACAGCGCGGCCGCATCTATAAAAGGACAGACTTATGAGCAGATCCCTGTCAATTTAAAGGGAGGCGCACAGCTCGCGACCAGCTCCGGTTTTGCATTCAACCCGACAAGCGCCGTTATTGCGGGAACAGGCGATATTACGGCCAGGGGTGACAGAAATGCGATCATCAGCTCTTCCGGAGGTTCAAGTTCTGAAGGTTCAAGGGCATTTATCGCCGCTTCAAACAATGTCCATATTACAGGCGGCAAAGTCTCCAGAACGATTCTGTCATCAGAAAGCATTACATTGGAAGAACCATACACGGTTGCCGGAGGGCATCAGTCCATCAAATGGAAACTGGATTCAGCGGGCGGCCACGGTACGTTCGCCGGAGCTGTCACCTCTTCCCTGTCAGGGTACGGAGAATATTTTGAAAGTGTAACCGGCCAGACGATTCCCGCCGGGACGATCGTCACAGTGAAAGGCGAAAAAATTGAACCGGCTCACGTCGGAGATTATATGCTCGGCGTCATTTCAGAAACAGCCGCTTTTATCTCAGGAGCCGCAAGCTTCGGATGGCAAAGCCGCTTTTTGACAAATGAGTTCGGCGGTTTCATATACGAAAATGTGACTGACGAAGAAACAGGAGAAACGGTACGCGTACCGAAACAAAACCCGGACTGCAGTCCGGCTCTTGAAGCTGACTATGAAGCACGCGCGGCCAGAGACGAATGGCATATTGTCGGACTCAACGGCCGGCATTACGTACGGGTCGACAGTACGGTCAGCCCGGGAGATTATATCACGGCTCATAACGGAATCGGGACTAAAGCCGCGGAAGGCTGGAAGGTATTGAAACTGACGGCCTTATACAGTGCTGAAAAAGGGTACGGCATTGCAATTGCGGTTATCAAATAGGGTCTCAATATCAGGATCATCTCCTCTCTTTTCTATCGGGCGGGTATGATCCTGTTTTTTATACCGAATGAGATGCCTCTTTTTCAGCATACCGTTTCATTTGTCCAAGCCATCCATGCTTTCTGTCATAGAATACTACCGTCAGATGAAAAAAGGAGGAATATGAGTATGGATATGGGTATGGATATGGGTATGAACGGACATTATGATCACCAGCCAAAGCAGCCTAAACAAAAGAAGAAACAAGATAAAAAGCATCTTGATTATGATTACATCGTTGTTTATAAAAGAAAATGCAATAAATGTAAAAAATGCTGCTGACTTGACATATCAACACTTTTTACACCCGGTAAACCCCGGGTGTTTTTCTTATTATGGCGTTTCTCCGGGCTATTTTCACCCAAAATCCGGTCATCCTATCACAATACATAAAAAGACTCTATTATTTTCTTCCCTTTTCGCCTAATGAAAAGTATTTCATTTACAGAAAACAACACAAATAGAATGACATGACTTTTGAGAAAATCTACTCTTTGCTTGGTCAATTTCTCTGCGATACCATGAATTTGCAACAATTTTTAAAAATTTCCTCAGGAGGTCATAGACATGAAAATCGCCAGAACAATAGTCGGATCATGCTTAGCTTTATCTCTAACAATTCCTTTCACAGCCAGTGCCTCAGCAGCCAGTCAGTCTGAACATGCAAACGCGCCTCACGTTTCACCCGTTGCAAATCCGTTAGAAAGTAAATTACCCCAAACAGCAGGCCAAAACGTAAAAGCAGCAGGTGTTGATGCCGGGCTGAACGTAAACGTAGATGTTCTCGGAATTTCAGATCGCATTGCTGAAGCGGTTAAGTCAGATCAAAACCGAACCGGCTGGGTAAAAAATGTCATGGAAACAACATTTTACGCATCAGGACAGAAGTACAACGTCATGGTGTTCAATTTAAATCAAGAATATGAAGACCGCTTTAACGGCGTTCAATTTTACGGATCAGCCGTTTATGACGGCATTACTTACGGAATCTGGGTCTTCGAAGACGGTTCCTTTGATAACAAAGGAGACGGGGGCTGGATCAATTGGGCATTCAGAGGATGGTTCGATCGTGATAATCAGCATATTGAATTCCACAGACCTTAATACAGAGAAAACTTGCGGCAGCGCCCGCAAGTTTTTATTTTAATAACGGGATACTGCACATTTTTCACCGTTATAACGACTATACTTGAAGTGCGGGCTCCGATCGCAGCCCCGGTAAGTCTTTCAAAGTGAGGGTATGCCATGTCAAAGTCTTTAAAAATAATGTTGTGGAGCATATTGGTGTTCATCATCTTGTTAGTGATGATCGGAATCGTTTCTTACAATCAAACTCCGTCTGCAGAAAGCACAGCAAAAAGAATGCTTTACAGCGTCTAATCAATTTTAAGCCTTCATCGGCTTTTTTTATTTACCGCAGAACACTTGAAGTTCTTCTATTTAGATCGTTAACGTTCCCATTCTGAATGGAGTATACGCGTATATTATCAGGCAGTCCGTTTTGATACATGGTTCCGATTATGCCCTTCGCATCTTTTTTCTCTATTCCTCATCACATTCCCTCTTTTCATGCTACTGCTCTTGAAACCAACCAATCATTTCTTCAGCCTGTTCCGTTGAATCAAAAGGGTCCAATCCTAATAGCGTGTGTTACATTTTCATTTTTAAAAAAACAAGCCAACTGCGCATCCTCTTCGCAACTGCTCAATATATGAGCCTATCCGTTTCTATTACAGGAAGCAGTACGATTCCTGCTTTTACTCATTTTAACGGATGGCCATGTGGAGGAAATATAGACTAAAAAACCTTTTTTCAAAAAGTAAACTAGCATCCCTATCAAACTTTTCATTTCGGCATAGTATGTATTAATCCTCTTTAGGAGGTGAGATTATATGGGATTCTCAGGTGGTTATGGTAGCTCCTTTGCGTTAATCGTGGTGCTATTCATTTTATTAATCATCGTTGGGGCTTCTTTCCTCGGCGGTTATTAAGAATCCTCTTACCTCCGCATCCATGTCAGCAGCACCTCCATGATCGTACGGCGCCATAAATGAAATGTTTATGGCGCTCTGCTGTTTTTCCCCTTTCCTTCACACATTAAAACTAAAAAGATCGGCCGATGAATCAACATGCAGCCGATCAGTAATTCATAGATTATTGTGTAAGATTTACATCGATGACGTTATAGAAGGCATTGGAAGTATCCGCAACGTCCCATACCCCCAAAATGACATGATACCCGCTTCGATCAGTCGGCACAAAAATCTTATGAGTCAGATTCGTATCTGCCTTGGAACCGTCGTGGTTTACCGTTCCGATTAATTCAAATTCATCTCTTGACAAAGGTTTATTCGGATTCCAGTTTTTCTTGGTGATATAATAGTGCCACTTTGATGTCGCATGAGGAGCCGTGTAGTACCAAGTAAAGGTGTTAAAACCGCCGCGGATGTTTTGTTTTACCCAATAATCTGCAGTCTGCTTGTCTAAACCGAAGTCAATTTGTCCCGATCCCCCATTTGCAGACGCAATTCTTCCATCCGGCGGACCTGCAGCCGGAAATCCTTTCGGCCCTTCTACAGACTGAGGATTATCAATGACGGAGCCATATTTCTGCCCAGCGGCCGTCCAGCCCAATGTTTGTTTCTCTAAAGCTCCCATGTACGCTCTGCTGACGGGCTCTTTTATATACCCGTGCGCAGATGCATCACTTGAATAGAAAGCGCCTCCAATCCCAAGAGTAACAGTTAAAACTGCAGCTTTGACTAAACCCTTCATTACTGCATCATCCTCCCTCTTTTGTTAATAAAAACCTTTCGGTATATACACTTCACGATAGAGGATGAAATGACCTTCCTTTTCTTGATAGAAAAAAGCAATGAGGTTCGCGCTTTCCCCTTTGTTTTTTATAATCATAAAGAAAAAGCCGGGCCGATTCTGTTGTCGAATCCGCGATTGCCAAAAACCGGCCCGCCCCTTTTGCTCAGAACTTCATTCGCTGGATTTGCCGGTTTCTTTTCGGATAACCGGTGCTACTTCCGCTGCTAATCGTTCGATGTTTTCCGCGGCTTTTTTAAACGGCATACCTCCTATATCGATTTGCGCGAGAAATCGCTGATGCCCGAACAACTCATATTGATGCATGATTTTTTCAATGATCTGCTGTGAACTTCCCACAAATAAAGCTGTTTCTTTTCCGGACGCCCGCTCAAAATCTTCCTTCGTTAAAGGCTCATCGATCCCGTGATATGAATGAACGTGAGACCAGTAATTTGAATGATACGGGTAAAATTCTTGTATTGCCTGTTCATTCGTTTTTGAAATGAACATATGTCCGGTTACGGCAACCTTCACATTTTCCGGAGGATGACCGGCTTTAAAAGCCGCTTCTCGGTATTTGTCAACAAGCGGCTTAGATGACATCGGATCACCGCTCAGTACAGCTAATGCCAAACCCGCACCTGCACGCCCGGCTCGTTCTGCGCTTTCCGGAGTCCCCGAAACACCTAACCATAGCGGAATGCTTCCGCGAAAAGGCCGAGGAGAAATTTCTGCCTCGCGCAGCGGCGGTCGGTAACGTCCTTTCCAGGTAACCGATTCTTCCCCGGAATTTAGTTTTAAAAAAAGGTTAATGTGTTCTTCAAACAGTTCTTTATAATGGCCTACATCATAACCGAAAAGAGGAAACGAGTCTAAAAATGCGCCCCGTCCCGCAATGATTTCCGCCCGGCCGTCTGAAATCAAATCAAGCGTTGCAAAATCCTCAAATAAACGGACGGGATCTGCGGTGGATAATACAGTCGTGGCACTGGTCAGCTTAATATTTTCAGTGATCTGTGAAATCGCTGATAAGATGGCCGGCGGCGAAGATACCGCATAATCAAGACGATGATGCTCGCCTACACCGAATACATCAAGCCCTGCGTCGTCAGCCAGTTTCGCCAGCTTTATCAATTCATCTATCCGCTGCTTTGCGCTGACTGTTTTCCCTGTCAGAGGATCGGGATATAATTCTGCAAATGAATAAATTCCAATTTCCATACAATCACGGTGTTCAGCCCTCACATTTCTCTCCTCCTGCACTGTGTAAAAAAGCTTTTATGTTATTCTATTCAGCCGTTTTATAAATAGGAATTCATTCAAAATAAATACAGAAGCTTAACATGCAGAAGGCCGGTATAAGAGGAAAAAAAGTTTCCGGCGCCCTTCAATTCTGCCCATTATACTCATGCAGCCGTACTAGGCAAGAACAAAGCCGGCACAAGCGGATTCGAATTCATGTGTTCGTTTTCAGTCCAATTCAATCCAATCGTGATATTGATCATAAAGCTTTCGTATTCTTCCGGCATCAAGAGCGATGACTTCACACCCTCTGTCATCATACAGAAAGAAAATAATATCTTTTGTCATATTCACAAAGAAAACATCGGGATACCTAACGGAACAGCCCCCGAACCTTGGCTTCAGCGGAAAATCTTCGTGGACGGCTGCCTTAAGTAATTGGGGAATACGCAGATCTTTCCGTTTACATAATAAAGAAAACTGCTGCATTTCATATTCTTCTGCATCATCTTCTTCAAACGGACAGGGGCAGGTCTTCACCTGAATCCGATATAAATCATCCTTACACTTCAGAAACGGCTGATAAACCTTTAATTTTCTCGCGTGATTACCTTGAGTTTTATGCTTATATATGTTGGCAACAAGGAACATGTCATCACTATGTTCAAACAGCTCATTGAAAAGTGCGGCGGTTTGATGATGAACAAGCTGAAAATACTCAAGATTCAAAGCACCGCTTTCATTAAATTGATACATATTGCCGCCGAGAGAAAAATGAATTCCCACGTCCCATTGATGATAAATGCCGGGCACTAATTTTAAAGTCGGAAACCTTTCCTTCAGATAATCATTTATTTTCATTCAAACATCTCACTTTCCGTTTCCCGCTCCAGAGACAGAAGAAGCCGAAAACATTCCGCTTATTTCTTTTTCACCCTTGTAATATTATTCCGATTGGAATACAATGAAATAGAACACTGTGAACCCCATTGGTCAGGGTGGATGCTGGTCACATTCATCCTGATCCTTTCTTTTACACAAGATCGCACCAACTTTGAACCCCTCCGTTTCCAACCTTATTCATTGATGTTACATATATTTCAATGGTATTATTTTCTTATACATAAGCATCAAGAGGTGTCAGCTTTGAACAGCATCAGAAGATGAAGAGAATATTTCCGGTCTCACCGTAAAATAGGTTGCCTCTGACCTGCTTTTCACATTTTGATTATCAACCACTTTTCCATTCTCAAGCGCTTCTTTAAATTCATCAAAATGAATTGAACATTGCTGATTCGAATTACTTCCTGCACCTTCTGTCGCTAAACTGCAAAATGTCCATCACAATCATCCTCTCTATAATTTTACAACATTGCTATAATGATTTTCATGTTTTTCCCAACCTTCAAGCTGAATCTTTTTGATCGTTACTAGGTAACCTAAATACAAAAAAACCTGCTTTCAGCAGGGTTTTTTCAGTAAAGGAGAGGTTATTTCCCCACAAATTCTATTAACTATGTTTTTGTTTTAACCATTCTTTCTTTAGCAATGCGTATTGGTAAGTGTTTTAATATTTAGGTGTTCCATCCTCGTGGGCAGTAAATGAAATAAACTCAAGAAAATAACCTTCTTTACGCATTCCTAATCTCTCACATAGTTTTTGTGACCTGCAGTTATCATCTTCAACATATGCATAAAGCCTTCTTGCTTCTTTTTGCATAAAGAGATACTCAAAGAAAGCCTTCGCACTTTCACTTGCGTATCCCATCCCTTCAAAACGGGCATTAAAATTCCAACAAACGGAATAGGTATCTGGCTCTTCTTTTAAATAAAATAGTTCTCCGACTAGATCATTACTGTCTTTTAAACAAACTGCAATATAAGAGTCATCTCGGCTTCTTTTTTGAACGTTTACGGCAGCTTCTTCTAACGTAGATATTCTGTCATCAAGAAAGCAATTCACTCTCGGATGTGCCGAATATTCCAACAGACCTTGCGCATCTTTCTCGGTAAAATTTCTTAAAATTAAGCGATGGGTTTCAATTTTTTGCATTTGCAGTCTCCTGTTTCATTGTTATCGACCTTTGAAAAGAACTTCTTCGTTTGTTGAAGAACTTATCACAATCTATTTTTACTATAATGATGGGTGTTATCATCTTTGTCAAAAACAATAATCATTCATTTGCCGCCCGCAATGTAAAGTACTGAACAATTTTCCTGAAAAACCCTCAGTATCGAATATAGAAACGAGCAATAGTAATAAAACAAAGTTAAGCCATTAAAAGCTTATTCAGTATTTTTTCAAACTTATTTACGCTCATCATCTCATGAGTGAGAAATGTCCCATTATAAAACACGCTGAAAGTCGTCCAAACTGCCGGGGATTTTTGCGCCATATCTTTTGACGTTATTCTCAGGGCCTGAAAATGAAGCCCTTTCTTTTCAGTCAGTTCCTTTAAATCCTTTAACACTCCGACTGCAAATGGGCATTGAGCTGTATAAAATATTATGATTCCCTCATCATTAACGGAATTACTTTTCACCTGTTTTTTAAATACAGGAGGATGTGCATGTTCCTTCCACGTCAGTGACACCAACTGAAAATAGGGTTCTGCTTCATCTTGCACAGCAAATCCCATATGCTCGAAGAAATGCTTATCACTTAAATAAGGGAGTTTTTTCTTCCCCACTATATGAACTATCCCATCCATACCGCGGGATTTTGCATCTGACACACATTTTTCTAACAAGTGTTTCGCATGTCCGTTATTCTTATATTTACCTGAGACCCAAAGGCAATTAATAAACATAAAATTAGGTGCGCTTACCGGGACCCACGCTTCTTCTGCAGGTAAATATTCAATAAAAATTTTGGCCCGTTCGTTTAGGCGGTAGAACACCAAGCCATCACTCATCCGATCTTTGAGCCAGCTCTTCTTTTCATTTACCGCATCCTCATATTGTTTCGTACCTAACGCACAGCAAATATGATTGTCATCAATATTGTCCCTAGTCAACTCAATGTATTCCATTTTTCCTCACCCGCTTTCTTTTGGGAACATCAGCTTTACTTCCGGTGAACATTGTAATTTCTCAGAAATATAGAGTCCCAGTACCAATATATGAACGCAGCAGCAATGCTCATTATGTAATAAATGAAACTTCTGAAAACCGTGAAATCAATTGACGGATTACCTATGTGCCAGAACAAGAACACAGCTAAAAAAGCGACTGCGGTATAAATGAAAAGATGAACCAAACTAAACTTTTTAGGCTTCTTTCTTAGCCATAGTTGCACAGGAACAGCAAACAAAAAGTAAGTAATGAATGCGTAAAAAGCAATGATAACTACAGTAACCAATGCAATTGGCATAAAACCCGAGTATACAAACATATATAGCCCGAAAATCAAACCATACGACAAACTTGAAAAAGCCAATGTGTAGGTATAGCTCTTTAATCTTGTTGAATTCAGCTTCAAGTCACCGCCCCGTTCATTTACTTCGCACTTACAATTATCGTAGTTTTATTGTCTATTTGTCTGTTTTAATCACTATTTGACATTCAATTTTATAATCTGTTTCTCCTGTTTCAATCTTTGTATCATCGCGGTTAACTTTATATTTCCCTCCATACAAACTTGCTGATATCGGGTGCCTTATACCACTCTTTAACTGATCGTAAATGTATTTCTTGCCTTCTTGAAAATTCTTTCGAGGAACATGTCCTACTTTGCAATCATTTACATAGACAGCTATAGCTTCCGGATCGTACTTGTTGTTCTCTTCTAACCGCAATTCACAATTTGAGAAAAGGGAATTATGATAAATAAATATCGGCTCATCAAAAGTTGATTCTAGAATCTCTTTATTTGTCATACCATCATATTTTTCATCGAAGAAAAAGCTGTCTTCATCCTCAGTCTTGATGGCTTTCTTAATATCTTTTTGATAGTGTGATGTTCCTGCAACCTTAAAGTCTATATACTCGAAAAATGCAGACTTTTCTTCATATTTCCTTGAGAAGCCTGTCTCTTGAATCAAGATTGGGAAATTTTCTTTTTTCGATACCATCTCTGTTTCGTTATTAACGCCAACAGTGTTCATATTATTATTTTTATTCTCATTTTGTTCATTTTTAACTTTGTTCTTGAAAAAGTTGAGTATACCCAAATGTACCCCTCCATTTGAAATAAAAGATTGGTTTAATCAAAAAACTCATCATCAATAAAATCATTTTCTCTTGCAAGTTTATTCGAATCCTTTTTAAAAAACCTTTGCTTCAATTTTTCTTTAACTGTTAATTTTTTGTTTTTGTCCTGGCATATATGACATATATAATCTCCGTTGTTTGATAAATGAATAAGTAATTTATCGACACCTGACCTTTTGCAGATACACATCCTGTGCTGACCATCACTAAACGAAATATGACCGCAAGCATTTACGCTTGCATATATTCCTGAATGTTTTTTATGCATGTCCGGTTTTATGTAGTGCGCAGCCAATCTTCTGCATTTTAATGCATATTCATGCTCTTCGCCTTCTAAAGGATTAAATTCCTTATCAGTTAAATCTAAGGAGCACTTTCCTGTTCTAACTTTATAACAGTCATGTTTACTTAGCCTAAAATAAAAAGAATGTTTCGTAGGATTTATTAACTGATCCAACCTGATCCCCTTCTCTTTAAAAGAATGATTTTATGCAACTCCTTAAAATTTGTATTTCGTTACTTTTATTGTAACTTTAGTATACTATGATTACTTTTAATTATCAGTATACCCATAAAAAAGGTCAAGGAAATACCTTGACTGTGTATCGCTCACCAATCTGCATCCGGCTCATCGTGTTCGGATCCGTAAAAGCCTTTAATCCACACGTCTCCGCAGCCTGCTTCTTTTGTGATCAATAAGTAATGATTTCTGTTTGCATCACCATTCACCTTATCAGCCGAGCTCAAGTTCAAATGATTACCCGTGAAATTCTTTTCACTAAAGGTAAACTCATATCCTGCCAGTGTAATTCTCTGCAGTGCAAGTCAAATATCTATAGAAAGATTATGACCACAAAAGCAAAGCATTCTGTGCATTTGGAGATGACAAATCATCCATAGAATCCTCCCTTCATAGCTCCCTCAATTTTTGTAGAGACACTTGCCTGCAAAAATGTAAGGGTTTTCAAAATAAGAGCAGTATGCTAAATTGTAAGATAAGTAAAAATTTTCTGCTAATATTTGAAAGGGGTGTATGATTTGAAAGCTGTAGTAGCAACAAAAGACAAAAGTATAGCGATCGTACAAAAAGAATTACGTCCTTTGCGACATGGTGAAGCCAAAGTTAAGATGGAATACTGCGGTGTATGTCATACTGACTTGCATGTTAAAAATGCTGATTTCGGGGATGTTACCGGCGTCACTTTAGGTCATGAGGGAATAGGCATTGTGACTGAGATTGGTGAAGGCGTAACAAGCCTGAAAAAGGGCGACCGCGTCTCTATTGCCTGGATGTTTGAAAGCTGCGGCCGCTGCGAATATTGCTTAACAGGCCGTGAAACCTTGTGCCGTGATGTAAAAAATGCCGGCTATACAGTTGACGGCGCAATGGCTGAAGAAGCAATCGTAGCGGTCGATTATGCAATAAAGGTGCCGGAAAATTTGGATCCTGCAGCAGCAAGCAGCATTACTTGTGCAGGTGTAACAACTTATAAAGCGGTTAAAGTCAGTGAAATTAAACCAGGTCAATGGATCGGTGTATTTGGAGTCGGCGGTTTAGGCAACCTGGCTGTTCAATATGCAAAAAACGTCTTTAACGCTAAAGTGATTGCTTTCGACATTAGCGATGAAAAATTGAATTTTGCTAAGAGCTTAGGCGCTGATGCGGTTGTAAACAGTTTAAACGAAGACCCCGTCGCTAAAGCAAAAGAAGTGACTAACGATTTAGGGCTTGATGCAGTGGTCATCACGGCTGTCTCTAAAACCCCTTTCAATCAAGCGATTGATGTTGTAAAAGCAGGAGCTCGCGTAGTCGCCGTCGGTTTACCGGTGGACAAAATGGATTTAGATATTCCCCGTCTCGTGTTAGATGGAATTCAGGTAGTAGGTTCATTAGTGGGTACCAGAGAAGACCTGAAGGAAGCTTTTCAATTTGCTGCGGACGGTAAAGTTGTACCTAAAGTGACAAAACGCCCGATCGAAGATGTGAATGATATTTTTGAAGAAATGGAGCAAGGTAAAGTGACCGGCCGCATGGTTATCGATTTTACTTCCTAATCATTAAGGCTGCCGGGAATGATACGGCAGCCTTTAATCTCTATTCTTGCTCTGCGCCCCACCCAGACTGAATGAGACTTTGTCATTTAGTTCAGAAAAGAAGCTCTACAGACCATTCAGCGGTTATTCATTTTGCAAGTACTCTCTGAACTAACCCTGATACCAATATAATGCAAGGTCATTCATTGCCGAAGCGTAGCCCTGCTGTCTTAACATAGTTGTTATGCTGCCCCGATGATAAGTTCCGTGATTGGCAACATGGAATAAAATTTCTGAGTAAGCAGTTTCTCTGTAACCTAACCAAGGATTATTTAAGTTCATTTTTTGTTCTAAATCTGTTTGGCTATTCATCCATTCTTCAAACTGTGAAGCCAGTTCTTCATAAGACGCCGCAAATTCATCTGCAGAATATAAATGAGCTCTTTCCGCATAAGCCACAGAACCTTCCAATGCTTCCTGCATGTCTATTCCTTTAAGCACTTGCAGCCACATAACATCCACCGCGCAGATGTGACTGAACGTTTGAGCAATTGTAGGATATGAACTGTGAACCTCTTCATAAAGGACATTACTTGGTAATTCCTTTATTCTTTCTAATAACGCTTTATTCGCCCACACATGATACTGATACATATTTTTCGCATGGTTCATTTAACATCTCTCCTTTAAAGTTGATACTTGTGATTATAAAAAAAGATATATGACAGCAGATTGTCATACATCTTTATAAATTTTCATTATTTTTTCGGCTTCATCCATTAAAATTGATTGCAGTTCCAGCGGTTTTATAATTTTAGCGCCACTGCCAAAGCTCAAAAGAATTGATTTAAGCCATCCGGCATGCTGAGGCCGATACACAGAGATTGTAAACGTCATACTTCCATCTCTGTTCATGACTTTTGAAGCGTTCTGAAATTGATCTAATACTTTAGCTATGGAATTAGGATTAACCCAAATGACTACATCCGCAAACCCTCCTAGGTCGGATTCTGAATAAGATGGTTCATCTTTCACTTTGTGACTGCGCAAAAACTCTTCTTGAGTAAGCGTTATATTCATCATACGTGATACTCTAAATTCTCTATCATCTTGACGTTCTCTGCAGAAGCCATATACATACCAATTACGAAACTTATAATGAAGGTGGATAGGTTCTACTTCACGTGATGTAAATTCATTTTTATTACTGACATAATCAAAGCGTACTGCCTTTTTTTCCTGTATAGCTTTTCGCAGCCGGATTAATGAATTCGGTTCTGTTCTAAGGCTTTCCAAGTTAACATACAAAGTCCCGCTGTTTTCGCTTGTATCCAGAGATTTTAATCTATCTATCGTGTGTTCAACTTCTTTATCTTCAAAAACACTCGACAAACTGCTTAATACTGTAATTAAATTCAATACATCATGAGAACCGATTAAACTTTTATCAAATTTGTATCCTCTCATTATCCCAAAACCGCCGTTAGCCCCTTGGTATGAAACGACTGGTATTCCAGCTGCACAAATCGCTTCGATGTCTCTATAAATTGTCCGCGTTGATACTTGAAATTCATCAGCTAAACTGGAAGCAGATAAAATTTCATTATGTAAGAGCTTGAAAATGATTGATAACAAACGTTCTAATTTCAATTCTCAATTCCTTTCCTTATTAGGGTTGGAAGTGCTCTTTTTACTCTGACACATTTATGCCGTTCACCTCCTGTCACTTCAAGATACCACGCAGAAAGCTTAATTTTTCCACCCAACCGCATAATACGCGAATTACCATATACTTTGTGACCCTGATAAACCCTTCTATCGCTTCATCTGATATTCAATAAAACGCCTGTTCTCTTCACTGAGTAATTTGAGGCTCAATTTAATCTACATAATAGTTCACTGAATCTCTCAACAATTTTAGATAAAAATCTTCTTTTTATAGAGATGTTCGTTCTATCGACATCCTTATGATAAATATGGTAAAATTCTTAAAAACAAGGGAGTGTTGTTACATATGAGTCTTATCATTTTAGCATCCACGCTTTTATGGGGTGCAGTGATCCACGAGCTAAACAAACCTTCAAAAAAGCAAAGTAAACGAAAAATGATCCCTTTGGTATCCCTCAGTTCTTTATCTACTTTAATCATCACAATTTCGCTTTTTTCTAATTTAATTGGTTGATATTTGTTATGAGGAAACCCGCCAGAGGTTCCTCATAACACTAAAAACCTACTCACTGCACTTTTTACAGCAGACCTTATCAGAGTGTTTGCTTAACACTTTGTCCATTCTCCCCACAGGCATCTTCTTCTCACTCGGAAGTGTAAGATAAGCTGTTATCTCATCCCCTGATTTTAATGTTTTTCCGCAGATAGAGCATTTTAACTCAGTATTAAAGAAATTTTTTAATCCCATTCAGAAGCCTCCTTATTTACCTTTATAAAGTAATACGTTAATGCTTTATAAAAGTTTCGGGTTAAAGAAATACTCCTTGCCCGGGAATTTACTTTCTTCCAGTTGTTACGTACCCGCACAGGGTTAACAATCGTCTTGTTCTTTAACTCACAGTGAGAAGATCGCCTTGTAAAACATTAGCGTAAAATCATCTTCATGCATTGACCAGTTTACTGCAGTGTATGAATTGTTAATTTGTTACATTTATTTGTCCTCTTTAAATTTTTTCTTCTTCTTTCAGCTTGAAAAAGAAGGAATTGTTTTATAAATATTGTAAATTTATAGCTGTATCACATTCACTATTAAGAGGAGGAATACGAATGAAAAAGAAAATTATTGCCGGCGCTCTTGCTTTTGGGTTAATTCCGCTAATGGGGGCTGCAGATGTTTCTGCAAAATCTTTGCCGAATCAAGATAAAGTCATGAAACCTGCCGGTTGGTCATGTGACGCTCCGTATATTGCGTGTCAGCCTTTTTCTGGCGGTACCGGTAAGATTTCATTCAACTATCAAGGCAGCTCTCCAGGAAAAATCAGAGTTTTTGTAGCGAATGACGGCAGCAAATCTTTCAAATTCACCATTAATTATCCTAATGGGAATACACTCTTATCCTCTACGACACTAAATGCGGGGAAAACGTTCATTCAAGAATTCAGCGTTAACCAAAAAGGAGAATACATCCTGAAATATGATAGCGGCACCGGTGATAGTGTCGATGGTTTCTTTAGATCTGTTGAGATCTAAATTCCGTTAGGAAAGTCGGCAGTTTTGCCGACTTTCTTTTCCAAGCATTCTGCAGAAATAAAAGTAAAGTGTCGAATAAACATATGACCTTTTTGAAACGGAAACTTTATCTGCACCACAAACCCGCAAGCAGCCTCCTTGTATCGTACCTTCTGTCCCTTTGTGATTTGTTTTGATTTGTCGTATACTGCGCTTGCCCGGGAAATGATGAATATTTTCGTTAACTATAATTTCCCTGTACCTCTTCGTATGTGGCTCTGCATGATGAAGTAACTTCATGGCTCACCACTTTCATACACAGTTTTATTGCATGTTGAGCCATATCCCTCCTCTTTAAACAGCAACCCGTCCCATCCATTTCTCTCTTTCCATTATTTCATATTCTTAGAAGCTCTTCATTTTAGGCTTAATATCCATTTTTTCTTATTTAGACTTAAATCTATGTCGAAATTTATCGTCCGGCATATTATGTACTATCCTAACAACAGGAGGTGGCAATAATATGGGGAACTACGGTGGAAATTACGGTGGAAGTTCTTTCGTATTGATCGTTGTGCTGTTCATTTTGTTAATCATTGTAGGTGCTGCATTCCTTTTCTAGCACATTGACGATTTATATTCGTCTCCCAAACATTGCATCCCTTAGTTCGGACAGACGCCATAAGAAGTTTTATGGCGTTTTTACTTTTTAAAAAAATCTATCTAAGATAAACATTTTTTATTTTCACTCTGGTAAGCGGGAGAGTTTTCTCCCCTGCCTGCGCCAATATTGCCGCTATGAAGAATAAGGCGAACAATTCAATTCAGAATAAAGACTTGTTCATGAACAAAACCCCTAAATAGTTGTTAAAAAACTAAGGCATTTTTAATTCATCAGGATTACAGAGGCTGTGAACTTAAAAAGGATATTACTCACCTTTATAAAATTGTCATCGTTAGATTTAGTCACTGAATCTTTTTTGTAAGGGTCCGCCCACAAAATGCGGTGTTCTCACATTAAATCATTTTCACATAAAAAACCGGATTCCTCTTCTGAAAGGTTCCGGCTTTTCTTTTTGTTCGGTATTTGTCAGTTAATATGCGGGAAATAGCTGGTGACGTGCACACACTCGCTATTATAATATTTCAATAGAGCCTTCTGTTCCATGAACGCGGATTCGCTGCCCATCTTTTATCAATTGGGTTGCATTTTCAACTCCAACAACTGCAGGTAAGCCGTATTCACGCGCGATAACCGCTCCATGGGTCATCAGTCCGCCAACTTCAGTGACCAGGCCTTTTATGGACACAAACAATGGTGTCCAGCTGGGATCAGTATAGGGGGTAACTAATATATCCCCATCTTCCAAATCGGCATCTTCCATGTTTAAAATAACCCGTGCCCGGCCCTCTATGACTCCCGAGGAAACGGGCAGCCCGGCAATCGCTCCGGCCGGGAGATTTTCTCGTTTGTACTCGCCTGTAACGATTTCACCGTCAGACGTGATAACACGCGGCGGAGATAGTTTTTCATATACTTTGTACTCGCCTTTTCGTGTGCTGATGATTTGGTAATCCAATTTATTTGTGCGTACGACTTCCTGAAGTTCTTCAAAAGTGAGATAGTATATGTCTTCTTTTTCATGAATAACCCCCGCTTTTGCGAGTTGTTCGGCTTCTTTCAGTAAAGCCTGCTTATAAACGAAGTAGCGGCTGATCATGCCGTATTTTGGATATTCTCTGAATCCGCTGAAGTTCCGGATGATTTGGATCATTCGTTTAGTTTCTCTGGCTTTTTGTTCACCGTCCGGTAATTGCTTCAATCGGTCTAATAACTCTTGTTCTTTCTTCAACGCCTCCTGCCGCCCCTGCTCAAATTTCCGCTGGCTGGCATTTGGCTCAAAGTTTTTGAGATTATTAAGAATCATAGGGACAAGTGCAATTGGTTTTTCGCTCCATCGAGTTCTTGTGATATCAATTTCTCCGGCACATCGCATTCCGTACTTGTTGAGATAAGCATAGATAGCGTCATGGGTTTCCCGCCCGCCTTCAAACTTCACCAGCCCATCCAAAAAGTGATCATCTTTTACATTCTCTAAATAGGCAATTACTTCTGGATAAGGACGGATCACATCGGCGACGTCCAATAGCGCAAGCCCCATTTCTGAAGTAATATTATGGGGTACAGATTGAGAAAGCGTATCTGCTGCGTTTTTTTCACCTAACCACTCGTTCATTTTTTCGTTAATCCATGATGAAGCATCCATTGCAGTTCGAATCAGCACCGAACTTTTTGGATTAAATAAAATATTCTTTAATTCCTGGATATCTTCCAAAATAAAACGAAATAAATCAGATCCTGATTTCGTCTGGATGTTTTGATTTAACTCTTCTATCGATGCCTGACTGCTCTTAATCAAATCAGAAACAATTGCAGGATCGTTTTCAGCTTGATCCGGCATATCTGCATTGCCTTTGCCGGGAATCGGCGCCGTTTTATCATGTATCGGCTTAATGAAATCATGCCGCTCTATTATGGTCATAAGTGCGTCTTTTAAGAGCGGATCGTGCTGCCCCATACCTTTTAAGAAAACTTCTCTGACATTAGGGGATGCCAGTTGATGTGTGACATCGACAAATAGCCTTCCGCCGGCTTTACGCATGGGTGCAGCAGTCGTCAACAGAAAAAAAGACAATCCAAGGGGTTTTATGGGATCCGTCATCATTTGCTGATGACCGACAGAGATATAGACGTGATTTTCTTGATCGTGCGCTTCAGGAACGGGGTATAACGTTGTGATCGGACGACTTTGGACAATATAAAAAGTATCGCGGTCCAAACACCATTCGATATCTTGCGGCTGGCCGAAATGAGCTTCGATCTGTCTCCCGATACGTGCCAGCTGTAAAATTTGTTCATCAGTCAGTGTTTGAATCTTTTGCTGATCAAGAGCGATCTCCTGTGTTTCCGTTCCGCCTTCTTTTCGTCCATAGATAGCCAATTTTTTAGTTTCTATTCTCTTATCGACGATTTGCCCGTCCTGTACTTTATAACAATCGGCAGAGACTAAGCCGGAGACAAGTGCTTCACCAAGTCCAAAACCGGCATCAATGGATAGCAGCTTTCGGTTTCCGGTCATCGGATCAGCGGTAAATAAAATCCCCGAAGCCTGAGGGAACACCATCCTTTGGATGATAACGGATAAATAAACTTGGCTGTGATCAAATCCATTTTGCATACGGTAAATGACCGCGCGATCCGTAAATAGGGACGCCCAACATTTACTGATATGCTGCAAGATCGCATCGAGGCCGGTAATATTTAAATAGGTGTCTTGTTGACCGGCAAAAGAGGCATGCGGTAAATCCTCAGCTGTCGCACTGGAACGTACGGCATAGGCATGTTCTTCGCCGAACCGGGAGAGATGGCAAGCGACTGCTTTGACTACATCTGAAGGAATTTCTGCTTCCATAATGGTTTGCCGGATTTTTTTGCTGACTTCACTAATTTGATTGCGATTCTCCGCTTTCAGCATGGTCAGTTGATCCAACAGCGCTTGTAACGTTTCGTTTTGTTCAATGGCTTTTTGATATCCTGCGGTTGTGACACAAAATCCTTCCGGTACTTGTATTCCTTGAATTTTTGATAATTCCCCTAAATGTAACCCTTTTCCTCCAATGAGCAAAGGCTGTGTTTTTTCAATTTCGTGAATGCCGAGAACCAAAGAACTCATTCTATATCTCCCCTTCAAAAAAATTTGACAAGAGCTTTTCAGCATGATATAATCATAATATAAGATGGATAACTATGACCTTTCACACAAAAAGCGTGCGTGTTCTGATTATATCACCGTGTCTGTTTTTGTGCAATATAAAAAGAACCTGGCCAATTTGGCGAGGTTCTTTCTTCATTTTCTAAGGAACTCCTGAAGTTGAGTCCCTTCACGCAATGTGAGGGGATTATTTGTGTGTATACTTCTCAATTCATCGTCATATGAGTTTAGACTGATGCAGTCACAACTTACAAGAATGCTTATCAGTTTCCTTCAATAGCTAACACATTTGAAGTTACATTAGCGCTGCCGTTGCTTTGATATCCCTCAACTGACCTCCTGAAAATTAGGTTTGTCGAAAGCTCTTTAAAGCTGTATTGAGATCTTTTGTGTGAGCGTAAATGTTCTTATACAACTCGAATAATGTTTTATATTTTTGAACATTTTGTTCTTTTGGATAAAATTCAGCTGCTTCATGAATGAACTGCTCTGCACATTCTTCAAGAGAGTCAAACCACCCGCTTCCGAAGGCGGCTAACATCGCAGCCCCCATGGCCGGACCTTGTTCATTTTCTAACTTAACCACCCTCGTATTGAAAATATCAGCCTGCATTTGAAGCCACGTTTCATTTTTAGCTCCCCCGCCAATAGAGACAACCGTATCAACTGATTTTCCCGCTTCGCGGAATAGCTCAATTGATTCATATAAAGAGAATGTGATGCCTTCCATTATCGCCCTCAAAAAGTGCTCTCTTTTATGGGCTCCGTCCATTCCGATCAAGCTTCCCCGAATAGATGAATCAGCATGCGGAGTTCTTTCACCGACCAAGTAAGGAGTGTACAGCAGTCCATTTGCTCCTATCGGAACAGATTCCACGCCCTGCAATAATTGTTCAAACGATTCGTTCGGCGCAAACGTTCTTTTAAACCAGTCCAAACTGTACCCTGCAGCGAGCGTAACTCCCATCGTATAAAAAGAATCCTTCTTTCCATGATTAAAAAAGTGCACTTTCCCTTTAAAGTCCCTTTCTTTGTCTTCTTCACAGGAAAGTATGACTCCTGACGTCCCGATACTGCATAATGTTTTTCCCGAAGAAAGAATACCGGCTCCGACAGCACCGCAAGCATTATCTGCTCCCCCAGCGTATACTTTTGTTTTTTCGAGCAGCCCTGTCTTCGCCGCAACGCTCGGAAGCAGCGATCCTACACAGTCATGGGATTCAACCAGCGGAGGACAAATTTCTGCTGAAATACCAAATTGATTGCAAATCTCATCGCTCCACTCTTTGCGGGTCATATGTAAAAGTAACGTTCCTGCCGCATCGGAGTATTCGGTGTGAACGGCGCCGGTCATGCGGAATCTCACATAGTCTTTCGGAAGCAGAAAAACAGCGGTTTTGTTAAAAAATTCAGGCTCATGTTCCTTTACCCATAACATTTTAGGTAATGTAAACCCTTCAAGGACACGATTTTTTGTGATATCAAGCAGATGATCGCCAAATGTCTCGGTTATCCTGCTGCATTGAGGCGCCGTTCTGGTATCATTCCAAAGAATCGCATGACGCAGCACCTGCCGATCTTGGTCAAGCAGGACTAACCCATGCATTTGTCCTGAATAGCTTATTCCGTCAATATCCTTAGCTTGAACGTTGGATTTAGAAACCAACTCAGCCAATGCATGAATCGTTTGCTGCACCCAGTCTTCAGGATTTTGCTCACTATATCCCGCCTTCTCTTGGATGAGCGGATAACTTTTGGACGCTTCTGCACAAACCTTGCCGTTTTGATTGACTAAAATGGTTTTAACGGCACTCGTTCCAAGGTCTATTCCAATGACATACTTCATTTTTTCACTCCTTCCTCTCTAAATAGATCCCCATTGAAATGACCCGCCATAACAGTAACTTCATGACGGGCAATTGGGAACTTGGCTGCCTGCATCTTTTTACAGCGGGATCTGGAGCTTCTTTTTTCATTTGGTTATACCTGTAAAATGTATTGGTTTAATATCGCTTTTAGCCGTTCCTGTCTCCCTGATTCGTTTTTAATTGGCTGATTGTTCAGCGCATATTGCTCAAGTGTCTTAAAATCAGCTCTTCCTTCTGCAATTTCAAGACCAATCCCTTCAGTAAAGCTGCGGTAACGGTGTTGAATCACATCTTCAAACACACGATCTTCGATTAACTTGTGTACGACTTTCAATCCTCTTGCAAATGTATCCATCCCTGCAACATGGGCATATAGTAAATCATCAGGCTCAAAAGAAGATCTCCTGACCTTTGCGTCAAAGTTTAATCCTCCGCTTCCAAGACCGCCATTTTGCAGGATTTCGTACATTGCTAATGTCGCAGAATATAAATCTGTCGGAAATTCATCTGTGTCCCAGCCTAAAAGCGGATCACCCTGATTCGCGTCAACAGAGCCGAGAAGGCCATGCACTCTCGCCATGCGTAATTCATGTTCGAATGTATGCCCGGCTAATGTGGCATGATTGGCTTCGAGATTTAATTTAAAATGATTGTCTAAGCCGTATTGCTTTAAAAAGGCAATGGTTGTTGCTGCGTCCGTATCATATTGATGGGTGGTCGGCTCTTTTGGTTTTGGTTCAATCAAAAACTGCCCTGTATACCCGATTTCCTTCGCATAATCCACTGCCATATGCATAAATCTGGCCATATTATCAAGCTCAAATTTTAAATCTGTATTTAACAAAGTTTCGTACCCTTCACGTCCGCCCCAAAATACATAGTTCTCAGCGCCAAGCTCTTTTGCTGTTTCTAATCCTTTTTTTACTTGGGCTGCGGCATACGCAAATACATCTGCATTACAAGAAGTCGCGGCACCATGGACGAAACGGGGATTCGTGAACATATTTGCAGTATTCCATAATAGCTTAACGCCGCTTGTTCTCATGTAGTCTTTTATCATGTCCACGATTATATCCAGATTTTGATTCGTCTCTTTTAACGTACTTCCTTCCGGTGCGATATCCCGGTCATGAAAAGCAAAAAATGGCGCATCCAGTTTTTCAAACATCTCAAACGCTGCATCTACCCTCGCTCTCGCCAGATCCATGCCTTTATAGTGATCCCACGGTCTCTGCATCGTAGCTGCGCCAAACATGTCTGTGCCGTCAGCGGTAAATGTATGCCAATAGGCAATAGAAAATCGCAAATGCTCTTTCATTGTCTTTCCGCCGATTACTTCTTGAGGATTATAATATTTAAATGCCAAAGGATTAGTGGAATCTTTCCCTTCGTAAATCACTTTGTTTACGCTTTCAAAATAGCCGACTGAACCAGAATGAGACTGAGCCACGTGTGATTTCCCCCTTAAAAATAAATTCTAAACATGATCATTCAAATACAGATGCTTTTATGTCATGTTATATATTAGTTTGTTGCCTAAACAAACTAACTTATTTTCATCTTATATAACCTCATCAGTATTTTCAATATTTTTTTTAGTTTTTTACGAACACATTAGATATAATAAAGGTTGGATTCGCTATGTACTGCGTTTCGCACGATAACACAGAACGTTCAACTTAATTTAAAGATTATACAAATGGAGTGGATGAAGTGGATATCGCTGATCAAGCCTTTGTCAAAAAAGTTAACCAAAAGTTATTACTAAACGAAATACTTAAGAATTCTCCTATTTCAAGAGCAAAATTATCTGAAATGACCGGATTAAATAAATCAACTGTTTCGTCACAGGTAAACACATTAATGAAAGAAAACCTCGTATTTGAAATAGGTCAGGGACAATCAAGCGGCGGCAGAAGACCAGTCATGCTTGTTTTTAATAAAAAAGCAGGATACTCCGTAGGAATAGATGTTGGCGTGGATTATATTAATGGCATTTTAACAGATCTTGAAGGGACGATCGTCCTTGACCAACACCACCATTTGGAATGCAATTCTCCAGAAATCACTAAAGATATTTTAATTGAGATGATTCATCACTTTATTGCAAATATGCCGCAATCTCCGTACGGGCTTATTGGTATAGGCATATGCGTTCCCGGGTTAATTGATAAAAATCAAAAAATTGTTTTCGCTCCGAACTCCAACTGGAGAGATATTGACTTAAAATCTTTCATCCAAAAGAAGTTCAATGTGCCCGTTTTTATTGAAAATGAAGCAAATGCCGGCGCATATGGAGAAAAAGTATTTGGTGCTGCCATAAATCACGATAACATGATTTATGCAAGTATCGGTACAGGGATAGGAATCGGCGTTATTATAAACAATGATTTATACAGAGGGGTTGGCGGATTCTCTGGAGAAATGGGACATATGACAATAGACTTTAATGGTCCGAAATGCAGTTGCGGAAACCGAGGCTGCTGGGAATTGTATGCTTCAGAAAAGGCTTTAATAAAATCTCTTCAAACTAAGGAGAAAAAAGTGTCCACTCAAGATATCATAGACCTCGCCCATCTGAAAGATATTGGAACTTTACATGCATTACAGAATTTTGGTTTCTATTTAGGAATAGGCCTGACCAATATTTTGAATACATTCAATCCGCAAGCCATCATTTTAAGAAACAGCATCATTGAATCGCATCCTATGGTTTTACATTCAATTAAAAGCGAAGTGTCGTCCAGGGTTTATTCCCACCTAGACAATAGCTATGAACTATTACCATCTTTCTTAGGAAAAAATGCACCCGCTTTAGGAATGTCCTCTATTGTTATTGATCATTTTCTCGACATGGTTCATAACTGAAATGTATAAACTTCTATGTTTTACGCTCATCTTTAAAGATGGGTTTTTTGTTTTGTTATTTTCATCCTGAATGGGAGCATATCTGACGTGTTTTTCCACACAGGCACATTCTAATATGAAAAAGGAGTTCCAAAATAGAAAGCTCCTTTTTCATGCGGACATTCATTTTTCTTTATAACGGAAATATCTGAAGTCGGCCGGAATATGATGACCGCTCGTATCTTGGCATTGCATCCCTACAAAAGCTCCTGTAAAGAATCCCCCGCCGCGGATGTAATCATCTGATAATTTTTTCGATTCCAATGCAATGTCGATTTTGTGCCAATCTTCTTTGTTAAATGAATAGAAATAATAATATTTTTCGTTTTCAATATTCACTTTTAAATAGATATACTTGACTTCACGGGGAATCACAATTTTATTTTTTAACGGTTGTGAAAAAGAAAAGTTATCACATATCGTTAATTCAATAATACGGCCAAGTTCTTCATCATGCGTGACTTGAAGAGCCGTCCAGTTCTCTGTATTGTAATAGTTCACCAAACCAGCGGCTTGCTGAAAATTTTCCGGATAAAACGCAACAGCCGTTTCCGCTTCAAAATGGAGACTTTGCCAGCGTCTGGCTACAAATGCCTGAGTAAATGTCGAAGTTAAGGATTCATGGCCGTATAATCGTAAATGATTTGGCGCTTGAGTTAATGAACCTAATTTCTCCGTAAAAGGGATTCTTAACGTTTGAAAATTAATATTTAATGCTGCATCCTCAAATTCATCAACTTCCGGATACGTGTCTTCAAATATGGTTTCAGGTATAGAAGGCGCATCCACCTCCAAGCTCCCTTCTTTTCCGCCTTCTACATAAGGCCAGCCATCTTTCCAATAGAGCTTTTGAATAGCTGTTTCTCTGCCCAAAGGACAATATCCTCTCTGCTGAAAAATTGAATCATCGTCCGGATGAATGGGACGTCCCGTTAAATGAGCTAAATACCACTCATCTGTATGTGTGTAAACAATAGATGCATGCCCGCATTTTTGCAATGGGTTTTCCGGCGCATGCCATGACGTTAAGATTGGGTTATCGGGATGAACTTCATATGGACCCTCGATATTTGCAGAACGGGCAATTGTAGCAGCATGTTCGAACCGCGTTCCTCCTTCTGCGGTTAATAAATAATAATAGTTCCCGATATGATAAAGATGCGGCGCTTCCGTCAGCTTTCTTTCAGTTCCTTTAAATATCACTTTCGGTTTACCGATCAGTTTTTGCTCCTTATCAGAATATTCCTGCATGACAATGCCTCCAAAGGAGTGCCGATCAATACGCTGATCCCATAACATATTTAATAAATATTTTTTCCCATCCGTATCGTGGAACAAAGAAGCATCAAACCCCGAGCTGTTTAATGTGATCGGCTCCCCCCAATCACCATCAATCGTGTCACAAGTCACTAAATAATTGTGGCAATCTTTCCAGGCGCCATCTACGACCTTAACATCCGTATAGATCAGCCAAAACTTTCCGTCACTGTAACTTAAACATGGTGCCCAGACCCCGCCTGAATTAGGATTTCCTTTCATGTCTAATTGCGAAACTCTCTGTAATGGATGTGCAACTAAGTGCCAATTGACTAAATCTTTTGAGTGGTGTATCTGGACTCCCGGAAACCACTCAAATGTAGATACAGCGATATAATAATCCTCTCCCACCCTGCAAATACTCGGATCGGGGTTGAATCCTTTAAGTACTGGATTGATAATCTTCATTTTGAACTCCTCCTCAGCAGTTTATTTTGACTCATCATTTTTTAAGCTTTAAAGTCATCGATATGATCTAAATAAACTTTGTCTCTATTCTCTAATTCTCGCACCATGTTTTTATATTTTTTCTCATCTAAGTTATAGAAATTAATATCAATCATGGCCAGAACCAGTAAGAACACGGGAATAATGGTTGCTGTAATTAAAATTCCCGTCAATGCCTCCGGCGTTTGCACCTGATTTGCCACATATCCAAACTGATCTAGAACCAAACCCGGTACAACCCCTCCCAAGGCCATGCCGAATTTAAAGAAAAATCCGATAATAGCGTATATGAGACCGCCCATTCTTTTCCCGGTCTTATACTCTCCATATTCGATTGTTTCAGGAATAAGCGCCCACATATATCCCCCGGCAGTGAGACTTCCTGCAGCGGCCAGCAATCGAAAGGAAAGTATCAGGAATACATTACTTGGCGGAACAAACAGTAAAGCTAAGAGGCCGATCATATTCAGTAATAATGCATAGTTTAGTAATTTCTTCTTCCCTAATAATTGATGAAGCTTTGGAATAAACGGTAAAATGACCAAAGCAGGCAAACTTCCCAACAAACCGTACCACTTCACTAAATCCGCTCTTTCTAAATTATACGTTACGTAATAGATGCCAACCGAATTACTGATTGAATTCACTCCAAAAATAATAATAAAGAAAATACTTAATACAACTAGAGGCCGATTAACACGAAATTGCTCAAATATATCCGATAATTTAATTTTTTCTTCAGATTTTTGAAGCGTGACACGCTCTTTTGTGCTTTTAAAACAAAAGATTAAAAGGCACCCGCCTATAACTCCCATAATACCCATGGTTAGCTGCCAGCCAAGAGATTCGCTGCCGAAAGTATCGCTTAAATAAGCAGCCAGTAAGGGAACAAAAAATGCAACGACAAGTCCCCCAAGATTCGCAAATAACATACGGACAGACGTTATACTAACAACTTCTTGATTATTTCGGGTCATTGCAGATGTTAACGCGCCATATGGCACGTTTATCATTGTGTATGTAAGCGACAAGCCGACATAGGTGATATAGGCATATATTAATTTCCCCATATCCGAAAAATCCGGGGTTGTAAAACAGAGTATTGCCAATATGACAAATGGAAAAGCACCGAATAAAAGATACGGTCTGAAGCGTCCAAACCTGCTATTTGTTCTGTCTACTATCGTTCCGATAAAAGGATCAGCGAGAGCGTCGATGATTCTAACCACTAAAAACATCGTACCGGCTGTTGCTGCCGGTAAACCAAATATATCTGTATAGAAGAACAAAAGATAAGTAGACACTGTTGCATAAATTAAATTACATGCAAAATCTCCAGACGCATATCCAACTTTTTCAACCATGCTGATCTTCTTTACATTTTCACTGAGCATGATTTCCTCCCCTTTTCGATCCTTTACATAAGGAACATGATGAATGGTATAACATTTCTTCAATTTTATCGGCCAGTGAAGGCTTTATAAAAGCGCTTTCAAAAAAATGATAGCGGTTTACTTTCACAGAGCATTTTCATCATAGTGAACAGAATAAAAGCTTGGCTTTCGTTTTATATATACCTCCAATTAAATTGAGCCTCTTATCCCCCTTCCATTTAAGACCTTTACATGAAGGACAATTAAAGTGGTTTATTAGTTTGTTGATCGAACAAACTAACTTGATTTCATATTATAAAATCTTTTCTGCTTTTTCAACTCTTTTTTCAGAAAATTTAAAACCGATCAAAGGACATACCATGTTGTAATTGCCGGCTCCTTCGACAGACGTTAAGTAAAAACCCCATGTGTCACCTGACTGATTTATTAAATGATAAGCACTTCCATCATTTTTTGTTTAGTAAAACTTATTAAGAAACATGCACTTGAAAAAATGCGAATCATATATAAGTGATATCCCGTTTAATTGGTTGAGGAGGATATTATGAAACCTATGCTGCCTTTTGAAAAATATTTTGGTGATTTAGAACTGGTTTATGCATTTTATGGAGCTATGCCTACCGGTGTTACTGTCTCAGAAACCGGTCGTATATTCATTTGTTTTCCGAAATGGGGAGACGATGTTAAATTTACGGTTGCGGAAATAATTGGGGATAAATTGCAGCCTTATCCTGATTTACAAACCAATTTGGTTAACCTTGAGAATATCAAAATGACTTTCATCAGTGTCCAAAGTGTAGTTGCTGATGGAAGAGGAACGATTTGGATACTAGATACAGCGGCACCCAATTTTTCTGAACCAATTAAAGGCGGGGCAAAATTAGTCGCTGTTGATTTAAAAACCAATACAATCAGAAGAGTGTATACCTTTACAGAAGATGTTGTCCTTCCAACAACTTACCTGAATGATGTCCGATTTGATTTTCGTGTCGGAACTGCAGGTTATGCCTATATAACGGATTCTTCTTCCAAAGGACCAGGAGCTATTATCGTCGTTAATTTAGAAACCGGAAACGCATTTAGACGGTTAAATGGAGCAAATCCAACTTCACCGGATTCCTCTTTTGTACCGAAAGTAGAAGGCAAAATTTTGATGAATCGTAACAAGGATGGTTCAACTTCCCCATTTAGGCTGGCATCCGACGGTATTGCGATCTCTCCCGACGGAAAGGTATTATTTTTTTGTCCCCTGACCAGCCGCCATTTGTTCTCTATCTCAACAGAAGCCCTGAGAGATAGAAATATATCGGACATGGATTTACTTTATCATGTGGCGTATTGGGGAGAAAAAGGCGCGTCTGATGGAATGATTACAGATGCAAAAGGAGCCGTTTATGCCGGAGATTACGAGAACAATAGTATTCGAAAGATGCTGCCGAATGGCACAATGGAAACCATCGCACATGATCCGAGAATTTTATGGCCGGATACTTTTTCGATTGGTCCGGATGGATACTTATACGTCATCGTGAACCAATTACATCGGCAGGCTAGATTTCATTATGGAGAAGACTTACGACAGAAACCTTATAGTTTACTTCGTATCAAAATTGATGAATTTCCTGCTCCTTCCTATTGAAAATAAAAATGGCCGGTTCATTTTAGAGCATAATTGGCTTCATGTAGCCTTCATCCTAAACCGAATAAGGGATTACAATAAATACGTGTCCTCAATTATGGAGTTAGATTCATAACTTCAATTTTTTTTGGTCATATTTTGGTCAAGGACCAAAATATCGACCTCTTAATCTTATGACAAAATCAAAAAATCCCCTGACACCAATAGTGCCAAGGGATTGAGAGATTAATACTGAGACATGTATTGTTCGCGCTCCCAAGGGTGAACTTGCGTGCGGAACATATCCCATTCGATTTCTTTTGCTTCGATGAAGTGTTCGAACAGGTGCTCGCCGAGCGCTGCAACCATGACTTCGTTTGATTTGAATTCGTCGAGAGCTTCCGCCAGTGTCGCCGGAAGATCTACGATGCCGTTTTCCATGCGCTCTTCTTTGCTCATGACGTAGATGTTGCGGTCAATCGGAGCCGGTGCTTCAAGTTTGTTTTTGATTCCGTCAAGGCCTGCTGCAAGCAATACGCTTAACGCCAAGTACGGGTTTGCCGCCGGGTCTACGCTGCGGACTTCAACACGCGTGCTGATGCCGCGGGAAGCCGGGATACGGATCAGCGGGCTTCTGTTTTGCGCGCTCCATGCCACGTAGCAAGGTGCTTCATAGCCCGGAACAAGGCGTTTGTAAGAGTTCACTGTCGGGTTTGTGACAGCCGTAAAGCTTGTCGCGTGTTTTACGATACCGGCAATGAAATGTTTTGCTGTTTCACTCAGCTGAAGATCAGCGTCTTTATCAAAGAATGCGTTAACGTTATCTTTAAAGAGTGATAGGTTGCAGTGCATACCGGAACCGTTTACGCCGAACAGCGGTTTTGGCATGAATGTCGCATGCAGACCGTGTTTGCGGGCGATCGTTTTGACAACCAGTTTGAAAGTTTGGATGTCGTCACAAGAACGGATGGCACCGGCATATTTAAAATCGATTTCGTGCTGACCCGGAGCAACTTCATGGTGAGATGCTTCGATTTCAAAGCCCATTTCTTCAAGCTCAAGCACGATATCGCGGCGGCAGTTTTCTCCCAAGTCAGTCGGAGCCAGGTCGAAGTATCCGCCTTTATCGTTCAATTCAAGCGTCGGTTCGCCTTTTTCATCTAATTTAAACAGGAAGAATTCAGGCTCAGGTCCAAGATTGAAATCGCTGAAACCGAGTTCTTTCATTTCTTTCAGAATCCGTTTGAGGTTGTTACGCGGGTCACCTTCGAACGGCGTGCCGTCCGGATTGTAAATGTCACAGATGAAGCGTGCTACTTTACCTTTTTCAGCCGTCCACGGGAAGATTACAAAAGTGTTCAGATCAGGATATAAGTACATATCAGACTCTTCGATACGGACGAAACCTTCGATGGAAGAACCGTCGAACATGCATTTATTATCAAGTGCTTTTTCAAGCTGGCTCACAGGAATTTCCACGTTTTTAATCGTTCCGAGAATGTCTGTGAATTGAAGGCGGATATACTTTACGTTTTCCTCATTTACTAATTTTACGATGTCTTCTCTTGTGTACTTTGCCATTTCGTAAAACTCCTCCTCTAAAAGGTAAATGTATATAGCAAAACAGTTGCTAACGGATTAATGAAAGAATCGGGACATGTCACCTTGGCGGAAAGTATTTCCCCGCTGGAAACGGCCTGCCTGCATCAGTTCGTTTTTCAGAAGCTTTCTGAGTTCGTCATCAGACAGATTGTGCTTCATCGGTTTGGCGGTTTTTTCGGATTTTTCTTCCGGTTCGGCAGATGCCTTATCCAGAATTTGTTTGATCCCCGCCATATTGACGCCTTGTTCAATCAGATTTTTGATTTCTAACAGTTTATCTACATCATGGAATGAAAATAATCGTCTATTTCCTTCGCTTCTCGCTGGAAATATCAATCCATTTTCCTCATAATATCGAATTTGCCGGGCAGAAAGTTCTGTTAACTGCATGACAATTCCAATTGGAAATAAAGGCATTGAGCGGCGAATGTTATCACTCATCTCAATTTCCTCCTTTTCTTATCTTAGTCTCATTATAGGTGATGTTATATTTTGTGTCAATACAATGTAAGGAATCTTAACATCAAATTCTTTGAAAATTGCAACCGGCCTAAATCAGCTCTTTTTCCATTAAAGCATTTACGGCGCTGCAAATCGCATTTTTCACGTGCGCGTAGGTTAATCCTCCTTGGACATACGCGACATAAGGCGGTCTGATAGGTCCATCTGCTGATAATTCAATGCTTGCTCCCTGTACGAAAGTGCCCGCTGCCATAATGACATCGTCTTCATATCCCGGCATATAGCTCGGATAAGGCGTCACATGCGCATTAATCGGTGAAGCATATTGTATCGCCTGGCAAAAAGCGATCATCTTATCAGGGTCCTGAAACTCAACTGATTGAATCAGATCCGTTCTCGGCGCATTCCATGCAGGGTTTGACGTAAAGCCGAGCTTTTCAAGAAAACGGGCGGTAAATACCGCTCCCTTCAAGCTTTGCGCCACTACATGCGGAGCGAGAAAGAAACCTTGATACATTTCCTGCAGTGAATAAAGCGAAGCCCCGGCTTCACTTCCGATTCCCGGGGAGGTCATCCGGTAAGAGCAGGCCTCAATCCACTTGGCTTTCCCTACAAGATAGCCGCCCGTTTTAGCAAGGCCGCCGCCCGGGTTTTTAATCAGGGAGCCGGCCATAAGATCCGCTCCGACGTGGCAGGGTTCCCGCTCTTCTGCAAATTCTCCGTAGCAATTGTCCACAAAAACAATGACATCTTCTTTGATTTCCTTTACGAAACGAATCATCTCTTCAATTTCATTTATTCTGAAAGACGGACGATTCGCGTATCCTTTTGAACGCTGGATGCCGATCACTTTTGTATTCGGTTGGATTGCAGCCCGGACTGCTTCAAAGTCCACTCTGCCTTCTGATGTTAAATCGACTGCATTGTATCCGATTTGAAATTCCTTAAGCGAGCCTGAATACTCCCCGCCTCTTACTCCGACGATTTCCTCGAGTGTATCGTAAGGCTTGCCTGTGATATAAAGCAATTCGTCCCCGGGTCTCAGCACACCGAAGAGCGCGATTGAAATCGCATGCGTACCCGAAATGATTTGCGGCCGCACAAGTCCCGCCTCTCCTCCGAACACATCAGCATAGATCTTCTCCAGTGTATCTCGTCCGACGTCATCATAACCGTATCCGGTTGAAGGCGTAAAATGCGTATCGCTTACTTTATGTTTTCTGTAGCTTTGCAGGACTCTCCATTCATTCCGTTCACTGATTTCTTCTATTCTTTTATGAACGGCGGAGATTTCCGCTTCTGTTTCTTCGGCGGTTTTTTGTAAAAGAGCGCCGTGGGTCAGTGTGTCAAACATGTTGTGTATACCTTCCTTACATGAATTTCTTCAATTCTCCGAGTATGCTTTGTTCTTCCTGTACATAACCTGAGACTTCGTAGCGTTCATTTTCTTCATTAAAATAAAGGCTGTCGATCATGGTCTCTGATTTGATGCGTGACATCAATTTGCCTTCAGCGGCAGGCACATGAACTTCATACGGCATCATCAGCTCTCGGCGCAAATAAGCTTCGATTTCCGCTTTTAGTTTTGCTTCATCCCCGGCGATTCTGGCGCTGATCATGATGTGGCCTTCTCCCGCTGTCGGGATGAAGTCAGGAAGTGTCTCGTCACGTTTGTTATAAGCGGTCAGCACCGGAATATCATCTGCCTCAAGCTCTTTTAACAGACCGAGGACAGTCTGTTCATGCCCGGCATAATCTTCATTGGATGAATCAATGACATGAATGATCAAGTCTGCTTCCTTCACTTCCTCAAGCGTTGAACGGAAAGCGGCAATCAGCGTCGTCGGCAGATCCTGAATGAAACCGACCGTATCAGACAAAAGGACGCTGTAGCCGCTTGGGAGCGCCATCTTTCTCGTCATCGGATCAAGTGTTGCAAACAGCAGATCTTCTTCATAGCTGTCTGAGCTTGTTAATTGATTGAACCACGTTGATTTTCCTGCATTGGTATAACCGACGAGTGCAGCCTGAAGCACGCCGTTCTTTTTGCGTCTCTCCCGATAACGGCTTCTGTGGCGGATAACCGTTGACAGCTGCACGTTAATTTCGTGTATGCGGTTTCTAATGTGGCGCCGGTCTGTTTCAAGCTTTGTCTCACCGGGCCCTCTCGTCCCGATTCCGCCGCCTTGTCTTGAGAGATTGATTCCTTGTCCGCTCAGACGCGGCAGCGCGTATTGAAGCTGGGCCAATTCGATCTGAAGCTTTCCTTCTCTCGTCTTCGCCCTTTTTGCGAATATATCCAAAATAAGCTGCGTGCGATCGATGATCTTCGCTTCAATTGCAGTGGCGAGTGATTTAAGCTGGCTCGGTGACAGTTCATCATTAAAAATAACCAGATCCGCTTCAAGCTCTTCACACAGCGCCTTCAGCTCGTCTACTTTCCCCTTGCCTATGTATGTAGCGGCATCCGCTCTGTTCCGTTTTTGCGTAATCCGGGTCAGCACCGTTCCGTCAGCCGTTTTTGTCAATGAAGCAAGCTCTTCCATGGAATGTTCAAAGTGCTCATCTGTCATGTGCGGAAGCTGGCAGCCGACCAAAATGACCGTTTCTATTTTTCCTTCCTGTTCGTTCAAATGGATGTTCCTTTCTGTGTCGTATTGGGCAGTAGTACTATCATACCAAACCCGCAGGGCGTATACCACACATCCGGCGGGTTTTAAAGAGAGAAATAAAAAAGAGACCCCTCAAACCGGCTGAGAGGTCTATTCGTGAGCTGCCGCCTCATCTTTTATAAGTAAATCCTGGCTCTTGATCGTCATTAAATCGTTTTTTAAGTATTGGTCTCCCATTAAAAGTCTCATGGCCTGAGCGCGGATTGATTTTTCAATCACGTTTCTGACAAAGCGCCCGTTGCTGAATTTAATGGGGCTTGTCGTGCTTTTCACTGTCATTAAGTAATCTTTTAACTTCCACTCGGCTTCCTGGCTTAATTGATACTCCCGCTCTGCTATCATGCGCTTTGCGATGTCCATCAGCTGAGTGACAGAGTAATCCGGAAAATCGATGCTGATAGGGAAGCGCGATTGCAGACCGGGATTTAATGACAGGAAATGTGTCATTTCTCTCGAGTACCCTGCCAGGATCAGAATAAATTCATGCTGTTTGTCTTCCATATGTTTGACAAGCGTATCAATCGCCTCTTTACCGAAATCCTTTTCTCCGCCTCTTGCAAGTGAGTATGCTTCATCAATGAATAAAATGCCCCCAAGCGATTTTTTAATCAGATCTCTCGTTTTTTGCGCCGTGTGTCCGATGTATTCACCGACGAGATCGGCACGTTCCGCTTCGATCAGATGTCCTTTGGAAAGAACGTTCATCTCGAAGAAAAGCTTGCCGATCAGTCTCGCGACGGTGGTTTTCCCGGTGCCGGGGTTCCCTTTGAACATCATATGAAGAGCTTGTTTTCCGACTTTCAGCCCTTGTTCGGCCCGTTTTTGGTTGACGAATATCCACGCGTAAATTTCTTTAATGTTGCGTTTCATTTCTTCCATACCCACTAATGTGTTCATTTCTTTTTCAATTTCTTTCAGAATGCTGTGCTTGGCTTCATTTTTTTGCAGGGCGGCCTGATATTCCGCCTCAGCTTCTGCATTTGTCAGCACTTGCTTTTGGCCATTAAGAATGATGTTAATTTGTCCGTTATTTTTATAGGTTACAGCGCGCTCCAACATGCTCACCTCTCTGTTCTCTCTTTATCTTACTCATGATGAAGCGGTTCTGTGACATCCGCCTATCATCATGAGGCCCGTTTTCCTCTTTATCTGTCACTTTTTCCGTTCTCTTCGGGAATGATGTTGAATCCTGCGCTTTCCCGAGAAATATTTTTCATTTCTTATTGTATTCAGCAAAAACGGGAGGACAAACCATTTATTTTTATTTTCCGGGAAATGTTGGGTGTATTTCTCATTTTTTTCATGAATGACAGCCGTACAAGCACCTTTTGAATATCATCATATGCTGTAATGAGGTGATGGAGAATGGTTAAAATTTTTATAGACCCCGGTCATGGCGGAACTGATTCAGGTGCAACCGGAAACGGACTTCAGGAAAAAGCGGTCACGCTGGAGATCGCGCTGGCTTTGCGCACGATTCTGACGAATGAGTATGAAGGAGTTTCTGTCACGATGAGCAGGACAAGCGATAAGACGGTCAGCCTGACGGAAAGAACGGATGCCGCCAACAGCTGGGGCGCAGATTATTTTTTATCCATTCATATTAACTCAGGAGGCGGAACCGGATTCGAAAGCTATATTTACCCCGGTGTCGGAGCGCCGACCTCGACTTACCAATCAGCCGTCCACACGCAAGTAATTCAAGCATCGGGTTTTAATGACCGCGGAAAAAAAACAGCCAACTTCCATGTGCTGCGGGAGACAAGTATGCCGGCGATTTTGACGGAGAATGGTTTTGTTGATACGTCAGCTGATGCAAACAAACTGAAAACAGCCAGTTTTATTGAAAGCCTTGCAAGAGGACATGCCAAGGGCTTGGAGCAAGCTTTCGGTCTAAAAAAAAAGGCTGACTTATATAAAGTGCAAATCGGCGCATTCAAAGTGAAAGCAAATGCTGATGCGCTTGCCGCCGATGCGGTGTCTAAAGGTTTTGACGCGATTGTGCTTCCAAAAGGCGGCTTATTCAAAGTGCAGATCGGCGCATTCTCTTCCAGAGATTATGCTGAAGCGTTGGCAGCGCGGGCCGAAAAAGCCGGATTTGATGCCTTCATTGTGCAAGACTAAATGAAAAAACCCCTGCTCTCCCTTTTTTGGGACGAACGGGGGTTTTTTGTTATTGAAGTATATCGGCGACAAACTGAGACCAAGCTTCAAGACGCTGATACACATTTTCCTCTTTCAGTTCGCTCAGTTTCATCCAGCACCCGGCGATTTGATCTTTTTCTTTCACTTCGACTTGTGCTGCAGACGCTAACTGGAGCGCAGAAAGGATGCCGATATGCACCTTCCCTACATCGTTTTCATCATCATTGATCAGGCCGAGTGTGACAATGTTTTGTTTGTCCTCCTCGCGAATGTACAGTTCTTCCGCCAGCTCCCGGTCGGTGTTCTGTTTCAGCACTTCCGAAAATGAAGCCGCCCCTTCCATAGGGTTCATGTGTCCGCCGAAGCCGAGAGAAAGCTTATTATGGAGGCGCGATTCCCCTCCGCCCGCGAGCCGCTCATACACAAATACCTCATCATCACGGCGGATGACGACATACGGAATCGGCTGTTTAAATCGCGGGTCCTCTTCCGCGTCGCCTCTTCTGATTTCAAAAAAATGCGCCTCAATCTGAGCCATAATTTTTATGATACGTTCATCCTGGCTGTTGACTCCCTGAAATGTCAGCATTTCGTTTTGAAAGACGTCACTCCGCGGTGCAGCCAAGATGATTTCATCCATTTTATTCATGCCCGTTCCTCCTGTCTTACCTCTCCACTCAAGCCAAAAGAGCAGATATTATATCTGCTCTTCATCTTGGCCAAAATAAAAATCTTCGTCCTTAATCGGTTCTACCGTCGCCTTTTTGTAGCCGTTCCCTTTCATGGAGAAGAAATCATGTGATTTTGTTTTGGTGTTTAATCCGTTTAATACGATCGGATTAATATCCTCTTCTTCAAAGTAAGGATCGAACCCTAAGTTCATCAAAGCTTTATTGGCGTTATAGCGGATGAATTTCTTTACGTCATGAGACAGCCCGACTTGGTCGTAGAGATCCTCTGTATATTCAAGCTCATTGTGATAAAGCTCTTCTAAAAGCTCAACCGCAAATTCGCGAAGTTCCGCTTTTTTCGCTTCTGTTTGTTTATTGTATATTTCCTGTGCCAGCAGTCCGACATATACACCGTGGATCGCTTCATCACGAAGAATCAGGTTGATGATCTCGCCGCTTTGCATCAGTTTTCCCTGTCCGTAGAAATATAACGGATAATAGAAACCGCTGTAGAAAAGGAAGCTTTCTAAGTAAACCGATGCGACCATCGCTTTAAACAGTGAAATTTCATCATCTTTTTGAATGGCTTTGTAAAGCCCGACAATCATTTGCGCTTTTTTCTGCAAATATTTATTTTGTTTAACCCATTCAAATACTTCGTTGATCGTTTCAGTCGGAGCAAGCGTCATAAAAATATTTGAATATGATTTTGCGTGCACCGCGTTTTCCATCATCGCCATGAAATTAAGAACCGCTTTTCGCTGATGGCCCTCGACGTGCTCGGCCACAATCGGCATGCCCGTGTTCCCCTGCTCTGTATCAAGCAGTGTCAGGCCGGCGAGCACCTTCATGTACGTATCCTGCTCATTTTTACCCAAATACTTCCAAGTAAGAAGATCGCCGTTTAATGCGATCTCTTCCGGAAGCCAAAACTGCTTTACGTTTTGGTTGTAAAACATTTGGGTGAAATCATCTTCATGCTTTGACCAGTTTGCTGCGTCATAAATTTTTGTCACTGTTAACTCTCCTTTAATCAAACGACACAAGAAAGACAGCTGTCCTGCCCGGTATCTTTCGTTCTTGCATAGTAAATGGTTTTGATGCCTCTATGGTGGGCATACAGATCAATACGGTTCAGATCACGAGTTGTCATCGTATCTTTCAAAAACAGGGTAAAGCTGATTCCCTGATCGATATGCTGCTGGATTGTCGCGATCATATCCACCACTTTGAACATGTCCATATCATAAGCTTCTTTGTAGAAGAACCAGTTATTAGACGCTAACCCCGGCATCGGGTAATACGTTTTTGAATTTCCGTATGTTCTTTCTTCGATCCGTTCCATGATCGGCATAACGGACGCCGTGCTGGATTGGACATAGGAAATGGAGCCTGTCGGCGCGATGCACAGTCTGTAGCTGTGGTACATGCCGTTTTCAGCGACAAACGCCTTCAGCTCTTTCCAGTCTTCGATTGTCGGGATGTGCATGCCTTCAAAGAGCGCAGCGATTTTTTCGTATGCCGGTGAGAACTCTTTTTCGATGTATTTATTGAAATATTCTCCCGTTGCATAAGTGGAGCCTTCATAATGCTCAAACGTTTCGCCTTTTTCTTTCGCAAGCTCAGCAGAACGCTGGATGGAATAAAAGTTCACCATCATAAAGAACGTATTCGCGAAATCTCTTGCTTCCGGGCTTTCATAAGCGATGCCGTTTTGGGCCAGGTAGCCGTGAAGGTTCATGGCGCCTAAACCGATCGACTTCATCGCTTTGTTCGCGCGTCTGACTGCCGGCGCGTTGCGGATATCCGTCGTCTCAGATACATGAGTCAGGGAATCCGTCGCGAGTTTCACCGTGCGCTCAATCGATTTATGTTTCATGACATTCAAAATATTTAATGAACCAAGGTTGCAGGAAATGTCCAGGCCGATTTCGTCTTCCTCGTCATAATCTGTGTAAGCCGAAACCTGTGACGCCTGAAGCACTTCAGAGCAAAGGTTCGAGAATTTCACTTTTGATACGTGGTTATTCGCATGCTCTTTGTTTACGTTATCCTGGAACATAATGTACGGATAACCTGACTCAGAACGGAGAACGGCAAGCTTTTCAAGCAATTTGCGCGCATTCACTTTTTCTTTTTTGACACGCGGGTTGTCGACAAGCTCCTCATACATCGCCGTCATGTCCATCTCATCCATATGCTGGCCGTATTCTTTATAAATCGTGTGCGGATAGAATACATAAGCCGCTTTGTCCTCACGTGCAAGCTCAACGAACTTATCCGGAATGACGACACCGATAGAAAGCGTTTTGACACGCACATCTTCATCCGCAGAAATCTTTTTCGTATCAAGAAAGTCATTGATATCGCGGTGGAAAATGTTTAAGTACGCCGCGCCAGAGCCTTGTCTTTGCCCCATTTGGTCAGCATAACGGAACGCATTATCAAGAAGCTTCATGACGCCTACAACACCTTTTGTGGCGTTTTCAACATCTTTAATCGCTTCACCTTTCGCGCGAAGCTTGGACAGATTAAGAGAAACCCCGCCGCCCAGTTTAGACAGCTGCATGGAAATATCGATCGCTCTTGAAATGTCGTTTAAGGAATCATTGACTTCGAGCAAGAAACAGCTCACAAGTTCTCCGCGGCGTTTTCTGCCGGCATTCAAAAATGTCGGTGTGCTCGGCTGATATTCCTGATTGATCATCAGATTCACATATTCTTTTGCTTTCTCAGTGTCGCCGTTTGCGAAGAACAGCGCAACAATTGAGATCCGGTCCTCATAACGCTCGAGGATTTTTTTCTTGTCATTCGTTTTCAAAGCATAGTCATTATAGAATTTAAACGCACTCATGAAGGAAGGAAAACGAAACTTCTTAGCGTAAGCTGTCTTAAACACTTCTTTAATGTCTTCAAAAGAATAAAGGCTTAAGAATTCCTCTTCGTAGTATTGGTTTTCAATCAAATAATCCAGCTTCTCTTTTAAATCGTGAAAGAAAACTGTGTTTTGATTGATATAGTCTACAAAATAGCTATGTACAGCCTCTTTATCTTTATCAAACTGGAATTTTCCATCTTGTTGGATCATGATTTCGTTATTTAACTGGATCCATTTTGGCACTTGATTTTGTGACAACTCTTTCTACCTCCTGAGTAAACAATTCAACGTCTTTAGATGTGCCGCTGAGTTCAAATTTGTGCAAGATCGGCACCTGATATTGTCTAGAGATGGTATCGGCGCTTTTTGCAAAGTTATCGCCCCATACTTTGTTGCCGCTCGCAGCGACTCCTAATAAGAGATGGGCGTATTTTTCGAGAAATGATTGTGTTGATGCCGGTACCTGACCGAAGTTTGTCGTGTAGGTGACCAAAACAAACGGAGTGTCCACGTGGTCCGTTTCGTCCACCTTGCGGATCAGCTGAAAGTCTGTTTTATTCACAAAACGCTGAACATTCCCTGTCTTTGAATCAAATATGATTTGAACCATCCTTATCACGACCTATCAAAAATAATGAATCTCTTAACACTATATATAGTATACTAACCTCTCAGAAAAACACAACATATTGAGATCGATTTATAAAAAATTCATATTTTTGAAAGAGCGGACTTTGGCTCCGGCCCGATTAACGCCCAAAAAAGAGAGCAGAACGAGAATCATCTCTCATCCTACTCAAGGTGTCATGTGTAAGCCGATGTCTATCATAACATGAAAAAAAACTGCTTAGTAGTCTAGACTTTTATTCTTATTTTTTGTAAGAATCACATTTTTTTTCGCTTTCAACGGTTTCTTCAATCTCCACATCAGCACCGATTTCTTTCAGTACGGCTTTCAGAGCGCTTGTGATGGAAGCCTCTCTGATCAGTTCTTTGCCGTCAACGATGATGCTGGTTCCATATTCATAGCAGGAATCATCTTCACAAGTTTCTTCCCAATGGTTGATTATCACCTTGTGTTTCAATCGTCTCACCCTCTGCATGATCAATGTCAGTACTTAGTGTAGCTTGTGCGGCCCGCTTTGTAAATTCGAACGCTTGTGAAATTTATTCAAGCTCATCCAGCGCCGTTTCTTTTTTCAGTTCGATTTTATCCGTTTTTTCATCATAGCGGTATATTTTTAAGTAACCGTCCTCGACAATGCCGAAACGATTATGTTCCAGCTGCACCACGCCTTCTGTCTGCGGTTCGGCATCCGCCAAGCCGCCGTCATCATCCGTCACCACCGTCTCGTGATTGCTGCAAGCTCCAAACAGCAAAAAAACAGCGATCCAAACGAGCGTAATCCTGATTCTTCTCAGTTCATTTTCACTTTCGAACACGATTTTCCGTACCCCCTTTTATCTTTCCGATATACGGCCTGCAATATACAGACGCGCATAGAAAAAGACCATTGTTCATGGTCTTTGTCAAAAAGTCTATTCAAGCTCAAGCTGGACGTTTTTTTGCGGGGCGAACGTGGAGATGGCATGTTTATAAATAAGCTGCTGCTTCCCCTCCGTTTCGAGCAAAACGGTAAAGTTGTCAAAGCCTTTTACCTGGCCGCGAAGCTGAAAGCCGTTGAGTAAAAACACCGTGACGAACGTATTGTCTTTTCGGATTTGATTCAAAAACTGATCTTGAATATTAATCGGTTTCATGTTTCGTCCTCCTTGGTTCTCAATACAATACTGTTTCGATTAAATTTCCAGTTTTCCTGCTATGCACTCGAAAATTTCCTTTTTTTTCTGCTCAATATCAACAGGCGGCGTCATATCTGTCCATGAAACGGGCATTTTATTGCGAAACCAGGTCAGCTGGCGTTTCGCATATCGCCTTGAATTTTGTTTTAATTGCTCCACAGCCTGAGGGAGCGGCACTTTTCCATCAAGATATTCATACAGCTCTTTATAGCCGATTGCCTGAATCGATTGGCTGTCCCGGATATTCATATCATACAGCCGCTTTACTTCGTCAAGAAGGCCGGTTTCCAGCATCAGGTCAACGCGCTCGTTAATCCGGCCGTACAGCACTTCTCTGTCCATTGTAAGACCGATAAGAACCGCATTGTAAAGCAGCTCCCGTTTTTGGGTTTTAAGATGCTCTGACATTGTTTTTCCCGATACATGCAGGATTTCGAGCGCGCGGATGACTCTTCGCGTATTGTTTTGATGAATGGCTGCCGCCGCTTCCGGGTCGGCTGCCGCAAGCTTGGCATGAAGCGCTTCCGCCCCTTCTTCAGCCGCCAGTTTCTCCATGCGCTCCCGGAATACAGGGTCGCCGGAGTTTTCCGTGAACGTATAGTCATACAGCACGGACTGAATGTACAGACCCGTCCCCCCGACAATCATCGGCAGCTTTCCTCTACCGGCAATCTCGGTGATTTTTCCCCTTACCATTTTCTGATAATCCGCCGTTGAAAAAGTGTCGGACGGCTCCAAAATATCAATCAGGTGATGCGGCACGCCTTCTGTCTCTTCTTCGGTGACTTTGGCCGTTCCGATGTCCATCCCTTTATATACCTGCATGGAATCTCCGCTGATGATTTCCGCATTCAGCATTTTCGCGAGTCCGATGCTTAGTTTTGTTTTTCCGACTGCCGTCGGTCCGACGAGTATGACGACAGGCTGTTTTTTATTTTTCAATATGTATCACTCTCTTTTATAAATCTCCCCCTAATTATAGCATTCATTTCTTCAGGCACCTATCCATTTTGCCCTTTTTCCTGAGCGCTAAACATCCGCTACCACCCGATCGGCTCGTTTCCGACAACCTCTCTCGTTTTTCCTTTGAGCGTATGGCGGTGCGTTTTCCGTCCTTTCTCCCGCGGATCGTAAACGACGCCGCCGTGCTGGATCTGAATCGGCTCATTGTAGGCGGCAAAGGTGGTCTCTGAAAGCTCATGGTAATGTGTTCCGTCAACCCTCGGGATGGCAGGGCCGGAAATGCCGTAATACCTATGAAAATGGCCGTTTTCAAACGAGGTGATGCCCGTATAGAAATGTGTATGCTCATCTGTATTGCTGCCGTTCTCCGGCTGCGAAAAGCCTTCGATCACATGGTAATGCCCCTGCACTACATCCGTAACAGCCCGGTATGCGTGTGTGTGCGGAGGTTTTTTTGACCAATCGGACTGATACAGGCCCACAAAAGCTCACTCCTTTATTTTTTGATAAACGCCCAATCAAAAATTGGTGGGCTGAATACTCTGTTATCATCTCAAATTTATTCTTGGAGGTACCTAAATTATGAATGAAGAATACACATACGAAGCAGATAGTGATATGAGACAGTTTGGACGGCCCGGATTTGGGTTTGGACGGCCGGGCTTCGGGTTCGGGCGTCCCGGATTCGGATTCGGCTTCGGGCGGCCGGGTTTTGGTTTTGGCCGGCCTTGGTTTGGCCGCCCTTGGTTTGGCGGGTTCGGACGGCCGTTTGGTTTTTACGGCGGACCGTTTGTCGGAGGGCTTGTCGGGGGGCTTGTCGGAAGCGCTTTGTTCAATCCGTATTTGTACGGAGGTTACGGCTACCCTTACTATCCGTATTACTACTAAGACAATCAAAAAGGGCTCCTTTCAGGGGCCTTTTTATATAGGCCTAATGTCTTGACTTGGCGGGCAAAGTTCGGATATTATTTTATTTTACTGCCTTAAACAAAAGGCATAAGGATTATGATGAGAGGGGGATTTGATATGATTCTGGGTTATATCTTCCTCACAATTGCTATTTTATCAGAGTCAATCGGCGCGGCCATGCTGAAGGTCTCCCGCGGATTTACGCGGTTTTTGCCGAGCGCGCTTGTAGTGGCAGGCTATTCATTGGCCTTTTATATGCTTTCACTGACACTGAATCTCATTCCGCTCAGCTTATCCTATGCAACATGGAGCGGAGCCGGAACGGTGCTCGCATCCATTATCGGAGCGAAATGGTTTCATGAAAAACTGGACAAGCAGGCCGTCATCGGACTTGTATTCTTATTAGCCGGTGTCATTCTGATGAATTGGTAGAAAGGAGAAGCATGATATGAAAGGATTACTCTGCCTGGCATTAGCCATTGTATCAGAAGTGTTCGGAAGCACGATGCTGAAGCTGTCGGACGGTTTTACGCACTTATGGCCCGCTCTCGGCGTCATTGCCGGAATCGGAGCCTCTTTTATGTTTTTGAGCTTCTCTTTGAAAAGCCTTGATTTATCCGCCGCATACGCGACATGGTCAGGTGTCGGCACGGCTTTAACGGCAATTGTCGGCTTTTTTGTTTTTAAGGAAGCCATGACAGCCAAAATGATGATCGGGCTTATTTTTGTCATCACAGGCGTCATCCTGCTGAACCGTTCCAAGTCTCAAATAGCTAAAAAAAATCAAACGGCCCGGAGCTGACCGTTTGAACTCGTCAAGCGCGGGCAGCTTTTACTTCAACCTCAAGCTCCATCTCCACGTTTCCTTGGATCGCTCGTGAAATCATACAGGAGGACTCCGCTTTTTGCGCTAACTTCCTGGCGAGCGTAAAGTCCGTTTCGGCTGCATCCGGCTTTAATAATATAAACGGGCGGTGAATGATTTTCTGGTACGTGAACACACCGTTCGTGACGTCTACAATTCCTTCAGATTCCATATGTAGATCTTCTTTATCCAGACCGCTTCTTTCCATCATCGCCGCAAGCGTTATAATATAACAGGTCGCGGCCGCTCCAAGCAGCATTTCATCAGGATTTGTGCCTTCTCCGGGTCCGTCCATTTCCTTAGGAATGGACACAGCCGTTTCCAGCCGGCCGCTTTTAATATCGCCGACGTCATTGCGATTTCCGGGCCAATTTGCTTTTAAATAAAAGTGATGTTTTGCCAAGGGACAAACCTCCTTTTTTTTCAGTTTACTCACCTTTCACTGGTTTGTCTTTTTTTAAGCTCACGAATACTCTTGATTGATCACTCTTTTTATCGTACGGACAAACCGGTAAAATTCCTCCGTTTTTGTGAATTCCCTTTCGCGGTAATCAAAATTATCAAAAAACGCTTCCCGCTGTTCTCTGCTGATCTCAAGCTGTATACTAAGCCCGGTTTGAGCCTGGTTATTGATATTTTCGGTGTCAACCCCGGCCAGACCGGTTTTTGAGGTTGCCAATTCTGCAGGAAATCCGTTTCGTTTGAGAGCTCTCACCAATTTTTTCGCCCGCTTCCGGTCGCTTCCTCCGACAAGAGTATTTTTCTCGTCGCCTTTATAACCGTGAACTGCGATAACATAATGGTGCTGCTTAATGCTTTCGACTGCTGAAGGCTCATCGAACTTGGTGCTCGTAATATGAAGAGTCTGGTTATCATGCGCTTTTAATCCCTCAAACAGGTAGGTTGAATAATCATCCCTGAAAGAGCGGACGATCTCGCTCACCCCGCCCTCAATTCTCCCTCCGTGCGGCGACATGATCAATACGGGGCTCCCCTTTCGCTTATTGTACGATATATGATAATCATCGGGGTCTTCATGTTCAGCCAGATCTTTAAAATCTGTGTATGTATCAGAAGAATTCGAGGGATCAGGGTCTGACGCATAATGAGCACATCTTATTAGTAAGACCATTGCTACGATAATGATGACATTAAGTAAAATTCTTTTCATCAGCTCTCCTTCTTTGCTCCTTTCTGAAAAATGAAATATTCATTATATGGATTTTTGTCAATAGGTCTTATCTTAACATTCTATTAACATTATCATCAGTGAAAAACTTCCCGGTTTCGAAAAATCAATGGATTGTCACGGTTCAAGCGCTCAAATGCCGGGCATCAGTGAAAAAAGGTTGAGAGAGGGCAAAAAAAAAGGGAGGAACGCCCGAATTTTCAGGGGCGGGAGATTCACGGCCGGAAACGGACGGCATCAAGAATACGCTTTTAAAAATGAATATCCGCCTCCCGAAGCAAATGCGCAGGACAGAATGGAGCCCGTCAAAAAAGTTCTCATCTGCCTTTTTGTACAGCAAAATACCGTTACAGCCCGCTCATCCCCTTTTTTTGTCATAATGGTCCGTTTTGAAATGGAGCCGTCTTTTTTCATATATATAATATCAATCGGAAGCTGTTTTTCCAAGGAATGTCTCAATATGATGTTCATGTGTATACCTCCTTCCGCCGGATTCATCATAAACGAACAAACGTTCTGATCCAACTTGATTTCTTCTCCTGAAAAACCGCAAGTAACCAGCTCTCCTGAAGGACAAACAAACTGACCGAACATACGGCCTGTTCATATGGTATAGAGAGAATCGCCAGAATGGGAGGAAAAGTATATATGTTTGGTTACTCAATGGTACAAATGGTGCGGTCAAATGCTCATAAGCTGGACTGGCCGCTCAGAGAAAACGTATTACAGTTATATAAACCTTTCAAATGGACACCTTGCTTTTTACACAATTTTTTCGAAAAAAAGGTGAAAAACAGAAAGAAAATGTCAGTCATCATTGAATTTGAAGAGGGCTGCCATGAATCCGGTTTTCACAGCACAGGACAGGTCTTATCAAAAGAAAAACGCTGCACTATAAAAAAGCAGTTTCAAACAATCAATTGCTGCAGCGCCGAAGTCACTCCGTCCGCCCTTCACATGCTTCTTTCGCAATGCCGGGATATCCGTAAAATCTATTTAAACCGTGAAGTAAAAGCTCTCCTTGATACGGCAGCTGAATCGTCTCATGCAAAAGAAGTGACCCGTAACGGCACCGTATTAACAGGAAAAGGCATAACCGTCGCCGTTATTGATACCGGAATCTACCAGCATCCCGATTTAGAAGGCAGGATTATCGGATTTGCGGACTTTGTCAACCAAAAGACAGAACCGTATGATGACAACGGGCACGGCACCCATTGCGCCGGTGATATCGCAAGCAGCGGCGCTTCATCTTCGGGTAAATATCAGGGGCCGGCGCCGGAAGCCGATCTGATCGGAGTCAAGGTTTTAAACAAATCAGGATCAGGAACCTTGGCTGATATCATTGAAGGTGTGGAATGGTGCATACAATATAATAAAGAACACACAAAGAATCCGATCAGAATCATCAGCATGTCACTGGGCGGAGATGCGCTCAGATATGATAAAGAAACGGACGACCCGCTCGTCAAGGCCGTTGAAGAGGCATGGAATGAAGGAATCGTCGTCTGCGTCGCCGCGGGCAACTCCGGTCCGGAAGCTCAAACGATTTCAAGCCCCGGTGTCAGCGAGAAGGTCATCACGGTAGGCGCCTATGATGACAATGATACAGCCAGCAATGAGGACGATACGGTCGCTTCTTTCTCAAGCCGCGGCCCGACGGTGTACAGAAAAGAGAAGCCTGACATTCTTGCGCCCGGGGTCGATATCGTATCTCTCCGTTCTCCGCGTTCATATCTTGACAAATTACAGAAATCAAACCGAGTAGGCTCCTTGTATTTCAGTCTTTCGGGCACGTCCATGGCCACTCCGATCTGTGCGGGCATCGCCGCCTTAATCCTTCAGCAAAACCCGCAGCTTTCGCCTGACGAAGTGAAAACATTGATCAAACAAAGTCCGGATCAATGGACAAATGAAGATCCGAACATTTACGGAGCGGGCGCAGTGAACGCCGAAAACGCCGTGCCGAAAGAGTAACCTTTTTATCATGAGAACGGGGTCGTCTGCACCGGCAGATGACTCCGTTTTTCAGGTGAATAGATGAAACATTTATAATGAAGGAACTCGGAACAGGTCAGAACCGGCTGTCAGAAAAAAAGATCAATGCAAGGCAGTGTATTTCTAAAAAAATAGGGAATAAGTATGGTGTAGATAAAAGGAGGAATCACAATGGCACTTACAAACACCGAATTGTCTGAATGGCTGCAAAAACAGATCGGACAAACGCTTGATATCAGAAAAGGAGAGCTGACAGACAGCCGAAACGAGATTTCTGATATGGATCAGATCATGCTTCACCTTGATGATGTTCTCGTCCGCCGGACAAACCATCCCGATGACTATGTAGCGGATGAAGAACTCGTCTTAAAAGGGCACGGCACAACCTATACGGAGGAAGGAAATGTCCCGCTTCCCCAAGATGCGTATGAAATTCCTCTGCTCGGCGACATTACCATCCAAAAGGAGCAAGACGGATTAAAGGTACATACAGATCGGGCCGTGTATACAATCGGGACCCGGAAAGAGCAATAAAAAGAAAAAACGCCCTGAATCAGCGGCGTTTTTTTATTGGTTTTTTTCTTCAGAATATCCGTGGAACATCGTGAATGCGCAAAGCATAATGCCTAAAATAATGATAATCGGGAGCCAGATCACGGCAAACTTATAATCCGGTTCGGCAAAAGCGCCTATGACCGCCCCAAAGCAATACAGAACCAAGGCAAGCGCGCGCAATACAGCATCTCTCGTAAACTGCTTCCGCTTGTCCGCTTTGTAAAACCTTGCGGTGAGATCTTCAAAAAAATTAGCGAGCGTTCCCGTTAATACGGTCGTGGAAATCCCCGCTACACCAAGTTTTCTCGCGGCTGTCGTCTGCATTCCCATTGCGAAGCTGAGCAGCATAATCAGCACATAAACAGAAATGGCATCTGCAAAAAAGCAAGAGAACAAAGCAAACAGCAGCAAAACAGCTCCTTCAATAGCTAAAGCGGCAGTTACCGCAGGGGGCCAGAATGATTTCTTTTTATTGCCCACAAGCAGGGCCGCGGCAATAACGCCGGCAATAAATCCGATTAACGAGGTTAACGATTTGAGTACGGCAAGGTGCCATGAATTGCCGATCGCCAGGCCGAACAGAACGATATTCCCCGTCATATTGGCAGTAAAGATATGTCCCAGGCTTAAATAACCGATCACATCCACAATTCCCGCTGTTAAACAAAGAAGTAAAAGTGCAATATTTCGGTATGTAGTCACTGTCAATGTGATCCAATCCTTTCTTATGCTGATTCCAACATATAAGTTTACTCTTTGCCATTTCATATGTCCAGCCGGCGTGCCGCTTTTTCAAAGCATAAAAAAACTCCGGCGAACCGGAGAAGTTACTGAACGATAAATAATACTCTCGTGCCGTCGGAATAGCCGCTCATTTGATTTCCAACCCATGAACCGGCCCCGCGGTTATCCGACGGGGTTACATATCTGATATCAGCCCCCGCCCCGCCTTCTGTGCAGACTGCCATGGGCCATTCATCACGGTCAAACCCGGGCTTTGTCGGAATTCCTTTCAATGATTCTTTCCTTCTATTCTCCGCTCCGCCCCGATCAATTGTACAAATCTCAGAATGACCTGCCGAAATGGCGGCTTTTATATGATTTCCCGTCTCTGGATATTTTGACAGCGGGAAATACAGCACCTGATCGTATCGGGATGCGGCACGAGCAGCACTGTCCGAATGGATGCCGGCGCCCGTAAGGCCGAACTGAAGAGAGATCACCAAAAGCAGACTTGCCGCCCATTTCATAAACGCATTCATTCACATCCTCCTTAAGAAGTTGATATGAAGCGTAAATATGTATATTAGCCGGATTTAACACACATGATGAATTGGCAAAAAAAGTTTGCTGTTTTGTTGATAATTAACGAAAATGGCGGCTTTACGATTTATCTATTGAACCGGCTTCTGTTTCCTTATATATTTTAGACATACTTATGAGCCGTTGTGATCAGTGTCTTCGGCAGATAAAAGGAGGAATGCCGTCCGGTCGGCAGGCACCGGCTGTTGGTTATGTCTTTTCAAAAACATGAAGGCGGGGAAATCCAGATGGAAAAAACAATGTTTCACCCACACTCACCCGAGTTTCACGAAGACCCTTTTGCGGTTTTAAGCAGATTCAGAGAGCAGGACCCCATACATAAATTCGAACTGCAGCGTTTCGGAGGCACCTTTCCGGCATGGCTCATCACGCGTTATGATGATTGTATGGCGTTTTTAAAAGACGGCAGAATTACGAGAGATGTAAAACGGGTCATGCCGAAGGAGCTGATCGCGAAGCTGAATGTCAGCGAAGATATCGATTTTGTCTCAGAGCATATGCTGGCAAAAGACCCTCCGGATCATTCACGTCTTCGATCTTTGGTGCATCAGGGGTTCACTCCCCGGATGATTGAGCAGCTTCGCACCGGGATAGAGCAGATCACAGAAGAGCTGCTGGATGAAATGGAAAAAAAAGCAGACCCTGATATCATGAGAGATTTCGCGGCACCGCTTCCGTTTATCGTCATTTCCGAGCTGCTCGGAATTCCGAAAGAGGACCGCGCCAAATTTCAAGTGTGGACAAACGCAATGGTTGACACGTCAGAAAGCGGACAAGATGCGACCAACCAGGCTCTCAAAGAATTTAAACAATATATGAAAACACTGATCGAAGAAAAAAGAAAACATCCGGCTGAAGATCTGACAACCAAGCTTATTTACGCTGAAGAGGACGGCCAAAAGCTGAGTGAATCAGAGCTGTATTCCATGCTGTTTTTGTTAGTCGTTGCCGGGCTTGAAACAACGGTTAACCTTCTCGGCTCCGGCACCCTGGCGCTTCTTCTGCACAAAGACCAGATGGAGAAGATAAAGCGGCAGCCCGAAAATATCCAGACGGCGGTCGAAGAGCTTTTGCGTTACACCTCTCCCGTCATCATGATGGCGAATCGATGGGCGCTTGAAGATTTCACCTATAAAGATGTTTCTATTAAAAAAGGCGATATGATATTTATCGGCATCGGTTCAGCCAATCGGGACCCGGAATATTTCGATGATCCTGATACATTAAATATAGCGAGAACACCGAACCGTCATATCTCTTTTGGATTCGGCATTCATTTTTGTCTCGGGGCTCCGCTCGCCCGGATGGAAGCATCCATTGCCTTTACTTCGCTTTTAAAACGGTTCCCGAATATAGAGCTGAAAGGCGCGCCCGAGGATGTAACATGGAGAAAAAACGTGTTTTTGAGAGGGCTTGAAACATTGCCTGTCAGATTTTAATATCGCCCCCTGTTTATCGGGGGTTTTTTTAATGTCTTATAAACAGGAAATCAATATAATAGTAAATATTTAGTACATAATGAATTTAGTTCTATGTATAAAAAAACGGCCGGATTGCTCCGGCCGTTCTCTATTACCGTTTTACCAACTCATTTGTTTCGTCCAGCTTTTTTCTGAAAGATTTAAGGAAATTTGCGCTTATCGTTCCTTTGTTTGCGTACAGTTTTTCGCAGAATGCCTTAATGGCGTTTTGCGGCTTTGGTTCCGACAGCATTGTGACATGATTGGAGGAGTGGACGTCCAGCAGGTGAAAGTGTTTCATCTGGTGTTCCCATTCTTTCCAATACGCATCATGGTCTAACGGAATTTGTTCTTCCTCTGCTGTCAGATAACGTTCAAGATCTCCGAGGAACAAACCGCTTTTATTACGGAAGTAGTAGCATTGCAGCGCTTCCGGATGAGGCAGCGGCTTCATGTCATACTCTTCCATTCCGTAAGCGAGCTGCGTCTTCATCATTTGCTCCAGCTGCATCCGGATCGCTTCTTCGGATTTTGGCAGACCGCGCTTTTTGGCAAGGCCGATCAATTCTTTCAATACTTCTTCTCCCTCAGCCTGGACGGTAATGTCTTCTCTGCTGATTAATGCCTCTTCAAGGTTTTCAGGCTTAAGATATGCCGTAAGCATCGTATTGATCGTTTGCAGCATGACTGACTTAACAGATGGTTTTCTTTCTTTCCATTTTTCACTGTACGGGGTGTCGATCATGACGGCGCTTTTTACTGTATGACCTTCCTCCTGCAAGAGGCGCGCGGTTTCATATGCAAGCATTCCGCCCAAGGAATATCCGCCGAGGTCATAAGGGCCTTTCGGCTGTACCGCTTGGATGATTCTCATATAAGAAGCGGCCGTCTCTTCGATTCCTTGCAGCGGCTCTTTCCCTGTCAAACCTCTTGCCTGGATGCCGTAAAAAGGACGTTGACTCTTTTTGGCGAATGGCTGGTATGCTTCAACGCCTCCTGTTCCGCCGTGAAACCAAAAAACAGGACGGCCTTTTTCTCTTTCATTCAGCTTGACGAGTTCGGGAAAATTCCGGCCCGCCTCATGCGGTTGGTTCGTTTTTAACAGCATGCCGATCTCCTGAAGAGTGCTGCATTTCTGAAGAGCTTCCAGACTGATGCGGCTGTCTCCGTCCTCAAGTTTTTTCAGCAGCTGAATACAGGAGATTGAATCGAATCCGTATTCAGTCAGGGGCTTATTTTGATCAATTTCCGCTGCCTTCATCCCCAAAATGTCAGCCACAATGTCAGCTGCGCTCTCGCGGCGGAGCTGAGGGTCCTGGGAAACCGGTGCAAGGCTGATCTCTTCTGGCTGACCGCCGTTCCAATACTTGTGGTGTTCAAAAGGATATGTCGGAAGCGGCACTCTTTGAACAGATTCGCCTTGGTGGAGTCTGTCCCACGGTATATCCGCTCCTTTCACCCAGCAAAATGCAAGCTTTTCCAGATTGTTTTCAGCCAACAGCGTCTCCGTGACGACTGTACCGAGAGTCCCTTCCAGTAAAACGCCGATATCTCCTGATCCAGTCTGCTGACTGCCTGTAAAGAAGCTTTTCATTCCATTGCTTTCTTCGGAAAATGCTCTGTACTCTTTCAGTTTTTCCAGCAATTCATCTTGATTGCGGGCAACGAGTGCCAAGCGGCAGTTCATCGCCTCACGGCCGGTCTGAAGCGTATAAGCAATATCCCGCAATGACGGAGTATCTCCAGTTTGCACAAAATCAGCCAGCTGACCTGCGGCCGCCTTAAGACGCCCTTCGCTCTTAGCAGAAAGCACGATAAGCTGCGGGTCATGCTCAGATTCTTTGTCTTTATGGCTCGGGCTGTACTGTTCCAAGACGACATGCGCATTCATGCCGCCGAAGCCATAGCTGTTAATTGCGGCCCGGCGCGGGATCGGTCTGCCCGTATGGTCGGTGAGCTGTGTCCATTCCTGATTGTCTTCGGTGAAACGGAAGCGGCTTTTTTGAATAGCCATTTGCTCATTTGCAGCTGTAAATCCGGGAAGGCCCGGGATGGTATGATGCTTCATGGCCATCGCTACTTTTATAAGGGCGGCCAGTCCGGAAGCGAGTTCGCCGTGCCCGATGCAAGGTTTCACGGTGCTGATATAACAAGGCGTGCTTTCCTCTTGATTTGCAGACTCGCCGTAACCCGCTTTGATTGCATTAAACTCCAGCGCATCTGCCATTTCGGAGGCAATGCCGTGCGCTTCAATATAAGTGACGGTTTGCGGATCAACATCGGTGTCTTCGTACGCTTTTTTCATCGCGGCCTTCATTCCCGCCGGATTCGGTGCGTGAAGCGACATGCCTTTACCGCCGTGAGACACTCCTGTTCCTTTAATGACCATGTGAATATGATCGCCGTCTTCAATTGCCGCCTCAAGCGGTTTGATGATGATCACGCCCGCCCCTTCGCTTCTGACAAAGCCATCCGCATCTTTTTGGAACGATTTCGCCCGGCCGTTTTTGCTTAAATATCCCATTGAGTCAAAACCGATAAAACCTTTCGGCGATTGCAGAATATTGGCGGCGCCCACGACAGCCTGCTCACATTCGTTATGACGGATTGATTGAACCGCCCTGTGCAATGCCACCAGCGTTGACGTGCAGGCAGCCTCGTAATATTCACTCGGTCCTTGTAAATTCAAGGCATATGATATCCTGTTCGGAATGATGGACGGAATGGCTGTTCCATTGTTCGGATCGCTGTTGCCCGCGGCAACGAAAACGCCTGTCGTCCTGCTTGATAATGCCTTATTTGTCAGGCCCGCATCCTCCATTGCCTTCCATGTATGCATCAAAAGCAGAAACTGCTCCGGCCCCATTTGTGATGCCTCTTTAGGAGAAATTCCGAAAAAGAGCGGGTCAAATTCTCCGACACCGTCAATAAAACCGCCCCATCTGAGACTCGTGTCATTCTCATCGCCGGCGTAACGGCGCCAGTCCCAGCGGTCCGCCGGAATTTCGGTAATACAGCGATCCCCGTTTACGATGTGCCCCCAAAAAGACTGGATATCCGGGGATTGCGGAAACTGAGCTGACATACCGATAATCGCGATTCCTTGCTTGACATCGGCGTTTTCACAAGGCGTATGCTGTTTCTTCGGTAAAGTGCGCTCTTCTGTTTCCGTGACCCCAGCCTCTTCTGAATGCTTATGATCGGCAAGCAATTGAGAAAACTTGCTCTCATATGCTGACGCGAAGTGGCGGGTCAGCTCCTCCGCCGTCGGATACTCGAAAAACAATGTTGGATTCACATCGATGTCCGCCTCTTGGCCGATCTCTTTTGTCAGCCCGATCAGACTCGCTGAATCAAGTCCCAATTCCATGATATTCGCGTCAGAACGAAGAGAGGACGCGGGTTCATCCATCATCTTGGCGAGCTTGCCAAGGACGTAGCTGCGGATATCATCTGTCAGACTGCCGGCAGAAATCGGTGCTCCCGCATTCTTAACAGCCGTTCGGGCCGGCTGATTCATCTGTTCGGTTTTCGGGCGGAACCGTTTCAGGGCATAGCCTTCAAAACGCATCACCACTTCCGATCGGCTGCTGATGACATCTGCGTTAATCAGAATCATTTCCCCCGTTTGTTTGGCCAGCTTGATGTGCAGCCAGCAATCGGTAAGATTTTCCGGGCTGCTGAAGGTGACGGAATTAATGCCGAACGGCAGATAGCTTTCCGCCTCTGTTTGGTCCAATAAAGAAAGCGAGGCCAAGTAAGCACTGTTGGCGATTAACGGATTTATGGCATAATGATGCGCTTGTTGTGAGTCGCTATTGTTCAGGTTCACTTTCGCTAAAACGGCATCAGTGCCTTTGTACAGGCGGGTGATCGTTTTAAATTCTTCTCCCCACACGACGGTTCCCGTTCCGTCTCCGTATAACTCATCTATCCGGCCCACTTCCCGGTATGAGCGCTGAATGGCCGCCAGATCCGCGTGCTGCTTTTGAAACGGATACGGGCTGCACTCGGCATACGCCGCTATGCTCCAATCAGGAGACGTGCGGCTGCGGTGCATTATGCTCAGTTCAAATCCATCCCCGTTTTGTTTCGATTCTGTTTTCAGCTCGATGCGATCGCCTTTTTTTACGGTAATGGGGCTGACGTAATTCAGTTTTTTAATATGTCCTCCCTCTGCTTCAGGAAAAAGATCACAAAAATGATCGACTGCCAGACTGTTATATGTAGCGCCGACGAGTACCGGTTCTCCGCTGAATTGATGCCCTTTCACGTATGGGTCGTCATCACTGTATACCGCCTGAACGCCGGCAGCGTTTTCTGATTCACCGAAATGAAAAGAAGTCCCGTGGTCAAAAGCGTAGGCCGGCAGATGAACGGCGTGCTCTTGCTGCAACTGATCAAACGTGATATTCTCTCCTTTTTCCCATTGCCGCGCACGCCGGCCGATATCAGAATCGGAGAAATTGAGATTCCGCTGATCCATGCGGTAAGCGGCCAGTTTTTCCGACAGTTCCTGAACGGAAGCAGCCGTAAATGCCGCCCGATACTCCGGATGATGCGTTCTTTTTTGCAGCGCGGATGCGATGGCGGCCGGATGAAGAGATGGCGTCTTTTCTAAAAAGGCCGCCAGTCTCTCAAGATAGGCTTCAAAACTCCATTTTGTTTTCGCTGACACAGGGAAAATATATTCCTCATTGCCGTGACGGGCATGATTAGAATTCGGATTGATATATTCTTCTACGATGAGATTTGCATATGCCCCGCCTGCCCCGAAGGAATTGATCATGCTTCTCCGCGGTATGATGTCTCCCGTCTCGGCATCCTTCAGACGCTCCCAATACTCGGTTTTCTCCTGCAGGTAAAAGGCCGTTTGTTCAAGCACGATATTCGGATTTTGCGGTTTTGCATTAATGGTTGGAACTAATGTTTCCCGCTCCATTTGCAGCAGCACTTTCGCGAGCTGGGACATCCCGGAGGCCGCCTCTAAATGGCCGAGATTTGACTTGACGGATCCAAGCGCGCAAAATCGTTTTTTATCGGTATATTGCGAGAACGCGTTTGTCAGGGCAATGACCTCAATCGGATCTCCCAATACAGAGCCGTTTGCCGCTGATTCAACATAACTGATTGTTTCCGGATTGATTCCGGCCTTGTCAATGGAAGCCGCCATGAGCTTCGCCTGCTGTTTCGGATCCGGAGCCGTGTACATCTGCCTTCCGCCGCTATGGCACAACGCGCTGCTTTTAATGATCCCGTAAATATGGTCTTTGTCGGCAACCGCTTTGGAGAGCGGCTTCAAGAGCACTGCTCCGACTCCTTCTCCCGGCATCAGGCCCGTGCCGGTTCCGAAGCTTTTGCTTTCACTTCCCTGCTCAAGCAAATTCGCCCGTTCGAGCGCATCATATTTAGACGGTTCAAGCGTGAGATTGACCCCTCCGGCAATCGCCATGGAACAGCTGTTAAGCTTCAGGCTTTCACAGGCGAGATGAATGGCGCTCAGTGAGCTGGAGCATGCGGTCGTAACGCCCATGCTCGGACCCGTTAAATTGAAAAAGTGGGAAATGCGGTTGGCGATATGCCAATCCCCTCCGTTAGAGCTGAGTGCAGCTTTTTCCAATGACGGGATATTCCAGAAATATTGATTGTACATACTGCCCATAAATACACCAATTCCGCTGTCTGATTCCTGCCATTCGTTTACTCTCTCTAACGAGTAGCCTCCGTTTTCAAATGTTTCCCATACGGTTTCAAGGCTTAGACGGAGCTCAGGCGTCATCTCCATCACATGGTCTTCCCGGATGTCAAACAAGTGATGGTCAAAAGCGTCAATATGCTTCAGAAATCCGCCGTACCGTGTTTTGCGTTCTTCTTTTCGTGTTTCTTTTGCCATCGTTTTCAGAAGACCGGACTTCCATCTGTTTTCCGGAGCTTCCGTAATACAGCTGTCTCCGGCTTTTAAATGCTCCCACAGCTCATCGAGGGTTTCAGACTCGGGATAGCGGCCGCTGATGCCGATAATGGCAATGTCGTCACGATCTGAGCGATTATCGGTGACGTTTTCTGTTTCCGGCTTTGGCGCTTTTGGCTCTTTTTGTTCAGTGATAAATCGCCGCGTTTCCGTGACAAGCGGCACCGGTTCATTCATTGCAGGTTCCGGATGCTCCGTTTCAGGAGGCGCTTGATCGGCTCCGAATGCCTGTTGCAGCTTATCCGGGTAAGTTTCCAGCAAATACTCGGCAAGTTCTTTCGTATTCGTGTGTTCAAATAAGACCGTTTTCGGCAGCTCGCCCGTCAATGTTTCCAGTTCACGGATAAAATTCACCTGCAAAATGGAGTCGATGCCGTATTTTTCAAAGCTGGTTTCCGGCTGAATGCGCTCGGGAGCAAGCTTTATGGACTTGGCTAACGTTTCTTTTATGAATTGCACCGTCCGGTCTGTGACTGAGAAAGACGGTTCTGTGAAATCAGCCGGCTCTTTGGAAGCCGCAATTTCTTCAACCGCCGGCGCGTCCGGCTGCTTTTGCCTGATGACGCCGTCGCTTTCTGCCGCCACGATCTGCTGGCCGAGGTGATGTGACGATTCCGCCATAAATGTAACGTACCGATATCCCTCGCTTTCCAGCGCAGACTGCCACGCTTCAGGATACAGCCCAGGGCATCCGGGAATGCGCAGTTTGGCGTCTTCATACAGCCACCAGCCTTCCAAAAGACCGAATGTCAGATGAGAATAAACCGAATGGCTGCTGATCTCATTTAATAGCAAAATCCCATTCTTTTTAAGCACCGCTTTGGCATTGCGAAGTGTCCGACGAATATTTTTTGTCGCGTGAAGCACATTTGCCGCAATTACCGCGTCATATGCGCCCGCCTCTATACCCTGCAAAGCCGGGGGCTCTTCCACATTAAACCGCTTATAAGTCAAATACGGATTGTCGGGACCGTATTCTTTTTCAGCATGCATGAAAAAGGCCTTTGACAGATCGGTGTAGCAATATTCTTTCACATGATGTTTGACCTCTTTTAATCTTTTGAAAACGGCCGCGCTCGTCCCGCCCGTCCCCGCTCCGATCTCTAATATCCGGATTTCCGCGTTCGGGTCTTCTTTCAGGCGTTCTTCAATGAAAGCCGTCAATGTGTCAGCGAGCACCTCATTAAAGTAGTCTGCCGTTTCATTGTTTTTATAGATTCCTTCAACCAATTCCATTGAGGAATCAGGAAACAGAACATCAGTGGCAGAAACTCTGCCGGATAAAATATCCGGCAAAGCTCTGAGAGCGGTCTCCACTAAGGTGATCATCGCCCGTTTGCTGCTGTCCTTGAGTAAAGGAGCTTTCTTTTCATCCCATTCTTGCCACAGAACGTCCGCACGCTCTATCGGACCCGTTAACACATACGTACTGCCAGACTGTTTCAAAAAGCCTTTTTGCACCAAGATGGAGATGCTTTCTTCCAGCCACCTGCCGTAAAACCCCTGCATGACAGGCTGCGTTTCGTTTTCCGTAAAAAATCCGACAGATTTCAGCTGGCCTGCCAATAGTTTGTAAAGAAGATCTTCAGTGTTTTGCAAAGCCGTCCCCTCCTTAACTCAATTGTTGTACATGTCTTGTTACTTTAGGCTGATAGCTTCGCAGTTTTTGCATCGCCGAGCCGTGATGTTCAGGGTATACTTCTATCATTTCTTCCGGTTTTTCCTCCGGCTCTTCCGCCTGTTTCATCATGACGAACTGATTCAATGGGCCGCCGAGCAATCGTTCAAGCGCCGCCATTGCTTCGGGCGCTTCAATTGATCCGACTCCCGCCTGTTTCATCCGTTCTTGATAATCGGCAGATGATACGATTCCGACACTGCCCCAGTAGCTCCAATTCATCACTGCCGCCGAATACGGCCGGACTTGAGCCAAATGAGCGGCAAAGGCATCTTTGAAACTGCACCCGGCAGCATAATTGCTTTGTCCGGCCGCTCGTGCAAATGATTGAACAGATGAGAAGAACAAAGCAAAGTCCAGCGGCTCATTTTGGAACACGCGGGCCATATTCACGCTGACATTGACTTTTGCAGCGAGCACGCTTTTCAAACGGCTTTCCGGCATATTTGCCAGGCTCTGATCCTCTAAAACAATTGCGGAATGGATGATTCCGTTAATTTGCGGGTGCGTGCGTTTAATCGTTTCATACGCCCGTGTGAGCTCATCCGGATTTGCCGCGTCAGCTTCAATATAAATCGGCGCCGGCCCGAATTGGCTGAGTCTGTCGATTTTTTCCTGGATGGCGCTGTTATGTTTTCGTCTGCCGATCCAAACGACTCGCGCCTGATACGTTTTCACGGCATATTCGCTCCATGCCTCGCCGATGCCCCCCGCGCCGCCGATGACGACATAAACGCCGCCTTTTTGGTAAGCGGGCCGGCTTGACACCGGCTGCTGTACAGGAATAAGGCGCTGTTTGTACCAGTGATTGTTCCGGTACGCCCAAGTGTTGCCTTGCTCATCAAACGGCGCTGAGAACAGCTCCGCCTTTGAAACATCTTCCGGACATCCGGCATCAATCAGCCGTGTTTGCCAGTTCGGATACTCTTTTGCGAGCGAACCGATCAAACCGTGAATGCCTGCATGAGCCGGATCAATGATGTCCGCCGGCTGTACGGACTGTGTTTTTATTGTGACTGCAGTCAAGCTGATTCGCTTGCCTCCGTATCCTAAAGCAAGCATCGCCTTAATCACTCTGTACATCTGGATGACGCCCGCATCTTGAGCTTTCACCATGTCATCATCGCTGTGAAAAGGAGCGATCCATACGATATGCCCGAAAGACCCTCTTGCTTTCAGTTCAGCCGCAACAGCCTCTATTTCATCCTCCGGGTTGATATGAAGCCGTTTCGCAGAAGGATGATGCAATTGAAAAGCCGCGCTTTCCTCATCCCCTGCGATAAAGACAACCTCTTCCGTCTTATATGCCGGGCTTTGGTCACGGAATTCCGCAAGATCCCATACCGGAGCCAGAAGGTTTGCTCCATTTAATGATGTTTCCGGCGCCGGGCCTTCCATCATTCTGGAAGAAATCCCTTTAATCCTGATACAGACCCGGCCTGTCTCATCGCATAAGTCAATGTCCAGCCGCTGTATTTTTTCATCCGTTCCCCGGGAGCTGACATACGCCCACATACTTGTCGTGCACGGGCTGAAAATGTCCAGTTCCTCAAGGGCGAACGGCAGTGACAGCTGGTTATCATCTGCATGCAGCTTCAGTCCGATTGTCGCTTGCAGAGCTGAATCAAGCATACACGGGTGAAGAACGTATTGATCTGCCGTTTCTTCGAGGAAGGAAGGCAGACGGAGCTCAGCTAATGCTTGATTGCTTCCGATATGAATGTGCTGAATTCCTTGTTGTCCGGGACCGTAGTCAATGCCGATTTTGCTGAATAAACCGTAACACTGCTCAGAAGTCAGCATGCTGCGGCCGCATTGAGCTTTCAGTGCGCCTATATCACGGTGCGGAGCCTCACCGGCGCTGAGAATGCCGGCAGCCCCCTGACAGTGTATCTGCCTGCCGCTTGCTTCTGTTTGTGAATCGGTGTAAATGTCATACACGATTTCACCGTTTTCCCTCGGGTTCAGGCTGATTTGCGCTTCAATCGGGCGGTTTCCCGCTTCGATCGGCCGAACCCAAACGATGTTTTTCAGGCGGGTGACAGAAGGACGTTCCTTTTGCCCTTTGACTGCCTGAGCAACCGCCGCCCTGGCCATTTCCAAGTAGGCAACGCCCGGCATGACCGGCTTGCCTTTAATAAGATGATCGGTGAAAATCGTCTCTTGTCCCGTAAATTCGGATCGGTACCGCTGCTCTGTTAAATCCGATACATTTTCGTGAAGCAGCGGGTGCAGCACCCGCGCCGTCGGCACAGCTTGCGGTTTTTCTGCTTTCGGCCGGTTGTCCGTGATCCAGTACCGCTCTTTCGCAAACGGGTAAGCAGGAAGACTCATCCGTTGGGGCTTGATATCAGAATATAAGCCGTCCCATTTGATATCCGCGCCCTGCACCCATAATTCCGCAAGCTTGTCATTCTCCCGGCGGCTTACCAGCTCTTCGATATCCGCTTCGCCGTTTGCGCCTGCCAGAATGGATTTCAGCGGGATTTTACCCGCTTTTCCTTTATAAATGCCCGCTATATCATAACGTCCTTTCGCACAGCTTTTTAGCTTGTCCCGCAGTTCTTCGGCCGTGGAAGCGATGATGGCCGCTCTTTCTTCCATCGCATCACGTCCCTGCTGAAGCGTGTAAGCAACATCGGCAAGATCAGCATCCGTAAAAGAAGCTTGCGCCAGCTGCTGCGCTTGTTCCTGCAGACGTTCTTCTTCTTTGGCCGACAGCACAAAGATTTGAGGGTGTGTGAAAACAGCTGTTTTTCTTTCTTCCTTCGGGATATATTCTTCAATGACGACATGGGCGTTTACGCCGCCGATGCCGAAAGAACTGATTCCCGCACGGCGCGGCAGATGATTGCCGTTTTCGTCTTTCAATGCCGTCCATTCTCTTTTTTCCTGTACGATGTAAAACGGACTGTCTTTCAGCTTGATATACGGGTTGATGACCTCGCTGTGGAGGCTTTTTGCAAGTGTTTTATGCTTCATCTGCATCAGCACTTTGATCACACCCGCGACACCGGCTGCCAGTGACAGGTGGCCGATATTGGTTTTTGCCGATCCCAAACCGCAGTGACTCGCGTAAACGGCGGGATCGCCTGTTTTTTCGTACAGCTTTTGAAAGGCGGATTTCAGGCCGTTGATTTCAACCGGATCGCCAAGCTCCGTTCCGGTTCCGTGCGCTTCTATATAAGTGACGGTTCTCGGATCAATGCCTGCTTTGTCATAAGCCGTTCTGACGACTTCCGCCTGGGCTTTCGGGTTCGGTGTCGTCAAGGAGTTCGCGCGTCCGCCGTGGTTGACCGCGCTGCCTTTGATGACGCCGTAAATATGATCGCCCGCTTTTTCCGCTTCTGACAGCTTTTTCAAAAACAGAATTCCGGCACCTTCACTGACGGCAAATCCGTCCGCCCTGTCGGAGAACGTTTTGCATTTCCCTTCTTTGCTCAGCGCACCCGCTTTGTCATAAGCGATGTGGCCTTGCGGTGTGACAACGGTATTCACGCCGCCGGCGATCGCCATCTCGCAGTTCCCGTTTTCAATGGCGCATACGGCGTGATGAATCGCGACCAGCGAGCTGGAACAAGCCGTGTCGATCGGTTCACTCGGCCCGTGCAGATTGAGCATATAGCTGACGCGGTTCGGCCCTGCTGACGGACTCATATTTGCGGCTGACGCACCGCCGATATCCAGGTCGGAAAACAGTGAGCCGTATCCGGTATTCCCCGTGCCGATATACAGGCCGGTTTTCGTGCCGGAAAGGCTTTTAGCGGAATATCCCGCATCTTCTATCGCCTTCCACGCATACATCATTAACAAGCGCTGCTGGGGATCCATCTGTTCGGCTTCCAGCGGTGAAATTCCGAAGAACAGCGGATCAAATTCCGCAACTCCGTCAATAAATCCGCCCCACTTTACATTTGTTTTGTTGGCTTCGTTAAGCGGGTCACCGTAATACTCCCGCCAGTCCCAGCGATCCGCCGGCACCTCTGTTATACAATCTTTTCCCTCTTCTAAATTGCGCCAATACTCATCAATATTTGCGGCCTTCGGAAACACTCCGCTCATGCCGACAATGGCGATCGGTTCCGGTTTATGTTCAGCCGCAGTCTGAACAGGCTGTACGAAAGTTTTTGCAAATCGTTTGTTCCCTGCCAGTCTGATGCCGCCATCATCTGTTACACCGCTTTGTTTTTCTTCTTTCGGCTGTGTGCTTGCGGCAAATTGTGTTTGATAGTCTTCTGCTAAATGATGCGCCAAGGCTTGAATCGTCGCATATTCAAAAAATATGGTCGGTGTGAGATCAAGCTGATAAGTGTCATTCAGCTTGTTGGCGAATTCCGTCAGCGTAATGGAATCAAATCCGTATTGATTGAACTCCAATTCGATATCGATTTCTTCAATGTTTATTTTCAGAAGCCCGGAAACTTCTTTTGCCAGCAATTCCTGAAGTTTGGCCGTCAGGTCTTTCGGCGCAGGCGTTTCCTCCGTTTTCTTAACCGGTGCAAAAGCGGCTGCGGGAGTCTTTTGAAGCAATTTTTCCCGCATTACGGCGCGGTTTCCTTCCATAACGAGCACGCTTGTTTTCCCCGTGCTCCATGCTTTGTAAAGAGCTTCTATTCCGGTTTCAGTGCGCATCGGTGTTACGCCGGTTCTTTTTTCGGTGAGCTTCGCCATTTCTTCGTTGACTTGCATTCCGCCGTCTTTCCAAAGCGGCCAATTGATTGACAATGTGTGACCGTGGCGGTACATTGCCGTAACCAGCGCGTTGCGGTATGCCGCATAGCTGTCCATAAATGCGTTTGCCGCCGCATAATCCGCCTGTCCCGCATTCCCGGTGACACCGGAAATGGATGAGAAAACGATGAAAAAGTCCAGCGCTAAATGCTCGGTTGCTTCATCAAGGTTGACAAATCCGTCCGTTTTAGGAGCCAATACACTGTAAAACTCTTCGGTTGTTTTCTTTGCGATATATTGATCTCTCATCACACCCGCGCTATGAATGATGCCGTGAAGGCCGCCATATTCCGTTTCAATTGTTTTGACCAGGTCTGCCGCAGTTTGAGCGTTTGTTACGTCAGCCTGTTTGTATTCCGCTTTTGCTCCGAGTGATTGAAGCGATTGCAGCTGCTTCCGCTGATTCTCGCTTAATGCGGAACGGCCTGTCAAAACCAGTGTCGGCTCTTTGACTTTCCTGGCAATTTCTTTCGCGAAAATAAAGCCGAGGCCCCCGGCTCCTCCGGTAATGAGATAAATGCCTCCGTCGTTCCACGGAATGCGTATTTTGCCGCCGGACACGGCCGTTTCTTTGACATCTGCGCTGTATCGGATGCCGTTTTCATATTTGATATGGCTGTCATCAGCCCTTGTTTTATTTTCTCTGATGATGTCTGTGATTCTGCCGTTTTCCGCCGGTTCTATTTCAATCAGCTGGGTTTTCAGTTTTTTATGTTCCAGGCCGGCTGTTTTTAGCAGAGCTGAAATCCCTGAGAGCAGCTGATGCTTATCTGTTTTAGCGAGAACCGTCTGGATAAGGACGTCTCCTTCCGTCTCTTCCTTCAGCAGTTTTTGCAGCGTCTCTAATATCCGTCCTGTATAATCACGGAAGCGCGCCGCCGCTTTCCCGTGCGGGGAGGTCATTTCAATACATTCAGCTCCCGCGGCTTCAACGGCTTGTTTTAATCCGGCGTCTGTGTCACAAAGCATTACGATATGCCGGGCAAAAACCGGTTCCGTTTGAACGGCAGTTTCATCGCTTCGTGTCCATACCGGCTCAAGCATGAGCGTTTCCGGAGCTTTTTCTTTTTTCTCAGGTTCTTTTTCAGCCGTTCTGAATGACAAACCTTTCAGACTTACGCAAACCTTGCCGTTTTCATCACAAATATCAAGATCGCGCTTTTCAATCTGGCCGGCTTTGTGGTCTTCAGAAAGTCTGGCGTAAACCCACATCTCGGCAGCGCATGCGCTGAATACTTCAAGCTCCTGAACCGCAAACGGAAGCATCAGTTTTTCATCATTTGTTCCGGTTAATATGCTTGATGCCTGCAATGCAGAGTCCAATAAGCCCGGATGCATGACATACTCCTGCACCGTGTCCGCACAAGCCGCATCAAGAGACAGTCTGCCCAATACGAAATCATCACCTGTATAAATCGCTTTGACACCTCGGAAAGTCGGGCCGTAATCAAAACCGATTTTGCGGTACATATCGTACACTTCATCTGCAGAAAACGGTGTCTCGGCGGATTGTGATCTCAGTTTTTGCAGATCAATGACCGGAGCCTTTGCGTCAGGGCGGACTGATACTGCCCCTTGGCTGTAAACGGACGGCTGATCTGTTTCCCGGCCGCTGTAAATGTCGAATTGAACGTCATTTGCCGTTTCAGGAATGAGACGGATGTTGACATGGACCGGCTCGTCTTCAATGGCGATCGGCCGCACCCAAACCGTATTCTTAAGCTTGATGCTTCCTTGTCCGGCCGGTACTTCAGATGCCTGTTCCATTGCTGCGCGCGCCATTTCAAGATGTGCCACACCCGGTAAAATCGGCACGCCTTTTACAACATGATCCGCAAGGTAAAATTCTTCTCCTGTATAGATTGAGCTGAACCGCTGTTCTGCAAGGTTTGAAGTATTTCTGTGCAGAAGCGGATGAAGCGCGTCTTGTTTTCCGGCAGACACAGTGCTTGTTTTTTCGTGTTTTCCGGTGTGTTTCGCCGCCCAATAGCGGTCTTTTGCAAAAGGATACGACGGCAGGCTCATGCGTTTAGGCGGCCGGTCTCCATACAGCTTCGCCCAATCGACGTTCAACCCTTTGACCCATAATTCAAGCAGCTTCGCGTATTTGCCGCGTGCCATCCATTTTTCAACGGCTTCTTGAATTTCTTCATCTTCCGTCAGCATTTGCAGCGTGCCTTTGTCTATTCTTCCTCTGTACAAATCCGCATGCTTATCTCCAGTGATAAACTGTGACAGTTTTTCCTGCAGTTCTTCTGCGGATCCGGCAATAACCGCCAGGCGTTCTTCCATGGCGTCCCTTCCGATTTGGAGGGTATATGCCATAGAAACGAGGCTGGATTGATCGTACCGTTTTTCAGTAAGCGCACGTTTCAGCTGTTTTGCCCGCTCTTTCAGGCGTTTTTCATTTTTGGCGGACAGAACGAAAAGACATGGGTCGATATGAGAATCATCCGCTTCCTCTCTGTCTTCTGGGATGTATTCTTCGATGACGACGTGGGCATTTACGCCTCCGATGCCGAATGAGCTGATGCCCGCGCGGCGCGGCTGTTCGTTTCCGCGTTCGTCTGTCTGTGTCTTCCATTCCATCGTCTCCCGCACCAGATAAAACGGGCTGTCTTCAAGCTGAATGTACGGATTTACCGTCTCACAGTGGAGACTTTTGACTAATGTGCGATGCTTCATCTGCAGCAAAATTTTAATAATGCCCGCTGCTCCCGCGGCAAGGGATAAATGGCCGATATTCGTTTTGACCGACCCTAAGCCGCAATAGCCGGCCGCTTTCTCTTTTCCGTCTGCAAACGAGCTGAACGCTTGTTTCAGGCCGTTAATTTCAACGGGATCTCCCAGTTCTGTTCCGGTGCCGTGCGCTTCGATATAAGAGACTGTTTTCGGATCAATGCCCGCTTTTTTATATGCGGCTTTAATAACTTCCGCCTGTTGTTTCGGGTTAGGCGTTGTTAAAGATGCCGCACGGCCGCCGTGATTCACCGCGCTTCCTTTAATGACGCCGTAAATATGGTCCCCATCCTCCTCAGCGGCTTTCAGCTTTTTGAGGAAAAAGAGCCCGGCTCCTTCACCATGGGCAAAACCGTCAGCCTGATCGGAGAACGTTTTGCATCTTCCTTCTTTACTCAGCGCGCCCGCTTTGTCAAAACTGATATACACATCCGGAAGAACAATCGTATTGATTCCTCCCGCCAAAGCCATGTCGCACGTCCCTTCTTCAATTGAAGAAACGGCATGGTGTATGGCAACGAGTGAGCTTGAGCAGGCGGTATCAATCGGCTCGCTCGGCCCGTGCAGATTGAGCGTATAGCTGACACGGTTCGGTCCGACAGACGGACTTGTATTCGCCGCGGATGACCCTTCAATCGCCGCATCGGCATTGGCTAAAAGAGAACCGTAGCCGGTGTTTCCGGTCCCGATAAACACACCTGTCTTTGTGCCTGAGAGACTCTTTGACGCATATCCGGCATCTTCAATCGCTTTCCACGCATACGTCAGCAAGAGGCGCTGCTGAGGGTCCATTTGCTCCGCTTCCCGGGGTGAAATCCCGAAAAACAACGGATCAAATTCGGCAATTCCGTCAATAAACCCGCCTTGGTTGACGTTTGTTTTATTGGCTTCTTTTGCGGGATCCCCGTAATAGTCCCGCCAGTCCCAGCGGTCTTTCGGAATCTCGGTCATGCAGTCTTTGCCTTCTTTCAGGTTCTGCCAGAAAGCTTCAATGTCTTCTGCCATCGGGAAAATCCCGCTGATGCCTACGATTGCGATCGGTTCCGGCCCTTGGTCCCGCTGTACTGTCTGCGGAAGTGTCTCAGGCAGAGTGCGGCGCCGCTTAACGGCCGGGCGCGTGATTTGAGTCTCTTTTACCGGTCTTGCCGATTGAACCGTTTTTGTATTTACCGCAAACCGTCCGGCAAATTCCTCTTCGTATTCACTGATTAAATGAACGGCAAATTCATGGATTGTCGGATGATCAAAGAAAATCGTCGGCGTTAACGTAAGCCGGTACGTTTTGTTTAACTGGTTCGTAAACTCAGTCATCGAGATAGAATCCAGCCCGTATTTTGTCATTTCTTCGTGAGGATCAATTTTGTCAATGTTTACTTTTAACAGCGAGGCCGTCTGCTGTTTTAACAGATGCTTCACTTTTTCAAGCAGGCTGTCAGCATCAATGTCATGACGTACGCCGGTCTCTGCTTCCGGATGATCATTCTCTTTGCGGAACAGTTTTGCTTTCATGTTTTTCACATCTCCTTCAAGAACCGTCATCCGGGCTGTCCCGCTCATTAAGCCTTGATATAAAGCCTTGATGCCGGCATCTGTGCCGAGCGGTGCGATTCCCGCCTCCTGCATCAGCATATCTTCCGTCTGCTTTCCTGCCTGCATTCCGCCTTCTTTCCATAACGGCCAGCTGACAGAAAGCGTCTTTCCGTATCTTTGTCCTGCGGCTTGTAAAGAACGGCGGTACTCGGCATACATCTCCGTAAAGACATTTGCAGACGCATAATCAGCCTGGCCGACGCTTCCAAGCACACCTGATAAGGATGAGAAGACAATAAAGACATCTAATTTCTCATGTTGTGACGCTTCATCAAGATACACAAGGCCCTTCACTTTCGGAGCGAGAACGTGTTGGAATTCCTCTGCCGTCTTCTTCACCATGTAGTTGTCTTTTATAATGCCGGCACTGTGAACAATCCCGTCCAGCTTGCCGTGCCGTTTGCGGATATTGCGGATCAATCGGTATACTTCTGCTTCGTCCGTGACATCGGTCTGCTCGTAGAAAACAGAAGCGCCGGCAGCACGTACTGTTTCCAGCATGTCTTTCTGCTTTTCTCTGAGAGCGGACCGGCCGGTTAGTATGATGACAGCGTCTTTTGTACGGTTTGCGATCTCTTTTGCAAAAATCAGACCTAAACCTCCGGCACCTCCTGTAATGAGATAAACGCCTTCGTCTTTCCACGGAATATCCGGCTCCGCTTGAGAAATATCCACCTCTTCCCAATCAGCGGCAAAGCGCTTGCCGTTTTCATATTTCACATGGACGCTTTCGGCATGCATACGGTTTTCCGCCGCTTTTTCCGCGATGCCTTCAGCACTTTCTTTCTCCTCGGCTTCGATCATTTGACAGATCAGCTTGGAATGTTCAAGGCATGCGGTTTTGAAGAGGCCGGTAATGCCTGAGAACACCTGCTGTAAGCCTGCTGACCGCGTAACAGCCTGAAAAAGAACCCGACCCTTCGGCTTGCTTTTCATTATGGTTTTGATATGGTCAAACAGCTGACCCGCATAAGAATGATACCGCTCTGCAATAGATGCGGGACGATCGTCCAAGATAATGACGCTTGCATGTTCAAGCTTTGCTTCGACAGCTTGTTTAACGGCTTCATCGTACTCACAAAGGAAAATGATATGCTGTTCATACGAAGGCGCATGATCGGCCGGTTCCGGCTGCTCTTTCCAGACCGGTTCAGCGAGCAATGTCTCGGTACGGCTGACGGGAACGCCGGCACCCGCGTTTTCTTCCATGATCCGCGTTGAGAAACCTCTCATCCGCACACAAAGCCCGCCGTTATTGTCATATAAATCAATATCTGCTTTTTGGATAGGATCGCCGGCTTTATTGTTCGCATTGAATGTGACGTGCACCCACATATCATCAGCGCACGGATTCAGAACGTCCAGCTCCTCTAAAGCAAACGGCAATGCGGCTTTGAATGGTTCCCCGCTTTCTGCCAGCAGCGCTCTCGTCACGTTTTGCAAATATTCGGCGGCCTGAAGCGCACCGTCCATCATACTCGGATGAAGGATATAATCAGCTTTCGTATGGGAGACGGATTCAGGAAGCTTCAATTTAGCAAGCAGACGGTCTTCGCCTTTGTATACAAGCTGTACACCTTTGTAGCCCGGCCCGTAATCAGCTCCGATCATTCCTTTGTAAAACGCTTGAGATTCGATTGTTCCCTGCGTGCACCGGCGCTTCAGCTGCTCAATATCCGCCGCTTCCTCCGGTTCCTTCCGGATGATTTCAGCGATGCCCTGATTATAAAGGGGAGCTTCTTCACCGATAGAATCGTTACCGCCGTACATTCTGTATTGAATCTGTCCGTCCTCTTCTTCATAAAGTCCGATATGGACACGGACAGCGTCCTGATCGGCTATCACCGGGCGTACCCATACGATATTCTTTAAGCGCAGGCCGAGAGAATCCTCTGTTGCCCCGCCGATGCTTTTCTCCGCCGCGGCCCGTGCCATCTCAAGGGTGACGGCAGCCGGCACGATCGCCATTCCTTTAATGATATGCTCGGCAATAAAATACTCTTTTCCCGTGAATTCCGAACTGAACCGCTGCTCCTGCAAGACGGATGTATTCTGATGTACCAGCGGATGCAAAAACTTCGCATCTGTTTGCTTCACAGTTTCTTCCGGCCAGAAGCGCTCCTCTGCGAACGGGTAGGTCGGCGCACTGATTCTTCGCGGCGCGGAATCCTGATACAATAAGCCCCAATCAACACGCGCTCCTTCAATCCAGAGCGCCGCAAATGCTTTCAGCTTTTCATCACGTGTCTGACATGCCGCAAGCTCTTCCATCTCCTGAGCCGACACTTCTCTGCTTCTCACTTTTTCGCCCCGTAAGATGTTTTGGTCATTGCCGTTGATAAAATCCTGCAGCTGACGCTTCAAATCGTGATGATCATGACTGATAAAAACGGCTCTCTCTTCCATCGCTTCACGTCCGGTCTGATACGTAAATGCCAGATCATGCAAGGAAACATCGTTTTCGGCTTCATCCAGAAAGCCGGATAAACAAGATGCATAGGCAGTAAGACGCTGCTTATTTCTCGCTGACAGCGGAACGATATAAGGCGGCTGTCCGTCATTTAATCCGCTGATCGTTTTGTTTTCATACTGTTCAAAAATGGCGTGTGCGTTTGTTCCTCCGAGTCCGAATGAGCTTAACGCTGCCCGGTGCGGCGTCTCTCTCTCCGGAAGCGGTTTTCTCTTATCCGCCACATAAAACGGCGAACCGCTGAATTTGATATTCGGATTCGGTGACGTGTAATTAATGGTAGGTGCCAGCTCCCGATGATATAAACTCATGGCGACTTTGATGCACCCGGCCAGACCTGCTGCTGTATCCAAATGTCCGATATTCGTTTTTACGGAGCCGATCCCGCAATACTGCTCCCGGTCCGTGTAACGTTTATACACTTGCTGCAGCGCGGACATTTCAATCGGATCACCCAATGTCGTTCCAGTGCCGTGCGCTTCGATATAGGAAATCGTCTCCGGGTGAATATTCGTGCTGTCTAAAACATGCTGGATGACGTCAGCCTGACCTTTTACACTTGGTGCGTAAAATCCGACTTTATCCGCTCCGTCATTGTTCAGACCGATGCCTCTGAGCATGGCGTATATGTGATCTCCGTCCTGAACGGCTTGCGACGCCTTTTTCAGCAGAATGACGGCCGCTCCTTCTCCGCCCGCCATACCGTCGGCTGAAGCGTCAAATGCCTTGACATGCCCGTCGCTTGAAAAATTCAATCCGTTTTGGTGCACATAGCCGATACCGGTCGCTGCATGCAGAGTTGCTCCGCCGACGAGCGCGTATTCCGATTCTCCGCTCGTTATACTTTTATAGGCTGAATAAAGACCGACTAATGATGATGAGCAATTGGAATGAACGAAATAGCTTGGCCCTTTTAATCCGAGCTTATGGGAAACCATCGTCGGAATCGTACCGCTCTGCGCTAACACCCATGACACATAGCCATCGGGAGATTCATGGCCTTCTGTCGTTTTTTCCGGCAAAAGCGACCGATACGAATTATTGCTTGCCGACATATATACGCTTGTCTTCGGAATCTCTTTGGATACATATCCCGCGTCCTCGACGGCTTTCCAAGAATGAAGCAGCAGAAGCCGAAGCTGAGGATCCATAAATTCTGCGTCTTTCGGAGAAATGTGAAAGAACTCAGGGTCAAAGAGATCTTTTCCTTCTATCGTCGATAATGCCGGCACATAGTCGGGATTTTCGATCAAATCTTCAGGCACGCCGGCTTCCCGAAGTTCTTCTTCCGAGTAGAACCGGACGCTTTCCTTTCCTTCTCTTAACTGCTTCCAAAACTCATGATGATTTTTCGCGCCGGGGAACTGGCAGGAAATCCCCACAATCGCCACACTGTCATCAAAGTAAGACGGCACCCCGTTTTGCGGTGTTTGTTCTCTTTCACTCTCATCTTGGCCGGGCGCCTCTGGTTCAGCCGCCTGTTTTGTTTCAACAATAAATCGGCTGATCGCCTGAATGGTAGAGTGTTCGAATAAATCCGTAACGGTAAAATCGCATTCGAGCTCCTGTTTAATGCGTTCTGCCGCCGCAACAGCCAAAAGCGAGTCGCCTCCCACATCGAAAAAGCCGTCTTCGATTTTGATGCCCGCCGTATTCAGCAGGTCTTCCCATATTGCGGTCACTTTCGCTTCCGCTTCTGATAACGGCAGTCTGCCCGTCTTTTCAGACCGGTGAACAATTACCTTGCGCTGTTTTAGGTCTTTGCGGTTCACTTTTCCGCTCGGTGTTAACGGCAGCGCATCCAGACGGATAAAATGAGCAGGCGCCATATAATCCGGCAGACTCGATAAAAGATGGTTGCGGAGCGCTTTTTCATCTGCCGTATGACCGGAGCGGGCCGTATAATAAGCAATCAGCTTTTTATGTCCGTTCTTTTCCTGAACAACAACCGCCTGATCAAGAATGTCCGGATGTTCGTTCAATTTCGTTTCAATCGCTCCCAATTCGATGCGGAAGCCGCGAATTTTCACCTGACTGTCAATCCGGCCGGCATATTCTATATTTCCGTCAGGCAGCCATCTGGCTAAATCACCTGTCTTGTAAAGTTTTTCTCCTTCACTAAACGGATTATCAATAAATGATGCCGCCGTCAGCTCAGGCTGATTGTAATAGCCTCTGGCCAGACCGGCGCCGGCCACGCAAAGCTCCCCGGCCACACCGTCAGGGACGGGGCTGAGCTTTTCATCGACGATATAAAGCCGCGTATTGTGAATCGGTTTCCCGATCGGCGTATTCCTGCTTGTGATTTCCTTTTGGCCGCAGCTGTAGTAAGCGGCATAAATAGATGTTTCCGTCGGGCCGTATATGTTTTCAATTCTGGCATGTTTGAAGATGGAAACGGCCTTTTTGACTAAATCTTTCGGAAATGCCTCACCGGCCACCATCACATATTTCACAGGGCCGTCTTCTGTAAATGCCGTATGCCGCTTTACCGTTTCCAGAAATACATTAAACACGGCGGGAGCAAAATTCAGATGCGTGACCTGGTGGGTTTGGATGTATTCCATGCAAAGCTGCGGGTTTTTTTCTGCACCAGGCGGCAAAATGACAAGCCGTCCGTTTCCGATAAACCAGCCGAATAATTCAGAAATCGAAACGTCAAATACGTAATTCGTTTTTAACAAATAGGCATCCTCTTGTGCGACCGGATACTCAGCTTCCAAAAACTGCAGCGTATTCATGATGGCCCTGTGCTCAACCATGACGCCTTTCGGTTTTCCCGTGCTTCCGGACGTATATAGAATATAAGCGAGATGATGCGGTTTTGAACGCGGCGTCAGTTTTGCCCCGCTGACAGAACGTCCGCTCTTTTCAATTTCCACCGTGCTCACACCGCCGACGGCCAACTGTTCAATCATGCCGCGCGTCTTTGCTTGAGTTAATACGATTGAAACGCCGCTGTCAGTCAACACGTGCACCATCCGTTCGTTTGGAAAAGCCGGGTCCAGCGGCACATACGCGCCTCCCGCTTTTAAAATGGCGAGGATGCCGATGACCATCTCAAAAGAACGCTCCGTACAAATGCCGACCGGGCATTCCGGTGTGACGCCCTTTTCTTGCAGGTACACAGCGAGCGCCGTGCTTCGTTCATCTAATTCACGATATGTAAGACTGTTTTCACCGAATGTGACGGCTTCTCTGTCAGGGTGGCGTCCGGCTTTTTCCGCAAACACTTCATGAATGCAGCGCTCATTCGGCTGATGGGATGAACGGCTTGCTTCACGTTTTTGATTGAGCAGGCCGGAACAGGCTTCAAAAGCGATCTCCGGATCAGAAAGCACCTTTTCTGCCAGTTTCATATAATGCTCCGCCATCCGTTCGATGAAAGAAGGGCTGTAGACATCCGGGTTGTACAGAAATTGCAGGACGGTTCCCGTTTCTTTTTTATAGACTTCAAGCGCAAGCTCAAATTCGCCTTCCTGATGAATGTCTTCTATCATTTCGATGCCGAGTGATTGATATAGTTCCGCCAGCTTTTCCGCTCCTTCTGTCCGGAAGAAGTTTTGATAGAAAAACGCGGTTTGAAAAACAGGCGAAACCGCAGGCGAGCGTTCCGTCTTCAATTCTTTGACAAGCGCGGGAAACGGATACGCGGCATGGTCCAGCCCTTCTGCCAGTGTCAGCTGCAGCTCCTTCAAAAACGCCGTAAAGGATTTGGCGCCCGTCTCCCTGCTTCTGACCGCGATCATATTAATAAAGTATCCGATGACAGACTCAAATTGAGCCTCAGAGCGCCCCATCGTCGGCATGCCGACGATGACATCTTCCTGATTCGTATATTGATAGAGCAGCCCTTTGAAAATAGCGAGATACACAACGGATTCATTGACATTATGTTTTTGGGCGCACACTTTAATCTGCCGGTTCAGTTCATCAGGAAGCAAGCGCTGATACGCCTGCCCTTTGCAAGTTTGAACCGATGATCTCGGATAATCCGACGGAAGCTCAAGCACCGGCAGCGGTCCTTCCAGCTGCTTTTTCCAATAAGAGAGATGCGTTTTTCCCGCTTCGCTTTCCAGCAGCTCTTTTTCCCATTTCACAAAATCATGATAATCTGCGGCCTGCTGAACCATGACAGGTTCTTTGCCTTCACTTGCTTTTACATAAGCGTCCAGCAGCGCCGACATAAACGTCATAAGAGAGACGCCGTCAAAAATGATATGGTGAATGGTGATTAACACAATCGGCTCCCGCTTCGCCCGCCGGAATATATGAACACGCAGGAGCGGCCCGGTTTCAAGCGCGAACGGTTCTTTTGCTTTTTCTTTAATAAACGAAAGAACGTCACGCCCGCTTAATTCAGAAAGATCCATTTCTTCAATCGGAAAATGCCGATCCGTATCTTCTATCTGATACGGAAGGCCGTTTTCCTCTTTTATCACACTGGTCAAAATAGGGTGCTGGCGCTGCACGGACAAAAGGGCGTTTTTGAATGTCTCGATATCCAGCTTTTGAAAACGAAAGCATAACGGAATGTTATATGCGCTCATCTCCGGAAACATTTTCTGAAGCATCCACAAACCTTTCTGGCCTTCAGAAAGCGGACGTTTTGCAGTTGTCCGCTTGAAAGCCTGAAGCTTTTGTTCTACTTCAGCGATGGTGAGCGTTCCTGATCTGTAGGCATCGAGAAGTTCTTTATGATTCATAGGTCTTACTCCCTTCTATGATGTCTTGCACTCTTTTAAAATCTAATGTCCCCTCAGAGACCTGTTTCATCATGGCGATGATCTCCTGATCCGTGTACTCCTTGTTATCCGGAGCGGCGGCTTTTGTTTCAGTTTCTTCCGTTCGGTAAAACGTTTCGATCGTTTCTTTGTGTTCTGTCAGGTAATAGCTGATGACGTCTCCGAGCGTGGCATAGCTGTAAAATAACGCCGGAGTGACTTCAATGCCGTAATGACTCGACAAAAGAGCGGCAAATTTGGCTAAATAGATGGAATCAAATCCGAATTCCGCCCAGTTTTTATGCAGGACGAGTTTATCTTTAGATATTTTCAGCAGACTGTGTATCAGCTCTTTCAAATCCGCTTCGAGCCGTTTTTCCGTGCTTTCTTCCGGGATGCGGCGGCTCACGGTTTCCAAAAGCGCATCCGGTTTTGATGAATCGTCCCGCCGTATGCCTAAAAATCGTTCGGCGCGGCTTCTTTTGCCGGCAATGACAAGGCACTGGGTGTTGTCTTGAGAAATGATGCGCTCAAACAGCTCAATGCCTTCATCTGTTTCTAACAGGCGCTGTCCGCTTGATTGCAGGTACATGCCCGTCGTCTCTTCACCGCCGACGGCCATTCCGCCGTTTTTCCAGACCGGCCAGTTTATGACAAAAGCGTTTCCGCTTTCGGATTGTTCGTTTTTATAGCGGGCATACGCCATTTGGAACCTGTTCGCGACCGCGTAATCACAGCAGCCGAAATCTCCTAAAACAGCAGATGTGGATGAAAAGTAGCAGATGAAATCAGGCGTTTCGTTTTTCAGCCACTCGTCAAGAAGCAGGCTCCCGTTTATTTTCGGTTCAAGCGTACTGCGGAAATTCCCGATTTCATTTTCAAAGACGGATGTTCTGCTTTCGATGCCCGCCGCATGAATGACGCCGTGAATAGCTCCGAATCGTTCTTTCGCGCGCTTGATGCAGTCGCCCATTCCGATCGGATCACAAACATCGGCTTCGGCGTAAAGAACACCCGCGCCGAGATTTTCCAGGTCTTTCATTTTTTCTTTCTTTTCTTCATTGATCGGCGACCGCCCCGTGAGAATGACATTTGCCTGGTAGTTCCGGGCGAGATGGCGGGCAAATAAGTAGCCGAGCCCTCCTAATCCGCCTGTAATGAGATATGTTCCGCCGGTTCTGATCCTGCCGTTTTCTTTCGTTAGTCCGGTTGGTTCGGTGTGATAGACATATCGTTTTCCCTCTTCCAAGAAAACGGTATGGTCTGTTTCAGCTTTCAGCTCGTCCCAAATGGTTCTCATCCAGTCCGTTATGGCCGCGCCGGCTTTTCGGAAGTGGCCGGTAACACTTGTTTTCGGAAGAACAATGCCGAGCGAACGCTCAAAGCCGATCCATGATTCCAAGTAGCACCTTTCCAGACCGGATGCATATTCCCCCGCCAATAACAGCCTTTCCGGCTGCAGACCGGTCTCAGCCATTGCTTTGAGAATATGGACAATACATGAATAATCTTCGATGCAGCTTTTATCTTCAAGCGCCCATAAATACAAAATGGCGGAAGCTTCACCGTACTCTTTTTGAATATCCGCAAAAGCGTTCACATATGATTGCGGATCTTCCCGCACCACTTGGCAGCGGCCGGCGGACAAGGCCTCATACCGGTCTCCCTGAGCGATAAAAATAACGTCAATGTCACTGTCATACGATTTGATCACAGAGACGGCTTCCTGCTGCTTCTTCTGATCAGTTAAGAAAGAAATCACCGTTTCGACTTGTTTTTCTCCGGCAGCCGGCAGAGCCTGTTCTTTAAGAACTTCTCTAAAAGCCATCACTTCAAACTGTTCTGCCGGATCAGTTTCATCAGCCGGCGCCTTAACGGGCGCAGCCTTGCTTTGTACAGGCTGCTGATGCCAGAAGCGTTCTTTCGCAAACGGATAAGCAGGCAGGCTGATGCGGGCCGGAGGACGGTCTCCGTATAATTTCGCCCAATTGATGTCCAATCCTTTTACCCAAAGCTCAAGCAGCTTAGAATATTTTCTTTTGCTGATCCAAGCGTCTATGATTGTTTCCATATCATCATCCGCCGAAAATACGGCAAGCATCCGTTTGTTTTCTTCCGTGCCGTCACGGTGCAGTCCGGCGCTGTTTTGTTCGGCAATAAATCCGTTCAGTTTTTCCTCAAGTTCATGTAGTGAATGGACGATAAAACCGAGACGCTCTTCCATCGGCACCCGGCCAGTCTGGAGAGTAAAGGCTATGCTCATAAGGTCGCTGCCGTTGTATCTTTTTTCACGGATAGCGTCTCTGAGCTGTTTTGCTTTTTCAGTGAGCCGTTCGCTGTTTTTCGCGGACAGGACGATGATGGCGGGCTGATCTGCCGGCGTCTCATCAGGCACTTTGTCTGCCGTATATTCTTCTATGATGAGGTGGGCGTTTGCTCCTCCCGCGCCGAAGCTGCTTAACCCCGCCCTTCTCGGAAGCTCTTTGCCGCCGATGACGGGACGTTTCCACTCACCGAGCTCCTGCTGAACGGCAAACGGCGTATACGCGAAATCAATATTTGGATTCAGCTGTTCCGCGTGCAGGGACGGCGCAATTTGGCGGTCTTTGAGCTGGAATAATATTTTTGTCAGACCCGCAATGCCCGCGGCGCTTTCGCAATGACCGATATTTGATTTTGCGGAGCCGATGGCGCAAAACTGTTTGTCTGTTGTATCCTCTTCAAATGCTTTCGTTAATCCGGCGATTTCAATCGGATCTCCTAATGCGGTCCCCGTACCGTGGGCTTCAATATAACTGACGGTGCGCGCCGGGACGTTTGCCCTTTGGAAAGCTTCTTTTATTAAGGCGGCCTGCGCATTTGGATTCGGAACGGTGTATCCGTTCGTTTTGCCTCCGCTGTTAATGGTGCTTCCTTTAATCACACCGTAAATGTGATCGTTATCGGCGATCGCTTGCTCCAACGGCTTTAATACGACAGCGCCCACCCCTTCTCCGTCGACAAAGCCGTCCGCGCGGTCTCCGAACGATTTGCACGTGTCGCTTGCGGAAAGCATGTTCATGACTGACAGATTCATATAATGGATCGGGTCGGTCACTATGTTTACGCCCCCTGCAATCGCGCATTCGCTTGAACCGCTGTATATGCTCTCAAGCGCCAGATGAATGGCCGTCAAAGAAGAGGAGCAGGCTGTATCAACGGCAATGCTCGGCCCTTGAAAATCAAAAAGGTAAGATACCCTGTTGGCAATGGACCAGTAGCCGTAGCCTGTCGGGTAGTTTTTGTTCATCGCGCCGGCAAAAACACCGATTTTTCTGCTTTGGCACAGGTTGTCAGGCGTATAGCCGGCATCCTCGATACTCGCATATGCCGTTTCTAAAAATAATCGCTCCTGCGGGTCCATTCGCTCCGCTTCCAAAGGAGAAATCTGAAAGAACAGCGGATCAAACTTGTCCATATCCTCAATGAAGCCGCCCCATTTCGTATAAATAGAGCCTTCTTTACCTTTCTCTTCATCGTAGTAATCCTGCCAGTTCCAGCGTTCCCGGGGAATTTCTTCTATGCAGTTTTTTCCTTTTTTAATATTATCCCAAAGCTCAGCCGCTGTTTTTGCCTGCGGGTAGCGTCCTGAAACACCGATGATGGCCACGTCGCGAACCGAACTTTGCCGGACGGTCTCTTTGGCTGCCCGCTTTTCCCTCCGCCGCCAGTCAGTGGGAAGCGGCTTAGCCGGCTGTACAGCCTGCGGTTCTGGTGTTGCCTTCCGTTCTTCCTGAACAGGCGTTTGTCCTGTCAGTTTGATCATCGCGTCTTTTTTCGTTTTGATTAAGTGAGCGACGAGCGCCTCGATCGTCTGATATTCAAAAAATAAAGTGCTGCTGACTTGGTCCAATACATTTCGTAACGCGTTTGTCAGCTGTACGACGACGATAGAATCAATTCCGTATTTTTCAAGCGGCGCTTTCGGATCAATTTGAGCCGGCGGAATTTTTAATGTTTCTCCGATTAACGTTTTCAAGTACTCGGTGCTTTTTTCTGTTAAAGACGTGTCGCCTTTTTGCACCGTTGTTTGCGCCTGAAGTTCCGGCGTATATGCTGCTTTTGGCGGAGCGGTCCGTTTTCCGGCCCCTGATGTAAGCGTTTTTTGGCGAACAACGCCGTTGCTTTTTGCCGCTATAATCTGATGGCTTAATTCATGTGCCGCTTCTGCTGGGAAGAAGACAGAATGCCAGCCTTCACTTTCTAACACGCGCTTCCAGCTTTCAGGATACAAGCCCGGGCACCCCGGAATACGAAGGGCGGAATCTTCATGCAGCCACCAGCCTTCAAGCAGTCCGAAAGTAATATGCGGGAACAGGCTGTTTCCCGCCATTTCATTTAAGAGCAGCAAACCGTTGTCTTTTAAAACGGCTTTGGCGTTTCTCAGCGTCTGGCGGATGTCTTTCGTCGCGTGGAGCACATTGGCCGCAACGACAATGTCGTATGCGCCCGGCTCTATGTCCTGGCCGGCAAGCGGCGCTTCTGCGTTAAAAAGCTTATACGTCAGATAAGGATTCCGTTTGCCGTATTCCGTCTCCGCATGCACGAGAAAAGCTTTCGATACATCGGTGTAACAGTATTCTTTTATATAGTTTTGATACGGCCTAAGCTTTTCAAATATGCCTGCGCTTGTGCCGCCTGTGCCCGCTCCGATTTCCAGTATGCGGATCTCGGCTTTTGAATGTTTGCTGATGTTTTCTTTCACATAAGCCGTTAATGTATCTGACAGAGCGCTGTTAAAGTAATCCGCGACTTGATTGTGCTTATAAATTCCTTCTACAAGTTCCATTGAAGAGTGCGGGAACATGATGTCAGTCGCCGGCACGTCTTCGCGCAGAATGTCCGGCAGTGCTTTAAGCATCGTCTCGGCTAAAACAGTCATCGCTTTTGTATCGGCGTTATTGAGCCATTCCTCTTTTTCCTGCTCCCATTTTTGCCATAGCGAGGCGGTTGTGTCTTCGGCTCGCGCCGACAATTTATATGAATCCGCATTCCCTTCCAGATAGCCATGTTCCAGAAGGAAAGCGATCGTTTGATTGAGCCATTTTTTAAAGTATTCGTGTTCGGGCTCATACGTTTTAAGGCTTTGCGGCGTCAGCAAGTCTGCTTCTTTAAGCTGGGCGATCAAAAGCTGATACAGAAAATCATCGAGCTTCTGATGTTCAGCTTCTCTTACAAGACGTGCGCCGGGCGGAGCAGCCTTCAGCTGTTGTGAAGAGACAAGCGGCTGAGACGGATAAACGGAAATTTTTTCTGTTTCACTCATCCCTTCGACCGCGACCGGTTTTGTCGTATGAATGAAAGCCGCTTGATCAACCGGCAGCGTCATAAGGGTTTCAAGCGCCTCCATCGCAGCGTCCGGTTCGATCAATCCCAATCCGATCTGATCCATCAGCTGAATAAAATCGCCGTCTTCAGCCGCTTCGCTGTTGCCCCAATAGCCCCAATTCATGACTTTGACCGGACAATTCCACGTCTGATCAAGTTCTTTCGCAAATGCGTCACTGAAAGCGCATCCTGCGGCATAGTGGCTTTGTTTCACGTTATGGATAAATGCCACAAGCGAGGAGAAGAAGAGCGCAAAGTCAAGCGGCTCCCGTCCAAATACCTCCGCCATGGACACACTGACATCGGCTTTTGCCCGCAGCACCGATTTGAACTCTTCTGTCTTCATATTATTTAAGCTTTGCTCAGACAGATCCATTGCCGAGTGGATGATTCCGTTCATTTTTGTGTGACGCTCTTTTATAAACTGATAAGCCCGCTCTAAGGAAGCACTGTCAGCGGCATCGGCGGAAACATATTCAGGCGCCGGGCCGAATGCGCTGAGCCGGTCGAGTTTCGCCTGTATGGAATCATTCAGTGTGCTTCTTCCGATCCAAATGATGCGTGCTTTGTAGCGGCGGATCATGTATTCACTCCATGCCTCGCCAAGATATCCGGCGCCTCCGATCACGGCATAAACTCCGCCTGTTTGGTACAGCGTGCCGTTTTTCGGCATATTGTCAAGCGGTATCAGCTGCCGCTCAAACAGCTGCTGATTGCGGTACGCCCAAATTTGACCGTTTTTTCCGGCAGAAAGACTGAGCGCCTCTTCGATCGGCCAGCTGCCGTCCGTTTCCGTGTCAATCATGCGGATATTCCAATGCGGATATTCTTTCGCCATTGTTCCGGCAAGTCCGCTGACTGCGGCTTGTGACGGGTCGGCGCTGTCTTGATCGGAAAACGGCTGGGCATTTGCTGTGACGATGCACCAGTCCAAATGTTTTTCTCCGTACCCCAAGGCAAGTAATGCTTTCATCAGCTTGAACACATGAAGAACGTTTCTTTCCTGTTCCTTGAGGCTGTCAGCACTCTCAGCCTGCGGAGCAAGCCAAATGATTTGCTCCAGTTCTTTTTGTCCTTCAAGCATGTGCGTAAGAGATGTGATATCATCCGTACCTCTGATCGGATAATAGGAAGCGTTCGGCAGATGTTCTTTTATGCGCATATGCATTCTGTCAGTTTCACCGAAAACCGCAGTCTGCTTTTCCGCCGTTTTTGCTTTCTTCGTTTTTTTAAGTGCAACGGGCTCCCAAGCCGGAATCAGCATCGTATGGCCGACAGGCGCCTCCGGGGTTTCACCGCCTGCTGTTTGGCCTGTGTCAAGCGCCCGGACGGACGCGCCTTTCATCCGGACATAAACCGTACCGGCATCATCGCACATATCAATGTCAAATTTTCTTACGTTGTCATCTGCTTTGCTGCCTTCTGTGTACCGGATATATGACCAGATATGTTCAGGACACGGCCCGAACACTTCCACTTCCTGCATCGCAAACGGCAGAGAAAGCTCGTGGCTGTCTGCATCGTCATGTATTGAGCGGACAAGCAGACCGACTGAGGCGTGAAAAGCGGCGTCCATCATACTCGGGTGAAGCGTATACTGTTCTTTATTGTCATGTACGGCAGCCGGGAGTGAAATACGGGCCAATAATCGGTCTTCTCCGATCAGCAATTGCTGTACGCCTCTGTATGCCTCTCCGTAATCCAGACCGATCTTCTCAAAAGCACCGTAACATTCTTCCGCAGTCACGGTCCCTGAATTGCAGGAAGCTTTGACAGACTCGATATCAATCTGGGCGCTTCCCGGTTCGGTAATGACCGCTTCACCTTGGCTGTGAATAACCGGATCTTCGCCGTTCTCTGCCTCACTGTATATTTCATAGGTAATCTCACCATTATCTTCTGGGTAAAGGGCAATATGTATTTCCTTCGGTTTGTCTTCAATCATGACCGGCCGGACCCAAACAACCTGCCTGAGTGTGACGCTATGGCCTTTTTCCGTCACGGCAGCAGCCTTTTTGACCGCCTCTCTGGCCATTTCCAAATAGGCGACACCCGGCAGTATTTTTTGTCCGTTGACGACATGGTCAGATAGGAAAAATTCATCTCCAGTAAAAAGAGACGTGAAGCGCTGATGCGAAAAATCTGACGTATTTTCTTGTAAAAGCGGATGCAGCACTGTGCCTGACACGCTTTTCTCCTGTTTTTTCTGCTGCGGAATCCAATAGCGTTCTTTTGCAAACGGATACGTCGGAACGCTTGTTTTACGCGGTTTACCCGAAGCGTACAGCCTATTCCAATCTATTATTTTCCCTTCTGCCCATAACTCGGCAAGCCGTATCGGATCATCCGTCTCAGGAGCGGTTTCGCTCAGTTCCGGCAGCTCGGCTTGTCCGCGCCAAAGACCGGGGATGTTTTCGTTTCCTTTTACGAAATCATTCAGCTTTTCTTTCAAGTCGCGGGTGTCATTTACAAGGAAGACAGCTCTCTCCTCCATTGCTTCACGTCCTGTCTGAAGTGTATAAGCCAGTTCAGACAGCACCGTCTTTTCTGAAAGCGATCGGGCTAATTTTTCCGCATAGGCCAGAAGCCTGTCTTTATTTCTTGCTGACAGCGGGATGAGTTTTGCTGCATCGTTCTCAGGTGCAGGCGCTTTTTGTTCAGGCTGAATGTATTCTTCTAAAATGATATGGGCGTTCGAACCTGATGCACCGAAGGAACTGAGTCCGGCCCGGCGCGGATAATGTGTGACTTTTCCGTTTTCTTCGGCTGCCGGCTGCTTCCACGAAGCAGTCTGCTGCTGTACGTAAAAAGGAGATCCCTCAAATTTCAGGTAAGGATTTAATTCCGCAGAATGCAGTGATTTGACAAGCGTTTTGTGATGAAGCTGCAGCGCCGCTTTTGTTAACCCGCTGATTCCCGCCGCTGATTCTGCGTGACCGATATTTGATTTGACCGAACCGATGGAACAAAATTGCTGATCCTGCGTCCCTTGGCTGAACGCTTTTGACAGACCTTCAATTTCAATCGGGTCTCCTAACGAAGTACCCGTGCCATGGGCTTCCACATAACTGACGGTCTGCGGGCTGATACCTGCTTTTTTCAGACAGGCCTTAATGACTTCTGCCTGTGCAGCAGGACTCGGGACGGTAATTCCGCTTACTTTCCCGACGTGGTTAACGGCGCTTCCTTTAATGACCGCGTAAATGCGGTCGCCGTCTTGTTCGGCTTTTTCCAGCGGCTTGAGCAAGACCGCACCGACTCCTTCTCCGGAAACGTAGCCGTCCCCGCCCTCGCCGAATGTGCGGCAGCGGCCGTCACTTGAGTGCATGCCCACGCTTCCGTAGCTGAGATATTTCGCCGGGTGCAGCGACAAGTTCACCCCTCCCGCAAGCGCGGCTTCACATTCGCCGCGGCGGATGCTTTCAATGGCCAGATGGACGGCAGTCAATGATGAGGAACAAACGGTATCCACCGCGATGCTCGGCCCGTGGAAGTCACAATAATAGGACACTCTGTTGGCGATCTGCGCATAATTCAGTGAAACCGGAAAAGGATCAGCTTCAGATAATTGTTCTGCGCCGATTAAGGAATAATCTTTATGCATCACCCCTGCAAATACGCCGATCGGATGCTGTTTCTCCCCTTTACTCCCCAGCGTTTCAGGCGTATACCCCGCATCTTCAATCGTTTCCCAGCATGTTTCTAAAAACAGGCGCTCCTGCGGATCCATCGTTTCCGCCTCACGCGGTGAGATTCTGAAAAACTGCGGATCGAAACAGTCGGCATCGTCAATGAAACCGCCCCATTTTGATACTGTTTTTCCAGACGGGGACGTTACGTTTTGATATGTTTTCCAATCCCATCGGGACTTCGGAACTTCAGTGATGCAATCGGTGCCTGCCTTAAGGTTTTCCCAAAACTCCGCCACACTTTTCGCTTTCGGATAGCGGCCGGCCATTCCGATAATCGCGATGTCTCCGGTGTTTTTATGATGTTCTGGCGCGTCCGGTGCTTCAGCTTCAGACCGTGATGATTCGGCTGCACGTTCCTCCGCATATTCAAATGAACCAGTCTTTTTCAGAAAGGCTGCGAGTTCTTTTATATTTGTATATTCAAAGAGAAGAGTGGGCGCGAGGTCCGCACCCGTCTTTTTACTGATATCCTGTACAATCTCAAGCAAAGAAGATGAATCCAGTCCAAGCTCGTAGTAGCCTGCAAGAACGTCCAGCGTCTCCCAAGGCTGCCCAAGCTTATCAGCCAAAAGCTTCTTTAAAAACAGAATGATGTCTTTTTCATCTGCGCTTTCCGGCTCAGCTGCAGCCTGTTGATTCTGTTCGGCTGTATTCGCGTCTTCTTCGAGCCGAACCGCTTTTCCCGTAATGTTTTTAAGCTCCGCCACCTTTTGTCCGGATCGGCTGAAGTACTCGATCGTCATCGTTGTGAGTTCTTTTTCCTGACGGACGCCGGAAGCGGCGATACGCGCCGTGCACTCTGATTGAAGCCTGTCAGCGGCCGTGAACGATTCATAATATAAAGGCAGGTGAAGCCGGTTTGTTTCTGAAAGCAAACCGCTCCCCCCGATTCCGCTCGCATCCAAAAGGGCCGGATGGAATAAAAAGAAATCTTTTCCTTCTTCGCAAGAAAGCTCAGCCAGCATGCCGCCTTCTGTTTCGTACAATCGTCCGTTCGATTTCATCATGCCGGAATGAACCAAGTCATGATCCAGGCAGCGGTTATACATGTCATCAAGATTCAGAGATCTGCCTGACTGCTTCACATCGCCGAAATCAATGGTTTCGTCAAATGTGACAGCGTCTCTTTTCACCATTTCAGCCGTCGCATATTGTATATTGTCTGACAGCTCGTCACCTTGCTGTTTCTGCCCTGAAAGGGAGATGAGCCACTTTCCATCTCCGCTATCAGAACATTGAATGGTCAGAATGATTGCAGCCGTTTCACTGACGGTTAAAGGCTGATAAATCGTAACGTGCTTCAATTCAAGCTCATTGTATACATAACCGTGTTCCTGAAAAACCTGATAAATCAAATCGATATAAGCAAGACCGGGCAATACCGCTTCACCAAAGACCATATGGCCCTTCATGATGGGATGATCCAGTGAGATATTGATTTTTTCCGATATCATTCCTTCCCACTCCTCTCTTATTTAAATGCTTTCCAAAACATTTTTTTCGCAGGAAGCTCTTGTTTCTCCGCTCGTACGTCAGGTTCTTTTACCAGAGCCTTACGTCTTAATGACGGTACCGGCAGCGGCTTTCTTTTCATTCGGGTATCTTTTTCTTCCCAAGCTTCCAGAATGACGTGGGCGTTCGTTCCGCCGTCGGCAAAGCAGTTGATGGCTGCTGACGGTCTGGCTGCATCCCATTCGCCGGCTGTTTTATGAAAGTGAAAATCTGTCTTTGTTATATCAAAATGCGGCATCGGTTCGTCTCCTGAGAGAAACGGAACCGTTTGTTTATGCTTCAGCATTAATACGACTTTAATGAAGCTTGCGATGCCTTCGGCGCAAAGCGGATGCCCGATGTTCGGCTTGATTGACCCGATGCCGAGCGGAACATGCGGACCTGAGCGGTATACAGATTGAATCGCCTTCAGCTCAAGCAAATCAGTCACCGCGGAACCCGATCCGTTTGCTTCGATATAACTGATGTCTTCCGGCTTTTTGCCGCTTTTGAAAAGCGCGCTTTGCATAACGTCTTTTTGCGCCTGCATATTCGGGGCTGACGGGCCTGCCGTTCTGCCGTCATTGTTCATGGCGGCAGCCTTAATGACCGCGTGTATCGTGTCGCCGTCTTTTTGCGCCTGGCTTACTGTTTTTAACAGAACCATGCCGACGCCTTCACCGAGGACAACTCCGCCTGAACGCTTGTCAAATACGTGAAATGCCGGTTTTTCGTTTAACAGCCCGCGCTCTTGGAACATCCGGTGCGCCGCATCCGTGTTCAGCAGGCTGACGCCGCCAACTACCGCCGCTTTGATATCGCCGCTTCTCAGTGCCTGAACGGCCATGTTCATTCCTGTCAAAGCCGATGAACAAGCCGTATCAAGCACGATGCTCGGCCCGCGCAGATCAAAAAATTGCGAAACGTTTGCCGCTAAATAATTCTGCCCGCCCGCAACAATCGGGTTGCGGGTATTCGCAAGACTTTCAGGATCGGGCTGATGCTGGCTGCGGCCTCCGATATAAACACCGGCTTCTATGCCCTTGATTTCTTCACGGGTATAGCCGGCATGGCACCAAAGTTTCAAGCTCTCTTCCAGCACCGCCAACGCCTGAGGGTCCATCGCTTTCGCGTCGTTTTCCGGAATGAAAAAGAATTCGGAATCAAAGTGATCCATATTGTCAATCAATCCCGCAACATATTGATTTGCATATCCGAAACGTTCCGCCGGGACGGAGCCGATTGCGGACCTGCCGCTTCTCAGCAAATCCCAATATTGTTCTAACGATTCCGCTCCCGGAAAACGGCAGCTCATTCCGACGACGGCAATGTCTTCAGTTACGGCATCACGCTTTTGTTCAGTGTGAACCGTTTGTACGGCAGCCGGAACCAACATTTCTGTATCAGGTTCCTCCCTTTCTGCAAGCAGCGGCTGACCATTGGATACAAGCCATTCGGCAAACGCGTCAATCGTCGGATGTTCATATAAAACAGACGGATCTAAGTCCTCTTTGAGCGCATGATTCATTTGCTGTAAAAGCTGTGCTAAAATGATCGAATCAACCCCGTAATCCTGAAACGGTTCGTCTGTTTCCAGTTCTTCCGGAGCGATTTTCAGCTCATCGGAAAACAGTTTCACAAGCCACGCCTTCGTATCAAGAAGCAGTTCTCTGTCTGAATGTTTGTCCGCGTCTTTGCCGTTTATTACGGCTTCAGTCTCTTTTTGTTTTTTCTCTTGACAGAGCAGCCTGTCGGGATGCCATTCGCTCCGATCCACGATAGCCGGCAGAACGGACGGGCGGATGTTTTCAGATAAAATGCGGTCCAGCAAGTCAAGTCCTTCCGCGTTGGACAGTCCCAGCAGCCCGGTCTGCTTCAGGTTTTCTGTGCGGACTTCACCCAATCCGGTTTCCTTCCAGTTCGGCCATTGAATGCTGACTAACGGATATTGATGCTGATGAGCCGCCGCGAAATAATCCATGTACGCATTTGCCATCGCATAATCCGACTGTCCCGCCGCGAGCGCCGGAACGACTGCAGATACTGAAGAAAATAAGACAAAAAATTGCAAAGGATCATTTGTGAAAAGGCTGCTTAATGTTTGAAGCCCGGCGACTTTCGGTTCCAGCACTTCTTGTATATCGTCGGCAGTCTTTCTGATAAACGCCGGATTTACTGAATTAACCGATCCCGCACAGTGAATGACGCCGCCGATCGGTCCCATCGTGCGCCGGATCGTTTCAATTTCCGCTGCCGCCGCATCATGATCAGACAATTTCAGACTGATCACCGCCACTTGCACTCCTTTTGCTTCAAGCTCTTCAATCGCCCGTATCTTCTCTTTCAGCCTCGTATTAACGGCTGACCGTTCATGACGGGGAGGAATCGGCTCCCTGCCTGTCAACACTACTTTTTTCACGCCGTGTTTTTCTGTGAAATGGCGGGCGCATAAGAGACCCAGTCCCCTCGTCCCTCCGGTAATGAAAAGCACATGGTCTTCAGGAAACGGTGCTGGCTTATGTTCTGCTCGCTTCCCGCTTGGAATCTCGCTGAACAAAACACGGTATCTCTTTCCGTTTCGGCGGCAGACTTCCGGTTCTGTGCTGTCCGCCGAAAATTCATCTGCAATCTGTTTGGCAAGCGTCTGCTGATCCGTATCTGTATCGGCATCCATGTGTCTGGACGTCACGTTTTGATACTCATTTTGAAGCATTCTGTACAGGCCGCTTTTTGCCGCTCCTGCAAGATGAATCGTTTTCTGCTGAAATGGCTCCAAGCCTTTTGTTACATATAGCAGCGTCAGCGGCCGCGCTTGCCGGCGGCTTGTATCAATCAGAGTCTGGAGCCGGCTGATCCCTTCCAGTGAAAGGTCTTCGTCTCCGCATCCCGTCAGATCGATTGCGCCATCTATGTGATTCCAATCGCTAGCTGCAGTGTCAGCGGAATCGGCCGGGAAAATGAACGAGTCAGCGAAATGCTTTGCAGTCTCTTCGGCAAGCCCCGCTGTCCTTGCATCAGCCAGAATCATGACCGTCCTGCCGCTTTTCTCACCGGCCGAATCGACCTCACTCGGAACCCATTGCTTTTCTAAAAGCACAGCCTTGCGCCGGTCTTCTGTTTCCTGCGGTACGGCTTTCGGTTCAGGCAGCCAGTAAGGCTCCTTCGCAAACGGGTAAGCCGGCAGACTGATTCTGCGGGGTTTTTCGCCTTGATAGAGTCTGTCCCAGTCCGTCTGAAGCCCTTTGGCCCACAATTCCGCTATTTTGACGTATTTTTTCTTATCGAACCACGACCTGACAAGCTGCTTCAGATCATCGTCCGTTTCAAATGCTTTGATTTCTTTTTTTGCCGTTTTGATGTGGGCTTCATATATCCCTTCACCCGTATTTCCGTTTACAAAATCGGTTAAACGGCTGATCAGTTCTTCTCTCGAACCGGCTGTAACCGCAAGACGGTAATCCATCGCATCACGCCCGGTCTGAAGCGTGTATGCCATATCTGAAAGATTGATATTCTGATTGGCTTTTGCAAATTGGATCACAGACTCGGCATAGGTTTTTACCTGCGGCGCTTTTTTCGCCGACAGCACAAAAATGTTTGTCTCATCAGACTTACGGCTTCCCCGGTCTTTCGGCTGATACTCTTCGATAACGAGATGAGCGTTTGTGCCGCTGTAGCCGAATGAGCTGACACAGGCCCGCCGCGGTGCTCCGCCTGTTTCCCAAGGTTTAAGTTCGGTATTGACAAATAAAGGCGAGTCATCGAAATCAAAATGTTCATTCGGCGTGCTGAAATGAAGGGTCGGCACAAGCTGCTGATGTTTCATCGACAGCAGAACCTTCTGGACGCTTGCTACACCTGCCGCCGCCGACGTATGCCCGATATTCGATTTAACCGAACCGATGGCGCAAAATTGTTTGCGGTCCGTTTTTTCCTTGAATACAGAAGATAAGGCTTCTAATTCAATCGGGTCCCCCTGCTTTGTGCCGGTGCCGTGCATTTCCGCATAGGTGATGCTCTCAGGGTGGATGTTGTGCGCTTCATACACTTGACGCTCTAAATCCATTTGGCTTTTCGCGCTTGGTGCGGTAATGCCGTTGGTTTTTCCGTCCTGGTTAATTCCTGATCCGATAATGACTCCGTAAATATGGTCTTGATCGGCTTCCGCATCTTTCAGCCTCTTCAAAACGAGCGCCCCCGCGCCTTCGCCAGGCACAAATCCGTTCGCACTGTTATCAAATGCTTTACATTGGCCGTCAGGAGACAGCATTCCTGCTTCACACATGCTGATGTATGATTCAGGCGTTAAATACAAGGTGACGCCGCCGACAAGGGCCATGTCAATTTCATGATTCAACAGCGCCTGACGCGCCAAATGAGTCCCGACAAGAGATGAAGAGCATGCCGTATCAATCGGAATGGCCGGCCCTTTCAAATTGAGATAATAAGGCAGGCGGGCCGCCGCGATGCTGAAACTGTTGCCCGTCGCGCTTCCTCCTGTCTGATGTTTGTTTAACATCATGCCGTATTCATTGTTCATAATCCCCAAATAAACGCCGCAATTTTTTCCGTTTAATTCTTTTGAGCTGTAACCCGCATCTTCAAAGGCTTTAAAACCTTCCTGTAAAAATATCCGGTGCTGCGGGTCCATAAGTTCCGCTTCAGACGGAGATATATTAAAGAACAGCGGATCAAACTCTTCAATGCCGTCAAGCATACCGATTGATCTGCAGTATACTTTGCCCTTCTTGTTTAAGGCCGGATCATAGTATTTGTTTACATCCCAGCGGGAAAGCGGGATGTCGCGAATGGCGTTTTTCGCATGGGCTAAGTTGTCCCAATATGTCTTTAGGTCCGGCGCATCCGGGTACTTGCCCGACATGCCGACGATGGCTATCGCGTCCACTATCTCGTCTTTAGGCTCCCGTTTGGCCTGCACCGGTTCAGGTTCCTTTTGAACCGTTAATCTCTCCGGCTCGGCAGGTGTTTTCTCCTGCGGGGCGGCTTGCTGCGTAAGCGGCTTTGGACGTACGGGAACCGCCTGTTTTTTTCTTCCGCGGACGGACGGCTGCGTGCGCAGAAAATCGGCAAATTGACGGATTGTCGGATAATCATACACTTTCGTTACATTACAGTCCGTGCCGTACCGTTTATTGACGGCCTTTATCCATTCAAGACCGGTAATCGAATCCATACCGAGGTCAATAAAGGCCTCATCAATATCCACTTCATGCCGCTCCATGTACAATACATCAGCCAGTGCTTTTGATAACTCGTCATGCACCGCTTCAATCGGTTCTTCCGGTTCGGCGGAAGCTGCCGTTTCAGACATCGCCTCCAGAATATCCGCTTCTGCTTGTATCACATGCTGCTTATGAGCGTTTAAAGGCTGCAGCAGTATGTTTGACGGTTTTTTTACGGCCTCTGTTTTCTGCGGTTCGGCTGCTTCCTCAAGGATCGGTTCTGTCCCGAGCTCTTTTTGCAAGAAGGCCGCAAACTGGCGGATTGTCGGATAATCATATACCTTCGTCACCGTAAGGGACGTGCCGTACGCTTTATTAACGGCCTTTATCCATTCAAGACCGGTGATTGAATCCATGCCGATATCAATAAATGTGTCATCTGCGTCGATATCGTCGGCATCCATATATAAAACGTCCGCCAACCTTTCCGTTAATTCGGCACTTACTTTTTCAGCGGAAACCGCCGGACTGGAAGCAGACTGTACGGTTCTTTTCGGTGTCGCGCCGCTCAAAGGCTGCAATAAAATGTTTGACGGTTTTTCTTTGGCAGTCTCCTCGTGAAGAGTTGTTACTTCAATGACCGGTTCCGGGACGGCCGCCGGTGCGATCGGCGCAGACTGTGTTTCGGCCGGTCTTTTGACAGCTGTATCAGCTGATGTGTCGATCCAATAACGGTCTTTTGCAAACGGGTAGGCCGGGAGACTGATTTTTTGCGGTCTGCCCATTTGATACAGCTTATCCCAATTCAGCGGAAGGCCCTTCACCCAAAGCTCTAATACCTTTGCGGCTTTGCCTTTTTCAAGCCATGCCTCAATTGTTTTTTCCATGTCCTCATCAGCCGCAAACAGCGCCATCGTGTCTTTATTCTGTTTGACTTGTCCGCGGTAGAGCCGTTCAATTGACTCCTTGCCGCCCGTAAATTCGTCAAGCTTTTCTTCAAGCTCGCGCAAATTGCTGACAATGATTCCGAGACGCTCTTCCATCGGTTCACGTCCGATTTGAAGCGTATAGGCGATCCGGCTCAGATCCGCTTCCCGGTAACGCCCGCTCCGAAGCGTATCAAGAAGACGTTCCGCCCGTTTTTGAAGCCGTTGTTCATTTTTCGCGGAAAGGACGATCATCGACGGATGAGGTGCGGCAAAAGCCGTCTCCTTATCCTCATCAGCGGTATATTCTTCGATGACGATATGAGCGTTGACGCCGCCGGCTCCGAATGAGGAAAGCCCCGCGGTTCTCGGCAGTTCTTTATTTACTCCGTTTTCATTTATGACCGGTCTTTTCCACTCTTCAAGCGTCTGCTGCACTTTAAACGGCGTAGCGAGAAAATCAATATTCGGGTTAAGCGTCCGGGAATGCAGTGAGGGTGCGAGTTTCTTATGTTTCATTTGCAGGAGCACCTTCGTCAGACCCGCGATGCCCGCCGCGCTTTCACAGTGCCCGATATTGGATTTCGCTGAGCCGATGGCACAAAACTGTTTATCTTGTGTTTGTTCTGAAAAGGCTTTTGTCAGACCCGTGATTTCAATCGGATCACCGAGTGAAGTCCCGGTACCGTGGGCTTCAATGTAGCTGACCGCCCTCGGATCGGTTCCCGCGTCTTTTAACGCCTGTTTGATCACCGCGGCTTGGGCGTTCGGGTTCGGTACGGAATACCCGTTTGTTTTTCCATCATGGTTTACGGCCGTTCCTTTGATCAGGCCGTAAATATGATCACCGTCCGCTTTCGCTTTAGAAAGCGGCTTAAGGAGTACGGCTCCCACTCCTTCACCGGGCACATAACCGTCCCCGCCTTCACCGAAACTTTCACATCTGCCTTTGCTTGATAAAAATCTGTTCTGGCCGAGCATCAAATATTTATTCGGATGAACGGATACATTGACGCCCCCGGCAAATGCTGTCTCGCATTCCCCGTTCCGCAAGCTTTGGCATGCCAGATGAATGGCTGTTAAAGAAGAAGAGCACATCGTATCCAGCGCCATGCTCGGACCGTTAAAACCGAATACATAGGAAGCCCTGTTCGCAATTGATGACGGATTTCCGGTCAGCGCAAGCGATTTTCCGCGCGCCTGTTCTTCGGCTCCGTAAAGCTGATATTCCTCATACATGACGCCTACGTAAACACCGACATTGGCGCCAAGCAAATCACCCGATGTTTCCGTGAGCTTTTTGCGCGTGTAACCGGCATCTTCCATCGTTTCGTAGACACATTGCAGGAATAACCGCTCCTGCGGGTCCATCAATTTTGCATCCCGGGGCGAAATAGAGAAGAATTGCGGATCAAATTTGTCCACGTCTTTCAAAAATCCTCCCCATTTTCCGTACGTCTTGCCTTCTTTATCTTTATCAGCGTCGTAATAAAGACTGTGATCCCAGCGATCGTTTGGAATTTCGGTTATGCAGTCAGTGCCTTCACTCAAGTTCTTCCAAAATTCCTGAAGATTTTCGGCCTGCGGATATCGTCCTGATATACCGATAATCGCGATATCTTCACGCTCCGTCACTGGATTTTTCCGCGTGTCTGTGCGGACTTGCGCAAAGCCTTTTTTGCCTTCATTCCGTTTGGAAACGGGCTTTATTTCGGCTTTTTCAGACAGCGCCGGTTTGGCTGCAGGGGTTTCTTCTGTTTTCATCCCGGTCACTTCCAGCAGCGTGTCCCGGTGTGCTTTCATAAAATACTGCGCCAGCGATTCGATATTCTGGTACTCGAAGAACAATGTTTTTGACAATGAACCGAAGCTCTTTTCCAGCCGGCCCGTCAAATGCATAATCATAATCGAATCAATTCCGTAATCTTCCATAGGCGCCTTGGCGTCAATTTTGCCGACAGGAAGTTTGGTTACTTCCGAAAGCACATGTTTCAAGAAATGCTCCGTTTTTTCTGCAAGCATGTTCTCTCCGCCTGCTGTAAGACCTGCCGTTTCTTCCGTTTTGCTGCCCTTATCCGGCTGATCATCCGCTGATTTTTTCAGAAACGCCCGGATTTTTGCGGCGTAGCCTTCCGTCACCATGATTTGGGATGTGTTTGCCGCCCACCCGCGGTACAAAGCATGGATGCCGTTTTCTGTTTTCATAGGGACCATGCCGCTTTCTTTTGTCAGCATCGCTTCCGTTTCAGCATCAACCGTCATGCCGCCGTCTTTCCAAAGCGGCCAGCAGATTGAAAGGGTGTGTCCATAGCGTTCATTTCGGGCTTTTTTACGGTTTCTTTTTTCACTGAAGGCGTTCATAAACGCATTGGCCATCGCATAATCAGCCTGGCCCGCGCTTCCGGCGCTTCCGGCTCCGGAAGAGAAAAGAATCAGAAAATCAAGCTCAATGTCCTTTGCCGCTTCATCAAGATGAACCAGCCCGGAGACTTTCGGCGCCAGTACATCACGGATTTCATCTTTGTGCTTTTTCAGAATATAGTTGTCTTTTATCGTTCCCGCGCTGTGTATGATACCGTTTAATCCGCCGTACTTCCGGCAGATGTCCGCTGTGAGCGATTGAACTTCTTGTTTTTCCGTCATGTCCGTTTGTTTGTACACGGCTTGCGCGCCGAGATCGGACAGTTCTTGAAGCTGGACTTTTTTACGGTTATCCAACAGAGAACGCCCCGTTAAAATAAGAACGGCGTCTTTTGCATGCCGGGCGATTTCTTTGGCGAATAAAAATCCGAGTCCGCCCGCACCGCCTGTGATCAGATAAACACCTTTATCCTTCCACGGCTTTTCGGCGCCGAACTGTTCAAGCCCTGTTTCCTGCCATTGTGCCGTATAGCGCTTGCCGTTTTCATAGCGAATATGCTTGTCATCAGGATGAGCGCTGCATTCTTTTACATATCGGGACAGCGTGTCTGCCTTGACGTCCGGCTCCAATTCAATCAGCTGGCCGGTCAGGTTCGGGTTTTCAAGCGCCGCTGTTTTCAAAAGCCCCGTTAAGCCGCAAAGGAGCTGCGTATCCGCTTCTTGAGGCACGACAATCTGAATGAGCTCGCGCCCGCCGGAATTTGAAGCGAGGATTTTCTTCACTTCTTCGAACGCCTGAAGCGCACAAGCTTCAAACCGTTCGTCTTCACTCTTATGCTGATCACGGAGCACATGACAGCTGAAGTCTGTCTGTATGCTGTTCATTTGATCCGTAAACCGGTCTGATATCATCACGTGACGGGCTTTGAAATGAGTCGGTGCTTTTTCATGTACAGCGGTCTTCTCTTCCCATACGTGTTCAAAAAATAGTGTATCTGTTTTATCCGTTTCAATTTCCCGTGCGGAATAACCAGTCATTTTCACACATACATTGCCTTGTTCGTCACATACATCAATATCCAGCTTCTGCACGGCATCTTCAGGCTTGCTTTCGCCGCTGTACGCAATGGAAACCCACATATCGCTTTTACAGCTTTTCAACACATCAATCTGTTCGAGAGCAAACGGCAGCATCGGCCTTATGTCAGTCCCGTCTCTGTCAAGCATTAACCCGATTGTCGCGTGGAAGGCCGCATCCAAAAGGCTCGGGTGAAGGACAAACTGATCTTTTGTATGAGAAATAGATGACGGGAGTGAGAGCTTCGCGAGCACTTTGCTGTCTTTTGCATAGATTTCCGTGACCGCTTTGTGAGCATCCCCGTATTCAATCCCCATCTGTTTGTATGCCTGATAGCAAGCGTCAGGTGTGATCAGACGGCGTGACTCTCTTAATTTGTCAATCTCGATTTTGGCCGGTTCGCCCGCTCGGACAAACGCCGCGCTTCCTTGCGCATAGAGAACGGGCTCTTGTTCCGAGGAAGCCGATTCACTGTAAACCGTGAAGCCCATCTCCCCATTTTCTTTATCATAAAGACGGAGATACAGTTCTGCGGACTCATCCGCCGCTGTAAACGGACGTATCCATGCGACATGTTTCAGACGGACTGTTCCTTCTTCCTTCGTTTCTGCCGCGTGTTCAACGGCCGCCCGGACCATTTCCAGATAAGCCGCTCCCGGTAACGTCCGCTCGTTTTTGACGACGTGATCTTTCAGGAAAAATTCTCCGCCGCTAAAAGAGGACCGGAAACGGACGCCTGACATGTTTGATACATTTTCATGAAGGAGCGGATGCAGCATGCCTGCCCTGTTTTGCGGCAGCGATTCTCTTTTCTCCGCCTTTGGCACCCAATACCGGATTTTTTCAAATGGATATGTCGGCAGGCTGATCCGATTCGGTTTGTTTTCACTGTACAAGAGATTCCAATCCATCGTTCCTCCGCCGGCCCACTTTTCGGCAATCATCTCCAGACTCCCGGAAGAAAGCCAATTATGTATCAAGTCCGGAGCAAGCTCTGCCTGTTTGCTTTTATCGGCTCGGTTCCGCCAGCACCCGCTGACCGTTTTACCCGCCAGAAAGCCTTCCAGCCGCTCTTTGAGCTGTGTCATATTCTGAGCGGTGAACGCAACCCGCTCCTCCATCTGTTCACGGCCGATCTGAAGTGTATACGCCGCATCCTCAAGCGGCAGGCCGGGATGAATAAATGCAGACAGCTTCGCAACATACTCTTTTAGCCGTTCTTCATTCCGGGCTGAAACCGGGAAAATGAATGTCTGTTCTTCTGCCGGTTCAGCCACTGTTCCGTGTGATTCTTCAGGGACAAATTCCTCCAGAATGAGATGTACGTTTGAACCTGTCGCCCCGAAAGAACTGATGCCCGCACGCCGGGGATATACGGTCTCATTTCCGTTTTCCTTTACTGAGGGCTGCTGCCATGCTTCGGTATGATGCTGGACGTAAAACGGTGATTGCTCAAAATCTAAATACGGATTCAGCTCCTCGGAATGAAGAGACGGCACCAGAGTTTTATGGTGAAGCTGCAGGGCAACTTTGCTTAAGCCGCTGATGCCCGCCGCCGATTCCGCATGGCCGATATTGGACTTCACTGATCCGATCGAACAGAACTGTTTGTCCTGTGTGTACTGGCGGAACGCCTTGACAAGGCCTTGAACCTCGATCGGGTCGCCGAGAGAAGTTCCCGTCCCGTGCGCCTCAATATAACTGACCGTGCGCGGATCGATGCCCGCTTTGTCCAGGCATTCTTCAATCAAATCGGCCTGCGCGACAGGACTCGGCACGGAAATTCCGCTCACTGTCCCCACGTGGTTGACGGCACTGCCCTTTATCACCGCATAAATCCGGTCTCCGTCTTTTACCGCCTCTCGCAGCGGTTTTAATAAAACGGCACCGATTCCTTCAGCCGGTACATAGCCGTCTCCGTCTTTCCCGAATGTATGACAAACCCCGTCTGTTGAAAACATGTCCCATAAACCGTATGTCAGATATTTATTCGGATGCAGCGACAAGTTGACGCCTCCGGCAACCGCCGATTCACATTCCCCGCGCCGAATGCTTTCCGCAGCAAGGTGAACCGCAGTCAGCGAGGATGAACAGACCGTATCGACCGCCATGCTCGGCCCGTGAAAATTGCAAAAATATGAAACTCTGTTTGCGATTTGCGCATAATTAAGAGAAAGCGGGAATACATGATCTTCAGAAGAAGCTTCAGCTCCGACCAACGTATAATCCTTATGCATCACCCCTGCGAAGACGCCGACGCGCTGTCTCTTATTCCGTCCGCGCGCCTCTGCGAGCGATTTCGGCGTATATCCGGCATCCTCAATCGTTTCCCAGCATGTTTGTAAAAACAGCCGTTCCTGAGGGTCCATTGTTTCAGCTTCCCGCGGCGTAATCCGGAAAAATTGGGGATCAAAGCAATCCGGATCATCAATAAATCCGCCCCATTTTGAAATGCTCTTTCCGGAAGGCGACTTTACATTTTCAAATTTGCGCCAGTCCCAGCGAGACTCCGGAATTTCGGTGACACAGTTTTTTCCTTCTTTCAGGTTTTCCCAGAATTCATGAATATTTTCGGCCTGCGGATAGCGGCCGGCCATGCCGATAATCGCGATATCTTCATCTTGCGGAACACTGCTTTTCCGTCTTCTTTCTGTTTGCTTCTCAACCTGCTTCTCTATTTTTGCAGGAGACGCGCTGAAATGGCTTCCGTACTGCTCTGTCAGGAAAGCTGCCAGCTCTGCTGCCGTCGTATATTCAAACAGCAAAGTCGGAGAAAGGGTTGCGCCGATTTTTTCGCTTATCGTTTCGACGACGTCAAGCAGTCCGGACGATGTCAGCCCCATTTCATAGTAGCCGACTTGAGAATCAATCTGTTCAAGCGGCTTGCCGATTTTTTCCGCCATCAGATTCATGACATACCGCTCTGCTTCCTCATGCGGGTGTCCGCCTTCAAGCGATGCCGCAACTTCCGGTAAACCGGCTTTTTCAGGAGACTTCTCAGCAGTCTTTCGGTCTGTATTGATCAGCTCGGCATCCCGCACGAGCTTGCTTGTAAAATCTTTCAGCTCGGCTACTTTTCGGCCGGATGTGTTAAAAAACTCCAGTGTAATGTAAATGAGCTCTTTTTCCTGCCTGAGCGACGAACGTTTGATTCTCGTGATGCAGCCGGCCTGCAAAGGTTCGGAAGCTGTAAAAGATTCGTAGAAAAGAGGCAGAAACAGCCTCTTTTCCCCATTTAACAGCGAGGAGATCAATAGGTTTGCGCCGACGCCGCTTCCGTCAAGAAGAGTCGGATGGAACAAAAACCCTTCGGCCTGTCCCATCGCGTCTTTTCCGAGCGATACATCAAAGGTGACGCCGTCCCGCTCCTCAAACACTTCTCCTTCCGCTTTCATGTATCCGCTGTGAACCAATTCCTGGCTTCTGCATTGTGCATACAGCTCATTTAAATCGATGGTGCGTTCCGCCTCGCGTTTGACAGAGTCAAGATCAAGCGTGTCTCTGAAAACTGCGGGTGCCGTCTCGTGCATTTCCGCTTTGACGTAAATACGTTCTTCCGGCTGGACTCGTCCGCCGCTGACCTCAGCCCCTTTTGCGGTAAGTTTCCAGCGCCCTTCTTTTACCTTCGTACATTCAACCGTAAGCTTGACGGCGCTGTCTTCTTTCGCGATAAGCGGCTGATATATGGATAAATGGCGCAGCTGAAGCACGTCGTATGAATAGCCGCGCTCTTTGAAAATCTGATAAAACATATCAATATAAGCCAATCCCGGAAGGACTTTTTGTCCGTAAACGTCATGATGTAAAATAAACGGATTTTTCAGCGATAAAGTGATTTGCTTATTGAAGTTCTTCACGTTAAACCTCCACTTCATAGGTATCCCAGATGTTTGCCGCAGCTTTTTCGTTCGTTTCTTCTTTGCTGTCCGGCGAAATCAGCCGCTTATTTAATGCAGGCGGTGTTAAAGGGTGGCGCTTGATTCGGCGCCCTTCGTCTTCCTGCCACGCTTCCACAATGACGTGGGCATTTGTTCCGCCGTCGGCAAAGCAGTTAATTCCTGCCGCCGGCATTGGTGACGGCCAGTCTGCCAGAGTGCGGCTGAACTGAATATTGGCCTTTTCTCTATCAAAATGTGTGTTTTCATGCTCACCTGATAAAAACGGGATAAAGCTCTTTTCTTTCAGCATGAGAACAACCTTTATGAAACTTGCAATTCCTTCCGCGCAAAGCGGGTGCCCGATGTTCGGTTTCACAGATCCGATTCCGAGCGGGCCGGCGTCTTTTGAACGGTAGACGGATTGAATGGCCTTCAGTTCTAACAGATCCGTCACGACCGTGCCTGAACCGTTCGCTTCAATATGAGTAATGTCTTCCGGCTGTTTTCCGCTTTTTTCAAGAGCCGTCTTCATGACGGATTTTTGCGCTTCCAGGCTCGGCGTAGCCGGGCCTGCCGTTCTTCCGTCATTATTGACGGATGCCGCCTTCACTACGGCATAAATAGAATCTCCGTCTTCAATGGCCTGAGACACGGTTTTTAAAAGAACCATTCCGACTCCCTCGCCCAGCACGACTCCATCGGCGCGTTCGTCAAATACATGGAACGACTGCGCTTTACTTAATATGCCGCGCTGTTCAAATAATTTATGGGTTTCTTCTGATTCAAACAGGCTCACACCGCCGACGACGGCCGCTTTTATTTCTCCTGTTACAAGAGCCTGCACGGCCATATTCATTCCGACTAAAGCAGAAGAACAAGCCGTATCGAGGACAACACTCGGGCCGCGCATATCAAAATATTGAGACAGATTTGCGGCCAAATAATTCTGGCCCAGCGCGACGATCGGGTTTTTCGCATCCAGCAGTTTCTCTTCACCCGGTCTGTGACGGCTGCGTCCGCCGAGGTACACACCTATTGCTTCTCCCTTTATCTCATCCGGCGTATAGCCAGCGTGATACCACAGGTTGAGACATTCTTCCAGAGCGGCCAAAGCTTGAGGGTCCATTGCCTTTACATCTTCTTCAGCCAGTAAAAAGAAGTCCGGATCAAATTGATCAATTCCATCAAGCATTCCCGCGTAATAAGGCGTTTTCAAACCCCATCGCTCAGCCGGAACAGGACCGATAGCCGAACGGCCTTCAGCCAAAAGCGACCAGTATGCCTCTAAGGAAGCCGCCCCCGGAAACCGGCAGGACATGCCGACGACCGCGATATCTTCCCGGTGAATCTGTTTTTCGGCCGGCTCTTCTTGCACCTTAACGGCTTGTGTTACAATTACCGGCTCAGCCGGCTTCTTCATAACAGGCTCCGCCGCCAAATTAAACCGTTCTGACAAAACTTCTGTATATCCTTCGAGAAGCCAATTTGCGAAAGATTGAATCGTCGGATATTCATACAGAATGGACGGGTCAAGCGATGCCGAGAGATTCCGATTGATCCGCTGCAGAAGCTGAGCAAGGATAATGGAGTCCACTCCGTAATCTTGGAATAATACGTCTGTCTCAAGCTGATCCTGGTCAATCCGCAGCTCTTCAGAAAATAATTCTTTCAGCCATTCTTCTGTTTTCCTTGTTAATTGAGCGTTGTCTGCGGCAGTATCAGCGGTTTTTTCCGCCGGTTTTACCATAGCAGGGCTCATTGGCTGATCCTGCCTGCTTCGCCGCAGGAATCGCTCCGGCTTCCACAGCTTAGGATTCAGAACGGCCGGCAGCACCGGGCCTCTTGCTGATGCAAGAAGTATGCCGTCAAGGAGCTGTAATCCTTCTGCATTCGTGATGCTGTATAGCCCGCTCTCTTTATAAGCTTTGTTCGTGACTTCGCCCATTCCGGTTTCTTTCCAGTTCGGCCACTGAATGCTTACGATCGGCAGCTGCTCTTTGTATGAGTCTGCAAAATAGTCCATATACGCATTGGCCATGGCATAGTCGGCCTGTCCTGCCGAAAGCGCCGGTATCGCAGCTGACACAGAAGAGAACAAGACGAAAAACTTCAGCGGCTCTTCGCTGAGCACACTGTATAACGCCTGAAGCCCCTCTACTTTCGGCTCGAGCACGCGCTGTATGTCTTCATGGGTTTTTCTGATGAATGCGAGCGTCTCTTTATCGGTCACACCCGCGCAGTGAATCACGCCGCCGATAGGTCCGAGCGTCTGTTTGATCTGACTCAGTTCCTGTCTCAGCCCGGCTTCATCAGCTAACGGGACTGACAATACCTTCACTTGTACACCTTTGGATTCCAAGTCGAGAACAGCTTCAATTTTCGCTTTTACAGAAGCCGTCACCCCATTCAGTCCGCCCGTCCACTCACTTCGCGGCGGAAGGGTCTCACGGCCTGTAAGCACCAGTTTTTTCACTCCGTAATGTTCGGCAAAATGACGTGCGCATAAAAGACCGATCCCCCTCGTCCCCCCGGTGATCAGAAGCACATGGTTGTCCGGAAAATCAATTCTCTCGCCTTGCATATTCATATTTTCTGATCCGCTCAATACAGCGCGGTAGCGCAAGCCGTCCCTCCGGCAAACTTCCGCGTCATCAGTACGGGCATGAAACTCATCGGCAATCTGCTTCGCCAGTTTGTCATCAGAAAGCGCTCCTTCAAGGTCGAGATGCTTTGAAGACAGATGACCGTACTCACATGCCAGCATTCTGTACAGACCGGCCCGTTTTGCTCCTGTTGTTTGATTGGCCTCTTTATTTAATGACTCAAGGTCTTTCGTGACACAAAGCAGTGTCATCCCTTCTTTATGCCCATGCTCAATCAATTGCTGAAGCCATTTGATACCGGGCATATCTCCAGAAGCTTCTTCTTTCGCTGCGCCGAGGAGGTCGATGACTCCGCCAAACGCCTGCCAATCATATTCACCGGTAAGGTCTGATGTTGTGATAATACGGTGATTCGGCATATGCGCTGCGATCTCTTCTGCGAGATTGATCGTGTCCCCGCCTGTCAAAATCGCAACGGAACGTGGGCACGGTTCACGCAGTTCGAGCGGGCTCGGTTCCCATTGTTTTGTCAGAATACGTTTCATCCGTTCCTCTGTATGGACCTTATTTTTGTCAGGATTCTCAGGCACCCAATACGTGTCTTTTGCGAACGGATAAGACGGAAGACTGAGTAAACGCGGCGTACCCTTTTCATACAGCCGGTTCCAATTCAACACGCCGCCTTTCACCCATACCTCTGCCAGCTTGGCGAATTTTCCTTTTTTAATCCAGGCGTCAATGACGATGTCCATATCTTCATCTGCCGTGAACAAGGCAAACGTATCTTTATTGCGGTGAGACTGGCCGGTATACAGCCCCGCGATGTTTTTCTCATTTTTCGTAAATGCTTCCAGCTTTGTTTCCAATTCCGCCATCGTCGCTGCAAGAATGGCCAGGCGCTCTTCCATTTCGTCCCTTCCGGTTTGCAGCGTATAAGCGACGCCCGCCAAGTCTTGATCTGTATACGGCGTTTGACGGATCGCTTTTTGCAGCTGCTGCGCCTGTTCAAACAGTTTTTCTTTTGATTTGGCGGACAAAAGGATGATTGCCGGATTTTCCGGACTGTGCTCAGGCTGCGCGGCTGCTTTCGGAACATACTCTTCAATGACGATATGGGCGTTGACCCCGCCGATGCCAAATGAGCTGACCCCGGCCCGGTGCGGAATCGCATTTCCGTTTCTATCTTTCGCTGCCGTCCATTCCTGATTTTCCCGCACGATGTAGAAAGGACTGTCATCGAGCTGAATGTACGGATTGATCGTCTCGCAATGCAGGCTTTTCACCAGCGTTTTGTGCTTCATTTGCAAAAGCACTTTCATGACGCCTGATACTCCCGCGGCAAGCTCTAAATGGCCGATATTGCTCTTGACCGAACCGATGCCGCAGCGGTGATCGGAGACTTCGGGCTCTTGATTTGTTTTCGCCAGCTCGTGAAACGCCGCTTTCAAACCGTTTATTTCAATCGGGTCGCCCAATTCCGTTCCTGTACCGTGCGCTTCAATATACGTGACGGTGCTCGGGTCCACTCCCGCTTTCCGATATGCTTTCACCAATAAATCAGCCTGCAGTTTCGGATTCGGCGAGGTTAACGTATTCGCCCGGCCGCCGTGGTTTTCAGCCGTACCGCGGATCACGCCGTAAATCGGATTGCCGTCACGTTCTGCATCTGTCAGTTTCTTCAGCATCAGAATTCCCGCGCCTTCTCCTCTGACATACCCGTTGGCATCTTTGGAGAAGGTTTTGCATTTTCCGTCTTTGCTGAGCATGCCTGCTTTGCTGTAGCTGATATGCGCTTCTTCCGTCAGAATCGTGTTGATTCCCCCGGCAATCGCCATGTCGCATTCTCCGTTTTCTATAGCGGATACCGCCCGGTGAATCGCAACAAGCGAGCTTGAACATGCCGTTTCAATCGGCTCGCTCGGCCCGTGAAGATTTAACAAATAGCTTAAACGGTTCGGACCGATGGAAGGAATCATGCTGCCTGTCGCCGCATGTCCTTCCGGCGCAAGACCTGCCCTTGTGAACAAATCTTTATAACCGGTATTTCCGGTGCCGATAAAGACACCCGTATTTGTGCCGGAAAGGCTTTCCGGCTTACAGCCCGCATCTTCTATCGCCCGCCATGCATAAGTCAATAACAGCCGCTGCTGCGGATCTAAATATTGGGCTTCCCGCGGTGAAATCCCAAAGAACAGCGGATCAAATTCAGCTATTCCGTCGATAAAGCCGCCCCACTTGATATTCGTTTTGTTCCTTTCAAGGTTCGGGTCGCCATCAAACGCTTGCCAATCCCAGCGTTCTTTCGGAATGGTTGTGATAGAATCTTTTCCTTCTTTCAGATTGCGCCAAAATTCCTCTATATCCTTCGCGCCCGGGAATCGGCCGCTGATTCCGACAATGGCAACCGGGTCCAAGCGGCGCGGCTCTTGTGTCGCTGCCCTAGCGTTCATTACCGTTGCAAAGCGCTTTTTCCGATGCGTTTTCGGTTTTTGGGCTTTTGGCTGCTCTTTTTTCGGAGACTCCTTCTTCTTTTCGCCGAAACGGCCCGGATGCTCTTTTGCCAAATATCCGGCGAGATTGCTGATCGTCCCGTGCTCGAAGAAGATCGTCGGCGCCAGCTCCAGCTGATACGCTTCATTTAATTGATTCGTAAAGACGGTAAAGGATACGGAATCAAAACCATATTCACTCAGTTCCGTATCTGTATCAATGTCCTCACGGTCAACTTTTAAAATGCCGCTTACCATGGCTGTCAAAGCGGTGTGAAGCGCTTGAAGAGATTCTTCTGCATCGTGTTTTTCTTCCGGCTGAAAAGGAAGACCTGCTTCTGTTTCATCCGTCAAATACTCTGCTAAACTGCGGATCGTCCCGTGCTCGAAGAAGATCGTCGGCGCCAGCTCCAGCTGATACGCTTCATTTAATTGATTCGTAAAGACGGTAAAGGATACGGAATCAAAACCGTATTCACTCAGTTCCGTATCAATATCAATCTCGTCTTGGCCGACTTTTAAAATTGAACTGACCAATCTGATAAGCGCACCGTGCCATTTGTCTCCCGAAACGGCGGATACAGGCTCTATTTTCTCCACCTGCGGCTTTTCAGTTTCAGAAACGGACAGGAACGACTGTTTTAATTTTGCTGCGTCTCCTTCAGCTGCTAAAAGCTGCGGCTTTTCCTGAGCCATTCCTTCATAAAATGCGGCCAGGCCTGACGCCTTTTGAAGCGGAACCATGCCGAAAGCTTTTTTCATCATTCTTTCCGTCTCGTCTCCCGCCTGCATACCGCCATCTTTCCACAGCGTCCAGTTAAAGGCGATCGTTTTTCCGTGCCGCAAGCCATTCTCCGTAAGGGATTGCCTGTAAGCGGCGTATGCATCCATAAACGCGTTGCCGGCGGCATAATCAGCCTGCCCGACATTGCCGAGAACGCCGGAAACACTGGAGAACAATACGAAAAAGTCAAGATTGCAGTCTTTGCTGGCTTCATCTAAATAAGCGGTGCCGATCACTTTCGGATCAAGCACTTCCCTGAACTCTTCCTTCGTTTTTTGCAGCAGGAAACGGTCTTGAATCACTCCCGCTGCGTGAATAATTCCGTTAAGCTCCCCGAATTCCGCCGTAATCTCTTTTATCAGCGCTTCATTTTCCCGCCGGTCTGCCGCATTCAGCTTTTTGTAGACGACATTTGCGCCTGAGTCCTGAAGCATAGCAAGCTCACGCTGTTTGGCTTCTGCCAGATTTGAGCGGCCGGTCAGAATGATTTTCGGGTGTTTTACGCGACCAGCGATTTCTTTTGCGAACATCAACCCCAGGCTTCCTGCGCCTCCGGTAATCAGATATACGCCTTCGTCCTTCCAGACGGCGCCGCCACCTGCAGGATGCATTTCTTCCCAAGCCTTCACATACCGTTTTTCTCCTGTATAACGGATATGTTTATCATGCGGCCGATGACTGTCGTTTTTCAGTTTTTGAGCGACAGCCGGCATTTCGCCGATTGATTCCATTTCGATGAGCTGACAGTTAAGTTTTCCGTATTCCAGCTCGGCTGTTTTTAACAAACCTGTTAACCCCGCAAACAATTGCTGGCTGCCGTCTGCTGAAATAACGGTCTGAATCAGAATGCGGTCCTGCCTTTTTTCGCTGATGATCCGCCGGATGTGTTCAGCGATTGTCTGCGCGTAGCTTTGGAAGCGTTCAGCGGCTGTTTCTCCCTCACCTTCTGCAATCAGCAGTTCGGCGTCTTTCAGGCCGGATGCCGCTTTATCTTTTATACGGCAGGCATCTTCACAAAGTATGATCAAATGTACATCAGCATGGACAGAAGATTCCTCGGATGCGGCGGTTTCTATCCAGACCGGAGCAAACAAGACCTTTTCCGAGCCTGATGGCCGCTGAGCCGATTCTGCATCGCCTTCAAGCACTCTCGTAGAGAATCCTCTCACCTTCACGCAAAGTGCTCCTGTTTCGTCGAACAGGTCAATGTCAGCTTTCTGCACGGAATCACCGGTTTGATATCCTTCGCTGAAGCGTGCATGCGCCCGCATAGTCGGTGTGCATGGTTTGACGACTTCAAGGTATTCCAGCGCAAACGGCAGAATCAGCTTTTGTCCGGAAAACTCCTGCATAATGCAGATCGTCGCCGTCTGAATAGCCGAATCAATGATGCTCGGATGAAGCGTAAATTGTCCGTTCGTATGAGAAACAGAATCCGGAAGCTGTATGTCCGAAAGCACTTCTTTCTCGCCGATAAAGGCGGACTTAATGCCTTGGAAGGCTTTTCCGTGGAACATCCCCCTGCTCCGGCCTTCCCGATAAAAGGCCGCCGGATCAAGAATGTCCGCTGTGCATCTGTTTTGTATGGCAGAAAGGTCGGCCTCAGGCTCTCGTTCAGCCTTTATGATTTCGGCCCGTCCTTGGCTGTGCAGCACTTCTTCATCGTCAGCGTTTACGCTGTACATGTCATATGAGATGATGCCGTCCTCTTCAGGGAACAGCGCAATATGGACTTGGCGCTCTTGTTCGTGAACGACGATCGGTTTCATCCAGACGGTATGATGGAGCGTTATTCTGTCTTGGTCTTTTAATAAGCCGCCAAGCGCCCGTTTTACCGCTTCATAAGACATTTCCAAATATGCCGCTCCCGGCAGCACCGCTTTTTCCCTGACCACATGATCCTTCAGGAAAAATTCTGAGCCTGTAAACCGTGAGCTGAACCGCTGAACGGCCAAATCTGACGTGTTTTGCTGCACGAGCGGGTGTAAAACTGAGACTCCGGTGTGTGCGGCAGATGTTTTCTTTTCTGCTTTTTTCGGCCAGTACGGCTCCTTTGCAAACGGGTAGACAGGCACGCTGATCCGTTTCGGATGCTTGTCTTTGTAAAGCTTGTGCCAATTGATGGCGACACCTTTACTCCACATTTCACAGAGCTTCGTTGCTTTTCCTTTCGCAAGCCATTTCTCAATGAGTTCAGCACTGTCATCATCATCAGAAAGCCAGGCAATATCTTTCGCCTGCTGTTTTTCTCCTCTGAAGCAGCCTGTTACAGCCGGCTTATCATTGATAAAATCGGCAAGCTGCCGCTTGAGCTCCGCAGTGCCGCTTGTGATAAAGGCCGCGCGCTCTTCCATCGCTTCCCTTCCGACTTGGAACGTGTAGGCAAGATCAGCGAGGCCGGCGGCCGTTTTTCTTTCCAGAAAAGCCAGCAGCTGTTTTGCGTACTCCTTCAGACGATCTTTTTTTCTGGCAGACAACGGAATGATGAACGGACCGGCAGCGTCTGCTGCTTCGGATGCATCCGGATATTGTTCAAAAATCGCGTGTGTGTTTGTTCCGCCAAGACCGAAAGAGCTTAAAGCCATGCGGTGCGCTCTGTTCTCACGGGTTAACTCTTTCTTTTCTCCCGCTACGTAAAACGGAGAGTCTTCTAAATGAAGATTCGGGTTCGGCTCTTTGTAATTGATGCTCGGCGCGATTTCCTGATGATATAAGCTCATGACAACCTTGATACAGCCCGCCATTCCGGCCGCTGTATCCAAATGCCCGAGATTTGTTTTGACTGAACCGATGCCGCAGTATTGTTTTTTATCTGTATATCGGCCGTACACCGATTGAAGTGCGGACAGTTCGATCGGGTCGCCGAGTTTTGTTCCTGTGCCGTGAGCTTCGACGTACGCGATCGTTTCAGGATGGATGCCCGTCTGATCAATGACCTTCTGAATGACCTCAGCCTGTCCTTTGACGCTCGGCGCATAAAATCCGACCTTATCCGCTCCGTCGTTATTGACGCCGATTCCGCGCAGCAGCGCATAAATATGGTCGCCGTCCTTAACGGCATCCGACGCTTTTTTCAAGAGCACGGCGCCGGCTCCTTCACCGCCGATCATTCCGTCAGCAGCCGCGTCAAACGCTTTAATATGCCCGTCGCTTGAAAAATTCAGCCCCGGCTGATGAACATAGCCGGCACTTGATTCCGTATGAAGGGTCGCACCGCCGACAAGGGCGTACTTGGCTTCGCCGGACTGCAGGCTTTGAAAAGCCGAATGCAGGCCGATTAACGAAGATGAGCAGTTGGCATGGACAAAATAGCTCGGCCCTTTCAACCCGAGTTTATGAGAAATCATCGTCGGAATCGTACCGCTTTGGGCAAGCACCCATGACACGTAGCCATCCGGCGTTTCCAGCTGTGCTGTCGTCTCCTCCGGCAGCAGGCTGCGGTAAGAGTTCGTGCTGGCAGACATATACACGCTTGTTTCCGGAATTTCTTTTGAGATATATCCCGCATCCTCGATTGCCTTCCATGAATGGAGCAAAAGCATTCTCAGCTGAGGGTCCATATATTCCGCATCTTTCGGTGAAAAGCCGAAGAAACCGGGATCAAACATTTCTTTCCCCTCTAAAACTGATTTAGCCGGAACGAAGCCGGGATGATCAGCCAGTTCTTCAGAAACACCGGATCGGCGGAGCTCCTCTTTTGAAAAGAAGGTGATGCTTTCTTTGCCTTCTTTGATGTTATTCCAAAATTCATAATGATCTTTCGCTCCCGGAAACTCACAGGATATACCGATAACCGCGACACTGTCCTCATAATAATCGGGAATTTCTCCCGCTGGGTGTTCCCGGTCTTCTGTATTCACTTTCTTTTGCGGCACAGGAGCCAAAACGGTTTCTTTCGGTTTTTGTTCTGTGATGTACCGGCTGATGTCTTTTACCGTCGCGTATTCAAACAGCTCCGTTACACTGAATTCACAATCCAGTTCCTGCGTCATCCGGTCAGTGACAGTCACGGCAAGAAGCGAATCTCCCCCCGCATCAAAAAAGCGGTCATCAAGCTCTATATCTTTGCTTTTCAATACATCCTGCCAAATCGCCAGCACCGCCTGCTGGATATGAGATGATGAAAATGTTTGTGTGTCCGGCTGCTTTTCCGTCAGATCACGGGCAGCAAGAAGCTTGCGGTCAACTTTTCCGTTAGGTGTGAGCGGCAGCTCTTCAAGACGGATAAACGAAGCTGGCGTCATATAGGCCGGCAGCGCTTGTTTCAAATGATTGCGCAATTCCTTTGCAGACGGAAGCGGCTCTCCGTTTTTCAGGATATAAAATGCGCAAAGCTTTTCATTTCCGGAGTGATTGTTCACAACCACTACGCTTTCCTGTACGGCCGGATGGGCATTCATCCGGCTCTCAATATCTCCGGGTTCAATCCGGTAGCCGCGGATTTTGACTTGGGTGTCCATCCGTCCCATGTATTCAATGCGGCCGCCGGGAAGAAAACGCGCCATATCGCCTGTTTTATAAAGCTTTGATCCCAGTTCGAGCCGGTGGCTGACGAAAACTTTATCTGTCAGCTCAGGCTTGTTGAAATACCCTCTTGCCAATCCGTCTCCCGCAATACAAAGTTCTCCCGGCACCCCTTCTAAAACAGGATTGAGACCGGAATCCATAATATACACGCGGGTATTGGCGATCGGGCGCCCGATCGTAAGCGCGCTCTCATTTTCCGTTATACGCTGCACCGCGGACCAGATTGTCGTCTCTGTCGGCCCGAACATATTCCAAGCCTCACTTTTCGTATCGAGAAACTGCTGCTTCAATTGTTCGCTAAGCGCCTCTCCGCCGCAAAGGATTTTCACTTTTTCTTCATTTGACCATCCGGAATGAAAGAGCATTTTCCACGTAAACGGCGTCGCCTGCATGATCGTCGGTTTGTACTCTTGAATCAGCTCTTTCAGCTTCCGCGCGTCTTTTGTGACTTCTGTCTTACAGATGTTGCACTCCGCTCCTTTGATTAAAGGAAGGTACAGCTCCAGTGCCGCGATATCAAAGCAATATGTCGTGACGGCAAGCAGTTTGTCTTTAGACGAAAGCCCCGGTTCATTCGCCATCGAGATTAAGAAATTGGTCAGCGCCCGGTGCGGAATCATCACGCCCTTCGGTTTGCCCGTGCTGCCCGACGTGTAAATGACGTACGCCAGATCGTCAGGTGTCACTAACCGCTTCAGCGACGTTCTTTCCGCGGCTGTACTTTCAATACGAGACCAATCGCGGTCAATGGCAGTTGTCTGCACGCCTCCCCAGTTCAAGGAGTACTCTAAATCAGCTGTCGTCAGACACATTGAAATTCTGCTGTCGGCGATCATATATTCCAATCTGTCAGCGGGATAAGAAGGATCAAGCGGCACATACGCTCCCCCGGCTTTTAAAATGCCGAGAAGGCCGACAGTCATATGCAATGATCGGTCTGTATAAATGCCGATGAGATCATCAGGGCCTGCACCGTGCGCCTGCAAATAGAGCGCCAGCTTCGTGCTTTTTTCATCAAGCTCACGGTACGTCAGCTTTTGCTGTTCATACACGACCGCACAAGCGTCCGGCGTTTCTGCCGCCTGACGTTCGAATAATTCATGGAAGCAGGCATCCGGATATTCACGGCTTGTCTCATTCCAAGTCTTAAGAATCATGTGCTCCTCTCTTTTTGTCATGAGAGAAACGTTCTCAAGCGGCATATCCGGATTCGCCGTCAAAGCTTCAGCGGCCTGTACAAATTGGCTGAAAAGTCTGGCCGTCCCTGCTTCATCGAATAATTCGGTGCTGTATTTAATCGTAAGATCCATGCCTGATGCTTCTTCCCACATTTCAAATACAAGATCATATTCCCCCTCCTGATGAATGTCTTTTATAAACTCACAGGAGAATTCCTTGTATTCATCCAGCATCGATTGATAGCTTGAATGCTGCAGAAAGTTCTGATAGAAAAAGGCATTGCTGAAAACAGGCGAACCGTTCTGCAGGGGTTTCGCATGCACATCACGCACCATTTTCGGAAACGGATAAAAGGAGTGATCCAGTCCGTCCAGAACGGCATCCTGCACCTTTTGAACAAAGTCAGCAAATGTTTCTTTTCGTCCGGCTCTGCTCCGTATAGGAAGCATGTTGAGGAAATGGCCGACCACTCCGTCAAAGCGTTCTTCAGGTCTGACCATGGCAGGCATGCCTGTCACAATATCTTCCTTATCCGTATATTTGCTTAAAAGCACCATATAGCAGCTCAGCATGACGGTAGACAAATGAATCGAACGGGATGCGGCAAACGCCGTTAGATTATTCAGCAGCCGTTCGGGAAGACGGCGTGTCAGCGTATCTTCTGTAAACTCCGGAACGCTGCTGTCCGCGCGCATCGGCGGAAGCTGAAGGTCAGGCAGATCTCCCCCGAGCTGTTTCATCCAGTAAGCGCGGGCAGCTTTGCTTTCTTCACCCGCTAAATACCGCTTTTCCCAAGCCGCGAAATCGGGATGAATGCCGGGAGCGGCGGCCGCAAACTCTTCTTTTCCCTCCAGCAGCGCCTGATAATGATCCAGCAGACTGTGAATAAATGTAATGGATGAAATACCGTCAAACACGATGTGGTGAATGACCGTCAAAAGATAATGTTCCGCGGCGGATTTTGAAAGCAGCCGCACGCGCAGCAAAGGCCCGCCTTCTTTGACAAACGGCTCTTTCACTTTTTTCCGTATCAGAGCGGATATTTGTGATTCATTGACGTCAGAAATATCTTCTTCCGAGAATACAAAAGGATCTGCCGCTTCTATGAAATAAAACCCGCCGTCTGTTTCATTCACGGCGCTTTTGAGCATCGGATGCTGCTTTAATACGAGCTGAAACGCCTGTTTCAGTTTCTCTTTGTCGATTCCGGTTGTGAATCGGAAACAGAGCGGGACATGGTATGCAGTCGTTTCAGGCGACATTTTCTGCAATGTCCACAGCCCTTTTTGGACTTCTGAAAGCGCCGGCGCCGTTTGCCGTTTCTCCCGTTCTGCCGGCGGTTCGGCTTTTTGGGAATGATGCTCCGCTGACATGTTTGCCGCTTTTTCAGCAGTATAAGCCGCTAAAGCGCCAATCGTCGGGTTTTTGTGCAGCTCTCTTGCCGTCAGCCGGATGTGATACGTTTTTTCAATTGATCTGGCGAGTTTCATCATCTTGATGGAGTTGACGCCAAGACTTTGAAACGGTGTATTTGGATCAACAAGCTCATCCGCGATGGAAAGTTCCTCTTTCAGAAAACGGATAAAATCCCGTTCAATTTCTTTCTCTGCAGAAGCCGTGTCTGAATTGCCGCCTTCTTGTCTGTTATTATGTAATGAATCAAATTGCCCTTGTTCGAATGAATGTTTCAGCTGAGTACGCTGGATTTTCCCGATTGCCGTCTTAGGAATGTCTTCTTTTGCGACCGGAAGCAGATAATCAGGGGTAACGCCGATTCTCTGTGTCACGTGCTGGTGAATGTGATGAAGAAGCTTCGTCATGCGGTTCTCATCCAATGGAACAGATGTCACAAAGAAAATCGCCAGCTCATCTGTCGTGCTTTGATTCGGCCGGACGGCGCATGCAGCTGTATATGACGTTTCAATTTCCGGCAATTCCTCAACGGCTGATTCAATGGCGTGGCTGTAATAATTCACACCGTTGATAATGATGGCATCTTTCGTGCGCCCCGTTATCGTCAGGCGGCCTTCACGCAGAAATCCGAGATCTCCCGTTTCAAACCAGCCGTCTTCTGTAAAGACACTACCATTTAAGTCTGGGCGCTCATAATATCCGCTCGTTACAGTCAGACCGGACACTTGGAATCGGCCGATTTCTCCTTCTTCCACCACTTGATTGCGGTCATCCGTAATTCTCATATTAAACCCCGGGATCGGCAGACCGATCTCGACGAAACGATCGTCGTCACTCGTGTTTTTCAGTGTAAACTCATCTGAGAAAATAACGCCCGAAGACGTTTCGGACATTCCCCATGCGGGACGGATGGCATTAGCCGGCAGACCGTGCGGCTCTAAAAGCTCCATAATTCTGCGTCCGACTTTCGCAACCGCGGCCTCCCCGCCGTTCAGCATGTAACGCATGGAAGATAAGTCCCATTTCCGTGTTTGAATCTCTTCTGCGAAATCGGCAAGCAGCCCAAAGGCAAAATTGGGGGCCCAGGTGACCGAAGCGCGGTAATGATCAATCAGGTCGAGCCATTTTAAAGGATCCATCAAAATGGATTCGCTCGGTATGTTGATTTCCTCACATCCGAGATAAACATCACGCAGATGAAGCATTCCGATGCCGCCGACATGGTCAAAAGGCATCCAGTTAAACGTGACATCCTCACTTGTATAGCCCTGCATCTGAATATTTCCTTTGACCATGCAGACGATGTTTTCATGGCTGAGCATCACGGCTTTCGGCGTGCCCGTGCTTCCCGAGGTCAAAAGCAGCATCGCCAAATCTTCCGGACGGGGATGATGACAGTCCGTATCCATTTCATGCTCACTGAGATCTTCTGCCGCCAAAGCGCAAAACCCGGAAAGCTCCTGCTCCTCCGCCCATTCAGTCATCTCCGGCAGCACGTCACGGCTTGTGATAACATACGGCCGATTCAAAAGCGTCCAGGCGTCTTTCAGTTTTTGCGTCCCGCTGTTCATTTCTGTATAAGCCGGAGCGGCCGCAAGCGGAACCGGGATCGCTCCTAAAAAAACACAGCCCCAAAAAGCAGGAATCAGCTGGGAATTGTCACTGAGCTGTAATATGACTTCATCCTGAGCCTTCACTCCTGATTGGCGGAGCCCTTTCACAATCGAAAGAGCGATCTTTTTCAGGCCGCTGTAAGTCTGATACACTTTGGTGCCGTCAGGCTGTATATATGTGATGCCCTTTTGATCTCCCGCTGCCGCGGCGGTTTGGTGCAGGACTTCAGGAATCGTCATCGGCTGATCCGCTGAAAGCCGCAATGGTTTTCCGTAGCTGACAGATGGCTTGAGTAACCCGCTTGCCTTCATATCACTTTTCATAGAGCTGCCTCCATTTCATCTGTATGTAAGATGTATGTCTTATACTCCGTACATCGTCGTGATTCGTTTTTTCACTTCATCATCATGAAACGTCTCATCGTGCATGATTAACTCCTTCTCAATGACAGCCGGAAGCTGCTCGCGAAACGGCGTCACCAAGTGCCTTTTCAATGTAATTAAAGAGTTTCTCGGTTTTTCCGCAAGCTCACGGGCCAATTCCTGCGCATAGTCTAATACTTCCTGCCGCGGAAGCACCGGAAATGGCACCCCTCTTTTCTCCAGATCACCGCCGCGGTAGTGGCCGCCGTTTAACAGCATTTCATGGCCGAGGCTTGCCCCAAGCTTCTCCGGAACGATAAAAGTAGCCCCCATTCCGGGGGTGAAACCGTATTTCATAAAGTTTGCGGTATACACGCTTTCTTTGCTTAAAATGACAAAATCACTGAAAAGCCCCATGACAAACCCGCCTCCGATTCCGTGGCCCTGCATGGCGGAAATGACGGGGATATCACATTCCAGCGCCAAAGAGTACATGCGGTCTTCCGTAAACTTCGTGATGCCCTGCTGAATCCTGAGCAGACCTTCCTGTGTGCCTCCGGAAGCAAAGTAATGGCCGTATCCTGTTAAAATCACAGCTTTATAGACTGACGATTTTTTTATACGGGTGAATGCTTCCATCAATCCATCCGTCAGTTCTTTGGAGAAGGCGTTTTTATGGGCTTTATCCTGCATTGTCACTTGGATAATATCCGGTTCAATTTCGAGCAGTTCAACTGCGGCGTTCGGCATGATATCCTCCTAACTGTTCTCCGTTTCCCAAGGAAGCCTCCCCGTTTCTGCATAACGGAAAATGGCTGATTGGTTATCCGGATCTGAAAACATCGCTTGATTTTCGGCTAGAGCAATGGATTTCGAACGATGAACAAGGTCGTTTAAGGAATCCATGTATTTTTTATAGCGGATGACTGCTTTTTTCGACAGCGGGCGAAGGCGCAGCAAATGCTTTCTCAGCTCTGTTGCTGAGTCCGGGACGCATACGTCACAAAGTCCCCATTCAAGCGCCTGGCGCGCCGGCACGGGCTTTGTCATAATCGTCATATAATGCGCCTTTTGAAATCCGATTCTTTGAATTAAAAACGGCAGAACGCAGGCTGGATAAAGTCCGAATAACAGTTCAGATAAACTGAACGTAGCACTCTCCTCTGCAATGACGATATCGCACGCGGCGGCAAAACCGACACCTCCCGCATTTACTTTTCCGCGGACGCGGGCGATTGTGATGTACGGCCCGGATTTTAATGCCAGCCACAAACGGTAAAGCGGCTCCTGCGATTCCGCATGCTGCATTCCCTGCCTCATTTTTCGGTACATCTCATCAAAATCCGCCCCGAAACAAAATACCTCCGGCTGCCCTTCAAGCACTACGGAGGTCACGGAGTCCTCACATTCAGAAAGAACGTGCAGGCATTCCTCCACTAAACGCTCATTAATCGTATTGTTGGCTTCAGGCCGATCAAAGGTGATGAAGCAGACATTTTGCTGAAAACGGACGTTGATCGTCTCATAGGTCACGGGATCCACCTGTATTTCCGATGAAATTCCGTGATTTCTTCCAAATATAAACGAGGGCTCCCGGCATGATGGTCTAAAATGTTCGGAATCATATTCATATCCAATTTGACATTCCGGGTTCCGAACTTCACCAGACCGCTGCCTTTAAACAGTTCTTCATACTCTTCCATGGACAGCCTGTATCTGTTGTTCAGATGCTCTTCTATTTTGAAAGAATGCTGCCGCGTTTGTCCTTCAGGCGTCACAACGCCGCTGTAAAATTCTGAACAGCATCCGGAGCCGTACGAGAAACAGCCGATCCGCTTAGAAGTGTCGAATGCCCCTTGGTCAATCGTGCTTGCAAGAGCCAGTAAAGAGGCTGCCCCCATAATGTTTCCGACTCTTTGGCAGTAGCGGAGCCCCGGCTCTACCCTGGTTTGAAAATCCTGTTCGATCTCAGCGTTTTTCGCTTTTGCAAGCTTGCGCATCATCGTCCGGTGAGCTCCTTTGACCATGCCGCCAAACGGTGTATGGAAGGCAAGATAGTGAAACGTCTCTTTATAGTCAGCGCCCGGCACACGTTTTTTGTACTCGCGAAATGTCTGTTCACAGCAATCGAGATAAGACATCAATGACAAGTCGGCGTCACCGGCTTCACTGTCCGGGATCGGACGGCATGTATCCATCACTTCATAGCCGTAATAGCCGTTAGCGCCCGCATCCGCCTGAAATACAATTGGATTTTCACCGATCAATAAGGCGACGGCACCCGCTCCGGCGCTCGGTTCGGCGTAAGACCAATCCTCGCTTAACGCATCGCCGCCTTCGGCAATTAAAAACCGGGAAATATCCGTCGCGACGACAAGCGCCTTCGCTCCGGGGGATGTCTGCGACAAAATAAAGTTAAGCGCCATCTGCAAACCCGCCGTTCCTGAATAACAGGCCTGCTTCAGTTCAAATAAACGGCAGTTCCGGTTGAGACCTAAGTAATCATGAATATATGTACTGAGTGATTTTCCGAAGTCAATGCCGGACTCCGAGCAGGTAATCAGCAGCTCGATTCTGTCTTTTTCAGCCTCTGTCAATCGGTCGATAATCGGCTTTGCCGCGTTAACGCCGAATGTGACGGGGTCTTCGTACGGAAGCGCCACCGCTTTTTCTTTCATCAGTAAATTCTCAAATCTGGCAGGGTCTAAGTTTCTGTACTCCGCCAGCTGCATGACATCAAGGTATGCCGTCCCGCCAAACACATTTATCGCTTCTATTCCGGCAGCCGCCATGAACTTCGCCTCCAATATGAATTTTGAGTTTCCGATTGTTTCACCGTTTTATCAGACAGCCTGTACCTTTTCATAAAGCTTTGCCGCCAATTCGCCGATGTTTGACACTCCCGTCAGCTCAACACGCGGGATCTGCAGTGATAATTCTTCAAGCATCATCGTGATAATTTCGGCGCGGTCCACTGAGTCCGCCCCCAGATCAACTAACCGGTCTTCCTGTGAAAGCTGTTCGCCTTCTAAATCAGGCAAAACCTCGTAGATTGTGTTCTGCAGCAATTCAAAGATTCTTTCTTCACTCATTGTCAGTTCCTCCCTGTTTCATCTTTTATGAATATTCCATGTTTTCAATCTATCATTTCGTCTTGTCAACACGTTTGCAGAAATGAGCCTAACTTCTGATTCAAAAGCGAGGCCGTCTCTTCCATAAGACGAAGGCCGATACCATCGGCATGGCGGTTTTTCCAGGACTCCAGCTCCGTACCTTTCACCCATTGATTAAAGGCGCCTAATGCCGGGCCGCAATGAATCTGGAAGTCTACCTTGGCATCCGGGTCTCCTTTAATCGCCGAAGCAGAGCTTTGCCTGAAATACCATTTGAATATGAGCGCCATTTTCTGTTTCGGATTCCGTTCGGCTTTTGAAATGTCTTCATTCGAATAATGAGCCTTCACTTTGTCATAAATACTGCTTACACTTGCCTTAAAATACTTCTCTTCTATTTGTCTGAGTGTCTTTTCATCAATTTCTTCAATTGAGCGGTGACGCTGATACAGTTCATGCAGCTTAGAGGCCCGGGTCGGAAAGAACAGCCCTTTCTTTAATACCTGCACCTTGCTGCCTGATTCAAACATATCGCCGGCCGGCGCGTAGGCCGTGTCCTGTACATTCATCTGCTGCAGGAGATCCTTTACAAGGCCGCTCGTCGCTGCTTCAACGGTGCATTGGTTAATGGATCCGGTCACAATAAAATCAGCGCCGAGCATAAATGCGGCCATGGCAGCCTCAGGCGTCCCGATTCCCCCTGCGGCTCCGATGCGGACGGTTTTGCCGTATCGGTATTTTTTCATCATGTCATCTCGTAAACGGATGATCGCCGGCATGAGACTGTAAGCAACTCCGCCGTCAGTGTGGCCGCCTGAATCAGCCTCTACGCAGATGTCATGCGCAACGGGTATTTCCCTCATCAGACTTGCTTCTTCAGCGGTAATTTTGTTTTCGGCTGCAAGTTTCTGCAGAATGTGATCAGGCGCCGGGCTGAGAAATGCTTCCGCTACTTCCGGACGGGACAGCTTGGCGATAATCCGCTGACGCGCTATTATTTGTCCGCCGGCACCGCGTTTTAACCCCTTAGCGCGAAATCTTACTAAAGCGGGAGTAACCGTTAAAAATGCTGATGCTTCCAAGTTCTGAACCCCGTGCTTCAGTAAAAGATCAATCATTTTTTCTTCTGAATCTGTATGCTTCATGTTATGTACAACATTAATACCGAAGGAACCGCCGTCACGAAGCTCATGCTGAATTGACAAAATGGCGTCCTCAACGTGCGCGATGTTCAAACCGCCCGTTCCGAAAAAGCCCATCATTCCTTTTTCGGCCAGTTTGACGACCATTTCCTTCGAAGAAATTCCGCGGTACATGCCGCCGGCCAAGTAGGCGTATTTCAATTGATAATCGCGCTTAAACTCTTCATTTCCTAAAGACGCCGCCGTAATTGAACTTTTTCCAGCCTCAGCCGGGACTTTGATTTCATCTGTTATCGGCTCCGCTTCAGCCGTAATTCTTTGAATCAGCCCTGTCAGCACTTTTCCGGGACCGATTTCCTCAAAACTCATGTTCTTTCTTCCCATTAAGAAACGGATACTGTCTGTCCAGTTCACCGATCCCGTTATTTGTCCGGTGAGTGTCTCTTTCAGCTCGGTCTGCTCATATGGTCTTGCCGTCACATTTGAAATGACCGGGATGGACAGCGGCTTAAAATGGAAAGTTTCAATAAACCGTGAAAATTCCTCCTTCGCTTCCATCATATATCTGGAATGAAAGGCGCCGCTGACATTTAAGCGGTGAACCATTTTCACGCCGTTTACGGCTTCAAAAACGGATGCGGCTTTTTCAATATCTTCTTTATATCCGGAAATGACAATTTGCTGCGGTGTGTTCATGTTGGCGATATCAATCATATGCAAGTGATACTCTTTTAAAACATCCGTCACCTGCTCATGAGTCAGGCCGATCACCGCTGCCATGCCGCCTCCTTTTGCGCGGCTCATCAGTTCGCCCCTTTTTTTGACCAGCTGTAGGCCTTCTTCAAAATCAAAGGCGCCCGAGGCGTATAACGCGTTATATTCGCCTAAACTGTGTCCGGCGGTAAAATCCGGTTTCAAGCCGGTTTCTTCTGTTTTTTTCAAAAAACTGAGGGCATTGACGACATAGAGCGCCGGCTGAGTGAATTGAGTCTGATTGAGACGCTCTCCGTCCCGGCACAGCTCCTGAATGGAATATCCGAGAATGTGATCGGCCTTTGCGGTTAATTCAGGATAGCAGCCGAACAGGTCCTCTCCCATCCCTATTTTTTGCGAGCCTTGGCCTGGAAAAACAAAGCTGATCATCTTACAGTCTCCTTCCGGGCGGTGATAAAATACTGTCTTCTATTTGCTGCAAATGGGTTTGTTCTTTATGAAACGGCGTCATAATGGCACGGATGCGTTCAGCCGATCCTGCGGGAAGAATCTGTTTGGCAAATGCGGCCAACGTTCCGGAAGGCCCGGCATCGATATACAATCCTTTTTGGCGGCTGTCTGCGAATTGAAGCGCTTCGCGGAATCGAATCGGCTTTCTTACAATATCCCAGAAAAAGTCCGCTTGTATATCGGTCTCAGCCTCTCCGGTCGCACTGGAGATGTACGGTATAAACGGAGTCCGGATTGATTTCTGAGCTAAAAAACGCTTGTACGGCTGTTCCGCCTGATCAACCAGCGCTGAGTGAAACCCGTAAGATACCGGCAATAGCTGATGAGGAATCTGCTTCTCTCTCAGATCGTCCATGATCTTTTTGATATGTTCCCGCTCTCCCGAGATGACAAAGTGAGAATGATAGTTTACAGATGCCAATTCACTATGTTCGCCGAGCAGCGGATCATCTTGATATAAAGCCGGATCACCCAGTATCGCAAGCATGCTGCCGTTACGGCAAGTTTCCGTAATGATTCGGGCCTGTTCCAGCACGCAATCTAAAGCATCCTCGGCGCTCAGCACACCCGATACAGCGGCCGCTGCATACTCTCCGAGGCTTGCTCCGATCACATAATCGGGACGTATGCCTCTTTGCTCCAAAGCATATGCAAGTGCGTACTCAGCCATAAAAATGGCAGGATGGCTGAAAAGAAGGCGGTCAAATGGATCAGACAGACGATTGCCTGTATGATAAACCTCTTTCAGGACAGAGTAACCGAAACGGCTGACTGCAAAATCGTCCAAGTCAAGCATTTTCTGCCGAAAAGCGGCGTTATGTGCAAACAGCTCTTTCCCCATTTGATAGTATTGGGAACCCTGTCCAGAAAACATGAAAACAATTGGCTGGTTCATTTGTTCTCCTTTTTGCTCTTTATTTTTTTAAAATATTGATTTGTACGTTTTTCGTGATGTCGTGTGCAGGTGAAGTGGTCGTGATGTTGTATGGCTGGCACTATTGTGTGAGATAAGAATTTTGACTTGCGTTCCGCTACATGGCGGGTGAAGCTTCAGTTTCTTTTTTGATGCGGTGAATAAGTCCTGTCAGCACATGGCCCGGGCCGACTTCTTCAAATTCCATCCGCCCTTTGTCCAGCAGATAGCGGATGCTGTCGTTCCATCGCACTGAATGGTCGATCTGATCGGCCAGAACGGAGTGGATTCCGTCTTGCTCATAAGGTCTGGCATGCACATTAGAAATGACAGGAATTGATATAGCAGAAAAATGAAATGACTGTAAAAATTTTTCGAACTCTTGTTTTGCTTCTCTCATATATCTCGAGTGAAAAGCGCCGCTGACGTTTAACGGATGAAACATCGTAACGTCTTTTAATCCTTCGAATACGCTTTTGGCTCTTTCAATGTCTTCTTTGCGTCCGGATATGACAACTTGGTGAGGAGAATTCATATTGGCAATATCAATCGTATGTAATCCGTTCGTTTGAAGGGCGTCTGACACTTGAGCTGCAGTTAACCCCATAATGGCGGCCATTTTTCCGTCAGTGGCCATACTCATTAATTCGCCTCTTTTACGGACAAGCTGAAGGCCGGTAATAAAATCAAAAGCACCTGCTGCAAACAGCGCATTATATTCTCCCAAACTGTGGCCGGCTACATAATCCGGCTTTATGTCATTATCTTGGATTTTTTTCAAATAGCTTAACGCGTTTACAACATATAAAGCAGGCTGGGTGAACTGCGTCTTGTGAAGGTTGGAATACGGATTCTCAAGACAAAGCCGTTTCATGGAATATCCGAGTGTTTCATCAGCCTGCTCCGTTAAGTCTTTAAATTCATCAAACAATGAGCTCCCCATTCCCTGCTTTTGAGAACCTTGTCCGGGGAATAAGTATGTGATCATTTTCTCAGCCATCCTTTCTCGGATTCAGTTAAGAAGCATGTTCAAGTTGATAGTAACTTCACAAAAATACCATGTCAAGTTAATTTATCCTATGCGAACTCCTGAATAATGCCTATTTTTCCCTGCCAGAAGGCGGACTCAGGGCTTTTGGAACAGACGTAAGCAGAATGTCCCATTCGGCCTGCCCGGCGCTTTTATCCGCAAACTACCGTTACTCAGCCATTCATCACCAAAAAGCGAGCAATAACTATCATTTCATTTCAGAAGTTCCGTACCCCAAAAGAAAAACTAGTTATATAGAACCAAATTATACGCTACTTAAAATGAAACAGCCCTTTTTGATTTTTTCTGTTGCGGAAATTCACAAAATGTTCTTTTTTTTCAATCTGAAAGTAAATATTGTTTTTCAAAAGACTCTCCATTTTTTGACCCGGCTTCTCCCCGAAGGAGTGCCCCGGATACACACGCACATGCGGCGGAATAGAGGCTTTGATCCTCTGTATACTGTGAAACATATCTTCAGCTGAGCTGCCCCTGTCCTCACATATACCGCACCCTTCTGTAAACACGGTGTCACCGGTAAAAAGGTGATCAGATAGTAAATAGCACATTCCTCCGGCCGTATGTCCCGGGGTCAGTATACTTCTGATGATAAACCCTCCGGCCGCAAAGGTTTGGCCGTCTTCAAGCGCTATTAAGTTTCTGCACCGGAATTGATAGAAATCGATTTCCGCCGACGACATGTATATATCAGAATGATAGATTTGCTGAAGCGGCTCCGCCAAGTTTACATGGTCATAATGCGAATGTGTTAATAAAATAGCTGATAAATCAACATCCAATTCATGCAGTTTATCGGTTATTTTATCGATTTCCCAGGACGGGTCCACCGCTATCGCAGATTTTTTTGAGCGGTCTGCGATGATATAACAATAGTTGGACCACATCTGGTGATAAGTTTTGATTTGATGCACTTCATATGTATGATCCATTGTCACCATTCCCATTTAAAAGATCCGGGCAGACTGCTGCCGCCGCCCAGCCGACTGTAACCACTTTACCAGATGACACCACGTTTTTCCATGGATTTTCCGGTAAAGTTAAAAAAACTTTCTGCTCCCGCCAAAAGCACCAGTCTGGGCCATTTTTACAAATTGCTATGCTGATATATCAGGAAATCAGGATGTTCATTTAGATGAATTCTTTAGGTAATTTTATTCAGAAAATGAAGGATGGTATAATTTTCGGATAAAAATAAAACAAATTGAGCTTTTGTTTTGAAAAGCAATTGCGAAGCAGCCGGAGGAGATAATCAGTTTTTAGAAATGACCCGCAATTAAGATTATTATTTCAATCCTTTTCTTCAAGATAAACTAAACCACACGGGCTCTCGAAATATATCAGAATACCTTAGTTCTTACACCGAATTCAACATTATGTTGACATTAACATAATTGAACTGAGAAAAGTACGGCGTAATTTACACTCTTTTCTTTTGCGAGAAAACCGTTCAAAAACCAGTCTAGCTGCAACAATTCACAAAAGCGTCGTGCATGAAAAAAGACGTCAGTTGAAGACGATTTATGTGTGATTATTGACAAGGAGCTCAGATGTTTTGTTAGGGCTAAATAAAGTTATCTTTTTACTGTGCAAAAACAAAACTAACATAAAATCATTAAGTGTAAAAAGTAAATATTAAGATTTAGACAAATAGACTATGTGATATGGGTCGGAGTTTACTGTTCAAGGTGATTTGTCCTGATCTATAAAAGCACTGAGAGCAGCTTGGGACGCAATACCTACTAAAGTTAAAGCTGCTATGGGTGGAATCGGCGGTTTTGAAATAATTCTTAATATCATTGACAATTTTACTGGTGCAGTTGAAGATGCGTGCTATGCGGATGCTCTAAAAGTAACTGGCAACCCGGCAGCAACTTTGTGGATTACTAAAACTCTTATGCTTTTCCTTTAAACGGGGCTATTGTTGGTGTTTAACAAATTTATCCTGTGTTAAGCTTTAAAGTGATTATTTTCTAAAGTGTTTAAGATCGGAGGTAACTATGGAAGATAAAAGTAATGCTGAACCGAGCCCAAAAGCTATAAGAATTCTAACTTATATCATTCCTATAATTTTAATAGGGCTTATCCTTGTCCTTAAGAATATTAACACCGCCGCAGCGGAAATTTCATTTTATATTGTTGCTGTCGGTGTAGTTCTCTTAGTGGTTTTCAGTTTAATCAAAAATAGAAAAAAATGCAGGAAGAACTAAATATAAGGGGGGCTAATTACTAGTCCCCCTTGACTAACTTGCGAATAGTATAACCCGCCAAATTCCAATTTTATTTAAATTCTTCACAAATAGCATGAGATTTTTCAGGAATCGTTTTCTCCATTATTTCACTATTAATGCAGTCAATTGACGATATAGACGGTTCCACCAAACACAGGATACTACATCGCCAACCCCAATTACTACCCATAAACAATTTTTATATGACAGAAAAACAGCTGGATGTTAAACAAATTATCTTCATGATTTACGGTATACCATGCAACAATTATGCCAGAAATTAAAAAACTCAAAAGTTATCTCTGAAAGGCTGGGTCATTCAAACTAGTAAGGCTGCTTGTGGGTAAATAACGGTTTAGTCTCACATAAACGTTGTTATTACATCACACGCTTAAACATCTTCTCCATCTCATACGTACTGTGGTGGATAATGATCGGCCGGCCGTGCGGGCATGTGAACGGGTCTGTCGTTCGGCGCAGGTCGTCCAAGAGCGCTTTGATTTCGTCGTTTCGCAAATGGCGGTTCGCTTTGATTGAGCCTTTGCAGCTCATCATAATGGCCGCTTCCTCCCGCAGTTTTTTAATATCGATCTGTTTGGCATCAAGCACCTGCTGAATGATTTCTTCAATCAGTTCAGCTTCTTCCCCTTTTGGAAACCAGGCAGGATGGCAGCGGACGATGTAGCTGTTCGTGCCGAATGCTTCTAAAAATACTCCGACGCTTTCAAGCTCATGCTGATGCTGGTCAATGATCAGCGCTTCATTTGCCGCGTAATGAAAGGTGAGCGGCACGATCATATCCTGCACTTCAGGCTCGACCTGCCCGACTTTCTCCCGGAAATATTCGTATTTAATCCGTTCTTGTGCCGCATGCTGGTCAATGATATACAAGCCGTTTTCGTTTTGGGCTAAAATATATGTCCCGTGCATTTGGCCGATCGGATACATCACCGGAACTCTTTCTTCCCGTATTTCTTCAGAGTCAGCCTCCACTTCAGGCTCCGGAATATCGGAAACAGGCGCTTCCGTTACCGGCATGCCGATCTTCGGCGGCACTCCGTGACCTGCTTCATCCGGCAGGGACTCTTCTTCTATGACCGGCTCAGGCTCTTTTACGACCGAACTCAGCTTCATCGGTGAGTAAGACGGCTCAGGCGTTTTTTCAGGAAGTTTCCGCTCAGGCGCGCTTTCCTCGAATGTCATAAATTGCTGTTCGTTTTTGGCTGGTGCCGGCGCTGATTTTTTCGGTAGCTGGGCGCTCGGAATAAGCCGTTGCTTTTGAAACACTTCCTTTATCCCGTCACGGATCAGCTCATGCAGCTCCGTCTCTTTGCTGAGGCGGACTTCAAGCTTCGACGGATGGACATTGACATCGACCAAAATCGGGTCCATCGTAATTTCGATAAACGTAATCGGATGGCGGCCGATCGGCAGAAGTGTGTGATAGCCCTCATGCACCGCTTTTACAAGCGGGAAATTCTTAATGTATCTGCCGTTAATGACAGATGACATGTAGTTTCTGGATGCACGCGTGATTTCCGGAAGCGCGATGTAGCCCTTGACTTCAAAATCAAGCGAGCTGACATGGAGCGGTATCATTTTTTTCGCAACCGCCGTCCCGTAAATTGCGGCCAGCACATGGCGCACGTCCCCGTTACCGTTTGTCTGCAGCAGATTTTTCCCCTGATGGCGGAGACGGATGGATACTTCCGGATGCGCAAGAGCAATCCGGTTGACAACATCCGTAATATTGCCGAGCTCCGTATGCACGGTTTTCATATATTTCAATCTGGCGGGCGTATTGAAAAACAGGTTGGTAACGATAATCTCCGTTCCTTTTCTGCTGGAGGATTTCTGTTCAGAAATGATATTCCCGCCCTGAAGAATGAGATGGGTTCCCGCTCCCTCGCCGATGCTCGTTTTGATTTCCAGATGAGAAACAGACGCGATACTTGGCAAAGCTTCTCCGCGGAAACCGAGTGTTCTCACCCGGAACAGGTCGTTTTCATCTTTGATTTTGCTGGTCGCGTGGCGGCGGAAAGCCCGCTTGCAATCATCGGTTTCCATACCTTCGCCGTTATCGAGCACCCGAATCGACGAAAGCCCCGCTTCCTCTATGTCGATTTCAATGACTGTGCTGTTTGCGTCGATGGCGTTTTCCACCAATTCTTTAACGACTGAGGCAGGCCGTTCGACCACCTCACCGGCCGCTATTTTATTTGAGAGTTCATCTGACAGCTGGATGACTTTTGCCAAGTCCGTCACCTCTTTCTATTTTAATTTTTTTTGCAGCTTGTACATTTCATTCATCGCCTCAAGCGGCGTCATATCGAGAATATTGATTGACTTAAAAGCTTCAAGCACTTGTTTTTCTTTATTAGAAACAGCCGGTGTCTTCTGTTCTTTTTCACCGTCAGCAAAAAAGGACAGCTGTGCCGGTTCTTCTTTGACGGCGGGCTTTTTCTCAGGTGCCTCCGGAAGCTCCGGTTTATCTCCCGTTTGCTCAAGCTGTTTCAAAATCTCCTGCGCGCGGCTGATCAGATCGTCCGGGAGCTCCGCAAGCTGGGCGACATGAATGCCGTAACTTTTATCTGCGGCTCCTTCTTTGATTTGATGGAGAAACACGACCGTTCCGTTATATTCCTCTGCGCGCACATGAACGTTTTTCAGCTGAGGAAGCTTATCTTCTAGCACCGTCAGCTCATGATAATGCGTGCTGAACAGTGTTTTAGCGCCGATATGATCATGAACATATTCAATAATCGCCTGTGCCAGCGCCATTCCGTCGTACGTTGATGTCCCGCGGCCGATTTCATCAAACAGGATCAGGCTGTCTTTTGTGGCGTTCACAATCGCGTTTTTCGCTTCCAGCATTTCCACCATAAAGGTGCTTTGTCCGGAAATCAAATCATCCGCCGCCCCGATTCTCGTGAAGATTTGATCAAAAATCGGCAGAACCGCTTCTTTTGCGGGCACAAAACAGCCGATCTGAGCCATGATCGATAGAAGTGCGATCTGTCTCATGTACGTGCTTTTACCTGACATATTCGGACCCGTAATCAGGAGCATTTCCCGCGAATCGCCCATCAGGCAGTTGTTCGGCACGTATTCTTGACTGTCCATCACCTTTTCGACGACGGGGTGTCTCCCTTCAATGACTTTTACTTCATTATCAGAAAAGACGGGCTTTGTGTAATGCCTGTTTTCACTGATCGTAGCAAAGCATTGCAGCGCATCCAGCTCACTCATTTGTTTGGCAAGACGCTGCAGACGCGGAATAAATTGTTTCACCTTTTCACGCAGTCCGGCAAAAAGCTCATATTCCAGCTCGCAGATGTTGTTTTCCGCTTCTAAAATAAGCGCTTCTTTTTCCTTCAATTCCGGCGTAATGTACCGTTCGGCGTTTGTGAGGGTCTGCTTCCGCTCATACCGCCCGTCCTCAAGCAGATGAAGGTTTGCTTTTGTGACTTCAATATAATAGCCGAACACTTTATTGAAACCGACCTTTAATGAACGGATGCCCGTATAAGCGCGTTCCTGCTGCTCCAGTCTGGCAATCCAGTCTTTACCGTTTTTGCTGGCGTCACGGTACTCATCGAGCTTCTGATGATAGCCGTCTTTAATTAAGTTGCCTTCTTTTAACGATAACGGCGGATTTTCATGGAGAGCTTCTTCTAACAGGTCAAGCAAATCTCCGCACGGATCAATCAAGCCGGCGCGTTCTTTTGCTTTTTTATGGTTAAGAGACCCTACAAGCTCTTTAATGCTCGGCACTTGTTTTAAAGATTCTTTCAGCTGGATTAAATCCCTTGCGTTGACGTTTCCGAATGCGACCCGGCCCGCCAGACGTTCTAAATCGTATACTTCCTTCAGGCGCTCGCGCAGATCTTCACGCTCAAACAGATGATTGATCAGCGTCTCGACCATTTCCTGGCGTTCTTCGATTTGGGATGCCCTGATCAGCGGGCGGTCAATCCATTGTTTGAGAAGCCGGCCGCCCATTGCTGTTTTCGTCTCGTCTAAAAGCCAAAGCAATGACCCTTTTTTGCTTTTCGAACGGATCGTTTCCGTCAGCTCAAGATTCCGTTTTGAATACAGGTCAATTTTCATCGCTTCTTCCAATTCATATACTTGAACCGGCTGCAGATGATCCAGGCTCCGTTTTTGCGTTTTCTGCAAATACGTATATAAACGCATAAACGTCTCTGTCAGCTCTTCGCCCGGCAAGTGCTTTGCGATTTCAATGCGTTCTGTTATTTCCCCGTCTTCGATCGAAATCGTTGCGCTGCACCGTTCTTTCAGCTGAGCAGCTGTATGTTCGTTAAACTTGCTTGATACGACAATTTCCTTTGCGCCGACTGAGTAAATTTCTGACATGACATCTTCAATCCGCTCAATAAATACGGCCAGGTTTTCTCCGGTCGTTAAGTCCGATAAAGCGAGACCGTATCCGTTACGAAATTCGGAAACGGAAGCGATAAAGTTGTTTTCCGACTCATGGATGCCTTTTCCATCCATCACGGTTCCCGGGGTGATCAGCTGGACGACTTCTCTTTTTACAACGCCTTTAGCCGCCTTCGGATCTTCCGTCTGCTCACAGATCGCCACTTTATAGCCCTTTTTAATCAGCTGTTCAATATAAGCCGCCGCAGAATGATACGGCACGCCGCACATCGGAATTTTATCAGCCGAACCTCCGTCTCTGCTTGTCAGTGTAATTTCAAGCTCTTGCGACGCTTTTTTTGCATCTTCAAAAAACATTTCATAAAAGTCACCAAGCCGAAAAAATAAAAAGGCATCTTGGTGCTCTGCCTTTATCTTCAAATATTGCTGTATCATAGGCGTGTAACTAGCCATCATTTAATCCCTCACTATGTATCTTCTCTTATCCGAATCCCATTATAACATAAACAAAAGAGTGATATCTTTATATATAAAAAAGAGACTTGGGGTGTTAAACTCCCCTAGCCTCAACTTATTCTTCAGGATCTCCGACTAAAAATTCAGGGTTAATGTCCTCTAATTCTTCATCAAGATCGTCTTCCCAATCATCATCATCGTCTTCTTCCCAGTCAGGATTGACTTCGACGACGACTTTCGTTTCACCGACCACTTCTGCTAAAAATTCTCTCTCTGCCTGAACCACGATTTTATTTCCGTTAGGAGAAATGGTGACTTCAAGACAATTCGGCTGCTGCAGCACTTTGGCAATGACTTCGTGTTCGTCATCTAAGTAATTTGTGTCTCTGTATCTGAGTTTAATCACATCGACATACTTTACTCTCTCGGTTACAACTTCCGTTTTTGTATTATCGGCGTAAGAGTACCAGACGTTTATATCATAATACCCTTCAATTTCTACAGTCTTCCCGATCTTTTCGGCATCGTACTTGTGGTTGATAATCCAGCCGCCCAATATACTTGACGGTTTTTCTCCAGGCGAGATCGTGTTGGTGCATTGGGTGAATTTTCTTCCTTTCGCAACTACCGCTTTCGTAATAATTTCCCTGTATTCAGACATTCCGGCAGGCCTCCTTGTTCTTCTTCGTGTTATCTTATGCTGGGCATTTGTCTCATGTGCATTTTTATAATAAAAATATAAAAATACAAAGTTTCTGTTTCATTGTATGCAGCCCTGCCCAGAAACTTTACTTTTAAGTATGATAAAACTTTCCAGTAAAAATAGGACAAAACGTTGAGATAATGAAAATTTAGTACATATTACAATTAGTTCTCAAACAGCAAAAAAACACGGGCCGATGAAGGCCCCGTGTTTAAATAGAACAGCTGTTATTCGAATGTTTTACTTTTGAACCGGTTTCTCCCGTCAGCAGGTTGCCTCCGGTAGATGTAATGATTTCGTTTGTCACCTGATTTGAGATCGTATGTGCGACAAGCTGAAGAAGGTCATTGACCTCAATCTGGGAATCTCTGAATTCCTGAATGATCGGAATCCCTTCAAGCTCTTCCTGCAGGGCGTCAATTTTACTTTCCACTTGTTTCAGCGCTTCAAGCTTTTCGTAGTGCTTCAGGTTAACGGCTTGCTTTTGCAGGGTTTTAATCTGATTAATAATCGCAGAGACTTTTTCATTTTCGTTAATCTGCGCCTCAGCGCGTTTGAAAAAATCAACTTCTTCTGTTTCAGAAATCATTTTCGCAAGGTTCCTAGCCTGCTGTACAATGTCTTTCTTTGAGTAAAGCGTCATTATTATTTCACCTCGATTGCTTCTCCTGCCATCACACCGTCAAGCGACCATGTTTTCGCCTGTTCGATTTTGACGCGTACAATCTTGCCGATGGCGTCTTTCGGCCCTTTGAAGTTGACGAGCTTGCTTTTTTCCGTATAGCCGGCAAGAATGTCAGGGTTATTTTTGCTTTCTCCCTCAACTAATACTTCGACAGTCCTGCCTTCATATTCCTTCATTTTTTTGGCTGAAATTTCTTTCACCAAATCATTGAGGCGCTGAAGACGTTCTTTCTTGACCCTCATCGGAACATTGTCTTTCATCTTCGCTGCCGGCGTGCCTTCACGAGGAGAGTAAATAAACGTATATGCGCTGTCAAATTCCACTTCGCGATATAACGAAAGCGTTTCTTCAAATTGTTCATCCGTTTCATTCGGAAAACCGACAATAATATCGGTCGTCAGTGAAGCGTTCGGCATCGCCGCTTTAATTTTTCCGACAAGCTCCAGATAGCGTTCTCGGTCATATTTACGGGCCATCATTTTTAACATCGCTGAGCTTCCTGATTGAACCGGAAGATGGATATGGTCTAAAAGGTTGCCGCCTTTGGCGAGCACTTCGATCAGATGATCATCAAAGTCACGCGGATGACTCGTCGTGAACCGGATTCTCGGAATATCAATTTTACGCAGTTCGTCCATTAAATCACCGAGACCGTACGTCATATCCTCAAAATCTTTTCCGTACGCATTCACGTTTTGACCGAGCAGCGTGATTTCTTTATAGCCTTCGCTTGCAAGTCTTCTGACTTCCTGGATAATTTCCTCAGGACGGCGGCTTCGTTCTTTTCCGCGGGTATACGGTACGATGCAGTATGTGCAGAACTTGTCGCAGCCGTACATAATGTTGACCCAGCCTTTAATTTTTCCGTTGCGGACTTTCGGAAGGTTCTCAATGACATCCCCTTCCTTCGACCACACTTCAATGACCATCTCTTTTGATAAATATGCCTCTGATAACAGTTCCGGCAGACGGTGAATGTTGTGTGTGCCGAAAATCATATCGACAAACGGGTGCTTCTTAAGGATGCGGTTTACGACTGATTCTTCCTGTGACATGCAGCCGCAGACGCCGAGAATCAAGTCCGGGTTGTTTTTTTTAAGCGCCTTTAAATGGCCGAGCTCTCCGAACACTTTGTTTTCAGCGTTTTCCCGGATGGCGCAAGTGTTTAATAAAATAACGTTCGCGTCATCAACCGAATTTGTCGCTTCATAACCGAGCGCCATAAAAATACCCGCCATGACTTCCGTATCATGCTCGTTCATTTGGCATCCGTACGTGCGGATATAAAATTTCCTGCCTTCACCGAGGCCTTTAAATTCTTCAGAGATTTTAAAATCGTTATGATATTGAACGGATTCTTTGCCCCGTTTTTTCGCATCTTTTAAAGAAGGCGGAATATATACGGCTTCAAAATACTTGCTGTAATCCTTTTCGGATTTTTTGTCCGCCGGATTCACTTGTCCGCTTTCCTGCTTTTGCTTTTCATTCATGTTCGAATGTCTCCTTTCAACCGAAACTTCCACCCTCAAGTATACTGGTTAAAAGCGTTTGGCACAACCGCCAGCCTATTATTGTACACCTTATTGAGAATAAGAATCAATAAGAAATAAAAAAGAAGGAATCATTTCCCCCTTACACAAGCTGAAGCTCTTTTGCGGCTGAACGGATTACTTCCAGGGCCCGTTCAAGCTCCTCTTTTGTATGCTCCGCCGTAATAATGGTGCGGATTCTCGCTTTTCCTTGGGCGACCGTCGGGTACACGATGCTTTGCGCAAACACGCCGCGGGTCAATAAAAGGTCTGATAATGCCTGGGCTTTTTCTTCCTCCCCTATTAATATCGGCACGATCGGTGTTTCGCTTTTTGTGAGGGTCAGCCCCATTTGAACCAGTTTGTCTTTGAAATACGCCGTGTTCTCCCATAGCTTTTCCATATGCTCCGGCTCTTCCAGCAGGACGTCAATGGCTTCTATGCATGCGGCCGTTACCGCAGGCGGATGAGAAGTGCTGAATAAGAAGGGGCGCCCTTTATGGCGCAGGTAATCGATCAGAACCTGCGACCCTGCGGCGTAACCGCCAAGCACTCCGATGGCTTTGCTTAATGTGCCCACTTGTATGTGGACTCTTCCGTCAAGCCCGAAGTGATTAACCGTTCCCCTTCCGTTTTTTCCGAGTACGCCGGAAGCATGCGCGTCGTCGACCATCACAAAGGCATCGTACGCCTCTGCAAGTTTGACGATGTCAGGCAAAGGAGCGATGTTGCCGTCCATTGAGAATACGCCGTCGGTGACGATCAGGCGCATGCGGTAATTCATTGATTTTTTCAGCACCCTTTCCAAATCGTCCATATCAACATGGCGGTACACCTTTTTATCTGCTTTTGTCAGCCTGATTCCGTCAATAATGGAAGCATGGTTCAGTTCGTCAGAGATCACGATATCTTCTTTTGTAAGAATGCTTGATAAGACGCCCTGATTCGTTGTGAACCCCGATTGAAAAACAAGTGCCGCTTCTGTTTTTTTAAAGTTTGCCAATTTTTTCTCCAGCTCATTGTGCATTGTGAATGTTCCGGCGATTGTACGGACGGACCCCGTACCCGCTCCGAATTCTTCCGCGGCGCGTTTGGCCGCTTCGACAAGTCTCGGATGCGACGTCAAACCGAGATAATTGTTCGATGAAAGCTGTATCACGTTTTCCCCTTTGACTTCCACCGACGGACCCTGCTTCGTTTCAATTTGTTTCATTTGCTGCCACGTTTTATTTTCTTTCATTTTATCAAGCTCTGCTTTTAGAAATTCAAATTCTTTCATTATAGAACCCTCCCCTTATGGAATCAAAATGACTTTGCCGCACTGTCCCTTTCTCATCAGGTCAAACCCTTTTTCAAAGTCTTCAAGCGGAAACTGATGCGTGATCACCGGCGTCAGATCAACAAGGCCGGATTCAAGCAGGTGCGATACCTGCCGCCATGTTTCAAACATTTTTCTGCCTGTGATGCCTTGGACGGTAAGTCCTTTAAACACCACGTCATTTGTCAGGTCAACCGTCACCGGACGTTCCGGCAGACTCAGCATGTGGAACCTTCCCCCGTTGGCCGCCATCTTTAATCCTTGTGTTATGGCTGCCGGGTGGCCTGACATTTCGCAGACAAGGTCGATCCCTTCTCCGCCTGTTAAGGTGTCGATCACCTCAAGCGGATCTTCCTCGTCAGCTGAAATGGTGATCGCAGCTCCCAATTTCTTCGCAAGAGCCAGCCTGTAATCATTTTTATCAATGGCCGCAATACGGGATGCACCGGCCGCTTTAGCCACCGCCACCGCCATCAGCCCGATCGGTCCGCAGCCGATAATTGCAGCGGAACCGCCCGCAAGCCGGCTGCTTTCCAGCACCGTATGCACCGCGTTGCCAAGCGGCTCCTGAACAGAGGCGACGGCGGGGTCCATATCAGCGGGGTTTTTCCAAACATTTCGGGCCGGCACTTTGACATATTCAGCGAAGGAGCCGGCTGTATCTACGCCGAGTATCTTTGTATGGGTGCACACATGATGTTTTCCTGTTAAACACGGGACACAAGTACCGCAGACGAAGTGGGTTTCAGCCGAAACGTAGTCACCTATTTTGACATTTGTGACGTGCTTGCCTGTTTCCGCTACGATACCGCTGAATTCATGTCCGAATACTTGAGGTGTTTTGATTCGTTTCTGCGCCCATTGATCCCAATTATAAATATGCACATCTGTCCCGCATATAGATGCGGCCTGTACTTTAATGAGAACTTCATTCTCATTAATGGAAGGTATGGGAATTTCTTTCAGTGTTGCTCCGAAAGCGTTTTCATTTTTGACGATAGCTTTCATCTTTCCTCCCAACATGTACACTCCTCCTCGAAAAAACACTGTAATAACTGGATTGTAACATGAGTTAAAAAGGAGGTAAATACCAGTGTCCACTCCAAGAAAACAACTGCTTCCGTCCGGAAAAATGGGCGGGATTTTTTTTGAATATTATATGAATAAAGCCATTTATCATCTCTTCGTACTATTAATATAATATTGTGAGAAAATATGACAGCAATAAAAACAACCTGCTCGCCTTACGCAAGCAGGTTGAGAATGTCATGTTTTTGTTTTTAACGGGGTTCGACGATTAACTTAATCGCCGTTCTTTCTTCTCCGTCAATCTGTATATCTGTAAAAGCCGGAATACAAATCAAATCTACGCCGCTTGGCGCGACAAAGCCTCTGGCAATCGCAACCGCTTTAACAGCCTGGTTTAAGGCACCCGCCCCAATTGCTTGAATTTCGGCGGCTCCGCGTTCCCTCAATACGCCGGCAAGCGCGCCTGCTACTGAATTTGGACTTGATTTTGCTGAAACTTTTAAGATTTCCATTTCTGCTCCCCCTTAGTTTTACAATGGATAAGTGAGTGTTCATTAGAACAATCATTATTAGATGTTGCTATCCAAAAAGCCATCCCCACAATGCTTTTCAAAAATAGCGGGCTACCTTCCATTTCTACTATATTCACTAAGAAGTTGCTATATTCCTGCTTTTCCTTTTAATATTTTTATAAAATAAACACATGATCACCTATTCAAAGAACATATGGTCATCATTGATTAATATCCGTTCGATATTTACGGCCTTTTTCGTTTGATCGTCGATGTCAATGAGCACTCCGCTCAGCGTAGTTTTACCTTCCGCCACCGTAAACCGGACGGGAAGATTGGTTTTAAACCGCTTGATGACCGTTTCTCTGTCCATACCGAGAATTCCGTCGTACGGACCCGTCATGCCTACATCAGTAATATATGCCGTTCCTTTCGGCAAAATGCGGTTATCTGCCGTTTGCACGTGTGTATGGGTGCCTACCACGGCAGAGGCTCTTCCGTCTGTGTACCAGCCGATCGCAATTTTTTCGCTTGTCGCTTCGGCGTGAAAATCAATAAAAATGTACGGCGTGCGCTTTTTCGCTTCTTCTATTAATTCATCCGCTTTAGCAAACGGATCATCAAGCGGCGGAAGAAACGTCCGTCCCTGTAAATTAATGACGGCAAGCTCTTTTCCGTTCGATTTAATATAAGTAATGCCTTTGCCCGGCGTACCTTCCGGGAAATTCGCCGGCCGGACAAGATGCGGCACATCATCAATAAAGTCGAAGATCTCTCTTTTATCCCACGTATGGTTTCCCATTGTAATGGCATCTGCTCCCGCTTCCATAAGGCTGTGGTAGATCTTTTCTGTCAGTCCTTTTCCGTGTGCTGCATTTTCTCCGTTAATAATTGTAAAATGCGGTTTATGTTTCGCTTTCAGTTTCGGGACATATTCTTTTACCATGTCGCGGCCCGGGGAACCGACAACATCTCCGATAAATAAAATTCTCATACATTCCATTCCTTCCTTTTCAGGGACTCAAAAAAATAAAGTGATGCGCTAAGCATCACTTTATTTTGCATACTCTACGGCTCGAGTTTCTCTGATCACGGTCACTTTAATGTGTCCCGGATAATCAAGCTCGTCCTCAATTCGTTTACGGATATCACGCGCCAAACGATGGGCTTCTAAATCATTAATGGAGTCCGGTTTCACCATGATGCGAACTTCACGGCCGGCCTGAATCGCAAATGATTTTTCAACACCTTCGTAAGACTCGGAGATTTCTTCAAGCTTTTCAAGTCTGCGGATATAGTTTTCGAGCGTTTCACTTCTCGCGCCCGGTCTTGCGGCTGACAGTGCATCAGCGGCAGCGACCAGAACGGCGATAATGGAAGTCGGCTCTTCGTCTCCGTGGTGTGACGCAATACTGTTAATGACGACTGGATGCTCTTTATATTTGGTCGCAAGCTCCACTCCGATTTCCACGTGGCTTCCTTCCACTTCATGGTCAATTGCTTTACCGATGTCATGCAGAAGACCGGCCCGCTTGGCAAGCTTTGCATCTTCTCCAAGCTCGGAAGCCATTAAACCGGCTAAAAACGCAACTTCCATAGAATGTTTCAGTACGTTCTGCCCGTAGCTTGTACGGAATTTCAACCGGCCGAGGATCTTGATCAGATCCGGGTGGAGTCCGTGAACGCCGACTTCAAACGTCGTCTGCTCACCCATTTCCCGGATATAGTCATCAACCTCACGGCGGGATTTTTCAACCATTTCTTCAATGCGCGCCGGATGAATACGGCCATCCTGAACGAGTTTATCAAGAGCAATTCTTGCCGTCTCCCGTCTGATCGGATCAAATCCGGAAAGAATGACTGCTTCAGGTGTGTCATCAATAATCAGGTCAATACCTGTAAGCGTTTCAAGCGTACGAATGTTACGCCCTTCACGGCCGATGATACGTCCTTTCATCTCATCATTCGGAAGATTGACGACCGATACCGTCGTTTCGGCAACATGATCTGCTGCACAGCGCTGCAAAGCAAGCGACAGAATGTTTTTCGCCTTTTTATCTGCCTCTTCTTTCGCACGGTTTTCGGTTTCTTTTGTCATGATGGCGATGTCATGTGAAAGCTCATTTTCAACCCGGTCAAGAATGATTTGTTTCGCTTCATCCCGTGTCAGGCTCGAAATGCGTTCGAGTTCTGACTGCTGCATACGAATCATCTCATCCACTTTGCTTTCCATCTCTTCAATATGTTGTTGTCGTTCATTCAGAGAATGATCTTTCTTCTCCAACATCGCTTCCCGTTTATCAATTCCTTCGTGTTTACGGTCAAGATTTTCTTCTTTTTGAAGTAAACGGTTTTCTTGTTTTTGAAGCTCATTTCGTCTTTCACGAACTTCCTGTTCAGCATCTATTCGAAGTGTATGGATTTCGTCCTTTGCTTCAAGCAGAGCTTCTTTTTTCAGTGCTTCAGCATCACGCTTTGCATCTTCAAGGATTTGCTCGGCAGCACCGCGTGCGCCCGCAATCTTTGCTTCGGCAATGGTTTTACGAACATAGTAGCCAACAACTAAACCGAGCAGAGTCAGCAAAATGGAGATGAGAACCGTCATTGGGGTCATACTTTCACCTCCTCTTGCTATGAACTTGGTTTTTGCTTAAATAAGTGCCGGCATGTACATTGTCTGATTTTCTCAACATACAGAACCTTCACAGGGAATGAGTCTCTCATGCCCTTGTCAAGTTTAAATGGTTTAACAATCATGTTAAAAAAACAAATGTTACAACTTCATTGTAATTGTGTCGGAAATACTTGTCAAGCTTGCCAGCTTAACGATTCGCCTTCAGCTCGGATCGTTGCCCATGTATATATCATACCATACCTTCCTCCGCTTTTCGTGAATGACGGCTCTGTCAGTCCGCCTGGTTAAGCAATTGGTAAATTCTATTGTTTACCTGTCCTAATTTGGCGTTATTCTGAATGTTTGACAGTAATATGACATATTTGCTTGCCGAATGGCTGAAGCTGTTCAAAATGTTGTAACCGGGCATAACACCGTGATTGGAATAGCTTCCCGGATCAATGTAAAACCCCATCCCGTAAGCGGCACTGCTTCCTGCTGTAAACATTTTTGTGAAGCTTTCTTTTGAAAGGAGCGTGCCGTTTACGATCGCTTTATCAAATTTATAGAGATCTTCAGCGCTCATATACATGTCGCCCGCCCCGTACAGCTGCGATAAGTCCAAAAGGTGCGGCGTTACAAGACTGCCGCTCTCATCGACTTTGTAGCCGACGGCAGGATATTTGGCTTCAGCAAATGTTTTGTAAAATCCGGCATGCTTCATTCCGGCCGGTTTGAACACGTGTTCTTTTATATATTGTTCATAAGACTCCCCGCTGACCTGAGATACGATATAAGCAAGCACTGAATAGTTGGAATCCCTGTAATCCCAAACCCCGGGCTGCCGTTTAATTCCGCGGTATTCTATATCCTTGATTAAATCAATTGGAGAAATCGGTCCCCGACCCTCAATATGCCCGTTTATGCCGGACGTATGATTGAGCAGGTTTTTCAATGTAATGCGCGTGCCGTTAGGAAAATTCGGCAAGTATGTACTGACGGGGTCACTCGTCTGCAGCAGCCCTTTTTCTTCAAGCTGCAGGACAGCCGTCGCGATTAACGCTTTTTGTGAAGAACCGATATAATATGATGTCTCCGGATTGTTTTTAATTTTTTGTTTTCGGTCCGCATAGCCAAAGCCTTTTTTCAGCACAACTTTTCCATCTTTTACGATCATTGCTGTGCCGCTGAACCCGATCTGTTGCAAGTAATTGCTGATCTGTTTATTGCGATCGATTGATTTAGGTGTTTTCTCTTTTTGCGTCTTTTCTTTTTTCTGTTGAGTCTGGTCTTTTGAAGTATCAGATTGAGCGGCGGGAGCATTTTTAACGGATTCCTTCTCCCGATGATGCGCTGTGACGGTCCAGATCATAATAAAAACAGTGACAAGCAGCAGAAAAAGAAACAGCCCTCCCGTTTTCATCAGCTTCTTCTTTCTTTTTTTATTTATTCTTGTGCGGCGGGGGCTCGTCATCTTTTTTCCTCCTCAGATATAATTTCAACTTTCGCCATGATGTTAGACGAGTGAAGGGTGAAAAAAGTTGTAACATTCCAGATAAAATTTTCCGAAACAGCCAGTGTTTTTTGAAACACACAAAAAAAAGAGCGGAAATTGCTTACTCCGCTCTTTTGATCGTGTTTTTATTCTTCTAATTCCATCTCTTCCTGAACTTCTTCCGCTTTGTCCGTTACACCGTTATTGTCTAAACCGTAATATTCACGGATTTGTTCCTGAATCATCAGCATGATGTCTTTATTTTCTTTTAAGAACTGCTTGGCGTTTTCACGGCCCTGACCGAGGCGTTCTTCTTCATAAGAATACCACGAACCGCTTTTTTGCACGATATCCAGTTCAGTTCCAAGGTCGATGATTTCCCCTTCTTTGGAGATTCCTTCACCGTACATAATGTCCACTTCAGCCGTACGGAACGGAGGAGCGACTTTGTTTTTTACGACTTTAATTCTCGTTTTATTCCCCATGACGTCGTTACCCTGCTTTAATTGCTCGGCACGGCGCACTTCAAGGCGCACGGAAGAATAGAATTTCAGCGCGCGGCCGCCCGGTGTCGTCTCCGGATTTCCGAACATAACGCCGACTTTTTCACGAATCTGGTTAATAAAGATTGCGATTGTTTTAGATTTATTGATGGCGCCGGAAAGCTTACGGAGCGCCTGAGACATAAGACGCGCCTGTAAACCGACGTGTGAATCACCCATGTCACCTTCAATTTCAGCTTTTGGAACAAGCGCCGCAACAGAGTCAACGACTACGATATCAACAGCTCCGCTTCGCACCAGCGCTTCAGCAATCTCAAGCGCCTGCTCTCCCGTATCCGGCTGAGAAAGCAGAAGCTCTTCGATATTGACACCGAGCTTTTGCGCGTAAACAGGATCAAGAGCATGCTCAGCATCAATAAATGCGGCCTGTCCGCCTTTTTCTTGAACCTCAGCGATTGCGTGAAGCGCTACAGTCGTTTTACCTGAACTTTCAGGTCCGTATACTTCAATAATCCGTCCGCGCGGGTATCCGCCTATTCCGAGAGCGGTATCAAGTGCAAGGGAGCCGCTTGGCACCGTTGAAATTCTTGTATCCGTTTTTTCTCCGAGCTTCATGATGGAACCTTTGCCGAATTGTTTTTCTATTTGCTTAAGAGCCATATCTAAGGCTGCCTGACGATCACTCATTTATTTTTTCCTCCTTTATCTTGCCACTACATATACTATACCTTGTTTACTGGCATTTGCCAAGAAAAAAGCGAACGCATATTCGGATTTTTTCCGCGTTCGCTTTTCTGCAAAAGAGCATAATTTCCCTTATAAAACTTAAAAATCAGAGAAAACGGCTCTTTAAAACTTTATTTTTGATCCAGCATTTTTAAAATGAGATGGCAGCCGTATTTAGCGGCGCGCTTTCTGATTCCGGTTCTTGAGCCGGCAAAGTGAAATTCGTGCACCTCTTCTTTTCCTTCCGCTGAAATGCCGATAAAGACGCGGCCCGGCGCATGCCCTTCCTGCGGATCGGGGCCCGCAACTCCGGTAAAGCTGATGCCGATATCGCTTCCGGTCAGCTTTCTCACACCGGCTGCAAGCTCTTTCGCACACTCTTTGCTGACCGCTCCGCTTTCTGCGAGCGTCTCAGCTTTCACGCCGAGCACATGCTGTTTCACGCTGTCGGAATAGCAGACAACGCCCCCTGCAAATAGTTGAGACGCACCGCTTAAATCAGTCACCCACTCTGAAAACAGGCCGCCTGTAAAGCTTTCGGCAGAAGAAATCGTGATTTTGTTTTGTCTGCATGCTTTTGAAAGCTCCTTCACCAGGGACGTATCATCATATCCGTAGAAAAATTCACCGACACGTTCTAAAATGGCGGCTTCCGTTTCTTTTAAAAGCCGTTCTGTTTCTTTTTCGTCAGCATGTTTCGCCGTTAAACGCAGCGTGACCTCGCCGTCAGCAGCAAGCGGCGCAATCGTCGGATTCGTCTGCGCGTCAATGATATCTTCTAAATCAGCTTCAAGCTGGGATTCACCGATTCCGAAAAACCGCAGCACGGTTGAAACGATTTTCTCATTAGAACCGAGCTTTTTAAGAAGCAGCGGCTTCGCTTCATTTTCAAACATCGGACGCAGCTCGCTCGGCGGTCCGGGAAGCAGCATATAAAGCCTTGAGCCGTGCTCTGCAAGCATTCCCGGCGCCATGCCGAAATGATTCGCCAAAATGTCCGAGCCCTCAATGACGAGCGCCTGTTTGCGGTTATTCGGCGACATGGTCCGTTTTGTTTTCGCGAAATATTCTTCGATCGACCGGAACGCTTCGTCATTCAGAACGAGCGGGCGCCCCAGTGTGTTTGCAATGGTTTCTTTCGTTAAATCGTCCTTGGTCGGTCCGAGGCCGCCTGAAAAAATAATCAGGTCTGAGCGCTCTTCGGCAATGCGGATGACTTGCTTAAGCCGCTCCGGATTGTCACCGACAGCGGTATGGTAAAACACGTTTACACCGATTTCCGCCAGCTCTTTACTGATAAACTGCGCGTTCGTATTGGCGATCTGGCCGAGCAGAAGCTCCGAGCCGACCGCAATGATTTCTGCTTTTTTTGCTATTTCCATCTTTAAGTCCTTCTTCCTTAGTTAGATGTTTTTAACGCATCCCAGTTCTTCGCAAAATAATCCCAGCCGGAAATGACTGTGAAGAGCACGGCCACCCATAAAGCGATATCGCCGAACGGGAAAGAAACGAGCTCAAACGGAAGATTATGCAGCAAAAGCGCGGCAACAGCGATGATCTGGGCCCATGTTTTAATTTTCCCCAGCATATTGGCGGCTACAACTTCCCCCGTTCCCGCCAGCACAAGTCTTAATCCCGTTACGGCAAATTCGCGGCTGATGATGATGATGACCATCCACGCCGGCGCAAGGTCAAATTGCACAAGCGTAATTAATGCCGCGGACACCAGCAGTTTGTCAGCCAGCGGATCTAAAAATTTCCCGAAGTTTGTCACGAGGTTCAGTTTTCTGGCGTAGTAGCCATCCACCCAGTCAGTCGTTGATGCGATAATGAATAAAACAGCTCCCGTAAGATGCGCGACCGGAATCGATTCATCCCCTATATGAACGCTGCCCCAATGAAAAGGAACAAGCATGATAATCATAAATACAGGAATTAAAGCGATTCTTGCCAGTGTGATTTTATTCGGTAAGTTAAACATAAAGCCCCTCCAATAATATGTACTCGGACGTGAAGAAAAAGTCATCTTAATCGTTCAGATGACTTTTCCCCTTTTATTTTTTCATCTTGATTGTGATGGTCTGCGCCATCACATCATGCGGATTGAGTTCATAGGACAGAACCTCTCCGTTGATTTTAATTTTCAGGTTAGGGGCATAGCCCGTGCGGATTTCAATCTGCTTTTGATCCGTGACGTCTTTTTTAAAGGTTTCGCCTTTTTGCAGCGTTCCTTCTTTTAAAGAACCGCCGCTGTCATCACGGACGCGGATCCATGCGCTGTCAGAAGCAATCAGTTCAAGCTTATACTTATCTGCCCCGGAGACGTTGTATGAAGAAGCCGAGCCTTCCGTCCCGGCCGCTTTGATCTCCGTCTTATCGCTGCTTTTTTCTTTCTTTTTCTGCTCTGACGCTTTTGTGTCCTTTTTGTCTTTTTTGCTGTCAGATTGCGCTTCGTCGTTTGTATTGCCGTCGTTTTTCAGCGCAGAATCCTTAGGAATCTCATACTTGCTCTCACTTTGGGTGACGGCCTTATCTCCGTCTGTCTGCCCGGATTTGCTCATTCCGAACTGAATAATCGCATAAATGATCGCGATGACGATAATGACACCGATGACGACAAGGACGGTCGGAAGCCATTCCGCCGCCTTTGAAGCGGACTTAGGAAGCTCCCTTTGCATGGCGAGACCGGAGATTTTTTCCGACACATCGTCATGGTACGTGTTAGGGATGTCTTTTTTATATTCTTCAAATAACTGATCTGAATCAAGCCCGACAGCTTCAGCGTATTGCTTGATAAACGCCCGCACATAAAAATTGCCGGGAATGACGTCATAATTGCCTTCTTCCAGAGCGGTTAAGTATCTTTTCTGAATTTTCGTCGCCGCCTGGAGTTCATCCAATGACATCCCTTTTTCCTCTCTGGCTTCTTTAAGCCGGATTGCTAATTCTGTCACAACAAACACCTTCCAATATTAAAAATCAAAGCTTGAAAAACCGGTCTGATCAAACATTTGCGGTTCTTCTGCATGTTCATATGTAATGACTTCGTCAGGATCATTTCTGAGTTCGATAATATAATCGAAATCATCGAGCGTATACTCCGAATTTTGAACAAAAATATCGGGGTGCTCCACGACCTTTGTCGCCGGAAGCCGCATAATTTCACTGACGAGCTGAAGATGGCGCTCAGATCCCCGTCTTGTCGAAACGATGCCGTCGAGGATAAACACGTTTTCCGTGCTGTATTCATCGGCAACCAGCTGGCTCCGGATCGTTTGTTTTAGCAGCGTTGATGATACGAAAAGCCATCTTTTGCTGGCACAAACGCTTGACGCAACGATGGACTCCGTTTTTCCGACCCTCGGCATTCCTCGGATTCCGATCAGTTTGTGCCCTTCTTTTTTAAACAGCTCGGCCATAAAGTCAACCAGAAGACCGAGCTCGTCCCTTTCAAAACGGAAGGTTTTTTTGTCATCGGCATCACGCTGAATGTATCTTCCGTGACGGACTGCGAGACGGTCGCGAAGCCTCGGTTCTCTCAGCTTCGTTACTTTAATGGTCTCCATTGTTTTTAAAATTGATTCCAATCGTTTAATTTGATCTATATGCCGGCATCTGAGCAGCATTCCCCTTCTGGAAAGGTCGACACCGTTAATTGTGACAATATTAATTGACAGCATCCCGAGAAGAGATGAAATATCCCCGAGCAGGCCGGGGCGGTTCACTTGAATTTCATATTCAAAATACCATTCGAGCTTTGCCAAATGATATACCCCCTCCATTGTGGCAAATTTTTACCTTCCTTTATCATAAAACATTTTTCTCTAATTAGAAAGAAGAATGTTGCTCTATAGAGGAAAACATAAAAAAAGAGAGGAGAAATCCCCCCTCTTAATGAGTGCTGTTATTTTCAACAAGCTTCACCATCATATTTGCGATGGCGCGCTGTTCATCTTCAGAAGCAACGCTCCAAAGATCAGCAAGCACTTTTTCCTGATGGTTTTTCGAGTCGACTTCGTTCGCAAGGTAACCGCCGATTTCTGTAGCGAGGTCAGTGATTGTTTCATCACTCATCCCTTTTTCCTGCGCATAGTTCAATCTGTCGCCAAGGAAATTCTTCCAATTATCCCAGTTTTCTAATACTGACATGTTGGGTTCCTCCATTTCATCTGTTGTTACAAAATTATTTTGTCCGTGCAGATGCAAACTATACACACATTTTTTTCAGCAGTGCCAGCCGCCGTTTACGGATAATATATGCCCCGTAATATAGGAAGCCTTGTCCGATAATAAAAAGGCCGCCGCTTCGGCGATTTCCTCCGGCTTCGCCAGCCGGCCCGCGGGAATTTCCTCTGCCAACGCTTCTTTTTCATCAGACGTGAACTGATCAAGCATATTTGTATCAACGGCACCCGGCGAGACTGCATTCACGCGGACGCCGCTCGGAGCGAGCTCTTTGGCAAGCGCTTTGACGAACGAATGCTGCGCTCCTTTGACCATGCTGTATAATACCTCGCACGATGCGCCTGTTTCTCCCCAGACGGAACCGATCGCGACGATGCCCCCGCTTTTTTTCCGGATCATGCCGGGCACCAGATTACGCGCCAAAAGAAACGGACTCGCCACATGCAGCTGCACCATCTCCCGCGCCGTGTCATCCGTAACGTCCGTAATCAGGCCGAAATGACTTTTGCCGCTGTTTAATATCAGAGCATCCACAGGCTGCTTAACGGAACGGCTGAGTGTCTCCGCGCCATCCGGTGAGGACAGATCCGCCTGTATAACGGAGGCTTTTACGCCGAATGATGCGCTCAGCCTTTCCGCAAGCCTGTGTGCGGCTTCCTTATTAGAATGATAATGCAAAAGGACGTCATATCCGTTTTTTGCGAGGACTTCACTTATACTTTGTCCGATTCCGCCGCTTGCTCCGGTTACGAGCGCTGTCTGTTTCATCAATCAATACTCCTTCTTTCCCCAGAAAAACATCCCTCAGGGCGTGAGGGATGTTTTGTTATGATTTTGGCACGACTTTGCAGACTGTCAGCCTGTCTTCTGATATTTCTTCTTTAATGACCCGCTTTACGTCTTCCAGGGTGATCTGCTCCAGTACGGTTACGACATCAAACAGACTCATATCTAAAAAGGCGTAGCGTGTGAATTGGTTAGCGATATATTCAGGTGAATTGAGCGCTTTTAAAAATGACCCGATTTTCTTTTTTCTCGCAAGGTCAAGTTTTTCCGCAGTCACGGCTGATTCTGCATCAAGCAGCATCTGTTTTAATTCGTCAGCGAGCTTATCCGGCTCCGGTGTATCTCCTCCGACAGAGGCAAAACCGAATCCGTATTCAGCCGTGTAATCAAAGCTGAAGGTTTCATCAATGTAGCCTTTATCGTACAAGTTGCCGTAATGCGGTGAGCTTTTTCCGAAGAGACATTCAAGCATGAGGTTCATGCTGAGCTCGTGCTTCAACAGCTCCCGCCCCGTTTTATAAGGGTCTTTCGCCTTTAAGCCGACAAGACATTTTGAGCCTTGCACGTTCATTTTTAATTCCTGCTCCCGGCGGAAAACCGCTTCCTGCTCCTGAACCTCTTTACGTTTGATTTCAGGCTGGTCTGTAAACGGCTTTTTCTCCTGGTTTTTCCGCACCTGGCTGATGACCGCTTCAGGATCTGCGGGACCGACGATAAAGAGCAGCATATTGCTCGGGTGATAAAACGTTTCGTAGCACTCATACAGCAGATCTTTCGTAATATGAGAGATGCTCTCCACCGTTCCGGCAATGTCAATTTTCACGGGGTGGTCTTTATACATATTTTCAATAAGGCCGAAAAACAGCCGCCAATCCGGATTATCATCATACATATTGATTTCCTGGCCGATGATGCCTTTTTCTTTTTCAACTGATTTTTCCGTGAAATACGGGTCCTGAACAAAATCCACGAGTGTTTCCAGGTTTTTCTCTACATTAGAAGTGCTGGAGAACAGATAAGCGGTTCGTGTAAATGATGTAAAGGCATTTGCCGACGCCCCCTGCTTACTGAAGTCCTGAAACACGTCGCCGTCCGCTTTTTCAAACAGTTTATGCTCCAGAAAATGCGCGATTCCGTCAGGGACGTGTACCATTTCTTCCTTATTTAAAGGAACGAATTGATTGTCAATGGAACCGTACTTTGTCGTAAACACGGCGTATGTTTTATTAAAACCCTGTTTCGGCAGCACATAGACATCAAGGCCGTTTGCCATTTTTTCATGATACAGCGTTTCCTGAAGCTGTTCGAAGTTTATCGGTTTAGTCAAGATGCTCCCCCCGTCCCTTTTAAGAAATAAGTCGTATCCAGCTTAATGTTCTTTCCGACATTGATAATGTCCTCTTTTGTCACTTTCTCGATATTGTCGAGGAAAGTTTCGATCGGTATCTCCACTTGGGCTGAAGCCTGCTGATACAGAAATTCCGCTAAGCCGTATGCCGTATCAATCGTTTCTAACACTTGGTTTTTAATAACGGCTTTCGTTTGGGCGATATCGTCCTCTGAAAAGTCACCGTTTTGCATAGCCTGAAATTGTTCTTCGATTATGGTGACGGCCTGCTTATAATTTTTCACCTCAATGCCCGACATGACCATCAAAAGCCCTTTGAAGCTTTCCACCCTTGAGGCTGCATAATAGGCGAGGCTCGCTTTTTCACGGACATTTATAAACAGCTTTGAATGAGAGAACCCCCCGAACAGCCCGTTAAACACCTGCAATGCCGGATAATCCGGATCTGTATATGTCGTATTGGTCCGGAATCCGATATTCAGCTTGCCCTGCTTGACGTCCTCTTCATCAATGACTTCCTTCGGATCGGGCTGTTCATTCGCCGCGCTTCTTTCAAAAGGCTGCAGCTCCCGTTCTTCCGTTTTAAAATACGTATCAACGGCCGTTTTCACCTGATCTGAATCAACATCGCCGATGACGTACAGGTCCAGCTGATCTTCGCGTATGGCTTTTTGATAGGCTTCATACAAATCTTGCGGTGTAATGTGTTCAACATCATCGAACTCGCCGTTGACGTGAAGGGCATACGGTTCGCTTTTGCACATTTCCTGAACGAGACGCAGATTAGAATATCTCATCTTATCATCATATACGGCTTGAATCCGCTGTTTCAGCGTCCGTTTTTCCTGCGTGACATAAAGGGGCAGGAAGGCGCCGTTTTCCAAAGCGGGCGAAAAGACAAGCTCTGATAAAAGCTGAAGGCCTTTTTCCAATAACGGTGTGCGGTCCTTCAGATACTTTTCATTAGGAATCTCAAGTCTGAACGTAATGACATGACGTTCTCCCTTTTTTGTCAGATCAGCTGAAACGGATGTGCCGTACAGCTCATCAAAATAAGAACGCAGATCAGCGGTTTTCGGGCGGCTTTCTGTTCCGCGCAGAAGCACATGCGGAAACAGCGCCCTTTTTGTTACGAGCTCTTTCGTTAAAGGAGCCAGCATTTTAAACGTCAGCGAAACGGTTTTAAATTTCTCAGTCTTTACGATATGGGCGGTGATCCCGCCGTGCTTTGACTTCATTTCATTTACATAAGTCATGTGAAACCTCCTTCGTTCATTCTTTAATAGTATGTATTATGACCAAATTTCAGCATTCGCAAAAAAGAGTGCGCAGATGTAATTATATCAACTGGAGGATTTATAAGGAAACAAAAAACCTCTGCCCGAAAACAGGCAGAGGCATTGAACGTTATTTTTTCAAATTGAAAGGCCACCAGTTGGCTCTTCCGAATATTTTCACCATGACCGGTACAAAAAACGGAAGGACGACAATTGCATACATGAGAAGGCCTGTTAATACCACGGTTGCAATCTGTAATAAGGAAAGAACGCCTGACGGCAGCATGGCCGCAAAGGTTCCCGCTAAAATAATCGCCGCAGAAATGATGACGGAACCCATATTTTTCATACTGCTGATCATTGCGGGCCCCGTTCCTTCTTTTTTCAGCTCATTAAAGCGGTCCATTAAAAAGATGGAATAATCCACACCAAGAGCCATCAAAATAACAAAGCCGAAGAACGGTACGGCCCAGTTTACGCCCGGATACCCGAAGAAGTGTGTAAAGATGTATTCCGTCACGCCGATGGATGCGAAATACGTCAGTACGAGCGACGCCACTAAATAAACAGGCATAATGAGAGAGCGCAGCATCATGATGAGAATCAGAAAAATTCCCGTCAACATAAACATTGCCGTCCGTTTGAAGTCTGAATCCGATACTTCTTTCAGATCGGCATTCATGCTGGAGACTCCCGAAACGCCGAAAGAGGCATTCTTCAGATCCGTGTTCGGAATGGCTCTTTTTACGCTCGCTTTGATCGCTTGAATATCTTGAATGGCCGTATTTGAGTAAGGATTGTTATCAAGAACGACGGTCAATTCTGTCGTTTTTCTGTCATCTGACATGTACGTATTAAACACGCTTGTGAAATCACTGTTTGTCAACGCGTCTTTCGGCACAAACCAGCCTGTCATTTCTTTATCTGACGCCTTGTGAAGCTCACCCAGGTAATCATTCGCCCCCATCATGCCGCTTGATACTTTCTTAAGCCCTTTTACACTATCGTTAAGGCCTGAAGAAAGATCGCTGAGCCGGGAAGAAAAATCACCGAGACCGCTCTTCATTTTTTTCTGACCCTCCGCGAGCTGTCCTGCCGCCGATTCAAGGCGCGGCATTTGTCCTGCAAGAGCCCCCTGTCCGTCTGACACTTGCTGCAGACCGTTTTCAATGCTGGTCAGTCCATTGATCATTGCGTTAATTTGAGTGTCAATCTTCTTCTGAGCGGCTGCCAGCCGGGCAAATTGTTTTTCAGCTTGCTGCAGATGATCCTTTTGACTGTCGACCTGTTTAGAAAACGCTTCTGCATCCGCGTTTGCCTTGGAAACGGCTGACTGTACACCCGTAAAGGCCGATTTGATTTCTTTGTAAGAGGGATCGGTTTTGACTGACGGTATTGACGCTTCCAATTTTGCAAACGGCAGCCGGGCAAGCTGCTTGTTCAAATCGGCAAGCTGTCTGCTGGCTTCATCTTTCATCGGCAGGACGGTTTTTACCAATTTTAAAGCGTTTTGCGTTTCTGAAGCGAGACCGCTGTTTTGTTTGAGCTGTGAAGTCAGCATTTGTTTTTGCTCTTCAATCTGATTTCTCATCTGGGCGACGCCGGCTTTATTCTCATTCACGCCAGCCTGCAGTTTATTCAGGTTTTCTCCTATATCAGAAAGCCCGGATTTCAGAGACAATGTTCCGTTAATAAGCTGATTGACGCTTTTCCCGGACTCTTCGATCTGCGGCTGTGAATCAGCTAGCGACTTTGCGGCATGCCCTAATCCGTCCGTGATTTTTTCAAGTCCTGTATTGCCTTTATCAAGCCCTTCTTGAAGCTGCTTTGCCTGATTTGTGACAAATAATTGATTCAATCCGTTTCCGGCAGGGCGCGTGGCGCTTCTGACCGTTTTTACACCCTCTGTTTTTTCAAGTTCTCTGCTGATTTTTTCGATGTCAATCAGGTGTTTTTCGGTATTTAGAGTCTCATCATTTTTGATGACGACTGTGGCCGGAAGAAGTTCTCCCGGGCCGAATGCGCCTGAAATCGTATTAAACGCGCGGACGGATTCATATTTATCCCCGATTTCGTCAAGGCTGTTGTAAGATAGCGATCCTTTGTAAAGAAGGATCGGCGGGACGGTGAATACCGCAACGATTGCAAGACTGATGAGCGGCCTTTTAAATGAAAACCGCCCTGCCGTTTCCCATGCTTTGCTTTGAGGATGGGAAATATCGCCCTTAACAGGCCAAAACAGTCTTTTTCCTAAAACAGCCATAAAAAACGGCACGATCGTCATGAGCGCAAGCAGCAGCACCGCGACACCGACCGCAACGGCGGCTGCCGACTGATACAGCTTAAATGTCGCAAATCCGATGCAGGCAAATCCGATCAGCACCGCACCGCCGCTGTACAAAACCGTCTTTCCGGCCGTTTTGTAGGTGACGACGATCGCTTCTCTTATATCAGCGCCATGCGACAGTTCTTCTTTAAATCTGCTGAGAAGCAGAATGCAGTAGTCTGTACCGATTCCGAACATAATCGCAACCATGAAAATCTGCGTAAAAGTTGAGAGCGGAAAATTCAGCTGGCCGACTAAAAATGCGACAATCGACTGGCTGACTAAATAAGATATCAATACAGATAAAAGCGGCACAAACGGAGCGACCACTGACCGGAATACAAGGATCAGCACGATCAGGATAAAAGCGACCGTTATATATTCAGTCTTTTTCAAGCCGTCCTGTGAGCTTTTTAACACATCTTCGTCGATCAGCGACTGGCCTGTAATGCCGTATGATACGCCGTACGGTTTCAGCTCTTTATCAATTTTATTTTTTATTTCGAGGATATCGTTTTTGGATGTATCAAGCTGCAGCTGAACGAGCATCGTTTGTCTGTCTTTTGACAGCAGCTGTTTTTTGATGTCGTCATTTTTCTCCCCGAAGTATGAAGTCACGGTTTTAATCTGAAGCGCTTTTTTCTGTTCAGACAAAGTGCTGACGGCTTCTTCCAGACGATCTTTTTTGTCTGTCATTAATCCTTTTTCGTGAAATACGATGACGGCGGAAGAAGACGGTGCATCTGAATCAGACATTTCATCAAGCAATTCATGGGCATAAGAAGAGGAATATCCGTCCGGTACGGAAATCTGCCCTTTCTCCCGTGTCAATTCAGCCATATCAGGCGCTGTAAGCATAAATATCACCGTTGCGGCGATCCATAACGCGGCGATGATCCAGCGGGCTCGGATAATGTTTTTCATTATGTCTGCTGATCCTCCTCTGTCATCATCAATCGATATAATTTTTCATATGTATTAACGAACATCTCCGCCTCGTCTTCATCAAAATACATAATATATGAACGGACGAGTTCCTCAATCCGCCGCTCCACACGGTGAAATACTTCCGTCCCCTTTTCCGTGACATTTAAAAGTATGCTCCGGCGGTCGCTTTGGCTGCGTTCTCTATTGATGTAGCCTTTTTCATACAGGCGGTTCGTCATCGATGTAATGGCGCTTTTGTTGACGTGGCACACCGCGGCCAGTTCAATTGATTTGCAATCCGGATTGAGCATAATATAGCGGAGTATGTAATATTGATCCAATGTCAGCTCTTTGTTCACTTTTTCAGCGATAATGCTGTCAATTTTTTTTAAGACGTGCAGGTATACATCGGAATAACGCTGAATCAGCTGCTTTACTTTTTCTTCATGCACCTTTTCCCCCTCCTTCCAATAGTTAAAATGTTTAACTATTAAAAAGGATAACGACTTGACGGTATCATGTCAATCTTCAAAATAAAATAAAAAAAGACAGTGCAGATTACACCGTCTTTAATGATTCCTTTTTTTCTTTTTCTTGTGATGAGATATTTAACAGCGCTAAAAATACAGACACAATGCCGCAAAAAGCGGATAAAATAAAAATCAGCCAGCCTGCATTTGACATCAGGGCAGCAAAGATCGGCGGTCCCGCCGCTACTCCGATAAACCGCATGCTGTTATAAAATGAGGTGATGGTTCCCGATTCCTCGTTGTCTACGCCTTCTGTGATGACAGCGTCTAATGCCGGTAATGCTATTCCGATACCGATACCGCTGACACACAAAAAGATAAATAATAAATAAAAACTGTGATTCCACCATAGGCCGATAAACGACAGTGTCACGGCACTCATTCCGAAAACAATGCAAAACTTCATTTTGCCTTGGTCTTTCCCGATTTTTCTGCCTGATATATATGAACTGACGGATAGAAATAAAAGCGGGATTGCCAAAAGCGCTCCTTTAGCCACACCGTCAATTCCGTATTTCTTCTCCAGTGAGTCTGATAAATAAAAAAGAACCCCGAACAGCAAAAACATAATCACGCAGCCGATGATAAATACCGTAAAGAGCCAGCGTCCGTCACGCTTAAATATGCGGCCGACATTTTTCACAAATTCGGAAATAGAAGGCGCTTCTTTTTGTTTCTCCGGCTTTGCCACCAAAAACAATACGAGAAAAAAACTGATGAGCGAAAAAAACGGAATGAACCAAAACGGCATAAACCAAAACCATGCAGCCAAGAGCGACCCGAGAATCGGGCTTAATACTTTCCCGGCCGTGTTTGACGTCTCAATGTCGCCGAGCCCCGCGGTAATCCGCTCATCATCTCCTTTGAATAAATCACCGATAAACGGCATCACTACAGGAGCCGCCCCTGCCGAACCGATTCCTTGCAGCACCCGCCCCGCCAAGATAATGGGATAAGGATGCTTGAACGCGGTGGAAGCTATCGCGGCAAGCGCTCCGCCCGCACCGGCTATGAGAAGACAAGGCAGAAGAACCTTTTTTCTTCCGAATTTATCGGACAAATATCCGGCAATCGGAATACAAATAATCGCCACAATCGAATAGACCGTTATAATTAACGATACTTGAAAAGACGATATGGACAGCTTCTTTTCAATCATCGGAAGCACAGGAATCAGCATGGAATTCCCGAGTGTCATCACGAGCGGTACAGAAGCCAGAGCAATGATATTTTTTGTTCCATTTTTCTTCTTACTCAACTTATTCACCCATTCACTATACTTGGTTGTTTCCTGTTTTATTGTGCCTTGCGGAAAACAAAGTATGTATTGAAGCGGCAAATAAAAAAACAGACACATGACGCGTCTGTCTTAAAAACGTTTTCTTACAACATGAAAACTGAACTTATCAGCCCGGAAATAATTTAATGAATACAGCACAGGTTCATCATTCTGATTATAGTGGGTTTGCTTCAGCAATAAAAGCGCCGTCTCCGGCTCGCATTCCAAAACCGGTGAAATCGTATCGTGATATCCGATCGGTTCGATATCAGCAACGGCATAGCTGATCACAGACCCGGAGTTTTTTTCCAAAAGATCAAAAATAGATTCCTGTTCATGACAGAAAGAATTCGGCAGAATGTGCATCGGAATCGTATCTAAACAGTAAACGACCGGAGTGCCGCTTGCCGTTCTCACGCGTTCCAAATAAAAAAGCTCCTGCTCAGGCTCAAGCCGGAATCTAGCGATATCTTCATCAGACGGCGTGATGACCTGAGACGACAAAAAAATCGTACCCGGCACCATGTTCGCCTGCTGAATCATTTTCGTCACGCTGTTGAGCTGTTCAATACCTGAAAGAAACAGCGGTTTTGTATGGACGAAAGTGCCCACACCGTGCCTTCTGATAATCACATGCTCCTCTTCAAGGATACGCAAAGCTTCACGCAGAGTTGCCCGGCTGACACCCATAGATTTTGAAAGCTCAAATTCAGAAGGAAGCTTTTCCTTTTCGGTGTAAATTCCGTTTTGTATATCCTCTTTGATTCGCTCAATCACTTTTAGGTACAAGTGACGATTGTCAGCTTTTGTAGACATGTTTCCCCTCCGTAAACCACTTTCATAAATTATTGAACAATTGGGACAACTATATCATGTTTTAATAAAAAAATAAATAGGAATGATTTTGGTGATATCATTTTCAGTGAAAACTCTCTCCTTTTTAAGAAGAGAGCTCATCATATTGTTCCTTAGATAATAGTACTTCCCTCGGTTTGCTTCCTTCATACGGCCCGACGACGCCCCGTTCCTCCATTGCGTCAATCAGACGGGCTGCTCTCGTATATCCGATTCTGAACCGCCTTTGAAGCATGGAGACTGATGCCGTCTGCATGCCGATAATCAAATCGACCGCTTCGTCATAGAGATCATCCGTTACTTCACTGTGTGTTTCCGACACTTCTTCCGGAATCATCTCTTCTTGATACTGCGCTTTTTGCTGCGTAATCACATGATCGACGACATGCTCAACCTCTTCATCCGATAAAAATGCTCCCTGGACCCGGACAGGCTTATTCGCGCCTACAGGCAGAAACAGCATGTCTCCGCGCCCCAGAAGCTTTTCAGCGCCGCCCATGTCTAAAATTGTCCGTGAATCGGTCTGAGATGAAACACTGAAGGCAATTCTTGACGGAATGTTGGCTTTAATAACACCGGTAATAACGTCAACTGAAGGCCGCTGAGTCGCGATAATCAAATGAATTCCCGCCGCCCGCGCCATCTGTGAAAGTCTCGTAATTGAATCTTCCACGTCGGACGAAGCGACCATCATCAGATCGGCAAGCTCGTCAACGATGACGACGATGTACGGCAGCTCGGGCTGCTTGACTTCTTCTTCGGCATTTGACCGCTTAATATGGTCGTTATAGCCTTCTATATTTCTCGTACCCGTATGGGAGAACAGCTCATAGCGGCGCTCCATCTCATTGACGACCTTTTTCAAAGCCTGCGAGGCCTTTTTCGGATCTGTCACGACCGGCGCAAGCAGATGAGGAATGCCGTTATACACATTCAGCTCAACCATTTTCGGATCAATCATCATCATCTTCACTTCATGCGGTTTGGCCCTCATCAGAATGCTCGTAATAATACCGTTGACACAGACGCTTTTTCCGCTTCCCGTTGCCCCCGCTACAAGCAGGTGGGGCATTTTGTTCAGTTCGGCAAGCACGGCTTCCCCGGAAATATTTCGTCCCAAGCCGATCAGAAGCTTCGCGTCCGGCTTGTCATTGAGCTTGGATTCAAGCACTTCTTTTAACGAAACCATCGCAACTTCAGCATTGGGCACCTCGATGCCGATTGCTGATTTACCCGGAATCGGCGCTTCTATCCGGATATCCTTGGCGGCAAGCGCGAGCGCAAGGTCATCGCTCAGATTCACGATTTTACTGACTTTGACCCCGACGTCCGGATACACCTCATATTTTGTGACCGCCGGGCCGAGATGAACTTGGGTCACTTTCGCTTTTACCCCGAAGCTTTGAAAGGTCCGTTCGAGTTTTCTTGCATTCTCGTAAATGTTTTTCTTATCGGTCTGCTGGCCGGTATGTTTCGGGTCAGCCAAGATGTCCAATGAAGGCATTTGATAATCTTTATTTTCAAGCTCTGTAAACGTCATCGGCGGAGCCGCAGCCGTTTCGTCACTGTCTTGAGCGCCGCCGGAAGGCTCATCTTTTGCCGCTTGCGCCGTCTCCTGCGTTTTTTCCGGAATCAGCGGTTCGACGCGTTCTTCCTGACGGTCTGAAAAGCTTGAAATAATCGGCTCTGAATGGATGATCGGCGAAATGATTTCCTCATCCTCTTCTTCGGGCTCAGGCATTTCTTTTTTCTTTTGAACCCGTTTTTGTTTTTTGCCCGATTTGGTTTTTGTTTTCGGCGAAGACATATTCGTTCTGACCGTCTTCATATCCTCAAGAAATGCCTGCCATTGGCCGCGGATAAACCGGCCGACGGGGCTCGTCCACTTTTTGAGCGTTTCCTGCAGTGAACGCCCCGTTACAAGAATCAGCCCCATTAAGATCAGCACGATCGCCATGATCTGTGAACCCGTTGATGCAAATAAAAAGTGGGAAGCTGCAAACAGTACCGCGCCGATCATGCCGCCGCCCAAATCAGGGGAAGCAGCCTGCTGTTTCATGTCAATCATAAACAGCTCCCACGTGTTGCCGATGACACTTGCCGACCGAATCGACCCGTGATGAGACAGATTTTTAAAGAGCTGCACGTGAGACAGCAGCAAAATACTGGCGATAATACAGTACAACCCTGCCTTTCTTCTCGTTAAAAGGCTTGGACTCTTCTTTTTCCAAAACAGCGAAATTCCGAGAAGGAAGAGCGCAATTAAGCATAAAATAAACCACTCTCCGGCAAAAAAACGGAACAAGTACACAAATGTCTGTCCCACAACGCCGAGCTGCAAAACAGCAATAATCGAGATTGCAACACAGAGCAGTCCGCTTAGTTCGTATTTTAGATTGAGCTTACTCTCTTGTTTCTTTTTAGATTTCCGTTTTTTCTTTGCCACACTCATCACCTTACTGCGTTAAAAAATGTAAAATCATACATCATGAAGAAAAGCAGCCTTTTGCCGGCTGCATTTTTCTGTAGGATTCCCCTATTATAGCATATTTTGCCCCCGAGAAGCGGACTGAATGCCGGTTAGATTTTCAGCTTGATTTTTTGTCCCGGAGCGATGTCCGGATTCAGAAAATCCATCGGGTTCGTACTTAAAATCTGTACGACTTCAGCTTCATTTCCCTTCATCTCAACCAGCAGCGGCACACCGGCGTAATCTACCTGTTCATGCACGCTTTGCTCTATATCCTGACCGTAAACGACTTCTTGGGGCATGACGGTATAAAGGATCATTGAATCATCCTTCCTTCCTCGCCCTTTCGTTCCTCAATCAGCTGATTCAGCTTTTTTATCGCCTGTCCGACGCCGCCCACGTCATCAATTAGTCCGTAATCAGCCGCATCTTTGCCGACTACGTTCGTTCCGATGTCCCTGGTTAAGTTTCCTTTTGAAAACATCAGCTCTTTGAATTTTTCTTCGGAAATATTTGAATGATGGGTCACAAAGTTGACAACCCGCTCCTGCATTTTATCCAGGTATTCAAACGTTTGCGGAACACCGATAACCAGACCTGTAAGCCGAACGGGGTGAATGGTCATTGTCGCTGTCTCCGCGATAAAACTATGATCACATGACACGGCGATCGGCACACCTATGGAGTGGCCCCCGCCGAGTACGATTGAGACGGTCGGTTTTGATAAGGATGCGAGCATTTCCGCAATCGCAAGCCCCGCTTCCACATCGCCTCCGACGGTGTTTAAGATGATCAGAAGTCCTTCGATTTTCGGATTTTGCTCAATGGCGACGATTTGCGGAATGACATGTTCATATTTGGTTGTTTTATTTTGCGGCGGGAGCTGGACGTGCCCCTCAATTTGGCCGATGATCGTCAGGCAGTGAATATTGGTATCTTGGGACATTTGCGGCAGAGATGTCTCTCCCAGCTGCTGAATTTTGCTCATAATGCTGTCTTTCGCATCTGATTTTTCGGGCTGCTGTTCCTCGGTGTTTTCCATACGATGATCCATTTTATCTTTCACCCTTTCCGAATGTCTCTTTGTATTATGAACAAAGATGATGATTTCCATCCGGGACATGAACAAAAACAAAGCCGGAGCATGATGCGCTCCGGCTTTGTATACATTATACTTCCATAATGATCGGAATGATCATCGGCTTGCGTTTTGTTTTTTCATAAAGGAATTGATTCAGCGCATCACGCATTGCTTGTTTCAGCGTGGACCATTCTACGGCAGATGTTTCTGTCGCTTCAGTCACGATAGAGCGGACGAGCTCAGTAGCTTGTACAATTAACCCCTCTGATTCTCTGACATACACGAAACCGCGCGTAATGATCTCAGGGCCTGAAACAAGGTTCTTCTTCTGCTTATCGAGTGAAATCACGACGATGAGAATGCCGTCTTGTGACAATAAGCGGCGGTCTCTCAGCACGATGTTGCCGATGTCGCCGACTCCGAGGCCGTCAATCAGAACGTTTCCGTATGTGACTTTATCCCCGATTTTCACATTCTGGCCGCGGAATTCAACGACGTCACCTTTTTCAATCAAGAAAATATCGCTGCGTTTCATGCCGATCTCTTCTGCGATTTTGGAATGCGCTTTTTGCATTCTGAATTCACCGTTAACCGGAATTAAATATTTCGGTTTCAGCAAATTAAGCATGAGTTTCAATTCTTCCTGCGAACCGTGACCGGACACATGCACTCGTTTTTGGGCGAAAATGACTTGAGCGCCGGCGCGGGCAAGCAGGTTGACGGTTTTGGAATATATCAATTCATGCCCCGGAATCGGTGTTGATGCAATGACAACGGTGTCTCCTTCTTCAATGTTAAGCTGCTTGTGAGCCTGCTTGGCCATCCGCGTAAGAGCGGCCAGCGGCTCACCATGGCTTCCAGCTGTAACAATTGCCACGTCCCGCTTCGGATATTTTTTCACATCCTGCACAGGAATAAACATTTCATCTTCGGCTTCAATATAGCCGAGCTTGCGCCCAAGCTGAAGCACGTTTTGCAGATTTTTTCCGGCGATTGCAAGTTTGCGGCCGTTCTGGACGGCAGCCTGTATCACTTGCTGGATCCGGTTGATATTAGACGCGAATACAGCAATGATGACACGGTTTTCTGAATTGTTCATCGCATCGGAAATTTCACCGCTTACATATGCTTCTGACGGAGTATACCCCGGGCGCTCCGCATTGGCGCTGTCAGAAAGCAGGGCGAGCACGCCGCTGTTTCCGATTTTGGCAATTTCGCCAATATCACATGATTGGTGATAAGCAGGCGTCTGGTCAAATTTGAAGTCTCCCGTGCATACAATAGAGCCAAGTGATGTTTTGAAGCTGACTCCCACTGAATCCGGAATACTGTGAATCGTTTTAAAGAACGATACTTTCGTTGATTCAAATGTAATGACTGATTTAGAGTGAACTTCACGTAAATCAGCTTTTCGATTATGCCCGTACTGCTTGAGTTTTTCTCTCAGTAATGCAAGTGTAAGCTTCGTTCCGTATACCGGCACCGACAGCTTGTTCAATAAATAAAAGACGCCCCCGATGTTTTCATCGTGCCCGTGTGTCAGAAAGATGGCCTTCACGCGGTCAGCCCGTTCTACTAAGTAAGAAATATCCGGAATGACGACATCAATACCGAGCATTTCATTTTCAGGGTGCATCAGCCCTGCATCCACTACAAATATGTCTGAGTCAATTTCAATGACATATAGGTTCTTCCCAATTTCTCCGACGCCGCCAAGGGCGATAATTCTGACGTTTTCTGTATTTTTCTTTTTCAAAATCTGTATCCTCCTAGTCTCATACCCGTCCATCATCACTTGTTCCTATTATAACTGATATCAATTTTAGAAAACAAGAAGAAGCGGAAGGTTTAGGGAAAACCAATATGTATACAAAACGGTCAAACTCACGATAAAAATGAGAATGACCGCGTATTTCAACTGTATAAATTTTTTCTTACAGTTCGCTGATGACGCTGCTCAGGCTCAGACGTTCATCTTCATTCAGCGGGATAAGAGGAAGACGCACAGATCCGACATCAAGGCCTTTCAGCTGCAGCGCCGTTTTGACCGGAGCCGGATTAGGCGCTTTAAAGAGCTCCTTCATGATCGGCAGAAGCTTCTGATGAATCAGTGCCGCGGTTGCCGTCTGCCCGTTCGTATAGTTTTTAATCATCTGCTGCATGTCAGAACCCACAATATGGCTGGCCACTGACACGACTCCTCTTCCGCCGACTGCAAGAATAGGAAGCGTTAACCCGTCATCACCTGAATAGACGTAAAAATCTTCCGGTGTTTCGGCAATGATTTTCGTAATGGCATCAAGATCGCCGCTCGCTTCTTTAATCGCAGAGATATTCGGAATCTCCGCAAGTCTGATGGCCGTTTCCGGCGCAAGCGAAGCGACCGTTCTGCCCGGCACGTTGTAAAGCATCACAGGAAGAGACGTTTCTTCAGCTATGGCTTTAAAATGACGGTACATCCCCTCTTGGGAAGGCTTATTATAATACGGCGTGACAAGCATAACGCAATCGACGCCGGCTTCTTCAGCTTTTTTTGTCAGTTTAATGGAGTCTTTCGTATTGTTGCTTCCCGTACCCGCAATAACAGGCACGCGTCCGTTCACTTCTTTGACTGTAAATTCAAAGAGTGCAATTTTTTCTTCCGTTGAAAGTGTCGGGGATTCGCCGGTCGTGCCTGCGACGACTAAAGAATCCGTGCCGTTTTTCAACAAATAGTCGATTAATGTAGACAGTTTTTGAAAGTCTACATTCCCTTTACTGTCAAAGGGGGTAATCATCGCTGTAGATATATTTCCGACATTCATTTTTTTCACCTCATCATGATTCAATCACATTTACTTTGAAAGTTCAAACACTTCATGCAGCGCATTTACGGCCGTTACCATATCTTTTTCATGAACGAGCACCCAGATCGTCGTATGGCTGTCGGCAGATTGCAGAATCGGAATGCCTTTATCAGAAAGTGCGGAGACGATTTTTGACGTGACACCCGGAACACCCATTATTCCGGCGCCGACCGCTGACACTTTCGCACAGCTTTCCGTCACTGTCGGTTCATATCCTAATTCAGCCAAAATGCTGCGCGCGGCTTCCGTTTTACTGCCGGCTACGGTATATACGATTTCACTCGGCGTAATGTTAAAGAAATCTACGCTGATTCCGGCATTTGCCATTGCTTTAAAGACTTCAGTCTGAACGTTGTATTGCCCCATTTTGGCGGGAACCTTAAATTGCGTCACATCTTTCACATGGGCGATCCCTGTAATCAGCCGTTCGAATACATCGCTGCCGACGTTAGACGAATGATGGGACGTCACCAAAGTGCCTTTGTCTTTTGAATAAGTGGAGCGCACGCGGATCGGCACCTTTGCCTGCATGGCGATTTCCACCGCGCGCGGATGAATGACTTTCGCGCCTTGATAAGCAAGGTTGCAGATTTCCGTATATGTGACATTCGGAAGCGGCTTAGCATTTTCCACGATTCTCGGATCGGCTGTCATAACGCCTTCCACGTCCGTAAAAATGTCGATAAACTCAGCATCAACCGCCGCGCCGAGCGCCGCCGCTGATGTATCGCTTCCTCCTCTGCCGATCGTCGTCGTGTCGCCTTTTTCAGTCGCTCCCTGAAACCCTGCGACAACGACGGCATCATGGCTGGCGAGTGCAGCGAAAAGCCGCTCTGTTTTCATTTCTATAATTTTGGCGTCAGTATGCTGGGCATTGGTTAAAAAGCCGGCCTGGGCTCCTGTTAAAGCTGCGGCTTTTATGCCGTTTTCCTTCAGCATGCTGGAAAAAACAACGGACGAAATCGTTTCTCCGCAAGACAGAAGCATATCCTGCTCTCTCGGAGAAATGTCGGACTGGCTGCCGTAAAGGAGCCCGATTAAAGAATCTGTCGCGTACGGGTCTCCTTTTCTTCCCATCGCCGATACGACAACGACAACCTTATAACCTTCACTTATGGCATCTTTAATGTGTGCTAGCGCAAGCTTGCGGCCTTTGTCATCTTTTACGGATGTTCCGCCGAATTTTTGAACAATGATCTTCACTATTTTCACTCCAAATTAGTCTACGTAACAGAAGAGAGCAGGCAGAGCCTTACTCTCTTCTGTTCGCCTATAGAAAATACGTTTGTTTTATACGAGGTTCAGTTTTTGCAGGCTTTCCGCGATTTGAACTGAGTTCCAAGCGGCGCCTTTTAACAGGTTATCAGAAACAACCCACAAATGAAAACCGTTTGCTCTGTCCAAATCTTTCCGGATTCTTCCTACAAATACATCGCGTTTGCCGACGCAATCAGCAGGCATCGGGTAAAGCTGCTCCGCCGGATCATCCTGAAGCGTAACACCCGGAGCTTCTTTTAAAAGCTGTTTAATATCTTCAACGGTTGCGTCATCACGGTCAAGCTCAATGTAAACAGATTCTGAGTGCCCTGTTTCAATCGGCAGTCTGACACATGTCGCAGCCACTTCCAGCTTCGGCATATGCATGATTTTTTTCGTTTCATTAATCATTTTCATTTCCTCAAACGTATAGCCGTTGTCTTGGAATTTATCAATTTGCGGAATGGCGTTAAATGCGATTTGATAATGCTTTTTGTCGCCTTTAACCGGCATAATGGACGGTTCTGCGGGTTCATTGTTTAAAATCGCCTTTGTCTGGCTGTACAATTCTTTCGCCGCTTCATTGCCGGCTCCGGAAACAGCTTGGTAAGTAGATACAATGACTTTTTTCAAACCGTACGCTTTGCGGATCGGTTCAAGCGCAGCCACCATCTGAATCGTTGAACAGTTAGGGTTGGCGATAATGCCGTTATGTTTGTGCAGATCACCTTCGTTCACCTCAGGCACCACGAGCGGTGTATTTTCGTCCATACGGAATGCGCTCGTATTGTCAATCACGATGGCTCCCCGTTTTACAGCCTCAGGCGCCAAGCTTTGTGATACGCTTCCGCCGGCGCTGAATAACGCGATATGAACGTCTTCGAAGCTTTCAGGAACAGCTTCCTGCACTGTATATTCTTCGCCTTTAAACGTTACTTTCGTACCAGCAGAACGCTTTGAGGATAGTAGTGTGAGTGTTTCGATTTCAAAGTTTCTGTCTTCCAGTGTTTTCAGCATTTGCTGTCCTACGGCTCCCGTCGCTCCGACAACTGCTACGTGTAATCCTCTTCCCATCTGTAAAACTCCTTCCGCCAATTAAGCATCATTTGTTGAATTGACTTTGCATTTTACGTTTTATTTTACCATAGAATAGTCACGGATTGACCGAATTTTTTTATTCCGGAATGATTTTCTGTCATCATGATTTTTTATTCATGATGGTGTACGAGCACCGGCTGAACCTGCTGGTGCAAAAGAGCTTTTTCTACCGTAATCGGAAGGAGATCCATTCTGGCGACGAGCGATGTCGGTTTTTTCACGTGGTCATCCTGGCCGAACGGGATGAAATATATGTTTTTTGCGGACATCAGCCTCATTAAATTCGTTCCGTTTAAACCGAGTCCGTCATTTGTTGAAATTCCGAGCACGACCGGCCGGCCGTTGCGGATCGTGGCTTTCGCAGCCATAAGGACGGGGCTGTCAGTCATCGCATTTGCGAGTTTGCTCATTGAATTTCCGGTTAAAGGGGCGATGACCATGCAGTCGAGCGGAAGTTTCGGCCCGAGAGGCTCCGCTTTTACGATGGAATCAATCGCCTCAAAGCCTGTTGCTTCTTCAATTTTTCTGACCCAATCTCCCCCCTCCCCAAAGCGGGTATCGGTCGATTGAACGGTTGACGTCACGACCGGCCGGACTTCAGCTCCTTGACTGATAAGCGCCTCTATTTGCGGAAACACTTCCTCATATGTGCAATGCGAGCCGGTTAATCCGAATCCGATTCTTTTCCCTTTCAGAGACATGGCTATTTCCCCTCTTTCTTTAAGTCTGCCAAAAGCTTGCTCAATACGTTCGCAATAATCTGTCCGGCTGTTTTCGGGGCCACAATTCCCGGAAGACCCGGAGCAAGCAGCGCTTTAATGCCTTGTTTTTCAGCATATTTGAAATCCGTTCCGCCCGGACGGGATGCTAAATCCAAAATCAAGGTCTTCGGCGTCATGCGCGATAAAACGCTTTGATTCAGAATCAAGCTCGGTACGGTGTTAATGCAGATATCAATATCATTTACATGTTCAGTAAGCTCTTCAAGTTGAAAAGGAGAAAGCCCCATTTCCGATATACGGGCTAAATGAGCCGAACTCCGCGCGCCCACTTTTACTTTCGCCCCTAACGCTGCAAACGTCCGGGCGATCGTCATACCGGTGCGCCCCATGCCGAGAACGGCGACATTTGATCCGTGAATGGTATAATCCGTATGCTGAATCGCCATCATGATTGTTCCTTCAACAGTGGGAATCGAGTTGAATATCGCGATGTCGTCCCGCTCAAATAATTTCACAAGCTTACGGCCGGCTTCGCTGGCGATCCCCTCAAGATATGCATTGGAGATGCCTGAATAAATGACGCAATGCTCCGGTGTCCGCTCAAGATAGCTCTGCTTTAATACCACTTCTTCATTTGAAAAAACCGTGGAAACAACGCCTTCTCCGGTCGTTGCCGATACAGGCAGGATGATACTGTCTATTTTTTGAAAGGGAATCTCATCAATTTTGCATTTGACGGTTCCTGTAAAACCGTCATCCAATTGGTCAAACCCTGCAAGATAAATATCGGCATGCTGTTCTGTCAGCTTTCTTATAATCTCAAGCTGTCTTGCGTCACCGCCAATGATCGCAATTGTTAATCCGGTTAACATCTGAAACGTTCACCTTCTTTACAGTTACTGGATCTTTTAAGTGTCATCCTCCTCTTCATCGTATGTGCAAAGAGAAAGGGCGGTGAATGTACAGCGTCTTTTTCATGAAAAAAGCACCGGCTGTATGAGCCGGTGCTTGCAAAAAATGAATAAGATCTACTCTTCGGGAGGCGTGATCTCCCCCGGAACGTCTAAAATGATCATGTCTGACCCGATTTTTTGGATATGGTTCCAGGGGACGCGGATGTCGTGGCCTTGTTTTCGCAATCCGAACCATTTTACCGTCGGTATCAACAGCGCGGTAATTTGTCCGTCCTGTTCATTAATTTCCAAATCGGTCTGGCCGAGCACGCCGAGCCGCTCTGCCCGTTTAATGTCCACAATTTCTTTACCTGACAGTTCACTGAGCCTCATGATAGCCACCCCCTTGTACTATATGACCCGGAGCAAAAAAAAATGCCTGCCCCGTATAGAGGCAGACTGCTTTGCAGCTTAAGACGAGGCCGGTATATTGCCGCTCGGGCTGATGAGCGATAGTGCGTAATCATCCGTAAATAAGCGGCGGCTGAGGCCGTTGACACTTTCCAGGCTGACCGCATTTAGTTCAGCGATAATTTCATCCATGGTCTTATGCTTTCCGAGCAGGAGTTCGTTTTTCCCGTTTCGGCTCATTTTGCTGTTTGTGCTTTCTAAGCTGAGCATTAAGCTCCCCTTCATTTGCTCTTTGCTGTTTTCCAGCTCTTTCGGGGTGATACCGTCACGTTTTAGAACCGATAACGTTTCCTGAATGGTTTCAGACAGAAGTCCGAGCTGATTCGCGCCGGTGCCTCCGTAAATCGTCAGCATACCGCTGTCTTCATAGGAACTGTGATAGCTGTATACAGAATAGGCCAGTCCTTTATCTTCGCGCACATCCTGGAAAAGACGGCTGCTCATGCTTCCGCCAAGCACGTTGTTTAAGACGATCAAATCGTAAATGTCCGGATCTCCGACTTTCAGGCCTTTGAAACCGAGACAGAGATGCGCCTGTTCGGTGTCTTTTTTTCTGGTCAGCTTTTCATAATGAAACTCAGGCTCGCTGATCCCGCTTGCTTTGCCCTTCGCTTCGTATGTACCGAACCATTTCTCCACGTCTTTAATGAATTGTTCCGTTACATTTCCGGCGACAGAAATGACGACGCGGTCCGGCGTGTAAAAGTCATCCATATGCTGTCTGAGAGAATCGCCGTTAAACGATGAAAGCGTTTCCTCCGTCCCGAGAATCGGGTATCCGAGCGAATGATTGCCGTATGTCGCTTTGCTCAGCAGATCGTGGACAATGTCATCCGGCGCATCTTCATACATTTTGATTTCTTCATATACGACGTTCTTTTCTTTTTTGAGCTCATCTTCGTCAAAAGCAGAATGAAAGAACATATCAGCCAGCACATCAAGTGCGTAGTTTGCATGCTCATCCAGCACTTTGGCGTAATAGCACGTATATTCTTTTGAAGTGAAGGCATTCACTTGGCCGCCTATCCGATCGAAGGATTCTGCGATTTCACGTGCGGACCTGGTATTTGTTCCTTTAAAAAACATATGCTCAAGAAAGTGCGAAATACCGTTTGTCTCCGGCGTTTCATGACGTGATCCCGTCCCGATCCAGACGCCGATTGCCACAGACCGCACCGTTGGATTATTTTCAAGCACAACTCTTACACCGTTTTGGCATGTATAGCGTTTTATCAAGTCTGTTCCTCCTATTCAAAGACAGGCAACTGCCTGCTACTTCATCAGCCTGTTTTCATCCATTAAGTCAGACACTGAGCCGAGCGCGTAGCCTTTTTCTTTGATTTTTGCAATCAGTGTATCCAGGCTTTTCGCAGTCGGATCAGTCGGATGCATTAAAATCATGGCTCCGTTATGTATTTTGCTCAACACCCTTGTTTGTAAAACAGCGGGAGACGGTTTTTGCCAGTCAATGGTGTCAACGGTCCACATGATGGTGCCCATTCCTTTTTCCGCCGCAAGGTCGACCACGGCTTTTCTGAAGCTGCCGCTTGGCGGCGCAAACCATTTCGGCTTCATGCCGAGCGTCTCGCTGATTTGTGCATTGGTTTTGTCAAGCTGTTCGGAAATGCTTCCTGAAGTCAGTTTGCTCATATCAGGGTGATTGTATGAATGATTTCCGATTTCATGTCCGTCTGCCGCTATTTTTTTCCCCAGTTCCTGATTGTTTTTCAGCCATTTCCCTTCAAGAAAGAAAGTTGCTTTGACCTGGTGCTGCTTCAGAATAGGCAGCATTTGCTCCACGTATTCATTTCCCCAGGCGACATTTATCAGGAAAGCGACCATCGGTTTGTCGGGATTTCCTTTATAAATGGGTTCAGGCGCGAGAGAATCAAGATGGACTTTCGGCTTTACCTGCTCATAGACAAGGTCGTCTTCGTGAAATTCTCCGTCCTTTTTCATTTGTTTATAGGATTTTTCCACATTGACTTTTAAACCGTTATACCCCGGTATACTCTTCCATATTTTATCAATCCGCGCGTCTTGCGGCTTCACTTCATACTCTGACGCTTTTTGCAGTAATTCTTCATAGAGCGGATCTTTTGATGCTGACACAGTTACCGCGTCTTTTTTCATTGCGTCTATGTAATCAACTGTATACGGGTTTTTTAACATTTCAAACGAAACAAAAAAAAGAAATAAAAAAACGGCAAACGGCACGAATTTTTTCAACATGTCCTTCCCCCCTCATCACACATTATGTATGAGGAGGACAAGGTAGAACCCGTCTGTTGTCTTTCTCAAAATAAAGAAGCCGGGTCTCCCAGGCTCCTTGTTAGGTTTTCATTTAAGATTGTTGTTGTTCCTGTTCTTTTTCTTTCTCTTCGCGCAGCACTGCTTTACGCGACAGATTCACTCGTCCCTGTTTGTCAATTTCAGTTACCTTCACAAGGATTTCGTCACCGATTTTCACAACATCCTCAACCTTGCCGACCCGTTCGAGCGCTAGTTCAGAGATGTGAACGAGACCGTCTTTTCCGCTGAAGATTTCAACAAAAGCGCCGAATTTCTCAATCCGTTTCACTTTACCGAGGTAAAGTTGGCCGACTTCGACTTCTCTGACAAGATCTTCGATGATTTTTTTCGCTTTTTGGTTGCTGCTTTCATCAGTAGAAGAAATAAAGATGGTGCCGTCTTGTTCAATGTCAATTTTAACACCGGTATCTTCAATGATTTTGTTGATTTGTTTACCGCTCGGTCCGATAACGTCACGGATTTTATCCGGATTAATGGTCATCGTTAAAATTTTCGGCGCATATTGAGAAAGTTCTTTTCTTGATTCACCAAGCGTGCTGAGCATGCTGTCCAAGATTTCCATTCTTCCTTTTTTCGCCTGCTGAAGCGCTTCTTCAAGAATTTCTCTTGAAAGGCCTTCAATTTTAATGTCCATTTGCAGCGCTGTCACGCCTTTTTCCGTGCCGGCTACTTTAAAGTCCATGTCACCGAGGGCGTCTTCCATTCCTTGAATATCGGTTAATACCGTATAGTACTCGCCTGATTTCACAAGTCCCATCGCGATACCTGCAACAGGGGCTTTAATCGGAACACCTGCGTCCATCATGGCAAGCGTACTTGCGCAGATGCTGGCCTGTGAAGTGGAACCGTTTGATTCAAGCACTTCAGATACGAGGCGGACCGTATACGGGAAGTCTTTTTCATTCGGAATGACCGGCTCAAGCGCACGCTCTCCAAGAGCACCGTGACCGATCTCACGGCGTCCCGGTCCGCGCATCGGGCCTGTCTCCCCTACGCTGAACTGCGGGAAGTTATAATGATGCATAAAGCGTTTTGACTCTTCCACGCCTAAACCGTCAAGAATCTGAACGTCTCCAAGGGCTCCTAATGTACATACGCTGAGCGCCTGCGTCTGTCCTCTCGTAAACAGCCCGGATCCGTGTGTTCTCGGCAGAAGGCCGACTTCTGAAGAAAGCGGGCGGATTTGATCAACGCCGCGGCCGTCCGGACGGACTTTTTCTTCTGTGATCAAACGGCGCACTTCGTTTTTCACGAGTTTAGACAGTGTCTGTTTCACTTTTTTAATCGTATCTTCATCATGCTCTTCTTCTTCGAATTTCGCGACAACTGCATTTTTCACTTCATTGATCGCGTCTTCGCGAGCATGTTTTTCGTGAACCTGAATGGCGCTGAGCAGATCCGGCTCCGCAAGGCTTTTTACTTTTGCGCTGAGCTCTTCGTCAATTTCATACAGTTCGATCTCTGTTTTCTCTTTGCCGACTGCTGCGACGATTTCTTCTTGGAATGCGATCAGGCGCTTGATTTCTTCGTGACCGAACATAATCGCCTCAAGCATGATTTCTTCAGGAACTTCATCCGCTCCGGCTTCCACCATGTTGATGGCATCTTTTGTGCCTGCAACGATGAGGTTGATATCACTTTTTTCAAGCTGGTCAACCGTCGGATTGATGACGAATTTCCCGTCAATGCGGCCTACCGTCACACCCGCGATCGGGCCTTCAAACGGGATATCGGAAACGCAAAGAGCGAGTGATGAACCGAACATTGCAGCCATTTCAGATGAGCAGTCCTGATCAACACTCATGACAATGCTGATGACCTGTACTTCGTTACGGAATCCGTCTGCGAAAAGCGGGCGGATCGGACGGTCGATCAGACGGCTGGCTAAAACGGCCTTTTCACTTGGACGGCCTTCTCTTTTAATAAAACCGCCCGGAATTTTACCTACTGCGTATAATCTTTCTTCATAGTTAACGGTAAGCGGGAAAAAATCTAGCGGTTTCGGTTCTTTTGATGCGGTTGCTGTGCTGAGCACTGCAGTATCGCCGTAGCGGACCATGACAGCGCCGTTTGCCTGTTTGGCAAGCTGGCCGGCTTCTACTGTAAGCTGTCTGCCGGCCCAATCTATGGTAAAGACATGTTTCTCTTGTCCCATTCGATTACGAGCTCCTCTCTTAATGTGTGAAATAATCAATTACTCCTATTATGAACGAAATGAATTGAACATATCAATGTCAAAGTAGTATGTAAAAGGATTTCATTGTTTTTTTTATTATTATTTTTTTCGCTTTAATACGATAAAAAAGCGGGAATCCTCCCGCTTTTTACGATTATCGACGTAAGCCTAGTTTGTTAATTAACTCACGGTAACGAGTTACGTCTTTATTACGCAGATACGTAAGAAGATTACGACGTTTACCTACCATTTTAAGAAGACCGCGACGTGAGTGGTGATCTTTCTTGTGAGTACGCAAATGCTCGTTCAAGTTGTTAATTGAGTCTGTTAGGATAGCGATCTGAACTTCTGGAGAACCAGTATCAGATTCGTGTGTTTTGAACTCGCTGATGAGTTGATTTTTACGCTCTTGAGTAATTGCCATCCTGTTTCACCTCCATATCATAATTAGCCCCAGTTACCTAGCAACCGTCGGTGACTTCGGATTGCCAAGCAATGGTTTTAAGACTACGAAACATATGATACTAAAAATCGCGCCCATATGCAAATCTTTTAGAATAAAATTTGTGTACTTTTGATGTTTTTTCCGTTATTTGCTGAAAAAACGGATCGCTTCTTGTTTGTCTTTCCCGATCTGAGCCGTCAGTTCATCGATGCCGTTAAACTTCCGTTCGCTTCGGATTCGTTTGTACCACTCGATTTTAACGTCTTCTCCGTATACATCCTGTTGAAAATTAAACAAATGAACTTCAATTGACGGCTGATCGGGACGCTTTTCATAAAAGGTCGGTTTGTAGCCGATGTTGCAGACGCCTTCATACACCTCGCCTTTTATTTCGGCTTTCACTGCATACACGCCTGTCGGCGGCACGATATAGCTGTTGTGCAGGCCGACATTCGCGGTCGGAAAACCGATGGTGCGGCCTCTTTTGTCTCCGTGAATCACAGTGCCCCGGATAAAATACGGCTGGCCGAGAAGAGTGTGCGCAAGTTCAACGTCACCATCCTGGAGCGCTGACCGGATATAAGTGGAGCTGATCTTTCTGTCCTGCTCGGTCTGTTTCTCGACAGTCGTGCATCCGGCCTTGCCGTTTAAATCGTCCGGCAGCGTCTCCATCGTGCCTTTTCCGTATTTTCCGTACGTAAAATCGAAGCCTCCCACAGCGTGCCGCGCGTTCAACCCTAAAATATACTCCTCGGCAAACTGTTTTGGAGACAGAGACGCAAACGCTTCATCAAACTTTACGACATACAGCACATCAGCGCCTAAACGCCCGATCTGGCTGATTTTATCTTCAAGCGGCGTAATCAGATCCTTTGGCTCTTTGTCCCTGCCCAACACATGGGAAGGGTGTGGATGAAACGTCATAACGGCCAGCGACAGGCCTTTTTCTTCGGCAATTTGTCTGGCTGTTCCGATTACTTTCCGGTGTCCCAAATGAACGCCGTCAAAGTAGCCGAGCGCCATGACAGACGCCGGCTGCTCTTCTTTTTGTAAATGATGCGGATGAGAAATATGTATCGTCTTCACAGAACGGTCACCTTTTTTCTTATTGTTCGCTTTTTTGCATGAGCACTTTAGCCGGTTTCAGCAGTCCTTTTTTTGAAGGATGCGGCATATAAATGGCCACACATTCTCCGTCTTCAGTACAGACCGCTATACGGGCGTCAGCTGTCATTGCAGAAAATTCCGCCGGGATGTCAAACACTGACCCGTTTTCAGCTTTCTTAGCTAATGTATCACTTATGACCCATTTCGGCAAATGATTGAGCGCTCTATCGATCGGCACGGCATGCTCTGCAACCGTTCCGTCCGAAACCTGCTGTTCAAGTTCCTCAAACGTGAAACATTCATCAAGGCTGAAATCGCCGGAAGCAGTGCGGATGAGATGCGACATATGCGCAGGATAGCCGAGTTTTTCACCGATTGTCACCGCCAACGTTCTGACGTAAGTGCCTTTTGAGCACGTGACTGTAAAGCGGAATGATGCTGTGTCTTCGTTATAAGTGACAGGGGAAGTGAGCGCGATATCTTCAATCGTGATATTCCGCTTCGGCCGCTCCACTTCAATACCCGCTCTGGCGTATTCATAGAGCTTTTTCCCGTTGACCTTTACCGCGGAATACATCGGCGGCACTTGTTCCTGCGGTCCCTTCAATTCGTCTAAAACGGCTTTGATATCCGCTTCTTCCAGCGGCTCCCTGACAGGCTTTACGCTGACCGTTTCTCCCGTCTGATCTTCGGTCGATGTGGAGAAACCGAGAGTGATCTCAGCATCGTACGTTTTTGACTTGTCGGTGACGTACTCAACGATCTTTGTAGCCCGTCCGACACAGATCGGCAGTACGCCTGACACTTCCGGATCAAGGGTTCCCGTATGCCCGACTTTCTTTGTTTTTAACAGTTTTCTTATTTTCATTACACAGTCGTGAGAAGTCATGCCGACCGGTTTATGTAAAAGGAGAACTCCGTTAACCATCTGTCTTTCGCTCCTTTGTTATCAATTGTATCCCGTAAAACGCAGAAAAGAGGACAGACGACACTCGCCCATCCTCTTTCCCGTTATTCAGACGGTTTATCTGAATGCAGTTCGTGAATCAATGTTTCAATACGATTGCCGTACTCAATTGATTCATCAAATTCAAATTCAAGCTCAGGCGTTTTGCGGAGTCTGATTCGGCTGCCGATTTCGGAACGGATAAATCCTTTCGCTTTCTCAAGCCCTTTCAGCGCCTCCTCTTTCTTTTTCTCTCCGCCGAGGACGGAGATATACACCTTCGCTATTTGTAAATCACCTGAAACACGTACGTCTGTTACAGTGAGAAATCCGATTCTCGGGTCTTTCAGCTTTCGGCTGATAATATCCCCGAGCTCTTTTTTCATCTGCTCGCCGACACGGTTTGCTCTCATACTCAATTCAATCACCTCTAAGTTAAAACCACTCTGTTCTAGTGATCGTCCGTTCTATCTCGGGAAAGGAGTCAATAAACGCGAGTACACGCTGGATCTCCTTTTCCGCCTGAACGTGAGAGGAGGAGACGACGGCGATTCCGAAGCTGGTCCGCTGCCAAGTGTCCTGATAGCCGATTTCTGCGGCCGACACGTTGAACTTATTCTGAACCCTCGTTATAATCCGCTTCAGAACGGCTCGTTTCTCCTTTAATGATCCCGCATCATAAATGATGCATTCACATTCCGCAAATCCGATCACTTTCTTTCGATTTCCTGCATGACATACGCTTCAAGGACGTCGCCTTCGCGAATGTCATTGTATTTCTTAATCGTTATACCACATTCATATCCTTGTGAAACTTCTTTCACATCATCTTTGAAGCGTTTCAGAACGTCTACTTCCCCTTCGAAGATGACCACGCCGTCACGGATCAGGCGGAGTCCGCTGTCACGTGTAATGTGGCCGTCTGTTACATATCCGCCGGCAATCGTGCCGATTTTCGACACTTTGAATGTTTGGCGCACTTCAACCTGACCGATGACTTTTTCTTCGTACTCAGGATCAAGCATTCCTTTCATCGCCGCTTCAATTTCTTCGATGACTTTGTAAATGATACGGTGAAGACGGATATCTACATTTTCAGCTTCAGCCGTGCTCTTAGCATTTCCGTCTGGGCGCACATTAAACCCGATAACGATTGCATTTGAAGCAGATGCGAGAATGATGTCTGATTCCGTAATCGCACCGACGCCTGTGTGAATGATTTTCACTTTTACGCCTTCTACTTCAATTTTTTGAAGAGCGGCTGTTAACGCTTCGGCTGAACCTTGAACGTCAGCTTTTACGATTAAGTTGATGTCTTTAACATCGCCTTGTTTAATTTGTTCAAACAGATCATCGAGGCTCAGCTTCGCTTTGTCGCTGCGCTGTTCTTCCAGTTGCTTGGAAGCGCGTGCTTCACCGACAGAACGGGCTGTTTTTTCATCTTTAAAGACGAGGAATTGATCGCCAGCCTGCGGTACGTCGTTTAAGCCCGTGATTTCTACAGGTGTGGACGGTCCGGCTGTTTTCACGCGGCGGCCGAGATCATTGACCATGGCCCGCACGCGGCCGAATGTATTTCCGACAACGATCGGATCTCCGACATGCAATGTTCCCGTTTGAACGAGAAGTGTCGCGACAGATCCTCTTCCTTTATCGAGCTCAGCTTCAATAACCGTTCCTTTTGCCTGACGGTTCGGATTGGCTTTCAGCTCTTCCACTTCACTGACAAGCAGAATCATTTCGACAAGCTCGTCAATTCCCTTGCCTGTAAGAGCGGACAGAGGAACGAAAATCGTTTCGCCTCCCCATGCTTCAGGAACGAGTCCGTATTCAGTCAGCTCCTGCATGACACGGTCAGGGTTCGCGCTTTCTTTATCCACTTTATTCACGGCAACGATAATCGGAACCTCAGCCGCTTTCGCATGGTTGATGGCTTCGACTGTTTGCGGCATAACGCCGTCATCAGCCGCTACGACTAAAATGGTTATATCAGTTACTTCCGCACCGCGCGCACGCATTGTTGTGAACGCCGCGTGTCCCGGAGTATCTAAGAACGTGATTTTTTTGCCGTTTTCTTCGATCTGGTACGCCCCGATATGCTGGGTGATTCCGCCGGCTTCACCTTCAACAACTTTTGTTTTTCTGATGCTGTCAAGAAGGGTCGTTTTCCCGTGGTCAACGTGGCCCATGATCGTCACGACAGGCGGACGGATTTGAAGATCTTCTTCTTTGTCAGCCTCTTCATACTTTTCAAGCTCAGTTTCTTCGAGCACAATCACTTCTTCTGTTTCCACACCGTATTCAGATGCGATCAGTTCGATTGTGTCTTTGTCAAGCTCCTGGTTAATCGTAGCCATTACGCCCAGAAGCATCAGTTTTTTAATGAGTTCAGACGGTTCTTTGCCAAGTTCTTCGGCTAAGGCCCCGACTGTTAAAGAGCCGGAAAACGTAATTTTCTCAGGAAGCTCTTTTTTCGGCTTCAGCGGTTTTTGCTGATACTGATTTTTGTTGTTATGATTGCGTTTGTTTTTGTTTTTGTTGTTGTTGTTCTTCTTGTTTTTGTTAAATTGATTATTCTGCACGTCATTCTTCTTTCCGTCTCGAATTTTGTTTGGTTGATTCCCAGCAGGCTGCTGATTAATCCCTTGCGGCTTGTTTTTGTTCGTTTCCGCAGGCTTCTGAGATGTAACGCCGGCGCCGCCTTTTTTAAATTTCGCATCAAGCTGCTTAATGGTCTTTTCTTCAAGCATTGCCATATGGTTATTTACTACTATATCCATGTTTTTCAGCGCAGTCAAAATTTCCTTGCTTGAAACATTGATGGCTTTTGCATATTCGTAAACTCTCATTTTAGCCATTCGTTCACCCCCAAAAATATTAATCGAGCAAGCTGATCAGCTTATTCGCAAAACCTTGGTCAGTGACGGCGACAACGACACGTGATTCCTTGCCGATAGAGCGGCCGAGATCCGCGCGGCTTTCGACTTTTTTATAAGGCACTTTATAATAATTGCATTTATCGGATACTTTTTTTGCAGTATTCGCAGATGCATCTTCTGTCAGCAGAACAAGTTTTGCACGCGCATTTCTAATTTCTTTTATAACCAAGTCCTCGCCCGACACGACCTTACGAGCTCGATTGGCCAGACCCAGCAAGGGAAACCATTCCATTCCAGACATGTTATTTTTTCACCTTTTCCGCCAGTTCCAGCAATTCTTCGAAAATCTGGTCATCGATTTGTGATTGAAATTGATTTTGCAATGTGTTTTTCTTTTTCGCAGCTAAGATGCATTCTTTCTCAAGGGTGATATAGGCACCCCGCCCGTTCTTCTTTCCGGTCGGATCGACTGAAATCTCTCCTTCTTTAGAACGGACAATTCGGATCAGTTCCTTTTTAGGCTTCATTTCCCCCGTTACCACGCATTTGCGCAGAGGAATTTTTTTTCGCTTATTCACCTAAAGTCACCTCTTATTCATCCGATTCGGCTGTTTCAGGCTCCATAAAGAGCGGCTCTAAATCGTCATCTTCTTCATGCTCTCTCGGATAGATGCCAAGGTCTCTTGCATCCGTTTCACTTTTGATATCGATTTTCCAGCCTGTCAGTTTCGCGGCTAAGCGGGCGTTTTGCCCTCTTTTTCCGATTGCCAGAGAAAGCTGGTAATCAGGAACGATGACAGTCGTGGCTTTTTCTTCTTCGCTGACGATGACATCCAGCACTTTAGACGGGCTGAGCGCATTGGCAACAAATTCAACCGGATCATCAGACCAGTTGACGATATCAATTTTTTCGCCTTTCAGTTCATTGACGATCGCCTGCACCCGCTGGCCTTTAGGACCAACGCATGAACCGACCGGATCAACGTCAGGGTCATCAGTGCGGACAGAGATTTTAGAGCGGTCGCCCGCTTCTCTGGCAACGGATTTCAGTTCGACCGTTCCGTCATAAATTTCCGGCACTTCGATTTCAAAAAGACGCTTCAACAGGCCAGGATGCGTTCTTGATACATAGATCTGCGGCCCTTTTGTCGTTTTTTCGACTTTTGTGATAAATACTTTAATCCGATCGTGCGGTTTATAGCTCTCATTCGGCATTTGTTCATTGACGGGCAGCAGCGCTTCAATCTTGCCGAGAGACACGTAAATAAACTTGCTGTCTAAGCGCTGTACAATTCCCGTCATGATGTCTTCTTCACGATCGATAAATTCTGAGTAAATCACGCCGCGCTCAGCTTCACGGACACGCTGCGTCACCACTTGTTTCGCCGTCTGCGCAGCAATGCGGCCGAAGTCTTTCGGCGTTACTTCTATTTCAACGACATCTCCGACAAGGTAGTTCGGATGGATGTGCTGGGCGTCGTCAAGCGAGATTTCAAGTCTTGAATCGTATACCTCGTCTACGACATCCTTTCTTGCGAACACGCGGATCGTGCCCGTCTCACGGTTCAGATCGACCCGTACGTTTTGCGCCTGGTTAAAATTTCGCTTATACGCGGAAATTAAGGCAGCTTCAATTGCTTCGATGATAATGTCTTTACTGATGCCTTTTTCTTTTTCAAGAATAGTGAGAGCATCTAATAGTTCACTGCTCATGTTAGCGGTCTCCCCCCTTAAACACTAATACTTCATTCATTAAAATGTTACAGCTAATCTTGCGTTAGCTATTTTTTCATACGGAATATTGACCCGTTTCTTTCTTGTTTTGACCGTCATCTCTATTGTAACAGTTTGTCCATCAAATTCAGCCAATTTGCCTTCAAACACTTTTAAACCGTCAATCGGTTCGTACGTTTTCATGTACACATTTTTGCCCAGTGATTTTTCGAAGTCGGCTTTTTTCTTTAATGGACGCTCGGCTCCAGGAGAAGATACTTCAAGAAAGTAGTTCTGAGTGATCGGATCGGCCTCATCCAGCTTTTCGCTTAACGCTTCGCTGACTTTGGCGCACTCCTCAATATCAACACCGTTATCGGAATCAATAAACACGCGAAGGAACCAGTTTTGACCCTCTTTGACAAATTCAATGTCTACGAGTTCAAGCTGAAGGTCATCCAGTATGGGCTGAGCCATTCCTTGAACGGTATCAGTCACTTTTTTGCTCATGTTTTTCCTCCTTGTGCTGTCGATATCATATCAGCCGTTCCTCTGCATAAAAACCCTGCTTCAAAAGAGCAGGGGCATTGAGAAAACGATGGACATGTCGAGGCAAAATTGCCTGTTCAATACAAAAGAGCGGGTTTCCCCACTCTTTGCCTCGGTAATCGTTAGCATTTCCAATAAAACTATACCATAACCATATATTTAATGCAAATCAAACTCCGCTGGGAGGCTGTGCACAAAGCTTAAAACAGAGACAGCTGATTTTGGTCCGGAAGCGACTCAAGACAGCCGTGACGGTCTAAATACTCTAAAATGGTTTTTGACACTTTTCCTCGTTTTTGAAGATCCTCTTTTGAAAGGAACTCTCCTTCTTCCCGCGCTTTCACAATATTGAGAGCGGCGTTGGTTCCGAGTCCCGGAATTGAGTTGAACGGCGGGATGAGACTGTTGCCGTCAATGATAAATTCCGAAGCGCTCGAACGGTATAGATCGACCTTCTGGAAGGAATAGCCGCGCTCACACATTTCAAGCGCAAGCTCTAACACGGTAAGGAGGTTTTTCTCCTTCGGCGAAGCATCAAGCCCTTTAGAGCTGATATCATCCATCACCGCTCTGATGGCGGTCGAGCCTTTAATCATTGTATCAATGTCAAAGTCATCTGCGCGGACGGTAAAATACGCAGCATAATATAAAAGCGCGTGATGCACTTTAAAATAGGCAATCCGCACCGCCATCAGCACGTATGCGGCGGCGTGGGCTTTCGGGAACATGTATTTGATTTTTTTGCATGAATCAATATACCAGTTCGGCACATTGTTCTTTTTCATTTCTTCTTCCCATTCCGGCGTCAGGCCTTTGCCTTTACGGACGAATTCCATGATTTTAAAGGCCAGTGAAGGCTCAAGGCCCTGATAGATCAAGTAAACCATAATGTCATCACGGCAGCCGATCACTTCGCTCAGTTCACACGTATTGTTGTGTATCAGTTCCTGCGCATTGCCGAGCCATACGTCCGTTCCGTGGGAAAGCCCGGAAATCTGGACAAGCTCGGAGAACGTCGTCGGCTTCGTATCCTCAAGCATCTGCCGCACAAATCGCGTCCCGAATTCAGGAATGCCGAGCGTCCCCGTTTTACAGCCGATCTGCTCTTCAGTGACGCCGAGCGATTCTGTGCCTTGGAAAATCTTCATAACCTCCGGATCATCTGTCGGAATCGTCTTCGGATCAATTCCGCTTAAATCCTGGAGCATCCGGATGACTGTCGGATCATCGTGCCCCAATATATCAAGCTTCAGCAGGTTGTCATGAATGGAGTGGAAGTCAAAATGAGTCGTTTTCCATTCAGACCCCGTCGCATCTGCCGGGAATTGTATCGGGGAAAAATCGTAAATATCCATGTAATCCGGGACAACGATAATCCCCCCCGGGTGCTGGCCGGTCGTTCTCTTAACGCCGGTGCAGCCCTGCACCAGACGGTCGATCTCCGCGCCGCGCATGTGTAGGTTGTGGTCGCCCGCATAGCCTTTCACATATCCGTAAGCCGTCTTTTCCGCAACTGTGCCGATCGTTCCCGCGCGATACACGTTATCTTCACCGAACAATACTTTCGTGTAGTTATGGGCATGCGGCTGATACTCACCTGAAAAGTTCAAGTCGATATCGGGTACTTTGTCACCTTTAAAGCCTAAGAACGTTTCAAACGGGATATCATGCCCGTCCTTTTTCAAAGGTGTGCCGCAAGACGGGCAGCTTTTATCCGGAAGGTCAAAACCGGAACCGACTGATCCGTCATTAAAGAATTCGGAATATCGGCAGCTCGGGCACACATAGTGCGGAGCGAGCGGATTCACTTCAGTGATTTCCGTTAAGGTCGCCACAAGCGATGAACCGACGGACCCCCGGGAGCCGACGAGATAACCGTCATCCAGAGACCGTTTTACAAGCTTATGAGAGATGAGATAAATAACGGCGAATCCATGACCGATGATGCTTTTTAATTCTTTTTCTATTCTCGCTTCCACAATTTCAGGAAGCTCTTCACCGTAAATACTTCTGGCGCGCTGATAGCTCATTTCACGGATTTCTTCATCAGCTCCGTCAATTTTCGGCGTGTACAGATCGTCTTTGATCGGTTTGATCTCATCGATCATCGAAGCGACTTTCTGCGTATTGTCAACCACGATTTCTTTCGCTTTTTCCGCACCGAGAAAGGAGAAAGCATCCAGCATTTCATCTGTCGTTCTGAAGTGCACTTTAGGCAGTTCGTGCCGGTTTAACGGGTTGGCGCCGCCTTGGGAAGATATTAAGATCTTCCGGTAAATTTTATCCTCATCGTTTAAATAGTGGACATTTCCGGTGGCAACGACCGGCTTATTCAATTTTTCCCCGAGCTTCGTGATGTTGGCGATGATTTCTTTCAGCGCTTTTTCATCCCGGACGAGCTCAAGCTGCAGAAGGTGTCTGTATACTTCCGGCGGCTGCACTTCAAGATAATCATAGAAGGATGCGATATCTTCAACCTCTTCAGGTGATTTTTGCATCATGCCTTCAAAGACCTCTCCCCTGTCACAGGCAGAGCCGATTAACAGACCTTCTCTGTATTTATTAAGCTGCGACCTCGGAATGCGCGGCACTCTGTAGAAATATTGAATATGAGAAATGGACACAAGCTTAAACAGATTTTTAAGGCCGGTCTCATTTACGGCGAGCAATGTAGCGTGATAAGGCCTTGATCTTTGATAAGCATTGGATTGTCCCATATTCTCATTCAGCTGATCATGATAAAAAATGTCTTTTTCAGCGGCATCTTTGAGCATTTTCAACAGCAGGTAGCCCGTTGCTTCAGCGTCAAAGACCGCTCGGTGATGCTGGGTTAATTCGATATCAAACTTCTTACATAACGTATTTAAGCGGTGATTTTTAAACTCAGGATACAGGAAACGCGCGAGTTCCAGCGTATCAATGACTGGATTTTTCGCTTTTTCCGTTTTCAAAAGACGCTTGTACGCCACATTTAAAAATCCCATATCAAAGCTGGCGTTATGAGCCACAAGCACGTCATCGCCGATCCATTCTTTAAAATCCCGGACGACGTCAACGACATCGGGAGCGTCGCGGACCATGTCGTCCGTAATCCCGGTAAGCTCTATCGTCGTTGCTGACAGCGGATGGTGCGGATTGGCGAACGCTTCGAATTTATCGATGATTTCTCCGCCTCTTATTTTGACTGCGGCAAGCTCAATGATGGTGTCATACACTGCGGACAGACCTGTCGTTTCAACGTCAAAGACGACGTATGTGTCTTCTTCCAGGAGACGGTGAGCTGGATTGTATGCGATCGGAACGCCGTCATCTACGATATTGGCTTCCATTCCGTAAATCATTTTAATGCCGTGTTTTTTCGCGGCGGAATAGGCATCCGGGAAAGACTGCACAACGGCATGATCAGTTAACGCAATCGCTTCATGTCCCCATTTTTTCGCCTGTTCGACAAGCTTTCCGATGCCCGTTACAGCATCCATTTGGCTCATCGGAGAATGCAGATGAAGTTCAACCCGTTTTTCGCCTTCAGGAGCGGTGTCTTCACGGGTTTTGGCTTTTATTTCATTCACGTCATTTGCAATCATGACGAGGTCTCTGACGAATGTATCGTTTTGAATGCTTCCCCGCGCCTTCACCCACATGCCTTTTTTCAGCGTTTTCATCAAAGCGGCGTCTTCTTTTTCTCTGGCGAACATTTTTACTAAAATACTGTTTGTATAGTCCGTGATTTTGAAAATGCAGAGCGTGCGTCCGCTTTTCAGCTCGCGTGTTTCAGCATCAAACACAAACCCCTGCACCGTGATTCTTCTTTCTTCATCCATGATGCTGTCAAGCGTCCGGATTTCTTCGTTCTCTTTAATTTGATAGCCGATGACAAGCGGTCCGGACGGTGCCTGATCCTCATCGCCCTCTTTTTCCTTCTTCTCCATCTCGATAAGCGCCTGCATCGCCCGCTCCTGATCTTCAGCAAGCTTTTGCTCGCGGAATTTCTGGACTTCTTGGTCAGATACGAAAATTTCGGTATCCAGCTGCAGTTCCGGAAAGCCGAATTGGCGGTAGCTGTGCTGAATCAGTGCGCTGTATTTATTTTTGAGCGCAGATGCTTCTGTATCTGTTTTTGTTTTCACGATCAGTTTATTTCCCTTGAGCTTCGGTTTCTGCTGATTCAAAAGAGCCACCATCGGCGGCGAGGTTCCTTCAAGCTCTTCAATACAGCGTGTCCAATAATCCTGTACAAGCTCCTCTGTCACTGTAGGGTCGATGACCTGAACAGACGATGTGACACGGGCGATGTGAGCAAACGATTGTGTTAACCTCATCATGAATGAATCATATATTTGATACGGCAAAAGAGCCTTAAAGCGAAATTGGAAATGCCAGGCTTTTTCTGCTTTATGGATTGTCAGTTTATCAATCTCTCCGTCTTCAAAGTATGTCATGAAGGTATCATCTGTCATATTAAGCTGCTGCAGAAGAATCTGAAACTGTCTTCTGTTTACTGATAACTGTTCCATTCAGACAGTATCCCTCCCTTAAAACATCATAAGTGAAGGTACCTCCGCAGGTGATGAGGTACCTTCTTTTTTCTCTATTTTAACATGATTTTGTACGATTCGTTATGGTGATTACTTCGTCTTAATAAATTCAGAAAGCTCATCCACTGAAACTTCGGCAGATTCACCGGTTTTGCGGATTTTCACTTCTACGATGCCTTCGTCGGCACGTTTTCCGACAGTGATGCGGATCGGAAGGCCGATCAGATCAGAATCAGCAAACTTCACGCCTGCGCGTTCAGCGCGGTCATCGTATAATACCTCATAACCTTCCGCCTGGAATTTGCCGTAAAGCTGTTCAGCAAGCTCTTTTTGCGCTTCGTTTTTCATATTCAGCGCCAAAATATGAAGATCATACGGAGCAACGCTCTTCGGCCAGATCAAGCCTTTTTCGTCGTGATGCTGTTCAGCGATGGCTGAAAGCGTTCTGGACACGCCGATTCCGTAACATCCCATCAGCATCGGCTGCGCACGCCCGTTTTCATCAAGGTATGTCGCATTCATCGCTTCAGAGTAACGCGTGCCGAGTTTAAAGACTTGTCCGACCTCAATCCCTTCAGCGAAACGGATCGTGCCTTTTCCGTCAGGTGACGGATCGCCTTCCTGAATGATTCGAAGATCGGCGTATGCTTTTACAGACGCGTCACGTTCGATGTTTACGTTTCGGTAATGACGGTCTTTTTCATTCGCGCCGCAAACGGCGTTTACCATTACTTTCACGGCTTGGTCGGCATAAATCTCAATGTCGCCGGCAGCGCCGATCGGCCCCGCAAATCCCGGCTCCGTGCCAAGTTTCTCCGCTACTTCTTCATGAGACGCAAGTTCAACCACTTCCGCGTTCAGAAGGTTTTTCACTTTCACGTCATTGACCTCATGATCGCCTCTTACTAACACGAGAACAAATCGGTCATCCGCTTTAAACAGCATTGATTTGATGCAGGCGCTCGGCTCGATCTGCAAGAACGAAGCGAGCTCTTCAATGCTTTTGACATTCGGCGTATCAATTTTCTCCAATGCCTCGGGTGTTTCATCTGACGGCTCGCTGTTCATGACAACTTCCGCCATTTCCGTATTGGCTGCGTAAGAGGATCCATCGGAATAAGCGATGGTATCTTCCCCTATTTCAGAAAGAGCCATAAATTCATGCGTGTCTTTTCCGCCCATCGCGCCCGAGTCGGCAATAACGGGACGGACGTTTAATTCACAGCGTGCGAAAATGCTGCTGTATGCGCCGTACATGTTTTGGTATGTTTCCTCCAGACTTTCTTCAGAAGCATGGAAAGAATACGCATCTTTCATGATGAATTCGCGTCCGCGCAATAACCCGAAACGCGGGCGTTTTTCATCTCTGAATTTAGACTGGATCTGGTAAAGAGTGAGCGGCAGACGCTTATAAGATTTCACCTCATCGCGCACGAGAGAAGTAATGACTTCTTCATGTGTCGCTCCTAAAGCAAATTCACGGCCGTGGCGGTCTTTCAGACGCATTAATTCAGGCCCGTACGTATACCATCTGCCTGATTCCTGCCATGTTTCAGCCTGCTGAAGGGCCGGCATCAGCATTTCCACCGCGTTGATTTTTTCCATTTCTTCACGCACGATCTTCTGAATGTTTTGAATGACCCTGTAAGCCAGGGGCATGTAGCTGTAAACCCCGCTCGTATTTTGTCTGATAAATCCCGCTCTCAGCAGAAGCTTATGGCTTTTTGCTTCAGCATCAGCCGGCACTTCTCTCAGGGTCGGAATAAGCGTCAAACTTTGTCTCATGTCTTCGCACCTCTGATTTTTTACTAGTCAATTATAAGAATAAGCGCTGGATATCGTTCCATGTGACAACCAGCATAAGAAGCATTAAGAAAGCTACGCCGATAAATACGACAAATGCTTCCTTGTCACGGTTTATCGGCTTGCCGCGGATTGCTTCAATGAATAAAAACAGCAGCCGTCCGCCGTCAAGCGCCGGTATCGGCAGCAGGTTGACGATTCCCAGGTTGATGCTTAAAAACGCCGCAAACTGGAATAAGTTGATAATACCGGTTTTTGCAACTTGATCGGTCATATCATAAATGCCGACAGGGCCCGAAAGCATATCAAGCTTAAACTGGCCTGTCACAAGTTTGCTCAGATTGGTCAGGATCGCTTTTGTGACATCAACGGTAGATGTCGCGCCGTAAGCAATCGCTGCAAGCGCGCCTTTTTCAGTCGGCGCATAAGAGCCGAAGCGGCCGATTGTTTTTTTATTTTCATCTTTTACAGCTTCAGGTGTAACCGAGATATGAAACGATTTGCCGTCCCGTTTGACGGCGACATCGATTTTTTTCCCGGGATTTTCTTTTACCGCTGTCACGATGTCGGTCCATGACCTCATTTTTTCACCGTTAATGCTCTGGATATAGTCGCCTTCTTTTAAACCGGCAGCAGCTGCGCGTCCATTGTCTGTCAGCTTCCCGAGCTCAGGCTGATTCGAAGGCACGCCTTGAATAAATCCGAGCATGACGAGAATGACATACGCTAAGATGAAGTTCATTATCGGACCGGCAGCAATCGCCTTAATCCGCTTCCATACGGGTTTAGACCCGAATTGTCGATTGTAAGGCGCAATCTGCACTTCTTCTCCGTCTACGATAAAAAAAGAGGTCTGACTGACAGTAAAGCCCGCCAGTTCATCTTCTTTCCCCTGCTCGTACCCGGTAATCTTCATTTCGTGCTCAAGATCAGCCGTCTCCACCTCGATAATTAAAGCGTCGGGATATTTTTCCTTTTGATTAATGATGACTTTTTCCACTTCGTCATCTTTATTAAAAAGAAGCCCGACGGTATAACCGGGTTTGACTTCAATCATCTCCGGATCTTCACCGGCCATGCGGACGAACCCTCCGACCGGAAGGAGCCTGATCGTATACACGGTTTCATTCTTTTTAAATGAAAAGATTTTAGGGCCGAAGCCGATCGCAAATTCACGGCAAAGGATTCCCGCTCTTTGGGCGAGCAATAAATGCCCGAGCTCATGGAAAAAAACGAGCGTTCCGAAAATAATAATAAACGCGATAACTGTATTCACGAACATACCACCTTATGTGAGTATTGAATTAACGTATCCCCGGGTGTCTTTGTCCACTTCTTGGATATCCGCAAGACTCGGATCCTGAATTACGCTGTGGCGGTCCAATGCTTTTTCAATCAGGTCCTCAATCGATAAGAATGAAATCCGTCCGGCAAGAAAAGCGGCAACGGCTTCTTCGTTGGCCGCATTTAAAACCGTCGGCATCGTTCCCCCTATTTTACCTGATTCAAAGGCAAATTGTAAGCAGCGGAACCTTTCAAAGTCAGCTTTCGCAAAATGAAGGCTTCCGATCTCCCATAATTCAAGCCTTTTTGCTTCAGGCAGAGGCAGCCGGTCCGGATATGTCAGCGCGTATTGAATCGGCACCCTCATGTCCGGATTTCCGAGCTGGGCGATGACGCTTCTGTCGTGAAATTCAACCATCGAATGAATGATGCTCTCTTTATGTAATACAACGTCAATCTGTTCATACGGAATATCAAACAGCCAATGCGCTTCAATGACTTCAAGCCCTTTATTCATCATTGTAGCCGAGTCAATCGTAATCTTTGCACCCATCGACCAGTTCGGGTGATTAAGGGCGTCGGCAATCGTTACAGACTCAAGCTCCTGCCGCGTTTTATCTCTGAAACTGCCGCCGGATGCCGTAATGATCAGGCGCTCGATATTTTTGCTCTGTTCGCCTTGCAGCGCCTGAAAAATAGCGGAATGTTCGCTGTCGACCGGAAGAAGAGAAACACCGTATCGTTTTGCGTGTCCTTTCACTATATGCCCGGCAGTGACGAGAGTTTCCTTATTTGCAAGCGCAATTGTTTTTTTCTGTTCAATCGCTTTCAAAGTCGGGATTAAACCGACGCTTCCAAGCAGCGCATTGACCACGATATCCACTTCGTCCATGACTGCCGCTTCAATCAGGCCTTCTTCTCCGATGCCGATTTGACATTCATGAGAAAAAGACGCTTCTTTCACTTTTTGATATGTATCCATGTCGCCGACTGCTACATATTTCGGCTGAAACGTTCTGATCAACGGGATCGCTTTCTCGGCGTTTTTACCGAAAGTCATCGAGACGAGACGGAACTGATCTTGATGCATGCGCAATACGTCTAACGTCTGCTCCCCGATTGATCCTGTTGCTCCTAAAAGACAAATATTCTTCAAAATGCCACTCCCATTCTATGCGTCCAGATCGGTCTTATTTTCATATTAGCCTTTCTCATGAAAAAAGCGCAAGCAGAAAGTATAAGAACGGCATGACAAACAAAAAGCTGTCAAATCGGTCTAAAATGCCGCCGTGCCCGGGAAGGATTTTCCCCGAATCTTTCACATCATAGTGCCGCTTAAGCGCTGATTCAACCAAATCCCCGATCTGTCCGAACACAGACAGAACAAGCGTGATGACCAAAAGAACCGGGTATGAAATCGGAAGGTGCGCAAACAGCTGAAAAACAGCCGTAAAAATAAGGGCGATGACAATACCGCCGAGAAACCCTTCCACCGTTTTGTTGGGACTGATTTCGGGCCACAGCTTCCGCTTCCCGAGCGACTTTCCGACGAAATATGCGCCTGAGTCCGTTGACCATATGACAACGCAGGCATAAAAGATATACAAAAGCCCGTTTGTTTCAATGTTTCTGATTTCAATAAAATAATGAAAACACAGTCCGATATATACCGTCGCGAGAACGATAAACCCGACTTCATCAAACGTAAAGGTGTTTTTCACGAGCACCGTATAGCTGAGCAGAATCAATACGGCGAAAATCGTTACTTCCATTTTCGCATCGAAAAAATGATATTTGTCCGGCATCATATACAGCCATAACAACAAGAGGCTGATCAGACCCGGAAAAGAAAAAAATCTGAGCTTTTTCATCCGCAAAAGCTCAAAAAGCGCTATACTTCCCATCACGTAAACAAATACGGTGAACGGCAATCCTCCGAAAATAACCAAAAATAAAAATAGTGCCGCTGCCAGAACACCTGTTAACAATCTTTGTTTCATTTCCACCATCCTCTAAATTCCGCCAAACCTCCGGCCCCGCTGCTGAAATTCTCCCACTGCCTGCAGAAAGTGATCTTCTTTAAAATCGGGCCACAGGACATCTGTAAAAACAAATTCACTGTAAGCCACCTGCCAAAGCATAAAGTTGCTCAGTCTGATTTCTCCGCTCGTTCTGATGAGCAGCTCCGGGTCCTGGATTGATTCTGTCATTAAATGCCCGGAAAAGAGCGCTTCATCAATGTCTTCGATATTCAGCGTGCCGCTTTTCACCTGTTCGGCCAATGCTTTTGCCGCATTGACGATTTCCGTGCGTCCGCCGTAGTTCAAAGCGAAATTGAGAATCAGCCCGTCATTTTGTTCTGTATCTTTTACGGCCTTCTCAATCGCCCTGTACGTATGAGAAGGGAGCGCGGATTCATCTCCGATAATTTTCACCTGTACATTTTCCTCTATCAATTCAGGAAGATACGTATTCAGGAACTCTTCCGGAAGCTTCATCAAAAAGTCGACTTCCATCTTCGGGCGCTTCCAATTCTCAGTTGAAAACGCATAAAGAGTCAGAACTTTAACGCCGAGCTGATTTGCGAGCTTTGTCACCCTTTTTACCACTTTCATACCTTCATGATGTCCGGCAATCCGCGGGAGTGAGCGCTTCTTCGCCCAGCGTCCGTTTCCGTCCATAATAATGGCAATGTGTGCGGGAATTTCACCCTTCAGTATGTCTTCTTTTGTATACCGTTCTAAGTTGGAAGCCGCATTCTGCTGATTCTTCCAATTTTTGAGTATGTTGAGCATGAGATTCCTCCGTCACCCAAAAAGGTTGCGTTGCTGATGATCAATGTAATCAACAGTATTAACAAAAAAACCCCCTGTAAACATGAGAGGGTCTTTTCACATTATCTATTGTACATAGTTTTTCATTAAACTTCCATGATTTCTTTTTCTTTGTCCTTCGTGACACTGTCAATTTTTGACACATATTCATCTGTCAGCTTTTGAACGTCTTCACTGGAAGCACGAAGCTCGTCTTCTGTAATGTCTCCGTTTTTCTCAAGTTTTTTGAGGTCGTCGTTGCTGTCACGGCGGACATTACGGACTGCTACTTTCGCTTCTTCCGCGTATTTTTTCACGACTTTGACAAGTTCTTTACGTCTTTCTTCCGTCAGAGCCGGGATCGCGATGCGGATAATTGTTCCGTCACTTGTCGGAGTTACGCCAAGATCAGCTTTCAGGATCGCTTTTTCAATATCGCCGATTGCCGTTTTGTCATACGGTGTGACAACAAGCATACGCGCTTCAGGCACATTGATGGAAGACAGCTGGTTTAAAGGTGTTTGGGCACCGTAGTATTCTACTGTCACTTTATCCAATAGAGATGGGTTGGCACGTCCCGCGCGGACTGACGCCAATTCACGTGAATAAGCGGCAACCGCTTTTTCCATGCGTTCTTTTGTTTGTGTTAATACTTCGTTTGACAACGTTATTTCCCCCTTACGATCGTTCCGATTGATTCGCCGATTACGGCACGCTTAATATTTCCTTCTTCCATAATAGAAAAGACGATCAGCGGAATATCATTATCCATACATAGTGAAGAAGCCGTAGAATCCATGACTTCCAGCCCGTCTTTTAACACATCGAGATAAGATAATTTTTCGTATTTAACGGCTGACTCATCTTTTCTCGGATCGGCATTATACACACCGTCGACATTATTTTTCGCCATTAAAATCACATCCGCTTCGATTTCAGCGGCACGCAGCGCTGCGGTTGTGTCCGTAGAGAAATAAGGGTTTCCTGTTCCCGCGGCAAAAATCACAACGCGTTTTTTCTCCAGGTGGCGGATGGCTTTTCTTCTGATGTAAGGCTCAGCGACCTGACGCATTTCAATTGATGTCTGCACTCTGGACTGAATTCCGAGCGTTTCCAGGCTGTCCTGCAGGGCAAGTGAGTTCATGACAGTAGCAAGCATGCCCATATAATCGGCCGTCGCACGATCCATTCCTAAGTCACTGCCTGTTTTTCCGCGCCATAAGTTGCCGCCGCCTACAACTACGGCCACTTCGACGTCAAGCTCAGCGATTTCTTTTACCTGTTTAGCGATGGATTGGATAACAGTCGGATTAATGCCGTTTCCCTGCTCTCCTGCCAATGCTTCTCCGCTAAGCTTTAAAACGATACGATTGTATTTTGGTTTTTCCATAATAACCTCCAAGTGTAAACATTGCCGTTTCCTATTATGCAAGAGAAAAAAAGGTTTGTAAATATAGTTTTAAAAATAGGGAACACAAGTAGTGTCCCCTATACTGCCTGAAAAGCCGCGAAAGATTCGCCAAGGCTTTCCGCCATTATTTTTTCACTTGGTTCATAACTTCTTCAGCAAAGTTTTCTTGGCGTTTTTCAATACCTTCTCCAACTTCGTAGCGGACGTAAGTTTTAACAGATGCGTTTTTCGCAGCCACAACTTGTTTCACTTTTTCGTCTGGGTTTTTAACGAAAGCTTGGTCTAATAAGCAAATTTCTTCGAAGAATTTGTTCAGACGGCCTTCAACCATTTTAGCTACGATGTTTTCCGGTTTGCCTTCTTGAAGAGCTTGCTGAGTCAGGATCTGACGCTCATGGTTTGCTTCTTCTTCAGACACTTGGTCGCGGGAAATATAACGAGGATTTACCGCTGCAACATGCATCGCGATGTCTTTTGCAAGATCTTCGTCAGTTGTTCCGCTAAGAACGGATAATACGCCGATGCGGCCTCCCATGTGAAGGTAAGCACCGAACGCTTCGCTGTCTTCTTTTGTAAGAACAGCAAAACGGCGAAGAGTGATTTTCTCTCCGATTTTAGCAACGTTGCTTGTGATGTATTCTTCAACAGTAGAACCGTTTTCCATCTTTTGACCCATCGCTTCTTCAAGATCAGCAGGAGCGTTTGCAAGAAGGTGATCAGCAAGCGTGTTCAGAAGCTCTTTGAAGCCTTCGTTTTTCGCAACGAAATCAGTTTCAGAGTTTACTTCTAAGATAACGCCTTTGTTGCCGTCAGTTTTAATAAGAGTAGAACCTTCAGCAGCGATACGGTCAGCTTTTTTAGCCGCTTTCGCAATTCCTTTTTCTCTCAGAAGGTCGATTGCTTTGTCCATATCTCCGTCAGTTTCAGTCAATGCTTTTTTACAGTCCATCATACCAGCGCCTGTTTTTTGACGCAGTTCTTTTACCTGCTGTGCAGTAATAGCCATTTGAATTCCTCCTTATATGTGTAAACAAGATATGTATAGATACATTTTTCTTGAAAAAAGGTGATAAAAGGCAGTCCCTCTTATCACCTTTTGATTAGGTTACGCAGTTGTCGTTTCTGTTTCAGGTGCAGTCTCTTCAGCAGCTTCCGCTTCTTCTTCGCCTTGCTTCGCTTCAAGAATAGCATCTGCCATTTTAGAAGTAAGAAGTTTGACAGCGCGGATTGCGTCATCGTTTGCAGGGATTACGACATCAATTTCATCAGGATCACAGTTTGTATCTACGATTCCGATGATAGGAATGTTCAATTTGCGAGCTTCCGCAACAGCGATGCGCTCTTTGCGAGGATCGATGATGAATAATGCATCAGGAAGATCCTTCATGTCTTTAATTCCGCCGAGGAATTTTTCAAGACGCTCTAATTCTTTTTTCAATTGAACAACTTCTTTTTTCGGAAGTACTTCAAATGTACCGTTTTCTTGCATTTTCTCGATGTCTTTCAGACGCTTAATGCGTTTTTGGATTGTTTCGAAGTTTGTCAGTGTACCGCCCAACCAGCGTTGGTTGACATAGTACATGCCAGAGCGTACAGCTTCTTCTTTAACAGAATCCTGAGCTTGTTTTTTTGTGCCGACGAAAAGGATTTTTCCGCCTTCAGCAGCAAGGTTTTTCGTGAAGTTGTAAGCTTCCTCTACTTTTTTCACTGTTTTTTGAAGGTCAATGATGTAGATTCCGTTACGCTCCGTGAAAATGTAACGCTTCATTTTTGGGTTCCAGCGGCGTGTTTGGTGGCCGAAGTGAACACCAGCTTCAAGCAATTGTTTCATAGAAATAACTGACATGTGATTTCCTCCTAATAAAATGGTTTTTTTCCTCCGCTTAGGTCATTTTTGTGCAGAACTGCCGTTTGCAGCACCCTCTGCATAAATCGTTAAGCGTGTGTATTTAACACCAAGACATAATATAACACAGCTTTATGCGACAATCAAGAATCCTTTACAGCTTTGCCGCGAAATTTTAAAAACAGCTCGATTTCTGTCTTTCCGCTCTGCACCCGTTTGGCGATTTCCGCGGGGGTGAGCCCTTGTTCATATAATTCTGAAACACGTTCTTCAAACGAATGCGCGCCGCTGTTTTCATCACTTTCAGCCCGTTCCGTTGCACTGATGAGCTTTTCCATGTGGTCCGGAATATCAGGCTCTTTTTTCGGTTCCGGCCGGGATTCGGCGTCTTCTGCGTCAGGCGCTTGATCATTCCGGCTTTTTGCGTCTTCGAGTCTTTCATTTTCTTCTTTCAGCTCAAGCAGAAACGCTGCAAGAGTGTTTTCCGTCTCTTCAAGAATCTTCTTCTGCTGGCGCTCCGTCTCCTTGAGGGCTGAAAACCTCGTGTACAGAATAATGACGGCATAAAGCAGTACGCCGTGAAGCACAAAGCTTAAAAGCCATAATAGTGTTGACATGTTTTTCACTCGCTAACCATGAGTTCATTATTGAATTACTTTTTCAAGCAGGTGCTTTAATTTAAACAGCGCCTTTGAATGAATCTGTGAAATCCGCGACGTCGAAAGGTTCAGGACTTGTCCGATTTCGGTCAAAGTCAGTTCTTCTTTATAGAATAAACTGACGACAAGCTGCTCTTTTTCAGAGAGCTCGTGAATTTTGCCCGCAAGCTGAGCGATCAGCTCGTCCTTCATGATTTTTTCTTCCGGCGGCACATTTTTGTCATCTCTGATCATCACTTGAATATTCTCACCGTCATCCTGGTCGTGAAGCTTTTCATCAATTGATAAGAGATTGGCAAAAAAACCTTCATTCATCGTTGATACTACGTCCTGCTCCGTCATCCCCAGCTCTTCTGCGATCTCTGAAGGCGTCACATTCCGAAGGTAGCGCTGTTCAAGTTTTTCGATTGCCGCTTCGACTTTTTTTGTCTTCTCCCGTGAAGTTCTGGGCAGCCAATCTTCTTTACGCAGCCCGTCGATGATTGCACCGCGAATTCTAAACGAGGCATAGGTATCAAATTTTAAATCCCGGCCGGGGTCAAATTTTTCCAGGGCATCATATAAACCAAGCATACCAAGGCTCATTAGATCGTCTTTATGCACCGATTTCGGCAGTCCGACGGAAATTCTGCCGACATGATATGTGACCAGCGGCATGTAACGGCGCATTAAATCATCACCGGCTTTAGGATCTTTCCACTCTTTCCAGCGCGACCAAAGCACCTGATCTTCATAATTCAAGGATTGCATTGTTATCCCCCTACCTCATACCTTTATTAAATCGTTGTTTCACCTTGTTTAACAGTTCGAATGTGCAGCATGCAGGACTTTGGCTCAAATTCAATCGTCCGGCCGCTTGAGCCGCCCGTATCTTCACTGATGACCGGAATGTTATACAATGAAAGCTGCTCTTTGATAGCCGCTACATTCCTCGGACCGATTTTCATCAGGTCGTTTGTCATTTTAAACTTAAACATCTCCGCTCCCCCGGCGAGTTTTGCTTTCAGGGCAAACTTGCGGCAGCCGGCTTTCAAAAGCATATCAATTGTCATCTTAACGGCGGTGTCCGCGTATTTTGCACGGTTGAGCTCCGCCGTTTTTGATAAACCGGAGTCCGGCAGCATGACGTGAACGAGTCCTGCCGTTTGTTTGTCTTTATCGTATAAAACCAGCCCCACGCATGAACCGAGTCCCGAGGTTCGGATTTTATCCGGGTAACGCGCGACTTGAACATCCGCAATCCCCACTTTAACGACTGCGGCTTCCGCACGGCTCATAAAGCCGCACCCAATGAGACGAAGAGCTTTTCAAAAGAATCATAGTCCGGGAGCATAAACATATGGGCTTTGAGCTCCTGCCGGCTGCCCTGGTCAAAAATAGAAGTATCTACGACAATGGCATGCTCTCCGACTTGGCTGAGCTCCATCAGTCCTTCACTGATAACCGCGCCGAACATATCAAGTGAGATTTCCGGCACGCTCGGGTAAATCTCAAGCTTTGTCAAATCAGCCAATGCCGTTAAATAGGAGCCTGCTAAAATATTGCCGAACTCATGTAAAGCAGAAGAACTCAAATGATCTTCACCCAACTGGTCAATATCAAAATCCGGATTTCCGATCAGCTCTCTGATAAACTGTTCCGCTTGATCAAAAGGCATGATGAGAAAGATAGAACCGGTCATGTCGCCTTCCATTCTTAAAAAGATACTGGCGACCGGCGTTTCAGCCCCGCCGAAAAAATCAGCGAGCTCATCAAATGTCAATAAAGTCGCAAACGGCACTTCCATGTCTATCTTTCTGTTCAGCAGCTGAGCCATGGCAGAAGCCGAGTGACCCGCCCCGATATTTCCGACTTCCCGCAAAATATCCATCTGCTCTTCTTTGATCGCTTCAAACTTACTCATGTTGTCTTTTCCCCTTTAAGCATTCGGCTCTCCGGACGCAGATGCCGAAGCACCTTTATCCAGCACCGCATGCGCATCGATAATATTGAGGAGCCTGTTATCTTGCTTGACGATCTGTTTAATCCACACATCCGTTTCCTTTGTCTGGCTTTCAGGCGCGGATTCAATTTCATTTTCATGCACGGTGATGACGTCATTGGCCTCATCCACGACCCATCCGACATCGGCGTCACGGTAAGAAATGATGATAATCCGTGTCTCTTCTGTGATGTCCTGTTCAGGCTGGTTCAGACGTTTTCTTAAATCAAGAACCGGGGTAATCACTCCGCGCAGATTGATAACGCCGCGGATATAAGATTCCACACCCGGGACCCTCGTCGGTTTTTGCCACTTTTCAATTGATTTCACCTGGGAAACTGAGATAGCGTATTCTTTCCCGTTTATCATAAACACAATCATTTTTTCACCTGTTTTGATTTCAGCAGTCATGCGGGCACCTCCTCGTGTCGTTTTAGTAGATCAGCGCATTGCAATCAATAATCAGCGCCACTTCTCCGTTTCCGAGAATCGTAGCGCCGGAAATCGCAAAGACGTTCGTCAAATAGTCGCCAAGTGATTTCAGTACGACTTCCTGCTGTCCGATAAAAGAGTCCACGACAAAAGCAGTGGATTTATCGCCCTTTTTCACGACGATTACATGGAACTGATCGGCATCCTGTTTTGAATCCGTAATGCCGAATTCTTTTTTCAGATAGACGATCGGAACGATTTGGCCTCTGAAATCAATCACTTCTCTGTCATGCGTCTGCAGGATATCTTTCTTATCAATAACAGCCGTCTCTATAATAGAAGAAATCGGTATCGCAAACGTCTCTTCTTCCAGTTTAATGAGAAGAACGGATATAATTGAAAGTGTCAGCGGAAGCTGGATACTGAAAAGAGAACCTTGGCCTTCCGCGGATTTGACACTGACAGAGCCGCCGAGTGATTCGAGTTTATTTTTTACGACATCCAGGCCGACGCCCCGCCCTGAAATGTCAGAAATTTGATCGGCGGTCGAGAAGCCAGGAGCAAAAATAAGCTCGTAAATCTCATTATCTTCAAGCGTTTCAGCATCACGTTCGGTGATTACACTCCGCTCGAGCGCTTTTTCAAGAATTTTCTTTCTGTTCAGGCCGGCCCCGTCATCTTCAACCTCAATAAAGACATGATTGCCGCTGTGATATGCCTTAAGCACGACATGACCCGATTCCGGTTTTCCTTTATTCACCCGCACTTCAGGCGATTCAATGCCGTGATCGATGCTGTTTCTGATTAAATGCACAAGCGGATCGCCGATTTCATCAATCACCGTGCGGTCCAGCTCCGTTTCAGCTCCGATGATGGACAATTCGATTTTCTTGTTTAATTCCTTTTGAAGCTGGCGGATCATTCTCGGGAAACGGTTAAAGACGGTTTCTACCGGCACCATCCGCATATTAAGAATAATAGACTGAAGGTCGCCCGAAATTCTGGTCAGGCGTTCAACGGTTTCAGTCAGCTCATTGTGGTCAAGCTCTTTGGCGATCTGCTCAAGACGTCCGCGGTCAATGACAAGTTCTTCAAAAAGATTCATTGAAGAATCCAGTCTTTCAATGTTGACACGAATCGTTTTCGAGCCGCTGTGATGCTTCGGCTGTTCTTCCGTTTTCGCTTGCGGCTTCGGCGTTTTTTCAGCCTTTTTAACCGGAGTTTCCTTCACCGGTTCAGCCGCTTGCGGTTTTTCGCCCGTTTTTAACGGCGCACCGGCAGAAATTTCGACTTTCTCCACTTCTGAAATGCCGCTGATGAGTTCTTTAATTTCTTCAGCAGGCTGCTTTGTCAAGAAACACACCTGAAAATCCGTTCCGAAATCTTCCGTCTCAAGTACTTCCGCGGCGGGTATCGTTTTTGCGACTTCCCCGGCTTCATTCAGCTTTTCAAATATCATGTACACGCGCACGGCTTTGAGCATGCAGCTTTCATTCAGGGAAACCGTTATTTCATAGCGGCTGAATCCTTGCTCTTCCGCCTCTTCAATAACAGTCCGTTCGAACTCATCATAATTCCATTCAGTTGAAGTCTGCTGTTTTGAAGCCGGCGGTTCTGCTGTTTCGGCTGAAGCCGCAGTCTCATGCACCGCATTTACGTCGAGCTTCGCACTTACTTCAGAAATATCACGTTTGCCGTCTCCTCCGTCAATAATGGACTGCACCATCTCTTCAAGATGATCAAGCGCTTCAAACAGCACATCCAGCCAATCCGATGTAACGGGCATTTCTCCGTTGCGGATGGCGTCCAGCACATTTTCCATCAGGTGGGTTAAATGCGCCAGATCTGTATATCCCATCGTTGCGCTCATGCCTTTCAGCGTATGGGCAGCTCTGAAGATGTCATGCACAAGCTGAAGGTCTGCCGGATCTTTTTCCAACAGCAGCAGCTTTTCGTTACATGTCTGTAAGTGCTCTTTACTTTCATCAATAAAGACATCTAAATATTGATTCATATCCAATTGATTCACACCCTCTCTTTTTTCACACATCCGGTGATGGATGCCGCGATATCTTCCACATGTTTAATCTCATGAATGAGGCCCGCCTTTATCGCTGACTTCGGCATTCCGAACACAACACAGGATTCGTCCGATTCCGCAATCGTTTTAACGCCGCCTGTTCTGAGCATTTCTTTTACGCCTTCGGTTCCGTCGCTGCCCATGCCTGTCATAATGACGGCTACCTTTTCGTAATCGGATAAGCGGCTTGCCGACCGAAACAAATAATCGGCTGACGGTTTATGCCGGCTTTCCGTATCATGAACGTCAAGAATGATGCGGAGCCTTCCGCCTTCCTCTGCAACCGTCATATTTTTTCCGCCGGGCGCGATGTACACCCATCCGTCTTTCGCTTCTTCACCGTTTTCCGCTTCTTTGACCTGAATATCTGACAAATGGTTGAGTCTGTCTGCAAGTGAAGCGGTGAAGCCTTCCGGCATGTGCTGAACGACAAATACAGGCGCCTTTAAATTCTTCGGCAGTTTCGGAATCACCTTTTGCAGGGCACGCGGTCCGCCTGTAGAGGTCGCGATGAATACGGCCTGCTTGGCGGATTTTGCTTTCGGTCTTTCAAATCCCGCCAAAGCCGGACGTTCCGGGATAGAAGGCTCTTTCACTGCCGCCTCAGGTTTTTGTGCGCGGGACAGCCCGGCTGCAATCACTCTCTCAATCAGCTGCTCTTTAATTTTATAAAGATCAAGTGAAATCGATCCGGAAGGCTTAGTGATAAAATCAAAAGCGCCCATTTCCAGGCAGTTGATCGTTCGGTCCTTCCCTTGTTGTGTCTGGCTCGATACCATGATGACGGGAAGTTTATATATGCTGATGATCTTCCGTAATGTATCCGTTCCGTTCATGACCGGCATTTCAATATCAAGCGTGACAACATCCGGTTTGAGAAGCTCTATTTTCTTCAGCGCCTCTTCCCCGTTTCTGGCTGTCCCGATGACTTCTATCTGCACTTCCGCAGCCAGAAAATCGGTAATCATCTTTCTCATAAAAGCTGAGTCATCAACGACAAGCACACGAATCACTGTAAAGTCCTCCTCAATAAAAAAGAAGATAATCTCTCAATAAATGCCGGTTTCTCTTCTCTTGGTTTGTTTTCTTCCGTTTGAAACAAGACATCCGTCAGAAGACGGACGGACCTGCTGGCTTTTGCGTGAGGACTTTTTATTAAAAAAGGCACCTGGTCAATGACGGCTTGACTTACTAGCGGATCATCGGGTATGGAGCCGGCGAAACGCACCTCCGCGCCTAAAAACGTGTGAATCGCATGAGAAAGGCGGTTGTACGTGTCCAGCGCCTGTTTTTGGGCGCGGGCGCGATTGACGGCAATGTTTACGGTCAGCCGTTCATCCGCGAGCAAAAGATGTTTGATCGCGCTGTAGGCATCCATAATGGCCGTCGGCTCAGGCGTTGTCACGGCGAGAATGTCTTCCGCCGATAAAATAAACGGCAGCTGTTCTTTTGAAAGTCCCGCTCCCATATCAAACAGAACGTAATCAAAATCGCTTAATACAGCGGAAAGACCATTCATAAAAGCCGACCACTTCTCTCTGTCTGCTTGATAGATCGCCTCAAGCCCCGTTCCTCCGGATATGTAGCGAAGGCCTTTCGGACCGGAGGAAAGTGATTGAGCTAATGCATGCCGATTCTCCATCACATCAATAATGGTGCGGGAAGAAGCAGCGCCGATCAGCACATCAATGTTGCCCATTCCGATGTCAAGATCAATGATGAGTGCTTTTTTTCCTTTTTCCTGCAGGGCAACTGCCATGTTTAATGTTAAATTAGATTTTCCGACGCCGCCTTTACCGCTGATGACGGCTAATGTCTTCGCTTTTTTCTCATAAAGCTCCGGCTTGATCATTTGCCGCTCTCTCATTTTCCTTCTTAATGACTCTGCCTGATCGGGTTTCATGCCAAAAGCATCCTTACAAACTCTTTTGGTGAAGCCGATAGGATATCTTCAGGCACATCCTGTCCATTTGTCAAATAGGCGGCGCCGATTCTTGATTCCGACAGCACTTGAAACACGGAGCCGAGTGAGGCGGTTTCATCCGTTTTCGTGAAAATGAATTGATTGACCGGCACACCGGAAAACTGTTTCAGCACCTGTTTCATATCTTCATATTTTGCAGATGCCGATAATACGAGAAAGGATTGTAATCCTGATTCAAACGGAATCATCTCTTGTAATTCCGTAATATACTGCTCTTCTTTAAAGTTTCTGCCGGCTGTATCAATGAAAACATGGTCATATTCAGCGAATTTTTCCAGTGCCTTCAGGCATTCTTCCTTTGAATAGCATACTTCAAGAGGAGCCTGAAGCAGCTCCGCATATGTCTTCAGCTGCTCGACCGCGGCAATCCGGTAAGTATCCGTCGTCATAAAGGCAATTTTTTTATGCTCTGTCAGCATTGATGAGGCCGCGAGTTTCGCAAGTGTAGTCGTTTTGCCGGCCCCGGTTGAACCGAAAAGCACGACGTATTTTGATTGAATCCCTTCCTGCCACCTGTCTGCCGAAGGGAGTTTTTTCACTAACAAATCCTGCAGTTTTGAGCTGACATTATCTTCAGTTAAATCTCCGGAAACAATTGAAGAACTGAGCAATTCACTGAGTACGGCTTTTTGCGTATGATCAGGAAGCCCGGCTTGCTTCAATAGTCTCTCGGCTTTTTTTAATGGTTCAGGGAGCACTTCTTTCAAATGCGCCAGTTCGCCGGAAATACTTTGATCCGGAAGACGCGGCGGCTGAACAGGCTCAGCTTTCTCCGCCGTTTCCGTCTTTTTCATTTCTCCAGCGGCAGCCGGCGGCGTTTTTCTCGCTTCCCTGACGTCACGATCTAAAACCGCTATCACTTCGACGGCCTGCTGCGACCGCAGCCCCAGCCATTTTCGTTTCTTTACTTGTTTGGAATGTAAAATAACGGCATCATTGCCGAGTTCCTTTTTGATTTGCTTCGCGGCATCCTGCATTGAAGCGGCTGTAAATTTTTTTATTTTCATTAAATATCCACCACTCCAATGCTCTGTACTTCAACATTTGCTTCCAGCTCATTATAAGAAAGAACCGGAAGATCAGGGAAATACCGTTCTAACAGCTGTTTTACATACATTCTGACAGCAGGCGAGCAAAGAAGAATCGCCGACTCCTGTCGGATGGAAAGCTGCTCGGCCTCTTTAGCGACAGAACGGATGATGCTGTCTGAAACCTCAGGGTCGAGTGACAGGTAATTGCCCTGTTCAGTCTGCTGAACCCCGTCTGCAATCGCTTTTTCCACCCGGCCTGAGCATGTGATGACCTTCAGCGTTTCATGCTCTCTCGCATATTGTGCCGTGATTTGTTTGGCAAGCGACTGTCTCGCGTATTCTGTCAAAAGGTCTGAATCTGTCGTTAATCTTCCGTAATCGGCAAGAGTTTCAAAAATGGTCACCAAGTTTCTGATTGAAACTTTTTCTCTCAGCAATTTGGCAAGCACCTTTTGAATATCGCCGACAGAAAGAGGGTTTGGCGTGACTTCCTCAACAAGCACAGGATAATTTTCCTTCAGATGATCGATCAGCTGCTTTGTTTCCTGTCTGCCGACCAGTTCATGAGCATGCTGCTTAATTTTTTCTGTAATATGCGTAGATACGACTGACGCCGGATCAACAACTGTATACCCCAGCATGTCCGCTTCATCTTTTGCAGCTTCGCTGATCCATTTTGCGGGAAGTCCGAACGACGGTTCAATCGTTTCAATGCCTTCAATGACGTCATCTTCAGGCGTCGGTGACATCGCTAAGTAATGATCTAGCAGGAGCTCTCCTTTAGCGACTTCATTGCCTTTAATTTTCAATCTGTATTCATTCGGCTGGAGCGCGATATTATCCCTGATGCGCACAACCGGAATGACAAGTCCCAATTCAAGCGCAAGCTGACGTCTGATCATGACGATGCGGTCAAGAAGATCACCGCCCTGCCCCGCGTCTGCAAGCGGCACGAGTCCGTATCCGAACTCAAATTCAATCGGATCAATATGTAAAAGCTGCACAACGCTTTCCGGGCTTTTCAGTTCATCCGCCTGAGCCTCTTCTTCAAGAATTTCTTCCTCTTCTTCGCTCGGCTTATCCGCTTTGGACAGCATATAAGCGCCGAATGCAAGCAGACCAGCGATCGGCCCCGTCAGCAGAATGCCGATCGGTGTAAGCAGACCGAGCAAAAGTACAGTTCCCGCGGCTACATACAAGAGCTTCGGATAAGCAAACAGCTGGCCTGTAATATCGTGACCGAGGTTTCCTTCAGAGGCCGCTCTCGTCACGACAATCCCCGTAGCCGTTGAAATGAGCAAGGCCGGCATTTGAGAAACGATACCGTCACCGACCGTCAGCATTGTAAAGTGAGACGCAGCTTCTTGTATGCTCATCCCCTGCTGCAGCATGCCGATTACGATTCCGAAAATAATATTGATCATCACGATGATGATCCCCGCGATGGCATCCCCTTTGACGAATTTGCTCGCACCGTCCATGGCGCCGTAAAAATCCGCTTCCCGGGCGACTTTTTCACGTCTGTGCTTTGCATCCTGCTCCGTAATCATGCCGGCATTTAAATCCGCGTCAATACTCATTTGCTTTCCGGGCATCGCATCGAGCGTAAATCTCGCCGCCACTTCCGATACCCGCTCGGCGCCTTTTGTAATGACGATAAACTGAATAATAATCAAGATAATGAAAACAACAAGCCCTACCAGCACATTTCCGCCGACAACGAAATTCCCGAATGTCTCAACTACCTTTCCCCCTTCTCCGTGAGAAAGAATCGAACGTGTCGTCGACACATTGAGCGCAAGCCGAAACAGCGTCAATAACAGCAGCAATGACGGGAATATCGAGAATTGCAGCGGTTCTTGCATATTCATTGTGGTGAGAAGCACGATCAACGCAAGAGAGATATTAATGATGATCAAAATACTTAACAACCATGGAGGGAATGGAATCACCAGCATTGCCACAATGAGGACAACACTTATTAAAACCGATAAATCTCTTGTTGACATGCTGTTTTTCTCTCCTTTTGAATCTGAAATTCACTATACTTTTTGTTTCGTTTTATATACATAAGCCAAAATTTCCGCAATGACTTTGAAAAACTCTTCCGGCACAGCCTGGTCAATGTCAACCTGATCATATAACGCACGCGCGAGCGGCCTGTTTTCAATCGTCATGACATCGTGTTCTTTGGCGATCTGCCTGATTTTTAATGCGAGATGGTCGACCCCTTTGGCAACAATGTAAGGGGCGTCCATTTTCTTTTCATCATATTTTAAAGCAATCGCATAATGGGTCGGGTTGGTAATGATGACATCCGCTTTCGGCACTTCCTGCATCATCCGCCTCATCGCCATTTCCCGCTGCTTCTGCTTAATTTTAGACTTGATAATCGGATCACCCTCCGATTTTTTGTATTCATCTTTTATATCCTGCTTTGACATTCTGATATTTTTCTCATAGTCAAAACGCTGATATAAGTAATCAAGCCCGGCCAGCAGCATTAGAGCCCCTGATCCCGCAAGCCCCATCCAAAGCGTGAGCTTAGAAACGAAAGTGAGCACTTCCGCAGGCGTTAAAAGCGGAAGGCGGAGAATATCGCCATAATGCAGCCAGAGCACCATAAAGGCGGCAAAACCGACCACAGTAATCTTCAAAATGGATTTGACCAGTTCAACAATCGCCCTCATGCTGTAAATCCGCTTAAATCCTTTCAGCGGGCTGAGCTTATTCAAGTCAGGCTTGAGGACTTCCGCAGAAAACAGAAAACCCACCTGCATATAATTGCTCACGACACCTGCCACAAGCGCGACCAGCATAATCGGCGCGAGGATGAGGCTGATATCTTTCACCGTATCGACGAACAGTTCATGCACGGAAGATGCTGACAGATGTAATGATATCGATTTCGTATAAAACGTTTTAATAAAGGACAGCAGCCTGTCCCGCATATAAGGACCGAGCGCGATCAGCGAAAGAAAGATAATCAGTAAAGAAACGGCTGTATTCACATCCGTACTTTTCGCGACCTGTCCTTTCTTTCTTGTATCCTTCCGTTTTTTCGGAGTGGCTTTCTCCGTTTTTTCACCGGCAAAGAATTGCAGATTCAGTCTGAGTCTCATCATGTCACACCGACCAATGCCAATAGATTCCGCATGGTTTCAACGGTAAGGCTGAAGATGTTGCGGACGACGACAAACATCACCGCCATACAAACGATCAGCATAATAAAGCTTACGGCTATTTTCAGAGGAAGCCCGACAACGAAAACATTCAGCTGCGGCACCGTTCTCGCCACAATACCGAGCGCCAAATCAACTAAAAACAGACTGGCCACAACCGGCGCAGACATTTGAAAAGCGATAATGAACATGGCATTGAAGCTTTTTGCGATAAAAAGTCCAAAGTGATCATTTCCAAACGACGGAAATGCCTGATCAAGCGGGATATACTGAAAGCTGTAATAAATCCCGTCCAATAAAAGATAATGGGCGTTTACGCTGAGCATAAATAACAGCGCAAGCGTATAAACGAATTGTCCGATCAGCGGGCTTTGCGTTCCTGATTGCGGATCAATGACATTGGCGATGGAAAAGCCCATCTGAAAATCAATAAAGGAACCCGCTATCTGAATGGCTGTCATCATCATGAAAGCAATCAGCCCGAGGCTCAAGCCCACAACGGCCTCTTTTATGACAAGCAGCATATACTGTTCCCCTATTTCTATTTCCGGCGCATGTTTCAGCGTGCTGAAGCAGATCACCGAAAGAAAAAAAGCAAAGCCGATCCGGTGAACCGCCGGCAGATTCCGATGTCCGAACACCGGCACCGTTACAAAAAAAGCAGAGATTCTGATAAAGACCAATAAAAAAGCGGGAAATAAATCAATGATGGAATTCATTTGATTCTACCCTGCAAATCGGTTCAGATGAGAGAACAGATCAGTTGTGAACGAAAGAATCGTCGACAGCATCCAAGGACCGAAAAAGATCAGTCCAAGCATCACCGCCACGATTTTCGGAATGAACGCTAGCGTCTGTTCCTGGATTTGAGTTGTCGCTTGAAAGATACTGACGAGCAAACCGACGATCAGCGCGATCGCAAGCAGCGGCCCGCTGATCATTAGTGTTACATATACGGCTTTTTCCGCCATGGAAATTACAAATTCTGAACTCACAATTAGCACCTACCCTAAAAGCTGTCAAGCAAAGATTTCACGATTAAATACCATCCATCGACCAAAACGAAAAGCAATATTTTAAAGGGCAGAGAGATCATAACCGGCGGAAGCATCATCATTCCCATTGACATTAAGACGCTCGCCACGACCATATCGATAATTAAAAACGGAATAAAAATCATAAAGCCCATTTGAAAAGCGGTTTTGAGTTCTGATATCGCATAAGCGGGGACCATCGTCGTCAAAGGAATATCCTGAATCGATTCAGGTTTTTTCATTTTGGCATAGTTCATAAACAGCGCCAGATCCTTCTGTCTTGTATGCTTGCTCATATACTCTTTAATCGGCTTCTCGGCTTTTGTATATGCTTCATCGAGACTGATTTTGTTGTCCATCAGCGGCGTTAAGGCTTCCTTATTAATCTCTGAAAAAGTCGGCGCCATAATAAAAAACGTCAAGAACAGCGCAAGGCCGATTAAAACCTGGTTCGGAGGCATGTTCTGCGTCGCCAGTGAGGTTCTCACAAAAGACAGAACGATGACGATTCTCGTAAAGCAGGTCATCAAAATCAGAATCCCCGGCGCTACTGAAAAGACAGTCAAAAGCAGCAGTAATTTAACAGTGGAGCTGACTTCGGTCGGACTGCTTGAATTAAAAAGATTAACGAATTCATTCATGATGATAAGGGCCTTTCTTCTTTCCTTCAGAACGGCTTTGTTTCAGCTCGTTCAGCTGTTCTTTCAGCGCTTTTGAAAACGACGGAAGCATCGTTTGCGGCTTTTTTTCTCCATCCTTACGCGGATTTACGAGCTTGGTCCATTCCACTTTTGAAGACATCGACTCTTCGTATTGGCTCAGAATCGCCTCGCGCTCTTTTTCATCTTCAATTTCTTTTAAAAGCTGTATCGTTTCGCCCACACCGACTACGAGAACGCTGTTTCCCACTTTAATCAGCTGCACGGAACGATTTTGGCCGACTGACGTTCCGCCGATATTTTCTACATATTGAAACGGCTTCAGCAGACGGTTTCTTCTATTCATCAGTTTGACAAATCCATAGATCAGCAGAATGACGAATAATAACGCCCCGATCATCTTTACAAAATCAAAAGCGGAGACAGAAGATGCAGAAGCATCCCCTATCTCTTGATCAGCCGTTTGTTTCGATGTATCGCTTTTTTTCTCTGTTTTGTTTGTTGATTGTTTGTCAAACCATTCGTTGACGGTGGAATTGTCAGACTCCGCCGCAAAAGCAGGGAACGGATGTACATTGAGTAAAACGAAACAACAAATCAAAGCTAGTAAACCATGACTCTTTTTCAACAGTCGTACACCCTTTAGCTTAATGTTTTATTAATGGCTTCAAGCACGCGGTCCGCTTGGAACGGTTTCACGATAAAGTCTTTTGCGCCGGCCTGAATCGCGTCAATAACCATTGACTGCTGGCCCATAGCCGAACACATGATGATTTTCGCCTGCGGATCGATCTGTTTAATTTCCTTTAGAGCTGTAATCCCGTCCATTTCAGGCATTGTAATATCCATGGTCACTAGGTCGGGGGAATGCTCTTTGAATTTTTCGACTGCCTGCGCTCCGTCTGAAGCTTCAGCTACAACGTCAAAACCGTTCTTCACTAAAATATCCTTGATCATCATTCTCATAAATGCTGCATCGTCTACAATTAAAATTCTGTGTGCCATAATCTGTTTCTCTCCTCTATGTTCGCTTATTTTAAATTGTTAAGGCGGTCTGCCTGACTTAAAATATCAGTGACTCTCACGCCGAAGTTTTCTTCTATGACAACGACCTCGCCCTTTGCCACGATCCGCTGGTTGACCAGGATGTCAACAGGTTCACCAGCCAGCTTGTCAAGCTCAATAATGCTTCCCGCAGAAAGTTCAAGGATTTCTTTGACGCTTCTCTTCGTTCTGCCGAGCTCAACCGTAACGGAAAGCGGAATATCCATCAGCATATCAAGGTTATTCCTTGATCCTTGTGCGGCTTCGTTATGATCAAACGCCTGGAATTCTACCGGAGCGACTTGAACAGGCGCAGCTTTTTTTGCGGTTCCCTGTCTCTTCGGAAGCTCGGGTTTTGCCTGCGGCTCCGGCTGCATGGCAGGTTCCGGCTGCGGCGTTTCGTATGTTTCCTGTGGTTCTGAGACGGTTTCTGCGGCCTCTGACTCTTGCTGGTCTGCAGTCATCAGTTCTGCGATCAGATCTTTCGCAAACGTAATCGGATAAAGCTGCATGATGCTCGAATCGATTAATTCACCGACCTTCAGACGGAATGACACTTTTACGAGCAGGTCATCCTCAGGTATTCTGTCGGTCCCTTTTTCTTCCGTCACATCCAGAAGTTCAACCCTTGGCGGAGAAATGTCAATCTTTTTACTGAATACGGTCGACATTGACGTAGCAGCCGAGCCCATCATTTGATTCATTGCTTCCTGCACGGCGCTCAGGTGGATTTCACCGAGTGACGGATCGGCGCCCCGGCCGTCTCCGCCGATCATCAAATCCGCGATGATGGCCGCGTCGCTTTGTTCGACGACGAGCAAATTGCTGCCGTCAAAGCCTTCTGTGTAGTTCACTTCAATGGCAACATACGGATGAGGAAATTCATCACTGATTTTGCTTTTTGAAATGACGGTCACACTCGGCGTCGTAATGTCCACTTTTTGATTTAAAAGAGTGGACAGCGCCGTAGCCGAGCTGCCGAACGAAATATTCCCGATTTCTCCGATCGCATCGCGCTCAAGTTCAGACAAGTTCGCCCCTTGAGGCTGTTCTGTATCCTCTGACTGACTGCTTGTGCCGTTAAGAAGAGCATCGATTTCATCTTGAGATAATCTATTGTTCATCTTGTTCACCTCTTATGTCGTGATCTAAAATTTGCACTGCCTGTCTTCGATTCACCCGGCCGGCCTGCCCTAAAAACTTCGGTTTGTTTCCGACCAATACAGTAAGAGGATCAGTCACTGATTTGTCCAGAGTTATACAGTCCCCGACTTCCAAACTTAAAAATTCTTCTATTGTCAGTTCAGAAGCGCCCAAGAGAGCCACAACGGGAATTTGAGCCGTCATGATGCGCTTTTCAAGCAGCTTCGTTTCTTCGGGCTTCGCTTCATTCCGGTCTGATTGCATCCAATAATGTACGGAAAGCTTAGGGATAATCGGCTCAAGTACGACATGGGGAATACAAAGATTAATGACACCGCTGATTTCACCTATCTGTGTATTGAGAGAAATGACAACGACTGTTTCATTTGGGGAAACCATCTGTACAAACTGAGGATTCACTTCAAATTCAGTCATTTCAGGGTCAATATCAGCAATTGATTGCCAAGCTTCTTTGTAGTTGCCCAGTGCATTTTCAAATAAGTTAGAAATAATATTCGTTTCAATTTCCGTAAGGCTGTCAGCTTTGTTATGAGTGATGCCGATGCCTCCCATGACGCGGTCCAGCATTGCGTATGCGATGGTGGGATTAACCTCCATCATGATTCTGCCTTCCATCGGATGAACATCGAATAAATTTAAAATCGTCATGTTCGGTATGGAACGGATAAATTCTTCATACGGCACCTGGTCAACTGAGCTGACGGATATATGAATATACGTTCTGAGCTTGGCGGAAAAGTGTGTTGTGAGAAGCCTCGCAAAGTTATCATGTATCCGGGTTAAACTGCGTATCTGATCTTTCGAGAATCTGAGAGCCCGTTTAAAATCATATACCTTTACTTTTTTCTCTTTAACTTCCTTTTTCAGCTCTTCCGCATCCGCCTCACCCGTGGAAATGGCGGAAAGCAGTGCGTCTATTTCATTTTGGGAGAGAACTTCTCCTGACATTTTCTTCACCTCCGTATTCTGTCAAATTTGTTTTTATTGCAGATTAAAGGAGGTAATGTACACTTTCTGAACTTTTCCTTCTTGGAGATAGCTGTTTACTTTCTCTTTTAATGATTGTTTAAACGCTTCTCTTCCTTTATCTCCCTCAATCTCTCCGGCGCTTGTGTCAGCTAAAATGGAAATGATGTTGTCTTTCACCTGAAAATCGCGTTTTTCAAGTTCTTCCTTCGCTTTAGCCGAGTCGGTTTCAAGCTTGATGCCGATACGGATGATGCTGTCAGACTTTAAGTTTGTCGTGATATCGTCGACAGACACAGTGGCTGCAACGACTTCGTCAATTGTCGGCTTTTTATCTTTGCCGGAGTGTCCGCTGACGACAAAATATGCTGCCGTTCCGAGGCCGGCGATGACAATTAAAATAATCAGCAAAATGATGACTAATTTTTTCTTCATTCTTCTTCCTCTATTCCCTGATCCAGTGAAAATATTTGTATGCTATGGTAAAACGATATGACTTTTTTGAGAACTGCTTCTTCCGGTTCTTTCACTACGAACTTTTTGCCGTTGGACAGTGTAATCGTCGTGTCGGGGAAGCACTCAATCTGTTCGATAAACAGCGCATTCAGCGTAAAAGGCTGGCCGTTTAAACGGGTGACTTGAATCATGCAATCCGGAGAAGCGGCCTAACCGCCTCTCCTCCCTCCTTACCGTTTCAGATTAACCAGCTCCTGAAGGATTTCATCTGAAGTCGTAATGATTTTTGAGTTTGATTGGAAACCGCGCTGAGCAACGATCATTTCGGTAAATTCATCTGTCAGATCTACGTTTGACATTTCAAGATAGCCTGCCAAAAGCTTACCCGTTCCGTTTTCGCCCGGAGTGGTGACTGCGCTCGCAGCTCCTGAACTTAATGATTCTCTATAAAGGTTGCCTCCGATTTTTTCCAGACCGGCGCTGTTAGGGAACGTGACCAGACCAATTTTTCCGGCATCATGAACCGCATCCCCTGCATCAGTGTATGTAACGGTTCCGTCTGCACCGATGCTGTAATCTTTCGCATCAGTCGGAATATTGATTTTGCCGCCGCCGATTTTTTCAAGGTAGTACCCGTCAGTCGTAACAAGGTTGCCTTGATTGTCCTTTCCGAAATTCCCCGCACGTGTGTAAACGATTCCCGAACCTGTATTAATCTGAAAGTATCCGTCTCCGTCAATGGCTAGGTCGGTTTTATTCTGTGTAGCCTGCGGGGCGCCGGTTGAATGAACGACATCAATGGAAGAAGTCGCGGCACCCAAGCCGATTTGTTTTGAATTGGTCACGTTTGAACCGCCGGCGACTGTCTGGCTGATCATATCTTTAAATGTAACGCGGCTTTTCTTAAATCCCACTGTGTTGACGTTGGCGATGTTATTGCCGATTACATCTAGTTTTGTCTGAAAGTTTTTCATGCCGCTGATACCGGAATATAATGAACGTAACATGTTAAATTCCCCCTGGGTTTCTTTTTATTTAGATGTTTCGCTGACGGCCGTGACATTCCACGGACTGACCTCTTTGCCATTTTCAAGCACGAGCACGTAATTGCCGTTTGAATGCTTGACTGAATTGACTGGGCTTGTCTGATCCTTCCCGTCGCTGTCGCTGAATGTGACATTTTTGCCGATCCAGTTCACATACATCGTAAACGGATCTTGATTTTCTACAAATTTAGTCATCGTCGTATTCATATTCATCATTTGCTCCAATGAAGAAAATGTCGCCATCTGGCTGATGAATTCTTTGTCATCAACCGGATTGAGCGGGTCCTGGTTTTGAACCTGTGTCATTAAGATCTTCAGAAATTCGTCTTTCCCTAAATTCGTACTGCTGTTTACTGCGGAGGTGCTCTTCGCGTTTGAAGTGGTTGAAGCGCCCGCCGCGGCATAATCCGAGTTTACTGATGTCAACTATTCTTCCTCCATTTCATTGAGAGAAAGCTCCTCCAGCATATCTCCGAAATCGCCTGACTGCTGCTGGTTCTTCTGCTCTCTCTGTCCCTGATGCTGCTGTTTATTGTGATCTGCCGTCTGCCCGTAAACAGGCTGCTGATCCCCGCTTTGAAGCGGGACTGTAAAACGGTCGACCTGGACCGACATATTCGGAAGCGACTGTTTCAGCTGAGGAAGATGCTGTTCCAGCAGCTCTTTCGCGGACTGGCTGGATGCGATTATTTTGCTTTGAAACATCCCGTTTTCGTTTGTCACCTTAATTGTGACAAATCCGAGGTTCTCGGGATTAAGACGAATCGTAAAGCTTCCGGTTGCTTTCCCGAAAGGCGTGTATTTCATCTGTTTCCAGCCGCTGATAACCTGATCCGTTAACGGTTTATTTTCTGCCGGCTGCTGTTCAGCTCCTGCGGACGCTTGCTGAATGCCGGCAAGGCTTCTCGTTCCCGAAAACAGTATATGTGCAGACAATTTGCTGTCAGGCGCCTTTGCGTGAGAAACCGTGCCTCCGTTTTGCTGTTCCGTTTTCCCGGCTGACTCTTGGGATGATTCAGATGATTGAGATAACACAAAAGCTTTCAGCTCAGTTTCAGCCATATCCCATTCCTTTGTTCCCTTTTGAGAAAGGCCCGCAAGCTGCTCCGCGACGCTTTGAAAGCTCTTCAGCTCAGCGGCTGTCATGGCGTAAAGTTTAGATGCAGATTCGTTTTTCGGAAAAAATGTCTGCCGCAGGTCTTGAATCACGCGGTCCGGAACGCCTTGTTTTTTCAATGCCTCTAATAAACGGGCGCCTTCCCGGTAAACCGCCTTTGCCTGCGTGCTGTCCGGCAGTTCCTGCTGAGATGTGAAGAGCTGGGATACGGCTTCTTGAATGAAAAGCAGGCCCTTCTCAAGCGCATCCTTGACGGAATCCCCGTCTTTTGCGGAAGAATCCGGCTCATTCGTTTCAGGCTTCGCCCCCTGCTGTTTTCCCGCTAACATGTCTTCAACGGATTCGGCAAGCTGTTTCAATAAAGGAAGAGCTGTTTCAGCCGTCTGCTTTCCTTCAAGAGCTTTTACCGCCTCAAGCAGCTGTTTAAGCTGCAATTCTTTATCTTCCGGGCCGGCTTTCAGCCAATCACCGATTTTCGATAGGGCATCATTCAGCTCTGCGTCACTTGTTTTTGTTTCATCTCCGGGCTGCCGGGGAGAAGTGATTTCCGACAGGAGCCAGTTCTGAAATAGACCTAAGCTGTTTACATTCGTCTTCACATTGCTGTTTTGCGCAGTCTGCGTACGATTACCCGTTAATTCAAGCAGCTTCAACTTACATCACTCCTTATTTCCGTCAGCGGATAGTTTTTCTGTATATTTAGCCGCTTGTTCAGGAGTCATTTTCGTCAAGATTTCAGCAAGCTGCTTTTTACTTAATCCATTTAAAATATCGAGGGCTTCTTTTTCTTTCAGCTTTACGATAATGCTTGCCGCTTTACCGCTGTCCATACTTTTATAGATGTTGATCATTTTATCTTTTCCGGCTGAATCCGAAGCGTCTTTTTTTGTTTCATCCGTCTTCGTTTTCTGCTGCTGTTCAGCTTCCTGTTTCAGCGAACGGATTTTCTGATTCAGATTATCGATTTCGGACTTGCTTGTGTCTAAATCTTTATTCAAAATGTTAATTTCACTTTTTTGTTCCTTTATGGTCTTTTCAAGAGAAGCCGTTCTGTCTTCCTTCTGCTTTTCCGCCGCGCTTTTCATTTCTTTCGTTTCGGGAACCAATTCTTTTAAAACAGGCGTTTTAGCGGCTGTTTCCTGAATCGGCTTCATCACATCAACGCCGGCAGCCCAAAGGATGATGCTTGCGACGATGATCAGAAAAATCAGCGGGATCATGATAAAAAGCAGGATTGAACCGAACTTTCCAGATCTCTTTTCTTTATCGGCCATTTCATTCGCTCCTAATGCCCCTGAATCATAAACTGCTTGATTGAAATGTCGTCCATTTCCCTCATCTCTGCAGCTTTATCTTCAAGTGCGAACATATTAAATTGTTTTTCCCGCATTTTTTCAAATTTCTTTACTTCAATGTTTTTTTCGGTGAGCTGTTCCTGCTTCTCATTCATTTCATTTCGTTTCATAATGACAAGCTTTTGATAATGATAGATGGTGTTCTCAAGATTGGAAACGAATTGCTGATAATGTCTCATTTCCTGAACGCTCATCCCGCATTTCAGCTTTGATTCTTTGTCTTTTTCGAGCAATTCTTTTTTGCTCATATTTTCATATAGTTTTTCAGCCACTGTCTCAAATTCAGAAACCGATTGTCTGTATTCAGTCAATGTTTGGTCTTTTTCATTTTCTTTTAATTCCAGCAGCTTTTGAAATCTGAATTGGTAAGCCATGATGTTTATTCCTCATTTCCTGTCAGACTCGTCAATGCCGCAATGCTGTCTTCCAGTTGAGCAGGTTCTTCCGTTCCTTGTTTTAAAAATTGAATAAGCTGCGGATAAAACTGAATCGCTTCATCAATTTCTCTTGATGACCCTCTTTTGTAAGCTCCGATATTAATGAGATCTTCAGAGTTTTGATAAGTTGACAGAAGATCGCGGAATTTGTTGGCCGCCTCTATGTGCGCTGTATCTGAAATATTAGACATGACCCTGCTGATGCTTTTCAGGATGTTCACGGCCGGGAACTGCCCCTTGTTGGCAAGCGCCCGGTCGAGAACAATATGCCCGTCTAATATTCCGCGCACCGTATCGGCAATCGGTTCGTTCATGTCATCTCCGTCAACGAGAACCGTATAAAAAGCGGTTATCGTTCCTTGTTCATTCGCGCCCGTTCTTTCCAGCAAACGGGGCAAAATAGCGAACACAGAAGGTGTATATCCTTTTGTTGTCGGCGGTTCTCCCGCTGCCAGGCCGATTTCCCGCTGAGCCATCGCGACCCTCGTGACGGAGTCCATCATGAACATCACATTCCGGCCTTTATCGCGGAAATACTCCGCAATGGCGGTGGCCGTATACGCCGCTTTCAATCGCATTAACGCAGGCTGATCAGAGGTCGCGACTACGACTATCGAGCGTTTCAGGCCTTCTTCGCCTAAATCCTTCTCAATGAACTCACGCACCTCGCGCCCCCGTTCACCGACAAGTGCGATAATGTTTAAATCAGCTTCAGTCTGCTTCGCAATCATTCCCATCAAGGTGCTTTTCCCGACTCCGCTTCCGGCAAAAATCCCGATTCTCTGCCCTTTTCCTACCGTCAGCAGACTGTCAATCGATCTGACGCCGACACCCATCTTTTCCCGTATCGGCGGGCGTTTCATCGGGTTTGGCGGCTGCTGTTCTGTCGAAACGGGGGACAAACCTTTCGGAAGCGCCCGGCCGTCAAGAGGTTCGCCGAACGCGTCGACAACTTGTCCGATTAACCCCGCCCCTACTTTGATGCGGAGCGACTCGCCAGTGGCCTCCACAATGCTGCCCGGCGCGATACTGGCTGCTTCCAGATAAGGCATTAACAGAATGTTTTCATCCTGGAAGCCTACAACCTCAGCTTTAATCGCTTTTTTTGCATGGCCTTTCGGATAAATGAGACAAACATCTCCGATTGAGCTTTCGGGCCCTTTTGATTCAATCATCAGCCCGATGACCCGTTTAACCTTGCCGTAGCGTTTGTACGGATCCGCTGTTTCAATTGAGTCTATTAAATACTGTGTCTTCATTGCTCCGCTCCCGCCTCAAGCGCCGTTAAAAGCTTTTGCTTTAATTGCATCAGCTGAGTGTCTATGCCTGCATCAACACGTCCGAACGGAGTTTCTATCGAGCACGTTCCCTTCGCGGCTTTTTCATCGGCATATAAGCTTAATCTGCATTCTTTGTATAACAGCTGCTGAATTTCGTCCATATGCTGATGAACCGTCTCATAATATTCAGGGTCCACATAGATGGAGATGTCATCATAATCTTTTACTTCGGCTACTACCTGTTTGACCAGCAGAAGGAAAGCCTCTTTATCGTCACTTTTTTGCCGCCATACTTTTTTAGCGAGCGCAACGGAAAGCTCAATAATTTCTTCCTCAGCGCTTTCCAGTTTTTCCTCGACTGACTGTCTCGCCATTCCCATAACGGCATTGGCCCGGCTGATGAGATTGGCATATTCAGCTTGAGCCTCGGCTTTTCCCAATGCCATGCCTTCTTTATATCCTTCTGCCTTCGCTTCTTCCATCAATCTTTGTTTTTCTTCCGCCCAGCGGTTTTTCTCTTCTTCAATCTGCCGAAGAGTGTGATCCAATTGACTTTTCGCTTCTTCAGACACCCTGTCGGCTTCGGCCTTGGCAAAGGCCATGAGCGCCTCCGGATTTTCAAGTTCCTCCCGGTCTGGCTGGGAATGTGTTTTCCTGACTTCCTGCAAGGAAAGCTTGCGCCGTTTTTGTTCAGGAGAAAATGATGATTGCTGTTTAATGATATTAGACAATAATATCGTCTCCTCCGCCTCGCGCGATTACAATTTCTCCGGCTTCTTCCAGCTTGCGGACGACGCCCACGATTCTTGATTGCGCCTCTTCCACATCACGCAAACGCACAGGCCCCATAATTTCCATTTCCTCTTTAAACGTTTCAACCATACGCTGTGACATATTGCTGAAGACGATCTCTTTGACTTCCTCGCTCGCAACCTTCAATGAAAGCAGGAGGTCGTCGTTTTCAACGTCTCTGATCACGCGCTGAATCGCACGGTTATCAAGGGTGACAATATCTTCAAAGACAAACATCCGTTTTTTGATTTCATCCGCCAATTCAGGATCTTGGATTTCTAATGAATCAAGGATCGTTTTTTCCGTTCCTCTGTCTACGCCGTTTAACACTTCAACAACGGCTTCTATGCCGCCGGTCTGCGTATAATCCTGCGTAAAGGAGGAGGACAGCTTTTGTTCAAGGACCCGCTCCACTTCATTTATGATTTCGGGAGACGTTCTGTCCATAACCGCAATCCTTCTTGCCACCTCAGCCTGAACGTCCGGGTTCAGCTCAGACAAAATCTGTCCGGCCTGCACCGGGTCAAGGTAGGATAAAATCAGTGCCATCGTTTGCGGATGTTCCTGCTGAATGAAATTTAAAATCTGTTCGGGCTCCGCTTTTCTTGCAAAATCAAACGGCTTTACCTGCAAAGAAGAGGTGAGCCTGTTTAAAATGCTTACCGCTTTATCTTCTCCGAGCGCTTTTTCAAGCACTTGGCGGGCGTAATTTAAACCGCCTTGTGAAATATAGTCCTGAGCGATTGCGATATTATGAAATTCTTCAATGATTTCATCTTTTCTTTGATGATCGACGCTTCTGACTCCCGAAATCTCGAGAGTCAATCTTTCAATTTCTTCTTCAGACAAATGCTTGTACACAGAAGCTGATACATCAAGGCCTAAGGAAATCATGAGGATGGCTGCTTTTTGTTTTCCTGTAAGCTTGTTCTGATCACGTTTCGCCATTTTCCATTCCCCCTAATCCTCGTCCAGCCAGCTTCGAAGCAATTTAGCAAAGTCTTCCGGTTTTTCTTTAGCCATTTTTTCAAGCTGTTTTCGTCTGACTGTTTCTTCCGTTTCAATTTTCTCTTCGTTGATATCAGGCAATCGAACCGGCTCCGGCGGTGTTTCATATTCATATTCTTCGTATTCATCCTCTTGTGAGCGTTTCTTTCTGATGAGGAGAATAATAAGCAGAATAATGGCCGCAAGCAGTACGCCGCCTGTAATGTATACCCAGATCGGAAGACCTGAAGATTGTGCCGAATCTGTGTTCAGGCTTGTTTTTCCGTCAAACGGCTGAACGGATACAACGATTTTATTGTTGATATCATTGTCTGTCAGGTTTTGATTTTGCGTTTCGTTTTTATCAAGAGACGTTCTGACGACCGTTCCTAAAATCTTCTGTATATCAGCCTGTCTCTGTGCTGATAAGGAAGCGGCATTTTTCGGATTAGGCGGCTCCACCATGACCTGAATGCCTAAATCACGCACTTTATACGGGCTTTCCGCGATTTCTTTATGAATGCGGTTGACTTCATAGTTGATTTTATTGCTGCTTTTTTCGTAGTCCCCGCTGTTTGAACCGCCGTTTGTCTCGGCATAGTTCGCGGTGTCATTGCTTCCCGTTCCGGCCGTGCCGCCGTTGGCTGCGCCGTCGCCTTTATACGTTTCCGCAACTTTTTCGGCGCTTACCGCTATGCCTTCCATGTTATCTTTATCGACAGGTTCAACAGTGTCTTCAGTGCGTTTTTCCTTCGTAAAGTCAATATCCGCCGTTACGGAAACAACGACCTTATCCTGCCCCATCATTGTGCCGAGCAGTGACTGAACATGTTTTTGAATGTCCTTTTCGACCTGCGACTTAATACCTTGCTGAGATGCATAACTGTCAGAAACGGACCCTGCACCGCTGTCACTTTTGTCATAATATGTAGAATTTTGATCCATTATGACGATATTATCTTCTTTTAAGTTCGGAACACTTTTAGAAACGAGATGGTACAGCCCGTTGATCTGGTTTTGATCAAGCGAGTAGCCCGGTTTCATCTGCAAAACGATGGATGCGGACGCTGCCGGCTGATCTTCACCGACGAACACGGCTTCTTTCGGCATATTGATCATGACCTTCGAGTTTTTAATACCGTCCATTTCATTTATCAGGTTTGACAATTCGGTCTGAGTCGCCTCAACCTTTAAAACGTCAAACTCATTATCTGTCAGGCCGAAGCCCGCATTTTGTCCGAAAAACGAATAATCAATTGATCCCGTTTTCGGCAGGCCTTCCGCGGCAAGCTGGACTTTAAGCGAATCCACTTGGCTCTCAGGAACCTTTATGACGGTGCCGCCGTCAGCAAGTTCAGAAGACACCTTTTTCGTATCGAGCTCTTCTTTAATCTTCCCCGCTTCTTCCGCGGACAAATCTTTATAAAGAGGCACCATCTTTTCAGACGAAGTAAAAATAATAACGACGATGAGTAAAATAATGAATGCGGCCAAGCCGCTTACCATGAGTATCTTCTGTGTTTTTGATCTGTTGTTCCAAAACGCTGCCGTTTTGGTTTTCATTTGCATTAGAGTACGATTCATGTTAACCCCCGGTCATTCCAGTCATTCTCTTCAATCTGACCACTACATCTGCATTCTCATGATTTCCTGATAGGCTTCCACGGCTTTATTGCGGAATTCGGTAGCGGCCGTCAGAGAGATATTTGCTTTTTGGGCAGCGATCATGACCTCGTCAAGGTTTACATCCTTTCCTGCAGCCAGTTCGTTCGTTATTTGGTCAGATTTTACTTGTGACTCATTTAACGAATCAATAGAGTTTTTTAAAAGCTCCGAAAAGCTTGTTTGGTTTGAAGAATCAGTTTTTTGAGTTTGGTTTAATTGATTCGTTACGTTTTGAGTGTTTTGGGTTTGTTGAAGCTGAAAAGGAGTAATAGCGTTAACCACTTACATCACCTTACTTTCCGATTTCTAAAGCCTTCAAAAGCATGCCTTTGGAGGCGTTTAATGCAGTTACGTTTGCTTCATATGATCTCGTGCTGCTGACAAGATCCACCATTTCTTTTAATGGGTCTACATTTGGTTTTTGCACATATCCGTCTTTATTCGCATCAGGATTCTCCGGATCATAAACGAGATTAAAAGCGGACGGGTCTTCCGTAACGCCAGATACCTTTACGCCATTTCCAGCGCTTCCTGTTCCGTTCATCTTGGAATGTAAAAGGGACGAAAATGATTCGCCTCCCGATTGGAGAGATACCAGCTTTCTTCTGTAAGGCACCCATTCACCATTTACCTGCTTCGCTCTCGTTGTATCCATATTGGCCAGGTTGGACGATACGACGTCCATCCGGACACGCTGTGCAGTTAAAGCGGAGCCCGAAATATTTAAGCTTTGAAAGCCACTCATTATTTTCCTCCTGTCAAGACGGTTTTCAGAGAATTGAATTTGCCGCTCATTCTTTCAACCAAAGCCTGATAATTAATTTGGTTTTCGGCTAAATCTGTCATTTCTTTGTCGATATCGACATTGTTTCCGTTTTGCTGGTACGATGTATCACTGCTGGACACGATAGAATAATCGTCCCCTGAACCCGTAAAGTCAACGTGCCGATAGTCGGTTTTTACCGCCTCAAGATTGGATGTTTCTTGATCTAACAAATTTCGGAAAGAGACTTTTTTTGCCTTATAGTTCGGTGTATCTATATTGGCGATGTTATTAGTTAAGACTTTTTGCTTAATGTCCGCTCTCCCCAAGGCATTCTCAAGATTTTGTATAGTTCCAGAAAATAAGTCCAAATCCACTTACCTCCATTTCAGATATTTTTCTCCTAAAAATCCTTGTCGAGAATTGTAAAACCATATGCTTATTGTAAGAAATAACAGGCTTAAAGTCTATGAAGTTAGGCTAAAAAAAAGTGCTCAATTATATCTATTTTGCATGTAGGCATTAAGTCCTAGAGTATTTGGACTACAAGCATTTGTTTAATATAAGACTGAAAATAGCAGAATTTCTGTATCTTCCTCCTTTTTTCACACAGCAAGATGGATTATCTCAGATCAGCTTCCAATAAGCAACTTTAAACTGCAACTTTTCACCTATTGTCCATAAAAAAAGCAGGACCCCCATTTTCAGGGATCCTGCTTTTGTCTTAATGAGATTTAAGGTTTTCCAATTCAATAAGGAATTTGTTGTTCAGAACTTTAATGTACGTCCCCTTCATTCCCAGTGATCTGGATTCAATGACGCCTGCGCTTTCCAGCTTTCTCAGCGCGTTAACGATTACTGAACGCGTAATGCCGACACGGTCCGCAATCTTACTTGCCACAAGCAAGCCTTCGTTTCCGTCAAGCTCTTCAAAGATATGCTCAATCGCTTCAAGTTCACTGTAAGACAGAGAACTGATCGCCATTTGAACAACCGCTTTGCTTCGCGCCTCTTCTTCGATTTCTTCCGCTTTTTCTCTTAAAATCTCCATTCCTACAACGGTTGCTCCGTATTCAGCAAGAATGAGATCATCATCTTCAAATTGATCCTGCAGACGGGACAGAATCAGCGTGCCCAGTCTCTCTCCTCCGCCGATGATCGGCACGATCGTTGTTAAGCCCGCTTGGAACAGGTCTCTGTTTTCCACAGGAAACGCCGTGTATTCGCTGTTGATATCAAGGTTTGAAGACGTCTCCGGAACATTGAACAGATTTCTCGTGTACTCTTCCGGGAACTGGCGGTCTTCAAGCATTTTTTTCATGCGGTCATTTTCAATCTGCTGATTAATAGAGTAGCCCAAAAGCTTTCCTCTGCGGCTGACGACGAAAATATTAGAATCAATGACGTCACGAAGCGTTTCAGCCATTTCTTTAAAGTTTACGGGTTTGCCTGCCGCAGCCTGCAGCATGCTGTTAATAATTCGTGTTTTTTGTAGTAAAGCCATGATAAATAATCCTCCTAGAATTCCTCTTATTAAATTTTCACAATATAAATTGACTTAGATCTTTGTTGTTTGCAATCGTTCCGAGCTTTTCTTCAACGTATTGCGGCGTGATGGCGACTTTTTCCATCGTCACGTCCGGCGCTTCAAACGACAGGTCTTCCAAGAGACGTTCCAATATCGTGTGAAGCCTTCTCGCTCCGATGTTGTCCGTGTCCTGATTCACATGATAAGCCACTTCGGCGATCTTACGAATAGCTTCGTCAGAAAATTCAAGAGATATACCTTCTGTCTGCAATAAAGCCTGATATTGTTTTAACAGCGCGTTATCGGGTTCGACGAGAATCTTCACAAAATCATCCACCGTCAGCTTGCTCAATTCTACACGAATCGGAAAGCGGCCCTGCAGCTCCGGAATCAGATCAGACGGTTTGGCCATATGGAATGCCCCGGCTGCGATAAACAGCACGTGATCTGTCTTGACGGAGCCGTATTTCGTGACGACGGTAGATCCTTCGACAATCGGAAGGATATCTCTTTGAACGCCTTCTCTCGATACATCTGCTGAGGAAGAAGCCCCTCCGTTTTTTGCGATTTTATCTATTTCGTCAATAAAGATAATGCCGCCCTCTTCAGCTCTTAACACGGCCTCTTGGCCGACTTCATCCATATCGATTAATTTGCCTGCCTCTTCATTGGTCAGAACCTTCCTTGCTTCTCTGACCGTCATTTTGCGGCGTTTTTTCTTTTTCGGCATCAGATTGCTCAGCGCATCCTGCATATTCATGCCCATCTGCTCCATCCCGGAGCCTTGCAGCATGTCAAACATCGACGGCTGCTGCTCTTCCACCTCTACGGAGACGTAATGGTCTTCGAGCTCTCCCAATGCGAGCTGATGCGCCATGCGTTTTCTTTTTTCTTCAAGGCTTGCTTCTTCCTGCTGGTCGGTATCATCATCATTTGCCGTCTGGCTTCCTCCGAAAAGCATTTCAAACGGATTTTTCACACCCGCTTGTTTTTTCTTTCCCGGAACGAGAAGCCGCACTATACGTTTGTTTGCATTTTCTTCAGCCTGTTCTTTCACTTCGCTGATTTTTTCTTCTTTAATGAGCCGCACGGATGTCTCAACAAGGTCTCTGACCATTGATTCGACATCTCTGCCTACATAGCCGACTTCTGTAAATTTTGTCGCTTCAATTTTTATAAATGGCGCACCGGTAAGCTTGGCGATCCGTCTGGCGATCTCTGTTTTCCCCACCCCGGTCGGGCCCATCATCAGGATGTTTTTGGGAACGATCTCGTCTCTCAGTTTTTCATCAAGAAGACTTCTGCGATAGCGGTTTCTTAATGCCACGGCGACAGCTTTTTTCGCATCCTGCTGTCCTACAATGTATTGATCCAACCGATCTACGATTTGTCTCGGTGTTAACGGTTTGTTTTCCATGCGCCTCAAGTCCTTTCTATTCAAGTTCTTCCAAAATGATCTGATCGTTTGTGTACACACAAATCTCGCCTGCGATTTTCAAAGCGGCTTTTGCAATATCTTTGGCGGACAGATTCTCTCCGGCATAGGTTTTCAGCGCTCTTCCTGCTGACAGGGCGTAGTTTCCGCCGGAGCCGATTGCCAAAATGCCGTCATCCGGCTCAATCACTTCACCTGTTCCCGATACGAGAAGCAAGGTATCCTGGTTCATGACAATCAGCATGGCTTCCAGCTTGCGCAGCACTTTATCGCTGCGCCATTCTTTCGCAAGCTCAACCGACGCCCGTTTTAAATTGCCGTTGTATTCTTCAAGCTTCGCCTCAAACATTTCAAAAAGTGTGAAAGCGTCTGCAACAGATCCCGCAAATCCGGCCAGAACCTTTCCGTTAAACAGCTTTCTCACTTTTCTCGCAGTATGTTTCATGACTACAGCCTGACCGAATGTGACCTGGCCGTCTCCTGACATAGCGCTTTTCCCGTTATGCTGGACGGCAAAAATCGTTGTCGCATGAAAAGATGACATGAGAAGGGCCTCCTTTTAATTTTCTTTAAAAGCTCTCGGGTGGTGGGACATATATGTGTTTCTCAGCATTTCCTTCGATACATGCGTGTATATCTGCGTAGAAGACAGATTGGAATGGCCCAAAAGCTCCTGGACGCTTCTTAAATCAGCCCCTTCATTCAGCAGATGAGTCGCAAACGTGTGCCGAAGCATATGCGGGTGTATATGTAAAGTGCCGGATGCTTTTTTTACAAGCCCGCTTAAAATATACCGGATTCCTCTGGCGGTCAGCGGGCCGCCTCTTTGATTGACAAACAGCACATCATGAGGCTCTTTTGCTTTTTCAAGCAGGCACTGCCTTCCGCTGTTGATATACAGCTCCAGCGCATCACGGGCATATGAGCCGAACGGGATATAGCGCTGCTTCTTGCCTTTCCCGTGAACGAGCACCGTATCCATGAACAGGTCAAGATCGCCGACAGTGAGCGTACAGCACTCACTGACCCTCATTCCGGTCGCATAAAGAAGCTCAAGCAGGGCCTGATCGCGCATCCCTGACGGCTGACTTCTGTCTGAGACAGCGAATAGTTCCTCAAGTTCTTTTTCATAAAGAAACTTCGGAATCCGTTTCTCTTGTTTCGGCAGATGAACAAGCTGAAACGGATTCTCTTCAACAAGCTTTTCCCTCATTAAAAATTTATAGAAGCTTCTCAAAGCTGAAATTTTCTTGCTGATTGTTTTTCTTGACAGGCCTTTTTCATAAGCCTCTGTCAAAAATATTCTCACATCATGATATGCAGCTTCTTTCATTCCATTTATATTTTGAGCATGCAGAAACATCCCAAATTCTTCAATCGAATTAACATAATTCACAATAGTATATTGTGAATAATTTTTTTCAATTTGTAAATATTCAACGAATAACTTTAAAAAAAAGTTAACATTCTCAGTCATTATGAAGACCTCCCTCTCCGAAGGGCTTTTAAATGGTATCATATAATGCATCGAAGTTGCAATGAAAAGCTATATCGTTTTCGAAATAGTTTGAATAGTCTCAATTGCGCGTTTAGCGTATTCTTCATTTCGTTCTTTTTTGTTTTTAATTTTTACAGGCAATTCTTTTAAGAGGCCGAAGTTTGCATTCATCGGCTGGAAGTTCTTCTGATTTGTCGTCGTAATGTAGTGAGCCATGCTTCCGATCGCCGTCTCCTGCGGGAATGTCACAAGATCCTGACCGAGCACAAGTTTGGCGGCATTGATTCCCGCTACAAGACCTGAAGCGGCAGATTCAACATAACCCTCTACACCGGTCATTTGGCCCGCGAAAAACAGATCGTTCCGCTGTTTAAATTGATATGTCGGGTTCAAAAGGCTCGGCGAGTTGATAAATGTGTTTCTGTGCATGACGCCGTATCTGACGATATCAACATTTTCAAGGCCGGGGATCAGTTTAAGCACTTCTTTTTGGTCTCCCCATTTTAAATGTGTCTGAAAACCTACAATATTATAAAGCGTTCCCGCCGCGTCATCCTGTCTGAGCTGAACGACTGCATAAGGGCGCTTGCCTGTTTTCGGATCTTCCAGTCCGACCGGTTTCATCGGTCCGAACAGCATCGTTTTCTTGCCTCTTTTCGCCATGACTTCAATCGGCATGCAGCCTTCAAAGAAGATTTCTTTTTCGAATTCTTTTAAAGGAACAGTCTCAGCCGTCGTCAATGCTTCATAGAAACGGTCGAACTCTTCCTCTGTCATCGGGCAGTTTAAGTATGCCGCTTCTCCCTTGTCGTAACGGGATTTTAAGTACACTTTCTCCATATCAAGGCTGTCTTTTTCGACAATCGGCGCCGCCGCGTCATAAAAATACAGATACTCTTCTCCCGTGAGCTCTTTCAGCTGCTGTGAAAGCGATTCTGACGTAAGCGGTCCGGTCGCGATCACCGTCGGGCCTTCCGGAATTTCTGTTACTTCCTCAGTAAGAATCGTTACGTTCGGATGGTTTTTCACGAGATCCGTCACGCTTTGCGCAAATTCATGGCGGTCAACTGCAAGCGCTCCCCCTGCGGGAACCGAGCATTTATCAGCAGATTGAATGATTGCTGAGTCAAGCGCCCGCATTTCTTCTTTTAATACGCCTACCGCATTGGCGAGTGTATTTGAACGGAGGGAGTTGCTGCATACCAGTTCAGCGAATTTATCAGTATGATGGGCTGCCGTCTGCCTGACGGGCCGCATTTCGTATAGTTTTACTTGAATTCCTCGTTTTGCAAGCTGCCATGCCGCTTCACTTCCGGCAAGGCCTGCTCCGATTACATTAACTGTTTGCTGGTTCATTTCTTTTCATCTCCTGTTGTTTGTCCCTTCCACACAAAGAAGGTGAGCAAGGCTCTGCTCACCGCTACTTCTGTGGTTCTTCCTTATAATCGCATTCGACGCATTGGACTTGTATGCCTTTTTTAAGCTTTTTCTCTACGAGCATATTTTCACATTTCGGGCATTTTCGTTCAATCGGTTTGTCCCAAGATACGAAGTCGCATTCAGGATAACGGTCACAGCCGTAAAAGACGCGTTTCTTTTTTGATTTTCGTTCGACAATATTTCCTTCATGGCACTTAGGACATTTTACGCCGATTTGTTTAACAATCGGTTTTGTATTCCGGCAGTCAGGGAAGTTGGAACACGCCATAAATTTACCGTATCGGCCCATTTTATAAACCATCCGGGAGCCGCATAATTCACAATCTTCATCTGCGTATTCAGGTTCAATTTCCACTTCTTTCATTTCAGCTTCCGCTTTTTTCACGCGTTTTTCGAAATCGGTATAGAAGCTGTCAATGATTTGAACCCATTCTGTCTCGCCATCTTCAACATGGTCAAGGTCCCTTTCCATTTTAGCCGTGAATTCAACGTTGATGATTTCCGGGAAAAACTCCATGATAAGATCCAGCACGATCTGCCCAAGCTCAGTCGGCACAAACCGTTTATTGTCTAATCCCACGTAACCGCGGCGCTGGATGGTGTCAAGAGTCGGCGCATATGTCGAAGGACGGCCGATCCCCAGTTCTTCAAGCGTTTTAACCAGGCGCGCCTCTGTGTAACGCGGAGGCGGCTGAGTAAAGTGCTGCTCAGGCTCAATATCTTTTGATAAAACCGTGTCTCCCTCTTTAAGGTCCGGAAGCATGCGGTCTTTTTCTTCCAGCTGATCGTCTTTACCCTCTACATAGACTTTCATGAAGCCGGCGAATTTGACTTTACTTCCGTTTGCCCGGAATGTCAATCCGTTATTGCTGAGATCGACGCTCATCGTATCAAGTACGGCAGGCGCCATCTGGCTTGCAACAAAACGCTCCCAAATCAGCTTGTATAGTCTGAGCTGGTCTCTTCCAAGCACCGCTTTTAAGTCGGCAGGTTTTCTGAGCACCGAAGTCGGGCGGATCGCTTCGTGGGCATCTTGAGCGTTTTCATTTTTCTTTGCCGGTTTCCGTTTTCCCGCTAAGTACTCTTTTCCGTATGCCTGATCAATAAAAGCTGACGCCTCTTCAACGGCTGTATTGGAAATCCGCGTTGAGTCCGTTCTCATATACGTGATGAGTCCGACTGTCCCTTCTTTGCCGAGATCAATTCCTTCATATAATTGCTGAGCGATCATCATCGTTTTCTTCGCTCTGAAATTCAGCTTCCTGGCAGCCTCCTGCTGCAGAGTGGACGTTGTAAACGGCAGAGCGGGATTTCGTTTGCGCTCTTTTTTTGTCACCTTGTCAACTGTATACTTATTGCCTTTCAGCTGAGCAAGGACGGCTTTTACGTCTTCTTCGCTTTTTAAAGGAAGCTTTTTGCCGTTTTTCCCGAAAAATCCGGCTTCAAACGTCTCTTTTCCCTTTAAAAATGAGCCGGTAATCGTCCAGTACTCTTCAGGTTTAAAGTCATTGATTTCCTTTTCCCGGTCGATGATCAGCCGGAGCGCAACGGATTGCACACGGCCCGCACTGAGGCCTTTTTTTACTTTTTTCCAAAGAATCGGGCTGATTTTGTATCCGACGAGTCTGTCTAGTATGCGGCGCGCCTGCTGCGCATCGACAAGATCCATATTAATCATGCGCGGATGTTTAAATGATTCTTTAATGGCGTCTTTCGTTATTTCATTAAAGACGACCCGGCAGTCCGAGCTGAGATCCAGATCAAGGCTGTGTGCGAGATGCCATGCAATCGCTTCCCCTTCTCTGTCGGGGTCGGCTGCGAGATAGACTTTTTTTGCTTTCTTTGCCGCTGTTTTTAATTCTTTTAAAACAGGGCCTTTTCCGCGGATCGTAATATATTTCGGTTCAAAGTTCTGTTCGATGTCAACTCCCATTTGACTTTTCGGAAGATCCCGGACATGTCCCATTGAAGCTTTGACTTTATATTTCTTCCCTAAATAACGTTCAATCGTTTTCGCCTTTGCCGGCGATTCCACGATGACTAGATAATCAGACATTTTCATCCCCCTCAAGAGGTGTTCTCTCTCTTTTCAAGTATCAATTCATTTTAGAGCTGCCTTTTTATGGCTTTCAACATTTCATTCTTTATGATGAACGTCATTTTATACATGAAAATAATATGCAACTTTAAATCCTCACTATTATTAAATATTACAATACCGTTTGTCAAACGATATTTCAAAAGGGTTCCGTATACTGAACGCATCGGGCGGTCAGCTCTCCGTCAATATCCTCTGCGCATAATACAGCTTTCGCCCCTTCTTGAATGAGTTTTATAGGTCCTCCGGAATATGGATTAAATATGGAACCCGGAACGGCAAATACCTCTCTGCCTTGATCGAGGGCCTGGTAAGCTGTGATTAATGAACCGCTTTTTTCTTTTCCCTGCACGACCACAATTCCTTCACTTAGTCCGCTGATTATGCGGTTTCTCATCGGAAAATGCCATTTTTTCGGCTTTGTTTCAGGAGGATGTTCTGAGAGTAGGAGATGGTGTTCAGCCATGTATTCTGCTAACAGGAGATTTTCCCGGGGATAGATGTGATGGAATCCGCCGGCTATCACGCCGATCGTAAGCCCTTTTGCCCTGATGCTCGCCTTATGAGACAATCCGTCTATACCGGATGCAAGCCCGCTTACAATGACCCAGCCTTTTTTTGAGAGTTCGGCGGAAAGATGCCCAGCCGCTTTTATTCCGTCTTCCGTCGGTTTCCGCGTTCCTACAATCCCGATTTTTCTGCCTTTTTCAAGAAGCGGCGTGTTTCCTTTTGCATACAAGACAGCCGGCGGATCATAAATCGCTTTAAGCCATGTTGGATAGCGGGTTGATGAAATCGGAATGACAGTAATGCCTTTGCGGCGGTAATCGGACAGAACTTCATCAAGTTCCGGATCCTTGCGCTCTATTTCCCGAAAAATTGCTTCGGGCACTGTTTTCCCTTCTGATAAAACAGTTAATGGATGCGGATCCGGTAAAAAAGACAGAGAGTGATCAGCTTTCCACCATTTTAATAGAAGAGACGGGGAAATGATTTGATTAATACTGCAGACCATTAAACAGCGCGATGCTTGATCCAAATCTGGCAACCTCCTCTTTTTTCAGCAAAAACAGGAACAGCCGTTACGGCTGCCCCTGCTTCGATCAGTGCGTTTTGCACGTTTCAAATAAGCCTTTTTCTTTTAACACCTTAATCAGCGTTTCACCCATTACAGAAGGGGTTTCCGCTACTTCAATTCCGCAGGCGTTCATCGTTTTGACTTTTTCTTCTGCCGTGCCTTTTCCTCCGGAGATGATGGCGCCCGCATGGCCCATGCGTTTTCCCGGAGGCGCGGTTTTACCGCCGATAAAGCCGACAACAGGCTTCGTCATGTTCGCTTTCACCCACTCAGCCGCTTCTTCTTCAGCTGTGCCGCCGATTTCTCCGATCATGATGACGGCATGTGTTTCAGGATCTTCATTGAACGCTTTTAACACGTCAATAAAGTTCGTGCCGTTGACCGGATCGCCGCCGATCCCTACAGCGGTAGACTGGCCTACGCCGGCTTCTGAAAGCTGATGGACGGCCTCGTATGTCAATGTTCCTGAACGGGATACAACGCCTACATGACCCTTTTTATGAATGTATCCCGGCATAATGCCGATCTTGCATTCTTCAGGTGTAATAACACCCGGACAGTTCGGCCCTATTAATCTCGTTTTCTTGCCTTCCATAAAGCGCTTCACTTTCACCATGTCCAAAACCGGAATGTGCTCAGTGATACAAATGACAAAATCAATTTCCGCGTCAACCGCTTCCATAATTGCGTCCGCCGCAAACGGAGCCGGCACGTAAATGACTGACGCATCAGCGCCCGTTGTATGAACCGCTTCTGCGACCGTATTGAATACCGGTACGCCTTCTGCTTCCGTTCCGCCTTTTCCAGGTGTTACACCGCCAACGATATTCGTGCCGTATTCCAGCATCTGCTTTGTATGAAATAAAGCGGTAGAACCTGTAATCCCCTGTACAATAACTCTTGTATCTTTATTGATAAAAACACTCATTATCTGGTCCCCTGCCTTTCATTCTTTCCTAAACTAAGGATACGATTTTCTGTGCGCCGTCTGCCATTGATTCCGCAGATGTGATGTTTAAGCCTGATTCATTCAGGATTTTCTTTCCTAAATCTACGTTTGTCCCTTCAAGGCGCACGACCAGCGGCAATGTCAATCCGACTTGTCTCGTCGCTTCAACAACGCCCTCGGCGATAACATCACACTTCATGATGCCTCCGAAAATATTAACGAAAATTCCTTTTACGTTTTGATCGGAAAGAATGATTTTAAAAGCTTCCGTCACTTTTTCTGCGGTTGCGCCGCCCCCGACATCAAGGAAGTTTGCAGGTTCTCCGCCGTAGTGTTTAATGATATCCATTGTAGACATTGCAAGACCCGCGCCGTTTACCATACAGCCGATATTTCCATCAAGGGAAATGTAGCTTAAATCGTATTTTGACGCTTCGATTTCTTTCGGATCTTCTTCATCTAAATCTCTGTATTCCATAATGTCTTTTTGTCTGTATAACGCATTGCTGTCGAAGTTCAGCTTAGCATCCAGCGCCATGACGTTTCCGTCCCCCGTAACGACGAGAGGGTTGATCTCGGCGATGGAGCAGTCCTTCTCAACAAATGCTTTATATAAACCGAGCATAAATTTAGCGGCTTTGCCGACAAGCTCTTTCGGGATGTTAATTGCGAATGCAATTTCCCTTGCCTGATAGCCCTGAAGGCCGACAGCCGGATCAATTACCGCTTTTTTAATTTTTTCAGGTGTTTTTTCCGCTACTTCTTCAATCTCCGTTCCGCCTTCTTCAGACGCCATTAAAACGATTCTTGAAGTAGCGCGGTCAAGTACAAGCCCGACATAGTATTCCTTTTTAATATCGCAGCCTTCTTCAATAAGTAAGCGTTTTATTACTTGTCCGTCCGGACCCGTTTGATGTGTGACGAGCGTCTTGCCTAACAGTTCTTCGGCATACTCTTTCACTTCATCTTTTGTTTTTGCAATCTTTACCCCACCAGCTTTGCCGCGGCCGCCAGCATGGATTTGCGCCTTTACGACATAAACCGAGCTTGACAGGCTCTCTGCTTTTTCAACTGCTTCCTCTGCTGTAAAAGCCACTTTACCTTCAGGAACAGACACCCCGTATTTTCTGAGGACTTCTTTTCCCTGGTACTCATGGATATTCATTTCCCATCCTCCTAACTTATGTAGCAAAACTAAAAATAGACTGCGCTTTCATTCTATATAATACTGGAAGAATTGTCTAGGGTTCAAAACAAAATCTTTATATCCTTCCAAACATTCTAACTTTTATTTTATTGAAAATATAAATTTAAACGGAGTCCGGGAAATGAATGGTCCTTATTTTTCGTTTTTCAGGGTTTCGTCCAGTCTGTAAACAAATGAAAAAATTTCGGCAACGGTTTCATAGAGCGCCTCCGGTATCTGATCGTCAACCGTCAAATGGCGCATTAATTCGACAAGGGTTCTGTCTTCCTGAATGGGGACCCCAGCCTTCTCAGCTTCTTTTATAATATTTTCCGCCACATGCCCCCTGCCTGTTGCGACAACCTTCGGGGCTTGGTCTTTCTGCCGGTCGTAATGCAGGGCGACAGCTCTTCTTAACGGCGTTTGCTCTTTCATATTTTCACATCCACTTTTCTTCCGCCGTCTTTTTCTATAAACTCTTCCACAAGAGCGCTCTGGTCTTTCGGGCGCCGTTTTTTAGACGTGACGCCTGACAGGCTGAAGCCCGTTTCTTTTACGGCTTCTTTTAAAGCCGGTACGAGAGGGTCGATGGCCGCCTGAAGCTCAAAATCAGTCTCAACCGTAATGGTCATTACATTTTGCTGAATCATGCAGTCCACAACGGTTTCTTGCAGTGTTTCAAGATGCAGCAAAAACAGGAGCCTGCAATGTGACGGATCAAGTTTTCCGTCCGGCTTCTTCCGTCCTTTAAAGAGAACTGTGATATCATTCTCATACGCGGACGCTCCCAGCGGAAATGACAGCACCATCTGCGTAAAAGAAGGGTTATGCTGCTCAATAAACAGCTGGCCGTTTAATTTATGAATAAGCGGTTCCGCCTCTTGTTTAACGGATTGGGGCGCTTCTTGAAGCGTCCGGACGGCTTGGAGGGCCGTTTTCAGCGCTTGTTTCTCCGGCTGCGGAGATACGCCTTTTTCAAGCGCTGTAATGAATGATAATTCATCACGCGTGCCCAATCCTTTTTTGATTTTCTGCAAAAGGCTTAATACATCATCTTTTTCCGCATATTTCAATTCGGTGAGCTGAACGGCTTTTCCGAAAACAGCCGCCTCCTGTTCTGTCAGATGTGCGTTTTGAAGAACAGGTGCTGTTTTAAATGTTTTTTCTTGAGAAATGAAAGCCTTAATGATCTCCGCCGTTACTTTTACTGGGCGGTTTTCAGTTTTTTCTGCCGATGTCATTAATTTTTCTATAATCTGTTTTGCCGTTTTTTCAGGAAGTTCCGGATCTGTCCGTGCACTCGGAGGAGAAGGTTGGCTTGAGACTGCCTTTCCGTTTTCACGAGTCTCTCGGACAAATGGTGATTGTTTTGATTCCGTCCGTTCTCCTTCATCCATCAGCCCGGTTTCTGAGATCGGCATGCGTGCAGCCCCGGCAAGCTTCTTCAAGAGACGTTCTGCATGAAGATCCGTTTCCGCGTTTAACACGTCAGAAACCGCCTCTTTGAGCACAGACAGCTCTTTTGCCGATTGCGGAGCCTGATTGATTGCCTGAAGCAGTCCTGAGAGGAGGCGACGGGTCGGAACCGGATATTTAACGGCATGAATGGCTGACAAGACTTCCGGATGTGCGGGCAGTTCCCGTTTCAGCGCAAATACGATTGTTTCCGCCGCTTTTTTCAATTCGGAGGCCGGAAGCGATTCAGCCCAGCGGATGCAGGCTTTGAGGCTGTTTTCCGTCATCGGCAGCTTCTGCTGCATAAACGTTTCGGCAATCTGCAGAGACACAGGGCCCGGTTTGACGGAAAGTGCGTTTAACAGTCTACCCGCCGCTTCCTGAACGGTTTTCGGGCTTCCTTCGAATTGGTCGATGACATGAAGCCGGCCCGTTTTTTCCGCCGGCTGTCTGTCATAAGAAAACCAGTAATACGCCTGCGGTCGGAGGGCGGTTTCAAGCTTTCCCTGCATCGTCCGGCCGCCGATCTGGATAAGAGCGCTTTGATCGTCCAGCAAACGGAGAACCTTCCCTAACAGCAGCCTTTGAGCGCCGCTGTCTTTACCGCCGTCCTGCCGGTCCGGAGGGATTTCCGCCGTCAGCTGTCTGAAAGCCGCTTGGATTTCGCCGCTAATGTTCATGTCTTAAGCCTCTTTTCTAACAATAAGATTGAACGGGAGCGAACGTTTTTCGGTGAATAGTTGTCGGTCCGTATGCCTGAAGAGCTTCAAGATGTTCTTTCGTTCCGTAGCCTTTATTTTTTTCAAAGCCGTACATGGGGTAGGTTTTGGCGTACTCAGCCATGAGACGGTCCCGCGTTACTTTTGCTATGCAGGCTCCGGCGGCAATTGACACGCTTTTGGCATCCCCTTTTATAACTGATGACTGCGGAATGTCAAGCGGAAGGGTCATGGCATCAACAAGCAGATAATCAGGTGTTTCCGTTAAAGCATTGACGGCTTTTACCATCGCCAGTCTCGCAGCCTCATAAATGTTGATCCGGTCAATGACGTCCGCATGGACAATGCCGACTCCTACAGCCGCCGCTTCTTCCGTGATCCGGCTGTAATACTCCTCGAGCTTCTTTTCCGACAATTTCTTCGAGTCCGTGAGACCGAGAATCTCGCATTCTGCCGGCAAAATGACGGCGCCGGCGACAACCGGTCCGGCAAGCGGCCCTCTTCCGGCTTCGTCAACACCCGCAATCAGGCGGAAGCCCTTTTTGGATGACAGTCTTTCGTATGCCGTCATGTTCAGCCATTGCTCTTTAAGAGCTTTTTCCTTCGCGTGCTTTTTCAGCCATTGCTCTAAAAGCGTCTGTACGCTTTTTCTCGGGTCTTTCTCACATTGGGCAAGGAAGGGGTCGCTTTCGTCCCTGATCTCTTGCAGGCGTTCTTTTACGCTTTTTACGGTTAATGTATTCACGTTCTCTTCTCCCTTACATTATGTATATCGGTATTCTGCGGAAAAAATAAAGACCCGCATCGCTGCGCGTCTTTATTCTGATGGTGCTTCAAATGAAAGCCTGCCGAATTTTTCCGTACGGATGTCCCGAATGATGACTTCCGTTGTTTTATCATAGTCAACCATTCCGCCGCCCATCAAACAGCCGCGTTTTTCACCGATCGCGTCGAAAAGAGCGGCGATATCCTCAGGGATTTCCTGAAGTCCGTAGCGCTCCTTCAAACGGTCGGGATAATGCTCTTCCAGAAAGCGCAGCCCGAAAACAGCCACATCCTGCAGGTTGATAATCGTATCTTTAATCGCCCCGGTGATCGCCAGGCGCAAGCCGACAAGCTCATCTTCAAATTTAGGCCATAAAATTCCCGGTGTATCGAGCAGCTCTAATTCCTTGCCTACCTTTACCCACTGCTGTGAAGTGGTAATGCCGGGCCTGTCTCCCGTCTTGGCAATGTTTTTTTTGGCCAGCCGGTTAATGAGCGTAGACTTGCCGACATTCGGAATGCCGATGATTAATGCGCGGATTGCTCTCGGCCTAATGCCTTTTGCTTTCATTTTATCGAACTTATCCTTCAACAGCTCTTTCGAGGACGGCACGATTTGATGCAGTCCCTGCCCGTTAACGGAGTTTATTGAAAGAGAGGGAATGCCCTGTTCCTGAAAGTGGTCCTTCCACTGGGCAGTCACAGCCGCATCCGCCTTATCGGCTTTATTTAAAAGCATAATGCGCGGCTTATTTTTTAAAATCTCCTCAATCATCGGATTTCTCGATGACATCGGGATTCTCGCATCCACCAATTCGTATACGATATCAATTAATTTCAGTTTTTCTGTTACTTCCCGTCTCGCTTTAGCCATATGGCCCGGGAACCATTGAATGGTCATGTGACTTCGACACCTGCCTTATTTACCGGAACCGGATGTTCCGATGATCTCTTATGTATTTTACGTTGCTTGTTCCGCTTTTACAAATTTCATATAAAAAAAGAGCCTGTTACGGGTAACAAGCTCTTTTCGTTCGTTATCATTATCGTCTGATTTCTTTAATACGAGCCGCTTTTCCGCGAAGTTCACGCAGGTAGTAAAGCTTAGCGCGACGTACTTTACCGTAACGTACAACTTCGATTTTCGCGATTTTTGGTGTGTGTACAGGGAATGTACGTTCAACGCCAACACCGTAAGAAATCTTACGAACTGTGAACGTTTCGCTGATTCCACCACCACGACGCTTGATCACAACACCTTCGAAGATCTGGATACGCTCACGGTTACCCTCAACAACTTTTACGTGTACACGTAAAGTGTCACCAGGACGGAACGCAGGAAGATCAGTGCGAAGCTGTTCTTTTGTGATATCTTGAATTAGTTTTTGCATCGTTTTCAACTCCTTCCAACAGATGCTCTTGGCCACAACTGCAAGGCACAGCGGAACATCGTTTTCAAGCTTCTGAAGGATAAGCCTCCTTAAGCCACAAGTAGTATCTTATCATATCTTCATCACCTGCGCAATAGAATCTATTCGTTTTCCCACTCGGAAATCCATTTTCTTTGCTCATCAGTGAGAGGATAGTTTTCAAGAAGATCCGGACGTCTTAAAAAGGTTCTTCTAATTGATTCTTTATTGCGCCATTCTTGTATTTTGGCATGGTTGCCGGACAGAAGGGTCTCAGGCACTTTTAAGCCTTTATAATCTGCTGGCCTCGTATAGTGCGGATGCTCTAAAAGCCCCGTGCTGAAGGAATCCTCCACGTGGGATGCTTCTTTTCCGAGGACGCCAGGCAAAAGCCTGACAACGCTGTCGGCAATCATCATGGCAGGGAGCTCTCCCCCGGTCAGCACAAAATCCCCGATGGAGATTTCATCAGTGACAAGATGTTCCCGGATCCGTTCATCATACCCTTCATAATGTCCGCAAATAAACATGAGATGTTCCTCTTCCGCCAGCTCCTCGGCTTTCTTCTGCGTATAACGCTCACCTTGCGGGCAGACGAGAATAATGCGCGGCTTGGCGTCCGTACCGGCTGTCAGCTTTTCAACCGCATCAAATACGGGCTGCGGCTTTAACACCATCCCGGCTCCCCCGCCGTACGGGTAATCATCAACCGTTTGGTGTTTATTATCCGAAAAAGCCCGGAAATTGATGACGCCAAAACGGACAGCCTCTTTTTCCTGTGCTTTTTGCAGAATGGATGAGCCGAGCACCCCTTGAAACATTTCGGGAAACAGTGTTAAAAAGTCGATTTTCATTCGTCTATTAACCCTTCCATTACATGAATCTTAATTTTCTTCTCATTTATATTAATATCCTTTACCACAGAAGCAATATACGGAATGAGCGCATCTTTTTTGCCTTTTCTTGCAACCACCCATACGTCATTAGCCCCGGGCGTCAAGATTTCCTTCACTGTGCCGATCAGTTCCCCGTCTTCTGACACAACCTCGCAGCCGATGATTTCATGAAAATAAAATTCATCTTCTTCAAGCTCTCCCAAGTCTTCTTCAGGGACTTTGATCACCATGTTTCTTAAGTGTTCGACTTCATTGAGACTCGGCATTTCTTTGAATTGCAGCAGGTGAAACTGTTTGTGGAGCCTGTGGGCGCTGACCGTTACTTTGATTGGCTCCGCAGCCCCTTCCGCAAACAAATAGAGCGTATTGCCGGGCTTGTACCGTTCTTCGGCAAAGTCCGTTTTAGAAATGACCCGCACTTCGCCTTTAATGCCGTGGGTATTTACAATTTTGCCTACATTAAACCATCTGTTTGTCATATTATCACCTCGGGCGGATTTCAATTACTACCCCGTCTTTTATGACGATGGTATTTGCCGCTGTTTTTTCATGCCAGTTATCACCGACATTGATTGAAAGCAGCGCATCGATCTCCTTTTCCTTCACTTCGCTTCCAAGCGGGAGCGACTCTGTCTGGCTTATTTGGAAATCGATCATTTTGATTTTGTCTTGTCTTTTTTCAATGGCTTTTTTAAAAGATTCCGCTACATCGGGATTCTGCTGATCTTTTTCATGTTTTCTAAGCTGAAAATAGAGCTGGCTGCATTCTCGTTCAAGCGTTTGCTTTTTTTCTGCAAAAGAGGCCAAAAGCTTTTCCTTGCTTTGCTCGGTCAGAACCTGCATAACGGTTACCCTGTGAATAATCTGCATAGGACCAGACTCCCCACTCTTCCAACATATTTCTGTTCATTTGCCTTTTTTACGTGTAAAAAAAGGGGAGGTGCCGGCCCTCTCCCTTTTTCAGTCAAATATTTCAAATTGAACTTTCTTAGAAGACTGTGCGCCAGCTGCAAAAACGACGGTTCGAATCGCTCTTGCAGTCCGGCCTTGCTTTCCGATAATCTTACCGGTATCTGACTTATTGACAGATAAGCGCAGCGCAATCTTTTGATCAGTCTCTTCCTTTGTGACCGTTATGTCTTCCGGATGGTCGACAAGCGGAGCCACAATGCTGACAATCAAATCTTCCAAGTTCTGATCAGTCATTACTTGCCTTGTTTAGCGTTGTGGAATTTTTCCATAATTCCTTGGCTTGAGAACAAGTTGCGGACTGTATCAGAAGGTTTAGCTCCTGTTTGAAGCCATTTAAGAGCAAGCTCTTCGTTGATTTTCACTTCAGCCGGCTTTGCAACCGGGTTGTATGTGCCGACTGTTTCGATGAAACGGCCGTCACGCGGTGAACGAGAATCTGCTACAACAATACGATAGAAAGGAGATTTTTTTGCTCCCATACGTTTTAAACGAATTTTTACTGCCATTTTACTAGCACCTCCGAAAATATTTCAACAAGATAGTATATTAACAATGATAAAAGTGTTTGTAAAGTGTTTTTTCTTAACAACGGTTTTATCATGTATAACCGATTACATAAAAGGTAATTTAAAGCCTTTTTTCTTCCCTTTTGACATGTTGGTCATCTGCTTCATCATTTTTTTCATTTCCTCAAACTGCTTTAAAAGACGGTTGACTTCCTGAACGGATGTTCCGCTTCCTTTGGCAATCCGCTTCCGCCGGCTGGCGTTAATAATATCCGGCTGTTCTTTTTCAAGAACAGTCATTGATTTAATGATCGCTTCCACATGATTCAGCTGTTTTTCATCGACTTGGATGTTTTTTAAGCCTTTCATTTTGCCTGCGCCGGGCATCATTTGCAGCAGTTCGTCAAGAGGCCCCATGTTTCGGACCTGGCCGAGCTGCTCCAGAAAATCATCCAATGTGAAGCTCATCGTTCTCATTTTCTGCTCAAGCTCTTTGGCTTTGTCTTCATCAACGGTCGCCTGAGCTTTTTCAATCAGCGTCAGCACGTCACCCATTCCGAGAATCCGGGATGCCATCCGTTCAGGATGGAACGCTTCAAGAGCATCGAGCTTTTCTCCCATTCCGGCGAATTTAATCGGCGTTTCGGTGACCGCGCGGATAGAAAGCGCCGCACCTCCGCGGGTATCCCCGTCAAGCTTTGTTAAAATGACGCCCGTTAAACCGAGCTGGTCATTAAAGCTTTTGGCGACGTTTACCGCATCCTGACCGGTCATTGAGTCGACGACAAGGAAAATTTCCTCAGGATTTGCGACTTCCTTTACACCGGAGAGCTCATCCATCAGTTCATGATCGATGTGCAGCCGTCCGGCGGTATCTAAAATCACATAATCATGATGCTCTTCCTTCGCTTTTTCAATCGCCTGTCTGGCAATTTCCACCGGGCTGACCTGATCGCCAAGCGAAAAGACCGGCATATCAAGCTGTTTCCCCAGTGTTTCCAGCTGTTTAATCGCGGCGGGGCGGTAAATATCCGCAGCCACGAGCAGCGGTTTGCGGTTATGTTTTTTGCGCAGCAGGTTGGCAAGCTTCCCCGTGGTTGTCGTTTTACCGGCACCTTGGAGCCCGACCATCATAATAACGGTCGGCGGGCGTTTGGCGGCGGCAATTTTGCTTTCTTCGCCGCCCATCAGCTCGGTAAGCTCTTCTTTTACGACTTTAATAACCTGCTGACCGGGTGTCAGACTCTGCATGACGTCCTGCCCGACAGCCCGTTCACTTACTTTTTTCACAAAATCCTTTACGACTTTAAAGTTAACGTCAGCCTCAAGAAGCGCAAGACGGACTTCACGCATCATCTCTTTTACGTCTTGTTCGCTGACTTTTCCTTTTCCGCGGATTTTTGAAATCGTCTTTTGCAGTCGGTCGGCTAATCCTTCAAATGCCATTGTTTGCCGCCTCCTAATCTAATTTCTCAAGCGCTTCAATCAGAGCCGTCATTTTTTCCTCTTCCTGCAAGCCGGAAGCAAGCTCTTTCAGCTTTGTAAACATTTCTTTACGCTCCTGAAACTTTTTAAAAAGGAGCAGTTTTTCTTCATATTGTTCAAGCATCGCTTCAGTCCGTTTGATGTTATCGTAAACGGCTTGCCTTGAAACGTCATACTCTTCGGCTATTTCACCAAGGGAGAAATCGTCCAGATAATAAAGCGACATATAGCTCTTTTGTTTTGACGTCAGCAACGACTGATAGAAGTCAAACAAATAGTTCATTCTCGTCGTTTTTTCGAGCGACATTTGAGCTCTCCCCTTTGTTAAGTCAAATCCCTTTACAAAAACTTAGTTTACATGGTTTCAGAGCGTGTGTCAAGTTTTTATCTTGTCAAAGCATGATGCTCTTTTTACATAATAAGTGTTTTCAAAAAAATTCATACAGACCGTCGTTAAAATACTCGAATTCTTGTTTTGATACACGATAGCGGCAATAGCCTTCGTAAAAAGCATTGAGACATGATTCATTTGTGACAAAACGACTGATCGCTAATGATTCATCATAACGCGGATCTCCCGCCGATATTCCCGCAGCATCGATAAACAGATAGACCTCTCCGTCTCTCACCAGCACATTATCAGTCGTGCAGTCACCGTGAATCATTGTCTGCTGAACAGGAACAGGCCTGTACCTGTCCAATTCCTTCAATAGCTCTGCACTTCCTTCAGCTTGTCCTTTTTTGACATATTCCCCGGCTCGTTTGATTTGCAGATCGAGCCAGTCTGTTTCCGGCTGTAAACCAGAGACCATTTCGGTTTCATGCAGCCGCTGCAGAAACTGGCCGAAACTTTTGATCAGCTTTTTCTTTTCAGTATCCCCTTTGGCTTTTCTTAAAGCCGAAGTCAGGGTGATTCCATCCTCAAATGACATGATGATATGGCTGGCATGCTGTTCCTGTATCATCCCATAATAAATAGGAACAGGCAGACGACGAGTTTCCGTCAGTTGTTGTAAAACGAAGGCTTCTCTCATTAACCATTCCCGATACTTCTGTTGAAAAGAACTTTTCAGCAGAAATGCGTCTTGGCCGGTCACTATTTTTCGAACGGTTGAAGTGCCTCCCTGTTCATCCAGCAGCGACATATGGTTTATCGCGCCGATCTTACTTTCCAATTCAGCTTTAAGCCATTTGTCCAACAACTGTCCCCTCCATTCCGATCTATCAATGCGTATAAAAAAACGAGTATAAAACCGTCCATTTTATACTCGTTTTTTATTCATTAATCCTCGGCTTTTTCAACTAAATCCGAAAAGAGACCGTATACGTAAGATTCTGCATCAAACCGCTGGAGATCGTCAACCTTTTCTCCGAGGCCGACCAGTTTCACGGGGATGTGAAGCTCATTGCGGATCGCCAGGACGATACCGCCTTTTGCGGTGCCGTCAAGCTTCGTTAATGCGATACCCGTCACATTCGTCGCTTTGGAGAATTCTTTCGCCTGCGCCATCGCATTCTGACCTGTCGTCGCGTCAAGCGCGAGGAGAACCTCATGCGGAGCCTCAGGCACTTCGCGTTCGATGACGCGTTTGACCTTTTCAAGCTCTTTCATTAAGTTAACTTTATTCTGAAGGCGGCCGGCCGTATCACAAATCAGCACATCCGCTCCTCTTGCTTTAGCCGCGTGTACGGCATCATAAATAACCGCCGCAGGGTCGCTTCCGGCAGCCTGCTTAATGACAGGCACGCCTGTACGCTCTCCCCACACTTCAAGCTGTTCAATCGCCCCGGCTCTGAAGGTGTCTCCGGCAGCGAGCACAACGGATTTGCCTTCATTCTTCAGCTTATGGGCAAGTTTTCCGATCGTTGTCGTTTTTCCGACGCCGTTTACCCCGACAAGCAGAATAACGTTCAAACGCCCGTCCTGAATATTTAATTCAGAAATCTGTTCGTCGCCGCTGTTATAAATGTCGACAAGCTTTTCAGAAATGACGGACTGCACTTCCTGAGGATCCTGGATGTTTTTCAGCTTCACTTCTTTCTTGAGCTCATCAATCAGCTCCATGACGGTTGTAAAACCTACGTCAGCGCCAATCAGCACCTCCTCAAGCTCCTCGAAGAAATCCTCGTCGACTTTCCGGTAGCGGGAGACGAGTTCGTTCACTTTATTTGAGAAGGAATTTCTTGTTTTTTCAAGACCATCTTTAAATTTTTCAGAGACGGAGTCTGTCTGTTTCGTGATTTTCTCTTTTAATTTTTTAAAAAAGCTCATCTTTCAACCTCTTTCCTCGTTACTGAACGAATTCTTTTGTTTCTTCCAGTTTGACCGAAACCATTCGGGAAACGCCGGATTCCTGCATCGTAACACCGTAGAGGACATCCGCTTCTTCCATGGTGCCTTTTCTGTGGGTGATGACGATAAACTGGCTGTCGCCGCTGTATTTTTTTAAGTATTGCGCAAACCTGAATACATTGGCTTCATCAAGCGCAGCTTCCACTTCATCAAGGACGCAGAACGGCACGGGCCTTACTTTCAGAATAGAGAATAAAAGGGCAATGGCAGTCAGCGCCCGTTCTCCCCCTGACAAAAGATTTAAGTTTTGCAGTTTTTTGCCCGGAGGCTGCGCGATAATGTCCACTCCGGAATTAAGAAGATCATTCGGATCAGTCAGCTTCAGTTCAGCCCGTCCTCCTCCGAATAAAGAACGGAACACGTCGTTGAATTGAGAACGGATCTGGATAAACGTTTCATGGAATCGCTTCGTCATTTCAGAATCCATTTCTTCAATGACTTGAAACAGTGTGTTTTTCGCTTCCGTCAGGTCATTTTTCTGCTCTGTTAAAAACTGATACCGTTCGTTTACCCTTTCAAACTCATCGATGCTGCCGAGATTGACCGTTCCGAGCTCTTCAATTGAAAGCTTGATCAGTTTGACTCGTTTTCTCGCCTCTTCAGGCTCGAGTTCAAGCTGATATTGTTCTTTTGCCCCTTCAAAGGATAAGCTGTACTCCTCGCGTAAATATTGCAAGAGATTATCAAGCTCAACTTCCATCCGGCCGAGTTTTACCTCTTCATCTTTCAGAATGTCCGTTTTTTGCTTGTACAGACGCTTCATCTCTTTCAATTCAAGCTCGTTCGTATCAAGCGCCCGCTGGAGCTTCACACGCTGGTCGCGCCGGCTGGCGATCAATTCGATCGTTCTCGTTTTATCGTGAAGCTTATGATGGGCTGCTTCTTCAAGCTGCTCCTCTCCGCTTGTGCTGGACGTCATCTCTGAGGTCAGGAGGCTTAAATCTTCCCGTGTTTCTTTCAGAGCGAGCTGCGTTTCTTCAAGCTCTTTTTTCAGCCTTTTGAGGTTGTCTTCCTCACTCGAGCACGCCTGTTCTTTTTTCGCAGCGGCCACTTTACATTCCGTCAGTTCATGAGAGAGCGTTTCTTTTGTTGAGGATAGGGTCTGCTTTTGTTTTGTCAGCCTTTCCATCTCTTCCTCAAGCTCTTTCAGCTGGCCGGATGCCTCACTCAGCTGTTCTTCCAGAGCTGATTTGCGCGTCTCTTTTTCCCGGCTGCTTTCCGTCAGTGATGCTTTCTCCTGGTCGTAAAGCTCCAGATGGGTATTGATGTTCTTTTCAGCAACTTCGAGTTCATACAGCCTGCCTTTTACATCCTGCTGCTTTGTTCTGAAAGCCTCACCGTCTTCACGGAGACCGCTCAGCGTATGTTCAAGCTCTTGAATGGCCTGCTTCAGCGCTTTGACCTCTTTTTCGAGCAGAGCTGTTTTTTCTTCCATTTCGGCAAGCCGCGCAGTCACCGTCTCAAGCTCGCGGCTTCTGCCGAGCAGAGAATTGTTTTTCTTTTTGACCGCGCCGCCTGTCATTGATCCGCCTGGATTGACGACATCGCCCTCAAGCGTCACGATGCGGTAGCGGTGCCCGAGAAGCTTGGCCAGTTCATTCGCGCCTTTTAAATCTTCAGTGATCAGCACGGTGCCGAGAAGGTTTTGAATGACATTCCGATACGCCGCGTCATATGTGACAAGCCCGCTCGCTGTGCCGAGGAAAGACGGATGCTTTGAAGCCGTCTGTTCATCACGGGTTTGGAGCTGGCGCGGTTTCATAACCGTAAGCGGCAGGAACGTCGCGCGGCCGAAGGAATTCTGTTTTAAATATTGAATCGCTTTCCGCGCCGCCTGCTCATCGTCTGTGACAACGTGCTGCGCCGCTGCGCCGAGTGCAATCTCGATCGCCGTTTCATATTTTTGTTCGGTCGCAATCAGTTCGAGAACGGCGCCGCGGATGCCGCCGAGCTGCTCTTTCTGCTTCAGCACTTCTTTTACGCCTTGGTAAAATCCTGAAAAATCGCCTTGCATCGTTTCAAGCATATCTTTTTTGGATCTGGCCTGCTGGACGAATTGATATGCCTGATACAGCGCTGATTCTTTCTTTTCATACTGGCGTTTTTTCTGTTCATATGCTGTCTGGACTTCGCGAAAGCGGACGACCTGATTGTGAATATCCTCTTCAACGGCGGCCAATTCTTCTTCGCACGCCGCTTTGCGGACTGCAATATCGTTACGTTCTTCAAGGTATTTTTCATTGTTTGCGGTCAGTCTCGCCTGCTGGACCGCAGATTGGGACATCTGATCATCTAAAAGCTGCAGCTCGTTGCGAATCGACGCCTGGCTGTTTAACAATTCAAAGTAATCGCTTTTTAATTGTTCGATTTTCTCTTCTACATTTTCATTATGCAGACTGAGAGCCTGCTGCTTTTCTTTCACCTGGGCGTTTAACCGCTTCACTTCCGCACGAAGTTTATCATAGACGGCAGACTGCTTTTCAATGTCCGCTTTCAGTTCGGCTTCTTTGTTCGTGTAATGTGTAACGGATTCCTCTAGCTGTTCCCGGTTTTGCGCGGCGTTTTTTTTACGCTCTTTCAGCACTTCTTTCCGGCCTTCCAGCTTTTCCAGCTCTTCACTTGTCACGAGCAGAACCTGCTGCAGTTCGTTGACGGATTCATCAAGCGCGTGGATTTTATCTCTCGTCTCTTCTATCATCGCTTCTTTTGCGGACAGAGCCGATGATTCCGCCAATTCTTCTTCTTTAGCAGCCTGCACCTTGTCTTTTAAACCCGACCATCTGCCATGCAGTTGTTCGATGTCAAAGGCGGTAAGGGCGATTTCGACATGCTCAAGCTCTTTCTTTTTTTCTAAGTAGTCTTTGGCGATTGATGCCTGGATTTTCAGCGGTTCAACCTGATCTTCAAGCTCGTGGAGAATATCTTCCACCCTGTTTAAGTTATCCTGCGTCTCAAACAGTTTGTTTTCCGCTTTTTTCTTTCTTGTTTTATATTTCAGCACGCCGGCAGCTTCTTCGAAAATACTGCGGCGGTCTTCCGCTTTGCTGCTGAGAATCTCTTCGACTTTTCCCTGGCTGATAATAGAGAATGCTTCTTTTCCGAGCCCGGAGTCCATAAATAAGTCAATGATGTCTTTCAGGCGGCACTGCTGATTGTTGATGAGAAATTCACTTTCTCCGGAACGATACACCCGTCTCGTCACGCTGACTTCATGATAATCGATCGGGAGAAATTGATCTTCATTATCAAGCGTTAACGTGACTTCGGCAAGGTTCAGCCGCTTGCGCGAATCACTTCCCGCAAAAATGATATCTTCCATTTTTCCGCCCCGAAGCGAGCGTGCCGATTGTTCGCCGAGCACCCAGCGGATGGCTTCGGTAATGTTGCTCTTTCCGCTGCCGTTCGGACCGACAACGGCCGTGACGCCTTTTACAAAGTCAACGGATATCCGTTCTGCAAATGATTTAAATCCTATAACGTCTAAACGTTTGAGGAACATCCCAGATCCTCCTTATCGTATAAGTATCTCAATATTATCATAATCACCCGCTTATATCAGGCGCAGACATACTGAAATCCCCCTAGGGATACAGGGGGATTTTATTGTTTCGTATGATGTTTTTGCAATTTTGCAAGAGCTTCCTGTGCCGCATGCTGCTCGGCTTCTTTTTTGGAACGTCCGTTCCCGATGCCGAGCGCCTCACCTTTAAGAGAGACCAGCGCCTCGAATTCCCGGTTGTGGGCAGGCCCTTTTTCATTGAGAATTTTGTACTCAAGCGATCCTTTTCCGTCCCGCTGTACAAATTCTTGAAGCTGGCTTTTGAAATCCATCACATGAGAAAAAGCACCATCGTTTATTTTAGGGAACACGTACTCTTTCAGGAATTGCTGAACCGGCTCAAGGCCCTGATCCAGATACAGTGCGCCGATAAACGCTTCAAACACATCCGCTAAAAGCGCAGGACGCTTTCTGCCGCCCGTCATTTCTTCTCCTTTTCCCAAGAGAACAAGATCGCCGAATGACAATTCGTGGGCAAGTGAGACGAGTGACGGCTCGCATACGATAGCGGCTCTCAGCTTCGTCAAATCTCCTTCACTCATGGCCGGATATTTGGCAAATAAGAATTGGGAGATCGTCAGTTCCAAAACAGCGTCACCTAAAAATTCAAGCCTTTCGTTGTCTTCATACGGCTTTTTCCGATGCTCATTCACATAAGATGAATGTGTAAATGCTTGATACAAAAGTTTCTCGTTTTGAAAATGAACCGAAATCCGTTCTTGGAACTCTTTAAATTGCTCTATTTTTTTATAGAACTTTTTTTTATCTTTAAAATGTGAGTGTTTTGACATAGTAACCTCCATAGGCACATCAGGTTCACCGCGCTCCCCGCCGTAAACGGAATCGGCAGCGCGTACAGCGTCAGACGCCGGTAACCGAACGATTAAAGGGCTAAAGCCCCGCTGTCAGGCGGGACTTTTAGCATCAGCTTATTGCTGGTTTTGTATGTAGTTCACAGCGTCGCCGACTGTTGCAATCTTTTCAGCATCTTCGTCAGAAATCTCCATATCAAACTCGTCTTCAAGTTCCATAACAAGCTCAACTACATCTAGGGAATCAGCACCTAAGTCTTCCTTGAAAGAAGCTTCAAGTTTGACGTCAGCTTCATCAACGCCAAGGCGGTCTACGATGATTTTCGTTACACGCTCTAATGTATCTGCCATAGCAATTCACCTCCCCTCAAGTATTATAGAGGATTCGTTTTTAAAAAACTAGAGAAACTAGGATGAAATTTTAAAAACAAATCTTTACATCACCATTCCGCCGTCAATATGAAGGGTTTGGCCCGTCATATAACGCGATCCTTCAGAAGCAAGGAACGTAACAACGCTGCTGATATCGGAAGGATCACCGAAACGCGCGAGCGGAATCTGCTTCAGCATTTCATCTTGGACTTCTTTAGAAAGCTTGTCCGTCATATCCGTGGAAATAAAGCCCGGAGCAATGGCATTGACCGTAATATTTCGGCTCGCAAGCTCTTTGGCTGATGACTTCGTTAAGCCGATTACTCCGGCTTTTGCCGCCACATAGTTTGCCTGGCCGGGGTTTCCGCTGACGCCGACGATTGATGATACGTTGATAATCCGGCCGGAGCGCTGTTTCATCATCTGTCTTGTAACGGCTTTCGTGCAGTTGAATACACCTTTTAAGTTAATGTTGATGACATCATCCCATTCATTATCTTTCATTCTCATCAGAAGATTATCTTTGGTGATCCCCGCATTGTTCACGAGAATGTCGATTGAAGAAAATGCAGCGACAGCCTCTTTCATCATGTTTTGTACTTCTTCGGAATTTGATACATCGGCTTTTACCGCGATCGCGTTTCGGCCCAAAGATTTGATCTCATCTACGACTTCGTTCGCTTTCGCTTCATTCCCGGAGTAGTTGACTACTACGTTACAGCCGTTTTTCGCAAGATCAAGCGCGATCGCCCGCCCGATTCCGCGGGACGCCCCCGTTACCACTGCTGTTTTTTCATTAAGCATCCTGATTCTCCTCCTTCAGTGTTTGAATCGCCAGTTCGATGGTTTCATGGTCAGAAACCGCGATTGTTTTAAGGCGGCGGTTCACTTTTTTCACAAGGCCTGAAAGCACTTTTCCGGGCCCGATTTCAACAAACGTCGTGACGCCTTCGTCAATCAGTTTGTTAATGGTTTCTTCAAAGCGAACAGGCGAATACAGCTGTTCGATCAGTTTTTTCTTGATATCGTCTTTTTCTGTCATAACGTCAGCCGAAACGTTTGAAATCACGGGAACAGCCGCATTTTTCAACTCACAGGCGCTGAGCACCTCCTCGAGTTTTTGCGCTGCCGGCTTCATTAATTCAGAATGGAACGGTCCGCTTACTTCTAATGGGATCGCCCGTTTGGCTCCGTTGTTTTTCGCTTCCTCTGAAGCCAGCTCCACGCCTTTTGCCGTTCCGGAAATGACGATCTGGCCGGGGCAGTTCAGGTTTGCAAGCTGTACGAGATGACCGTTTTCCGTCACTTGATCCGTCACCTTTTTCAAGGACTCCGCATCCATTCCGAGAATAGCAGCCATGGCGCCTTCTCCGGCCGGCACGGCTTCATTCATGAATTCTCCCCGTTTTCTTACCGTGTAAACGGCATCTTTAAATGTCATCGCTCCCGCCGCAACAAGCGCCGAATATTCTCCGAGGCTGTGGCCGGCGGTGAAATCAGGGGTGATGCCGGATTCTTTAAACTTTTCCAATACGGCGATGCTCGTTGTCAACAGCGCGGGCTGCGCATTGTATGTAAGGGTCAATTCTTCAGCGTCACCTTCAAAAATGAGCGAGCTCAGCTTTGTTTCAAGCGTTTCATCCGCTTCATCAAAAATACGTTTTGACGCTTCTTCGCGTTCGTACAGGTCTTTTCCCATACCGATATATTGTGATCCCTGTCCGGGAAATAAAAATGCAATCTTACTCATGATGCGGTAACCTCCAGACTACTCATCTGTTTTTTCTTCTTTTACTTCTTCTTCTATAAATGCGGCCACGTTTTGGCTGACCATTTCTCTCGCCTGGCGCAGCGCATGGTAAACAGCGCGTGCGTCAGAAGAGCCGTGCGCTTTAATGACGGGCGCTTTCAAACCGAAAAGACTCGCCCCGCCGTACTCAGAATAGTCCATTTTCAGTTTCATTTCCATCAGCTTCGGCTTCAGCACTCCCGCTGCGAGCTTAGAAACAAAACTTGAAGTCAGTGTATCTTTCAGCATTTTGAAAATCGATAACGCTGAACCTTCCAATGTTTTCAACGTGACGTTGCCCGTAAAGCCGTCTGTGACGATGACGTCAGCAGCGCCTTCGAGCAAGTCTCTCGCCTCAACGTTTCCGACAAAATTCACGTTTGTTTCTTTTAATAATTCAAACGTCTTTTTTGTCAGGTCGTTTCCTTTCTTTTCTTCCGTGCCGACATTTAACAAGCCGACGCGGGGCGAGCTGATTCCGAGAACCTGCCGGGCATATACAGATCCCATAATTCCGTACTGGACGAGATGCTCCGGTTTGGCATCGACATTGGCTCCCACGTCCAAAAGAAGGAAACCGTCGCCTGAAACGGTCGGAAGCGTCGGCGCAAGCGCAGGCCGGTCGATTCCTTTAATTCTGCCGACAATAAACAGTCCCGCTGTCATGAGTGCGCCTGTATTCCCCGCTGAGATGCAGGCGTCCGCTCTGTTTTCAGCCACTTCCTGCGCCATCAGCACCATAGAAGAGTTTTTCTTTCTGCGTACGGCGCGGACCGGTTCATCCGTCGGTTCAATCACTTCATCGGCGTGCAACACAGTGATGCGGTCTGATGTTGTTGGCAAGTGTGATTCTATTGTTGTCTTGTCACCGACCAGCGTAATATGAAGATCGTCAAATGCCTCAATACTCTTCATTACTCCGTCAATAACAGCTTTGGGTGCGTTGTCGCCTCCCATTGCATCTACAGCTATTCTCATGCATGCTCCACCTTTATGATTGTTTTGAACGGTACATGTCAAAGCTGCCGGAGAACACGACTTCTTCTCCCACATAGCTGTTGACTTCAACTACCGTTCTGCCTTTTTCTTTTTCGACTGCCGTCACTTTGGCTTTCGCAACGACGCGCTCGCCTTCTTTCACCTGTCTTGTAAAGCGGATATTTGCGCTTGCGGTCAGCGCCAGCTCATCATCAATGACGGCTACGGCGAGTGAGTTCGCCTGCGCAAACAAATGATGCCCCCGCGCAATTTGATTGCGGCTGAAGACATGTTCGCGTCTTACTTCTAATATGGAAATGGCCTGGCCGTCAAGCTCCAGATCAATGATTTCACCGATCACTTCGTCTAAAGACAATGATTTCACTTCATCATCAAGCGTTTGTTCTGCCACGTTTTTAATTCTTTCCCTCAGCTCCGGTATTGAGAGCTCTAAGCGGTCTAAACGGATCGTCTGAATGCTGACGCCGAATTTCCCCGCTAATTCTTCATCTGTGATGAAGGGTGTCGATTTGATCGTCTGCTGCAATAATTTTTGGCGTTCTTTCTTGCTTCTTCTCATCTGTAAACACCATCCGGACAATTAAGACTAGGTACTAATAGTAGTATATAATCTCATAGATTGGAATGCAATGATTGTTTTTTGAAAGCCGCCGAATTTTACAGAATCAGCTTAATTTCTCCCCTTCTAAGACGCCGCTTGAAAGTAATTGACCGCGCAGCATGCGGTATTCGTCATCTTTCCAAAAAGCCTCTGAAGACACCAGGTTGGCCGCATCCTGGCGGGCCGTTTCCAAAGCTCTGTAGTCATGAACCATATCCGCCACCTTGAACTCGGGCATACCGCTCTGTTTTTTTCCGAAGAAATCACCGGGGCCGCGCAGTTCAAGGTCCTTTTCAGACAGCTCGAAGCCGTCGTTTGTCTCTGACATGATTCTCATCCGTTCCTTCCCGGTTTCGGATTTCGGATCGGCCATCAAGATGCAGAAAGATTGGTGGTCTCCCCGCCCGACCCGGCCGCGTAGCTGATGGAGCTGAGATAATCCGAAACGGTCGGCGTCATAGATGACCATAATCGTCGCATTCGGCACGTTCACCCCGACTTCTACGACGGTTGTTGACACAAGTACCTGACATTGATTGGCGCTGAATTCTCTCATCACCTGATCTTTTTCATCAGAATGGAGCTTCCCGTGCATCAGGCCGACATTCCATTTACCGCGGTAAACGTCAGACAGCATGTTATATACGTCAATCGCATTCTGTACATCCAGTTTATCCGACTCTTCAATGAGCGGGCAGATAATATAGGCTTGCCTTCCCTGCTTCAGCTCTTTTTCTATAAAAGCCAAAATCCGCTCCAGCATGTCGTGTTTCACCCAATACGTTTCGATTTGTTTTCGCCCCGCGGGCATTTCATCTATCACGGAAACATCCATTTCTCCGAAGACGGTAATGGCCAACGTTCTCGGTATCGGGGTGGCTGTCATAAACAGCACATCCGGATCCTGACCTTTATTCTTGAGTTTTTTGCGCTGTTCGACCCCGAACCGGTGCTGCTCGTCCGTAATAACAAGACTCAGCGCTTTGAATTCCACTTCATCCTGGATTAAAGCATGGGTCCCTACTAAAATATCAATCTCTCCGAGAGCAAGCCGCTCCAAAAGCTCCCTGCGCCGCTTTCCTTTTACAGAACTCGTCAAAAGCGCGATATTTACATCTTCATTTGCAAACAACGATACGAGAGAATCTGCATGCTGTTCGGCCAGAATTTCAGTCGGCACCATTAATGCCCCCTGATACCCCGACAGAATCGCAGCGTACAAAGCGATGGCGGCGACGGCCGTTTTCCCTGAACCGACATCACCTTGCAGCAGACGGTTCATTCGGTAAGGGGATGTCATATCAGCGGTAATTTCCCGAAGCACGCGCGTCTGTGCGGTCGTGAGCGAAAACGGCAGGCTGTCTGTGAAAGCGGCGAGCTTTTCAGCAGGAAACACATGGCTGATGCCTTTTGACTGTTCCCTTTCCGCTTTACGGAACGCCTGCATTTTCAGCTGAAATAATAAGAATTCCTCGTAAACAAACCGGCGTCTTGCCTGCTGTAACGATTCCCTCGTTTCAGGCTGATGCATCGTCTGCAGGGCATGTTTGTAATCAGGCAGCTTATAGCGGATTCTCAATTTTTCAGGAAGCGGATCGGCTGCACTGTCCAAATGATGCTGCAGCGCTTCCTTAATAAACCGTCTCATCATTTTTACGGTGACGTTTTCTTTAACGGAATAAACAGGCTCAATGCTTTTATCTTCTTGATGAGGACCAGTTTTTAATTCCTGCACGGAAACGGTCTGTCTGTGTTTATCCCATTTCCCGGATATCGTGACGACAGAACCTAATGTCAGTTTCTTTTTTAAGTAGGGACGGTTAAAGCAGACCGCGGTAATTAAATAATTGCCGACAAGCACCCTGAATGTCAGCCTGTTTCGTTTTTTGCCGTAATAGGTAAGAGAAGGTTCTGAATGAACCTTCCCTTCTACCGTCACTCTTTCTTCATGTTTTACTTCTTCTAAATCCCTCAGCTCATAGTCGTCATAACGGTAAGGGAAATAATTCAGAAGATCAGAAATGTCATAGATACCAAGTTCGTGCAATGTTTTTTCTGTTTCCGGCCCAATGCCCTTAATTTCCGCTATACTAGTTTGCTGATGGTGTGTCACTTGATTTCAGCGCTCCTCCGAAAATTTTTTTCTCTAATTCTCTTCCCGTCGGTGTCGCAGCTAAACCGCCTTGTCCCGTTTCACGCAGTGCTGTCGGCATCGTCTGGCCGATTTTGTACATCGCGTCAATCACCTCATCGCAAGGAATACGGCTTGTAATCCCGGCCAGCGCCATATCCGCCGCGATCATCGCGTTGGATGCTCCCATTGCGTTTCGTTTGACACACGGCACTTCTACCAATCCGGCGACCGGGTCACATACGAGACCGAGCATATTTTTCAGTGTAATCGCCATTGCTTCCGCTGATTGCTGAGGCGTTCCGCCCGCCATTTCCACAATCGCAGCCGCTGCCATGCCTGATGCTGACCCGACTTCCGCCTGACAGCCTCCTGCCGCTCCTGAAATACTCGCATTATTTGCTACGACAAAACCGAACGCGCCGGCTGTAAACAGAAAACGGATCATTTGTTCTGTCGTAGGGTTCAGCTTATGCTTTACGGCGAATAACGTTCCCGGCACAACTCCGGCAGAGCCGGCGGTCGGTGTAGCGCAGATCGTTCCCATCGCCGCATTGACTTCATTTGTCGCCACAGCTTTAGAAACGGCGTCTAAAATCAGATTGCCCGACAGGCTTCTTCCCGATTGGATGTATGCCTGAAGTTTCACGGCATCTCCGCCTGTTAAACCGGTCTGACTTGTGACGCCCTTCAGCCCTTTTTCAACAGCTGCTTCCATGACGGAGAGATTGCGCTCCATTCCTTGAAAGATTTCTTCCCGTGTTTTTTGCGTCACTTCCATCTCTTGGGTGATCATCACTTCCGAAATCGGAATTTGTTTTTCTTGAGTGATTTCTATTAATTCTTTTACATTACGAAACATGTCATTTTCCTCCTGACTTTTTAGTCAGCTATCTTAGTAACCTGTATAATATTAGGAAGTGTTGAAAGTTCGTCAAGCACTTCTTCTTCAATATTCTGATCGACCTCAATCGTCATCAGCGCAAGCTGGCCGACGTCCTTACGCGCCACTTCCATATGCCCGACGTTGATGGAGAATTTCGCAAGCACATTGGCAACGCCTGCAATCGTGCCGAATTTATCATTATGAACGACTAAAATAGCCGGGTGGTTTCCGGAAAGTCGCAGCTCAAAGCCGTTGAGCTCCGTGATTTCTATTTTTCCGCCGCCGATGGAAATACCGGTAAGGGCTAGCTCTCCCTCATCATCAGAAATGACGATACGCGCCGTATTCGGATGAACGGGCACGGCATCCTCTGTACGGAACTCTACATATATGCCCTTCTCTTCCGCAATTTGAATCGCTGTTTTAATCCGTTCATCAAATGTATCAAAATCAAGCAGGCCGCCGATAATCGCGACATCAGTGCCGTGACCCTTATACGTTTCTGCAAATGATCCGTAAAAAGACACAACGATCCGGCGGGGCTCCCGCCTGAATAAGCTTCTGGCCACTCTGCCGATCCGGGCGGCGCCTGCGGTATGTGAACTGGACGGACCGATCATGACCGGGCCGATAATATCAAAAACGCTTCTATACTTCATGCTGGTTTGCTCCTCCTTAACATCACTTCATTCAGCGCTTTTCTTTAGACTAATTGAACATTTCTCAATTGGCAAGCAGGCACACTGCCGCACTGCCGCAGGTAAATAAAGGCATAAGAATAGAAGGGCCTGATAAGCCCTTCTATTCTGCCGCAAATATATATGGATACAGAGGCTGTCTGCCGTTATGGATTTCAACCTCGATATCTTCACAGACGCTAGCAATATACTCAGCGAGTTTCTCAGCTTCTTCTTCCGGCGCGTCCTCTCCGTACAGGATGGTGACGATTTCATCTTCTTCCCCGATCATTTCATCCAGCAGCAATTTCGCCGCACTTATCCGATCTTCGGCGCTGCCGATAATTGAACTGTTTAAAATGCCGATAAAATCACCTTTTTTAATATCTTTGCCGTCAATATGGGTGTCTCTGACTGAATATGTCACCTGTCCGCTTTTCACATTCCGGATGGCCTCAAGCATATTGGCTTCATTTACATCAGCCGGCTGGTCAGGGTTAAACGCAAGCAGAGCGGTCATGCCTTGAGGGACCGTTTTTGCCGGAATGACAATGACATTTTCTTCAGCCACGCTCGCCGCCTGATTGGCAGCCATCACAATATTGGAATTGTTCGGAAGAATGAAAACCGTCTCCGCATTGACAGACTGAACGGCTTCAACAATATCTTCCGTGCTCGGATTCATTGTCTGGCCGCCTTCGATTACGTGTGAAGCGCCGATGCTCGTAAACAATTCAGAAATGCCCTCTCCCATTGCCACAGTCACGATGCCAAAAGGCTTACGGGCTTCTTTCATAACGCCGGCCGGCTTTTTTTCATCATGTTCTTGGCTGATGATTGAAGTATGCTGTTCCCTCATGTTTTCAATTTTAATTTTAATCAAATCGCCGTAACGCTGTGCGAGATTGAGTACGTTCCCTGGTTCTTCGGCATGAATATGAACTTTCGCCAGCGTATCATCAGCCACGACCAGCAATGAATCGCCGAAACGGCTCAGTTCGTTTCTGAACGCCTCTTCCTTGAACGTCCGTTTATCTTGATCCAGCCTCACCATCACTTCCGTACAAAATCCGAATTCAATGTCTTCTGTACTCAGCATGCTCTGCGCGCTTTTATGATGCTCGGCATTCACCATATCATCGAGTGCCGGAAGAACCGCTTTTTTCGGTACGGCCTCTCCTTTTAAAGCAGCCAAAAAGCCTTCATATACACAAAGCAGACCTTTTCCGCCGCTGTCAACGACACCGACGTCCTTTAAAACAGGAAGCAGGTCCGGCGTGCGGTTGAGCGACGCTTCCGCTTCTTCAATAACGGCCTCCATGACCGAAATAATATCGGTTTCTTCTTTGGCCGAGGCGACCGCTTTTTTAGCCGCATCCTTGGCCACGGTTAAAATCGTTCCTTCAACCGGTTTCATAACCGCCTTATATGCCATATCCACTCCCGCTTGGAGTGCTGCGGCAAACTCTCGGGCATCTATTTGGTTTTTGTTTTCAATGCTCTTTGTGAAACCTCTGAACAATTGGGACAAGATCACCCCTGAGTTTCCTCTCGCTCCCATAAGCAGGCCTTTTGACAGGGCGATGCCGACTTTGCCGATGTCGGGTGAGTCAATGTGCTCTACCTCTCTTGCACCGGATGACATCGATAAATTCATATTTGTTCCGGTATCGCCGTCAGGCACGGGAAACACGTTCAGCGCATCCACCGCGGATGCGTTTTGAGACAATGTCTCAGCCCCCGCCAGAATCATTGCCGCAAAAGCTCTCCCATCTAAGTTTCGTCTAGACAATACTCATCCTCCTCACTACGGGTTCGTTACTCGTACGCCTTGGACATAAATATTTACAGAATCAACTGCAAGTCCGATTGTTTGATTTACTGTGTATTTTACCTTCGTCTGAACATTGTGGGCTACTTCGGATATTTTAGTGCCGTAGCTGACAATAATGTACATGTCGATATGTATTTGTTCGGCTTCCTGACGGACATGTACGCCTTTTGCGAAGTTCTCTCTCCGGAGGATTTCAGACAAACCGTCTTTAATCTGGTTTTTTGAGGCCATCCCCACTATTCCGTAACAGTCAATGGCAGCGCCTCCGGCAACCATTGCGATGACTTCGTTGGATATATCAATCTGTCCGTATTTTGTCTTCATTTCAATGGACACACAGGTTCCTCCTTCAGGTGCATAGAGTTATCATTATTCTACTATATGTATCCCATTATGAAAAGAAAAGATACAGACAGCGGCCTTCAGCGCGGAAATGTGATTGGTTTTACATGTCAAGTGATTTTTCTTGAAAGTAAGGGAAACAATAGTTGCAAACGGTTTTTAGCTGTGGTAAATTATTTAAAGTATTGTATAACGAAAGCATCTGAGACACTATGTTTAAAAAGATGTTTCGCGCAGTTAGGAGGGAAACAAATGGCACGTAAATGTTTTATTACAGGTAAAAAAACAAAAGCCGGAAACAACCGTTCTCACGCAATGAACGCTTCTAAGCGTACTTGGGGCGCCAACCTTCAAAAGGTCCGCATCCTCGTTGACGGCAAACCTAAAAAAGTGTATGTATCTGCCCGGGCTTTAAAATCCGGTAAAGTTGAGCGTGTATAAGCAAAAATGAACGCCTGCCCTTTTATGCGGCAGGCGTTTTTTATGCGTTCAAAGAGGGCAATTTCAGCTTCTTGGGCTTACTCTTTTCTAAATGAGCCCAGCATCGCCCGGACAATTCCTCCTAAAAACTTCGGCAATTTAATGGTATAAAATTTCATTTTGTCCCCTCCTATAAGTCCCGTATCCGCTGCGTTCATCACTTTAGGATTCATGGTTTTTTCCGCATATGGCAGAAGCCGCTTTTCTAATCCGCGCTCCTTACCATTATTAATATGCCTTTTGCAAACGAAAAAGTACCTCGTGAATGAATGAGTTCGTTACTAATACATAGTGTGGAACCCAGAGGAATATGACAATTATCAAGGGGATATTTAAAACCGTCGAGTGTCAGGCCGTCTGCCGCTTCCGTAAACGGAATGAAAGAAATATAGCGTCTGCGCGCTTTTTTTTCAATTGTATAACGGCCGGGCCCGAACATCTGAATGTCATTCTGCCGGTCGATCAGCTCGACATCGGTATGCTTATGTAAGGCTTTATACAGCAGCTGGATGTTCCCTAAAAAGTGATCGGCTCTTCCGCCCGTCACACCGAATACCCGAATGTTTTCCGGTTCTTTTTGTAAAGCCCAGTCAAGAGCGAGTTCAAGATCGGTATAATCTTTTTCCGCCTGATACACATGGAGGGCCGGCGCCGCTTTTTGAATCTGCATGAGCTCCTCTTCCGTAATGCTGTCAAAATCACCGAAAGCTTCCTGCGGAATGATTCCGGCCTCCAAAAGAGCAACCGTCCCTTTATCAACTCCGACCCACGTCGTATCTCCGTCTGTGTATTCGGATAGATCGGGAATAAGCTCCCGCGGGCCGCCCGCAACGATATTGATTGTCTTCATATGCTATCCTCTCTCTTAGACGCGAAAAGAGCCGGCGGCTTTCACCGGGCTCTTTTTCAGCATGTTTATGATGCGTTTCGGATGTCGGCGATGGCTTTTTTCCGATCCGGCTGATTATATACGGCAGACCCGGCAACAAGCAGATTGGCGCCCGCTTCAGCGCATAAAGGGGCTGTTTCTTTATTAACGCCTCCGTCCACCTCGATTAAAAGCTCAGACAGGCCTTTCTCCTCAGCCAGCTGTTTGACCTGACGGATTTTCGGCAGAACCGAATGAATGAAGCGCTGTCCGCCAAAACCGGGGTTAACCGTCATTAACAGCACAAGGTCAAGCTCCTCGATCACATGTTCAATCATTTGGACGGGCGTATGCGGATTAAGCACAACTCCCGCTTTTACCCCTTGCTCTTTTATCAATTGAATAGTCCGGTGAAGATGCGGACACGCTTCAGCGTGAACGGAAAGGATGTCCGCACCGGCTTTTGCGAATGCCGGGATGTAGCGGTCCGGGTTTTCAATCATAAGATGGACATCCAGCGGCAGATCAGTCACCGGACGGACGGCTTCAACGATAAGCGGCCCGATTGTAATGTTAGGGACGAAATGGCCATCCATGACATCAATATGGATATAGTCCGCCCCTCCTTTTTCCACGTCTTTAATTTCCTCGCCCAGTGAAGCAAAATCGGCGGAAAGAATTGATGGCGCAACCTTAATCATATTAATACCTCGGCTTTCTCTCTTTTATTTCCTGCATAAATTCTTTGTAATGCTCATAGCGGTACGGCTGAATCTCTCCTTCTTCCACCGCTTGCTTTACCGCGCATTTCGGTTCTTTAAGATGCAGACAGCCTCTGAATTTGCAGGAGGCGCTTATTTCTCTGATCTCAGGGAACGTGCAGCCCAGCTCTTCTTCCTCAATGCCGGTAAATTCAAGCGAACTGAACCCCGGAGTATCCGCAACCAGACCGCCTGATGTATGAATGAGCTCCACATGGCGCGTCGTATGTTTTCCGCGTCCCAAATGCGCGGAAATCTCGTTTGTTTTCAGCTCAAGCTCCGGGCTGATCGCATTTAAAAGCGAAGATTTTCCGACTCCGGACTGACCGGCAAACACCGTCGTTTTGTCCTCGAAGTGTTTCACAATGCCTTTTAAACCGCTGTTTTCTTTTGATGACGTCACATATACGTCATAACCGATCGCCTGATAGTCTTTCACGTAAGAAAGTATCGCCTCTTTCGATTCCCCGTCTGCAGCTAAGTCCATTTTGGTTATGCAGATGATCGGGTGAATGCCGTTGGCTTCCACAAGGACGAGAAAACGGTCCAATAAAGACGTGCTGAACGCCGGCTGAACGGCAGAAAAGACGAGAACGGCCTGATCGACATTTGAAATCGGCGGCCTGATCAGCTCGTTTGTTCGTTCTTTGATTTCCAGCAGGTAGCCTTCTTTATCATTTTCAGCCTGATAAACGGCATAATCGCCGACCAGGGGCGTTACTTTATTTTTTCTGAAAATGCCCCGGCCCCTGCATTGAATGATCTTGTCCTGTGATTCATCCAAGACATAATAGAATCCGCTTAACGCTTTTATAATTTTGCCCTCAGGCATAGGGTCCCTCCTTGTCAGTCATTATCTTTCGGGTATTCAATCGTTTTGTAGCTGACGACTTTATGATCGACCATCACTTGATAATACCCCTTCTGTCCCTGATCAATCTTCAGTTCAATTGTTTTTTCAGTCGGCTCTTTTATTTTAAATGAGTCATACGTATCAGAGATGCTGTGGTCCTTATCATCGATGGCGATTTGCACTTCAAGCTCGTCCCCTTCATGTTCAGGTTCGTAAGGAATGCTGATTTTTTCTTTTACCGTTTTCGCCGGTTTTTCTTCAGGTCCGAGCGAGAACGTCACTTCAACATTACTTCCCGGCTTAACCGCAGTGCCGGCTGACGGCTCTTGTTTCATGACTTGTCCTTCCGGCACGTCATCTGAATGGGCTTGTTTTTCAACAAGCTGCAGGCCGTTATCTTCAAGATACCCTGAAGCCGCTTCTTTGCTGTAAGTCTTTAAGTCCCTCAGCGTAACGTCCGCCGGGCCGAGGCTGACCGTTAGATTGACTTCATCGTCGCTTGCGACCATGTCGGTGCCGGCTGACGGGTCCTGATCAATTACGGTGCCGGCCTCGCTGTCATCGTTTTCTTCTTTGACATTGACATGTTTGAAGCCTTTTTCCTTCAGCGCTTTTTTTGCGTCGCCGATCTGCCGTCCTTTCACGTCGATCAGCTGGGTTTTCGGTTTTCCGATGCTTTTGTACAGTTTTACAGAAGAGCCTTCTTTAACGGTAGACCCCGCTTTTGGGTCCGTTTTGACCATTAATTCCTCTTCTATTTTTTCATCTTCAATGTCCGTTATATCAGGATCCGCCCGTAGCCCGTTCTTTTCAAGCAGGGCTTCCGCTTTTTCGTACTTCATGCCCCGTACGTCGGGGACGCTTACATCTTTAGGCATAAATAAAGACGGGAACACGGTGACCGCAAGAACAGCCGCCATAATGAAAATGAAACAGACGGCCAGCAAAACCCACGGCCATTTCCGTTTTTTCTTTTTGGCTGGCTGCTGTTCCTGATCATCCGTCTCCCCCGGCGTTTCCGCCTGAGACGCGACTTTTGGGCCGTCAGTAATAACGGGAATGGCTTTTGTCATTTCCTCATCATCCTGCACGGAAAATTTTTGTTCATTCAGCCTGCCGGCGTCAAAAGCCGTTCTGATGTCCGCCTCCATGTCTTCGGCGCTTTCATAGCGGTGAAAAGGGTCTTTGGCGGTTGCCTTTAAAATAATGTTTTCAACGCTCTGCGGAATGGAAGGGTTCCACTTTCTGGCGGAAGGCGTTTCTGTTTGCAGATGCTTTAGCGCTATGCTGACGGCTGATTCTCCGTCAAAAGGGATTTTGCCTGTTAAAAGCTCAAACAGCACGATGCCGAGCGCGTAAATATCTGATTTTTTCGTTGCCAGACCGCCTCTCGCCTGCTCCGGAGACAAATAATGAACCGAGCCCAGCACAGAATTCGTATGTGTGATTGTCGTAGACGTAAGCGCTGTGGCGATGCCGAAATCCGTCACCTTGATATGCCCTAAATGATCTATCAATATATTGTGCGGTTTAATATCCCGGTGCACGATATGGTTTTGATGGGCATGGGCGATGGCCGAGACGATCTGCTCCATAATGGACAGCGCTTCTTTCGGATGGAGCGGTCCGTGTGCGGTTATGTATTCCTTTAATGTCATGCCTTCCACATATTCCATGACAATGTAATAAATATCGCCTTCCTCCCCGATATCGTAAATACTGACGATATTCGGATGATCGAGGCTTGATGCCGACTGTGCTTCTCTTCTGAAACGCCTGATAAAATCAATGTCATTCACAAAGTCAAACCGCAGAATTTTAATTGCGACTTCACGTTCGAGAATGATGTCCTCAGCTAAAAAAACGTTTGCCATTCCGCCGCCGCCAATGGGCCGGAGGATATGATAACGCCCGCTGATCCGCTTGCCGGTTAGCACTTGTCTTCACCCTCTTTTTCATCTGCGGAAAACTCAATCAACACAGCCGTGATGTTATCTTCGCCGCCGTTTTGATTCGCTTTGCTGATGAGAAGGTCTACTTTTTCCTGAGGATCAGATTCGGCTTGAAGCATTTGTTTGATCTCGTGATCTTCTATTTTATTTGACAGTCCGTCAGAGCATAAAAGCAGCTGATCGCCGTCAGACAGCTCAAAAGAACGGGCGTCGGGGCTGATGGTTTCATCTGTCCCCAGCGCTCTCGTCAATACATTTTTCCGCGGATGGTGCTCGGCGTCCTCTTTCGAAATTTCCCCCGTCTTGACCAGCTCATTCACAAGCGAATGGTCCTCAGTCAGCTGAGTGAATTCCCCCTCTTGAAGCAGGTAGCACCGGCTGTCTCCGATATGAGCCACAGTGACAAACTTCCCCGTGAATAAGGCGCAAACAATGGTGGTGCCCATTCCCCGGCATTCTTCATTCGCTTTAGCGTGGTCATGTACTTTGACATTCGCCTCATGAATCCGGTCTTTCAGCCAATCCTCGCAAGCAGACGGCAGAGAAGGAACCGTTTCGGTCCGGTTCCACTGCTCTTCCATCGCCGCAACCGCCATCCTGCTCGCTACATCTCCGGCAAGATGACCGCCCATGCCGTCGGCGACAACCGCAAGCACCGCGTCTTCTTTTGTGAAAATGCCCGCCGCATCTTCATTATGCCGGCGGACTTTACCTGTATCTGTTTTCAAGGCTGTAATCAACCTCTTCACCTCGTCTCGTCTTGACGCTCCTTCGCGCGAAGCTGACCGCAGGCCGCGTCAATGTCATGGCCTTGCTCTCTTCTGATCGTGACATTTACACCGCGGGATTTTAACGTTTTTTCGAATGCAAAAATCTGATCTCTCGGTGTACGGACGTAATCCCGTTCAGGCACATAGTTTACCGGAATTAAATTGACATGGCATTTCACGTCTTTTAACAGTTCTGCAAGCTCTTCTGCATGTTCGACCTGATCATTTACGCCGCCGAACAGCCCGTATTCAAAGCTGATCCGTCTGCCTGTTTTCTCGATGTAATATTTGACGGCCTCCATAAGGTCAGGAAGCTTATAGGCTTTGTTAATCGGCATCAGACGGCTTCTGATTTCCGTATTCGGAGCATGCAGAGAAATTGCGAAATTGATCTGCATTTTTTGATCGGCGAAATCGTAAATCTTCGGAATGATTCCGCTGGTGGAAACTGTGATATGACGCGCTCCGATGTTCAGCCCTTTATCGTGGTTAATGATTTTTAAGAAAGCGAGCATTTCATTGAAATTATCAAACGGCTCTCCGATTCCCATGATGACGACTGAGCTGACGCGTTCATCCGTTTCATCAAGCGCCTTTTGCACTTTCACGACTTGAGCGACGATTTCTCCCGCTTCAAGATTCCGTTTCAGTCCGCCGAGTGTTGACGCGCAAAATGTGCAGCCGATCCGGCAGCCGACCTGTGTCGTTACACATACAGAATTACCATACTCGTGTCTCATTAAAACCGTTTCGATCGTATAACCGTCATGAAGCTCAAATAAAAATTTCATCGTGCCATCTTGAGATGTCTGTTTTACAGCCGTTTTCAGCGTTGTCAGCACAAAATTGCTCTCGAGTTTTTCACGCAGGCTTTTTGAGAGGTTTGTCATTTCATCAAATGAAGAAACCCGCTTTTCATAGAGCCATTCAAAAATCTGTGCTGCGCGGAACGGCTTTTCGCCATTCTCGGTCAGCCATTGTTTGATTTCATCTAATTCAAAAGAGTAAATGGACGGCTGCTCAGTCCGCAGCTCTTTCCGTACGCTTGTCTTTTTTAATTGTGTCATTTTTTATCCCTTCTTTCTCATGCTGCTAATAAAGAAACCGTCTGTTCCGAAATAATGCGGAAGAATTTGAAGGCTTCCATCCTGAACAAAGGGTCTCGCCTTTTCAGGCAGCCGCTTTTCAAGAGATAAATCGGGTTCAAACTCAGGGTGTTCTTGTATAAACGCATGCATAACTTCTTCATTTTCTGTCCGATCCATTGTACACGTACTGTATACGAGTGTGCCACCTTTTTTTACTAATGGGGCGATTTCCCTTAAAATGCCGAGCTGGATTTCTGACAGCCGTCTGCTGTCCTCCGGCGTCTTCGTATATTTCATATCGGGTTTTCTTCTGATGACACCGAAACCTGAGCAAGGGGCATCAACGAGAATACGGTCAAACCGTTCTGCACCAAAGGCCTCTCCCGCTTTTCGCGCATCCATCGTTTGCGCGTCGATGATCGTAAGTCCGAGCCGTTCTGCGCCCTCTTTAATCAGCTTCACTTTATGGCGGTGAAGATCAAGCGATGTGAGGCTCCCCTCGTTCTCCATCAGTTCCGCAATGTGAGCCGACTTTCCGCCCGGTGCGGCGCATGCATCTAAAACGGTTTCGCCCGGCTTCGGGTTCAGCGCCCGCGCGACAAGCATTGAGCTTTCATCCTGTATGGATACCCGGCCGTTTTGGAAAAATGCCGTGTTCGCGATGCTTCCTTTCAAAAGCTTAATCGCATCAGGAGAAAGGTCTCCGGCTTCCGCTTCCAGACCGGCATTCTCCATCTCATTCAGCACCGTTTCCCTGTCGCTCTTTATGTGATTGACACGGAGCGTCTGCTTCGGCGGAATGAGATGAATCCGGCAGATCTTTTCAGCCGCCTCAAAGCCGTACGCCTCGACCCACTCTTTTACGAGCCATTCGGGATGGCTTGTCTCTGTAGAAAGACGGAGAACCGGGTCTTCAATTTCAGCAAATGACGGCGCCCCCTCACGCTGCAGGGAGCGGAGAATGCCGTTGACAAAGGACGCAATGCCCTTATGCCCGCGTTTTTTGGCGATTTCAACCGCTTCATGGATGGCGGCGCGATCCGGAATTTTTTCTAAATACTCCATTTGATACGCGGACAGACGAAGCAGCTGAATCACCCACGGCTTCACCTTATTCGGCTTGCGGATAAAAGGCTTCAGCATATAGTCTAAGGCGATTTTATTTTGCAGCGTTCCGTAGACAAGCTCTGTCAGCAGTCCTCTGTCCTGATCGCTGAGCGTGTTCGTTTTGATAACCGATGTAAGAAGCAGGTTGCTGTATGCCTGATTTTGCTCAAGCTTCTCAAGCGCTTCAAGGGCGAGCTCCCGGACATTAATTTTCTTCATTTGCTGCTCCTAACACGTCACCGGACTGCACATTTTTGCCTCTTGCAAAATCTTCGCCCTTCATCCGTTTTTTCCCCGCCGGCTGCAGTTCAGTGATTAAAAGGGCGGTGCTGTTTCCTGATGCGACGACAATGCCGTTTTGCTCCGTGCGGATGACTGTTCCGGGCGCAGCTTCAGTTTTTGCAGCAACTTTTTCAGAAGCCCATACTTTAATAGTTTGACCGTTCAAAGTTGTATAGGCGACAGGCCAAGGGTTTAAACCTCTGATCTGGTTGTAGATCTCTTCTCCGGGCTTTGCCCAATCAATCCGCTCCTGCTCACGCTTAATGTTAGGCGCGTAAGTCGCTTTTGATTCGTCCTGTTTGATCGGTTTAATATTTCCGGAAATGACGTTCGGGACGGTCTCTGACAAAAGCTTTGCCCCAGCTATGCTTAATTTGTCGTGCAGCGTGCCGACGTTATCCGTTTCATCAATTTCCACTTCGATTTTAGAAATCATATCGCCCGCATCAAGCTTTTCAACCATATACATGATCGTCACGCCCGTTTTCTTCTTGCCTTGGAGAATCGAATAATGTATCGGCGCTCCGCCTCTTAATTCAGGCAATAGTGACGCGTGTACGTTGATACAGCCGTATGTCGGGCCGTCCAGCAGCTGCTTGGGCAGGATCTGTCCGAATGCCGCCGTAACAATCAGGTCCGGCTTCAGGCTGAGCACTTTTTCTATTTCTTCTTCGAGCCTTACTTTTTCGGGCTGAAGCACGGGAATGCCGTGACGTTCAGCTTCAGCCTTTACAGGAGGGGGCGTCATGATTTTTTTTCTGCCTTTCGGGCGGTCCGGCTGCGTAACGACACCAACCACTTCATATCCGTCTTCAATAAGCGTGCGCAGGACGGGAACTGAAAAGTCGGGCGTTCCCATAAAAACGATCCTTGTCATCCAATCATCCTTCCATTTCTGCCAGTTCTTCTTCAGTGTAGTAAGCCGTAATTTTTGATGTGAATAAAATGCCGTCTAAATGATCCATTTCATGCTGAACGGCTCTGGCCAAAAAACCCTCCGCTTCTAAAATAAACGGTTTTCCTTTACGGTCATGGGCTTTTACCTTTACGTAATCCGGGCGGGTGACATCACCGAAAACCCCGGGAAAACTTAAGCAGCCCTCGACTCCGGTCTGTTCACCGCTCTTTTCAAGAATAACCGGATTTACAAGGTCGATCCGGCCGCTTTCTTCACCGATGTCCACGACGGCCGCTCTTTTTAAAATGCCGATTTGCGGCGCGGCGAGACCGACGCCATCCATTTCGAGCATCGTATCGTACATATCGTCAAGCAGTTTTTTTAATTTTTTATCAAACACTGTCACTTCATCGGCGGGTGTTTCCAGAACCTCCGCCGGGTGTGTGACGATTTTTTTCACAGCCAAAATTTTGCCCTCCAAAAACTAATGTTACATCAGCATGTACGGATTCATATCGATTGAAATCATTACATGCTTTTGCGCAATGTCGCGTTTATAGTGCTCCAGTATCTTTTTCAACTGAATCTGCAACTCGTTTTCCTGTCTGTATTTTATCACGCATTGATAGCGATATCTATCTTTGATCCTGGCAATCGGGGAAGCCGCCGGCCCAAGAATTTTCGTATCAGGCCCGCATCCCGCTCTTAAATAGTTTGTAATCTTTTCTGCGGTGACCGCGGCTTTTGCCGCCTCTTCATGAGAAACGGTCACCAGCGCCACGTAATAATACGGCGGGTATGACTGGGCCCGTCTGTGCGCCATTTCCTGCTGAAAAAAAGTTTCATAGTCGTGCGTTTTCGTCAGCTGAATGCTGTAATGAGACGGTGTATACGTTTGAATGACCACCGTTCCCGGCTTTTCATGCCGCCCGGCCCGTCCGCTTACCTGCGTCAGCAGCTGGAATGTCTTCTCCGCGGCTCTGAAATCTGGGATGTGAAGCGTCGTATCTGCGCTTAATACTCCGACGAGCGTCACGTTCGGAAAATCAAGCCCTTTTGCGATCATTTGCGTACCGAGCAGGATATCCGCCTTCCCTTCACCGAACGCTGACAACAGTTTTTCATGGGCGCCTTTTCTTGAAGTGGTATCCACATCCATCCTGATCACGCGCGCCTGAGGCAGCACTTTGGTAAGCTCCTCCTCCACACGCTGCGTTCCCGTGCCGAAAAAGCGGATATGTTCGCTGCCGCATTCCGGGCATGTTCCCGGGACAGGTTCCTCATGGCCGCAGTAATGGCATTTCAGCCTTTGCCCGTAGCGGTGATAAGTCATGGAAATGTCGCAATGCGGACATTGCGGCACATAACCGCAATCCCGGCACATCACAAACGAGGAATACCCCCGTTTATTCAGAAAAAGGACGGCCTGCTCTTTTTTTGCAAGCTTCTCTTCCAGCTGTTCCATCAGCTCTCTTGAAAACATTGATCTGTTGCCGTTTCTCAGTTCTTCTCTCATATCAACGAGAGAAACGTCAGGCATGAGCTGGCGGTTTACGCGATGTTTTAATGGAAGCAGCTCATAAACGCCTTTTTTCGCCCGCGCAAATGACTCCAATGTCGGCGTGGCGCTCCCGAGGACGACCGGACAGCTGTGATGCTCGGCCCGGCGGATGGCTACATCCTTTGCATGATACCGCGGCATTTCCTCCTGCTTATAGGAAGATTCGTGCTCTTCATCAATAATGATCATGCCGAGATTTTCAAACGGGGCAAAGATGGCCGATCTGGCTCCGACGACAAGCCGGACTTCCTTGCGCTGAATCTTCCGCCATTCATCGTATTTTTCACCTGTGGATAATCCGCTGTGCATGACCGCAACCTGTGAGCCGAAGCGGCCTTTAAAACGGTTGACCATTTGCGGTGTCAACGAGATTTCCGGAACGAGCACGATCGCTTCTTGTCCTTTTGCCAGCACTTTTTCAATGGATTGCAGGTAAATTTCCGTTTTGCCGCTTCCCGTGACGCCGTGAAGCAGAAAGACGTGATGGACATGGTCGGCTACAGCTTGTTTAATCGGCTCAAAAGCGGCCTGCTGCTCTTCTGTAAGAGAGAGCGGCTCTGTTTTTTTGAACATTCTGTCCTGATAAGGATCGCGGTAAACCTCCTCGAAGCTTTCCGTAAGGAGCCCCTTTTTAAGAAGCGTTTTCAGCGTCGCAGAACTGGAATCGGTCTTTTTGCAAAGCTCGGCCGCGGAAATCTTTTCTCCCCCGCCGATAAAATAAGTAAGCACGGCGAGCTGTTTAGAAGCCTGCTTTGTCAATGAATCTGCGTGCCGGGCGAGTTCTTCTTTGTCTGCCCCCGCTTCGATCATGCGGATCATTTTTTTATTCGTTTTTTGGGCGACTTTATATGTGACATCAATGCTTCCTTTGCGCACGAATTTCTGAAGTGACGAAAGAATGCTTTCATCGGTAATATCCGAGTACAGAAGACTTTTTTGATTCCTGAAAAGCTGTTTGATGTCCGGGGTCAGCGCTTCTTCGTCAACGACTTTCAGCTCTTTCTCGTACTTCGCCTTCAGTGCGGCGGGCAGCATTGCCTGAAGCGCCGTGATTTTAAACGACAGCGTTTTGTCAGAAAGCCATGAAGACAGCTGCATCAGTTCCTCAGTCAGAACTGGCGTCAAATCAAGAAGCTTCTCGACTTCCTTCATTGAGCCGCCGTTTAATTCGGACGAATCTTTCAAACCGGTCACAAATCCTTGAAGCTTGCGCGGGCCAAACGGGACAATCACCCGCATGCCGACTTCGATCATCCCTTTTAAATGATCGGGAATTTTGTAATCAAAGGGTCTGTCAATGTTTTTGGAGCTGACATCGACAATGACTTCTGCTACATTCATACGGGTTTTCGGTCCTCGGCTTTCAAAGCGGTCATTTCCTTCAGCATTTCAAAGGAAACGTCAAGTTTAGACATAAGCGCAAGCTCCCGTTTTCTTCCGTCCCGGAAATAGAAGGTGACGACATTCGTATCCGTGCCAAATCCGGCCCCTTCCGCTTTCACATCATTCGCCACGATCATATCAAGGTTTTTCTGTTCGAGTTTTCTGCGCGCATAGCGTTCGACGTCTTGCGTTTCAGCCGCAAATCCGACCAGCAGCTGGTGTGTTTTCCGTTCGCCGAGTTCTTTCAGTATGTCTGCCGTACGGTTGAATTCGATCACGAGCGAACCGTCTTTCTTCTTCATTTTGTGATCAGAAACAGCCGCCGGCGTAAAATCGGCCACGGCCGCCGTCTTAATCACCATGTCGCATGAATCAAACACAGAAAGCACGGCTTCTCTCATATCGGTTGCCGATTGCACAGGAAGAAACTGATACAACCCGACTGGCGGCTCTATTGACACCGGGCCTGAAATCAGCGTCACCCGCGCCCCGAGACGGACGGCGGCTTCAGCAGCAGCGTAGCCCATTTTGCCGGTGGATTTATTTGTGAAGAAGCGGACAGGGTCCACGGCTTCGCGCGTCGGACCGGCCGTAATGACAATATGTTTTCCTTTCAGCGGCGCATCGTCTTCAGGCTCCTTAAAATGCTCTCTGACACGCTCAACAATAAGCTCCGGCTCCTCCAGCCTTCCTTTGCCGACATATCCGCATGCCAAATAGCCTTCACTCGGCTCGATAAAGCGTACCCCGTCCTGATAAAGCACAGAGATGTTCCGTTTCACCGCCGGATGATCATACATATGGACATTCATCGCAGGCGCCACCCAGACCGGGGCCTCAGCCGCCAGCACCGTCGTTGTGAGCATATCATCAGCAATTCCGTTGGCAAGCTTGCCGATGATATTTGCCGTAGCGGGCGCGACAATAATTAAATCCGCCCAGTCAGCGGCATCAATATGAGAAATCACCTTCGGATTCTGTTCATTAAATGTATCTGTATACACTTCATTCCGGCTCAGCGCCTGAAATGTCAGCGGAGAAACAAACTCACGCGCGGACTCAGTCATAATCACTTTGACGTTTGCGCCGGCCTGAACCAGCTTGCTCGTGAGTGCGGAAGCTTTATAAACGGCAATTCCCCCGCTTACGCATAGCAAAATGTTTCGGTTTTTCATGAAGTCTTCTCCCCTTTATGAAAGCATTGGACAAATCCCAAACGGAAAAAAATAACAACCTATGTAGAGATAGGTTGCTACGTGTGCTTGTTATTCGCTGTCTTCTCTTTCAAACGAAAGCAGGCCCGCGTCAATTTCTTCTAAAGCTTTGCCTACATATTTGTGAGAAATGGTATGTTCAATCTGCTGGTCCTTTTTGATCTGCATTTCACGCGCGCGTCTTGCAGACACAGTCACCAGCGTATATTTAGAATCTAATTTATTCATTAAAGAGTCAATTGACGGATCTAACATAAGTTATTCTACCTCCAGCATTTTCTTATATCTCGGAGCGACGCGTTCACGTTTTAAGTGCTCGGCGAGAACGATTGCGTTAATCTTATCACAAGCCGTTTGGATATCGTCGTTTTCAACGACATAATCATACGCGTCCATCATTTCGATTTCAGCTTTTGCGGCATTCATTCTGTTTTCGATTAAATCGTCGGTTTCAGTCCCTCTTGTCACGATTCTGTTTTTCAGCTCAGAAAGACTCGGCGGCGCTAAGAAGATAAACAGGCCTTCCGGAAATGCATTCCGCACTTGGAGCGCGCCCTGCACTTCAATCTCTAAGAAGACGTCTCTTCCTTCTTGAAGCGTCTGTTCGACATAATCAACGGGCGTTCCGTAATAGTTGCCGACATATTCTGCCCACTCAAGCAGTTTGTTGTTTTCAATCATGCGTTCGAATTCATCTCTGGATTTAAAGAAATAATCGACGCCGTCGACCTCGCCCTCTCTCGGGTTTCTCGTCGTGACTGAAATTGAGTATTCAAATTTCGTGTCCTGTTGTGAAAATATTGCTTGCCGAACCGTTCCTTTTCCAACTCCGGAGGGACCTGAGAGAACGATTAATAACCCTCTTTCTTTCATGCGGCAATTACCCCTGCCCTTCATCCATAATTTCTTCTTTCACAGAAAGTCTGTGTGCAACTGTCTCAGGCTGGACGGCAGATAAGATAATGTGATCACTATCCATGACGACAACTGCACGGGTTCTTCGTCCGTATGTAGCGTCTATTAGCATTCCGCGGTCTCTTGCATCCTGGATCATTCGCTTTATTGGCGCAGACTCCGGGCTGACAATCGAAATCATCCGATTGGCGGAGATGATATTGCCAAATCCGATATTAATCAGTTTAATCGTCATCTTCTACGTTCCCCCTGTAAAATAGACGTCTCTAGTGTAACCTGAAGAGACCGTCTGTAAACAATACGCACAGTCGCTATTCTATATTTTGCACTTGTTCCTTCAATTTTTCAATAGAACTTTTCATTTCAACGACAAGCTTTGTGATTTGATGATCATTGGCTTTTGAGCCGATCGTGTTCGCTTCCCGGTTAAGCTCCTGGACAAGGAAATCAAGTTTGCGGCCGACTGCCCCGCCTTCTTTTAATATATCACGGAATTGAACAAAATGGCTCTTTAATCTGGTAATTTCTTCCGTTATATCAGAACGATCGGCGAAAATGGCGCATTCCGTGATCAGCCTGCTTTCGTCGAGCGCGTCCTCCGTCCATTCCTTCATTCGGGCGTAAAGACGCTCGCGGTATTGAATAACAACGGCCGAAGCGCGCTCTTTCACCTGTTCGGACAGCGTCTCAAGCCGCTCAATGTGCAGAAAGCAGTCTTCCGCCAAAAGCCGGCCTTCTTTTTCCCTCATATCACAAAGTTCCTTTACAGCCAGCTCAGCGGCTTCCCTGATGACTTCTTCAAGCTTGTCATCACGCATCTGTTCTTCGTGAATCTGCGCAATGTGTTCAAATCTAAAGAAATCCATTGCATCGGGTTCTGCGGCCAGGCTGTAGCGCTCTTTCATGACGCGTGCGGCGCTCACATATTCATCAAGGAGCTCCCAATCGATGTTCAGGCTTCTTTTTATGAGCGCGTCACTGTTTACAGTGAGAAACAGCTCTACTCTTCCGCGCTGTATATGCTGCAATATCGTTTGTTTCAGCTTATCCTCTACATATAGCAAAGGCCGTGGCAGGCGGGCGTTCACTTCTTTGAACCGGTAATTGACGGATTTCAATTCAACGGTTGCCGAGAGATCGCCTTTTGTGCTGCTTGCGCTGCCGAAGCCTGTCATACTCCGTATCATATGAAACACCCAATTCTTTCCCGTTATCAAAATAAAAGGGCAATAGACATGCTATTACCCCTAAGATTATATCATATGGAATTATTTTTTTCTTGTCAAAAGTGAACCCGCCAGCAAAAAAGTAGGTATGCCAGACATCCCGATAATCAGCATCCAATCGCCCGGCGTAATCGGCACTGTTTTGAAAATCGGCTGCAGCGGCGGATAATAGATGACGATGACCATCAGGAAGACAGAAGAAATGATGGCGCCGAGCAGATAAATATTTTCAAACGGATTCCGGGAGAAAACAGACGTTTCGCTCCGGCAGTCAAACACGTGTATAAGCTGAGCCAGGACAAGAGTCGCGAATGCAACGGTCTGTGCGTAGGGCAGATTTTCAGGATTGCGGTGATAGACGATGATAAACGCAAAAATGGTTGCGGCTCCGATTAAAAACCCTCTTGATACGACTTTCCAGCCCAGTTTTCTCGCAAACACTCCTTCTTTCGGATGCCGCGGCTTCCGCCTCATCAGGTCTCCTTCCGGCTGATCCATACCGAGGGCCATCGCCGGCAGCCCGTCAGTGACTAAGTTCACCCACAATATCTGAATCGGGACGAGCGGCAGCGGCAGAGCGAGAAGCATCGCAAACAGCATCACTAAAATTTCACCGACGTTGGAGGCGAGCAAATACCGGACGAATTTTCTTATATTTTCATAGATATTCCGTCCCTCTTTTATGGCTGATTTAATCGTAGCAAAGTTATCATCCACCAGAATGAGAGAAGAGGCTTCCTTTGCCACATCCGTTCCCGTCACGCCCATGGCAACACCGATATCTGCCTGCTTTATGGCCGGCGCGTCATTAACCCCGTCTCCCGTCATGGCGACGACGTGTCCGTTTTCCTGAAACGCTTTGACGATTTTCAATTTATGTTCAGGTGACACGCGTGCGAAGACGTAGACATCATCGACCGTTTCGATAAGTTCTTTGTCCGTAAGCTCATTCAGCGTCTTGCCGTCCATCACACGCCCCTTTTTCGGAAGAAGACGCAAATCTTTTGCAATGGCCTTTGCCGTTTCGACGTGATCCCCTGTGATCATAACCGTTTTAATGCCGGCCTCACGGCATTCTTTAATGGCCTGTCTGACCTCCGGACGGGGCGGATCAATCATGCCTGACAAGCCGAGCATCGTCAGATTTTTTTCCGCCTGCTCCATTGTCGGCTTTTCTCCGGCCTTAAGCGGTTTATAAGCAATCGCGATCGTACGCAAAGCTTGCGACGCCAGCTCTTTCAGAACCGCTTCCGTTTCTGCTTTCTTTTCTCCTGAAAAAGGCGTACTTCTTGCGCCGTGCATCAGATGTGACGAGCGGTCAATCAGCACATCGGGCGCTCCTTTAGTGATGACGAACTGCTTTTTTTCCTTATCCTCTACAATGACGGTCATCATTTTGCGGACGGAGTCAAACGGAAACTCGGCAACCACGCGGTATTGCCCGCTGAGCCAATCGTTTGAATAGCCGCCCTTTCTTGCAGCCGTCAGTAGCGCGCCTTCTGTCGGATCACCGTCGAGTACATAACGGCCGTCTTTCAGTGCGATTTCAGATGTGTTGCACAACGCGCCGAAAACCAGCATCTGTTCAAGAATCTTCTCATCTTTCGGCTTGATTTCCCGCTCATCTCGGGTGAAAACGCCCTCCGGCTCATAGCCGATGCCTGACACTTTATAAATTTTGCCGCCTGACCACATATGGGTGACGGTCATTTTGTTTTGTGTCAGCGTGCCGGTTTTATCAGAACAAATGACAGAGGCGCAGCCCAATGTTTCAACCGCCGGGAGCTTTCTGACAATTGATTTTTGTTTGATCATGCGCTGGACGCCGATTGATAATGCCACCGTAACAATGGCGGGAAGCCCTTCCGGAATCGCGGCGACGGCCAATGACACCCCGGCCAAAAACATGCTGTAAAGATCATGTCCCTGTAAGACGCCGACTGCAACGACCAATACCGTTAAAAGGAGCGCGACGATAATTAAAATTTTGCCGAGCTCTTCAAGTCTTCGCTGCAGCGGTGTTGAAAGGCTGCCGGCGGATTCCAGCATATCGGCGATTTTCCCCATTGCCGTATTCATTCCTGTACCGACGACAACGCCGACACCGCTGCCGCGCGTTACGATCGTACCCATAAACGCCATATTGCTGATGTCGCCTAACGAAACATCCGGCTTTCTCAGTTTATCAGCTTGTTTAACCACCGGAATTGATTCCCCGGTCAGCGCCGATTCCTCAATTTCAAGGCTTTTCGCTTCAACGATCCGCACATCCGCGCCAATCCGGTCGCCGCTTGAAAATTTCATGATATCGCCGGGAACGAGCTCCTTGGACTGAATTTTCTTCCAGCTCCCGTCCCGCAACGCTGACACATACGGCGTTGACAGCTCTTTTAATGCATGTAAAGACTTTTCCGCACGCCGCTCTTGAAAAAAACCGAGAACCCCATTGACAAATACAATCGCCATAATCGCTACGGCATCTACATATTCGCCTAAAAACCCGGATATTAAGGTCGCCGCCAGCAGCACGAGCACCATAAAATCTTTAAATTGGGCGAAAAACACGACGATCGCCGGTGTCCTCTTGCCCTCCTGAAGCTCGTTCGGTCCGTGCTTTTCAAGGCGTTTTTTCACCTCTTTTTCGGTCAACCCCTGTTTAATGGACGTATTTGTTGCTTTCAGCAAATCGGTTTGTCCCATTTCATGAAACTTCATTCTTCTCGTCCACTCCCCTGCCTCGCTTTAGAGATGTCACTCTGTAAACAAGCTTATTCTGACTCGCCCCTTTTCATGCTATAATTATCGAATGCAGGAAGAAGGAAAGGGTGTTTTATATGTCTTTTGATGGCATGTTTACATACGGAATGACACATGAATTAAACAGCCGGATTGCCGGAGGCCGGATCACGAGAGTCCATCAGCCTTTTAAGCACGATGTGATATTCCATATCCGCGCCAACGGAAAAAACCACAAATTATTATTGTCGGCGCACCCGAGCTATTCACGGGTGCACATGACAAACCAGGCCTATGAAAATCCGAGCGAGCCGCCGATGTTTTGTATGCTGCTCAGAAAGCATATAGAAGGCGGATTTATTGAGAAAATAGAGCAGGCCGGATTAGACCGGATTATGATATTCCGCATAAAAAGCAGAAATGAAATCGGCGACGAAACCGTAAGAACGCTGTATGTTGAAATTATGGGACGGCACAGCAATATTATTCTGACTGACGGAGAAGGAGCCATCATCGACGGGCTGAAACATTTATCTCCGTCGATGAACAGCTACCGGACCGTTCTGCCGGGATATGATTACAAGCTTCCTCCCGCTCAGGAAAAAATTTCGCCGCTTGCCGCGGATGAAGAGGACGTTTTGCGTTATCTCAGTTTTCAGGAAGGACGGCTTGACCAGCAGATCGTCAGACATTTCTCCGGTGTTTCTCCGCTGTTTGCAAAAGAAGCCGTTCACAGAGCGGGTCTCGCTAACAAAATAACGCTGCCGAAGACGCTGCTTGAAATGTTCCATGCCGTGAAAGATTGCAGGTTTACACCGAACATTACGACAGCCGGCGGAAAGGAATACTTTTATCTCCTGTCTCTCACACATGTAAACGGAGAGGAGCGCACCTTTCACTCACTGAGTGAGCTGTTGGACCGGTTTTATTTCGGCAAAGCGGAACGCGACCGCGTCAAACAGCAGGCGCAGGATCTCGAGCGGTTTGTCGCAAATGAACGGAAAAAGAACGCCAATAAGATAAAAAAGCTGGAAAAGACGCTCGACTACTCAGAGAATGCGAAGGAATTCCAGCTATACGGCGAACTGCTGACGGCGAATTTGTATATGCTGAAAAAAGGTGACAAAGAAGCGGAAGTCATCAATTATTATGATGAAGAAAGTAAGACGGTGACCATCCCTTTAAATCCGAACAAAACACCGTCAGAAAACGCGCAGATGTATTTTACAAAGTATCAAAAGGCGAAGAATTCCGTCGAGGTGGTAAAAGAACAGATCCGTCTGGCCGAGGAGGAAATCGCTTATTTCGATCAGCTGATCCAGCAGCTCTCCTCCGCCTCCACAAAGGATATTCACGAAATAAGGGAAGAGCTTGTGGAAGGCAAATATCTGCGGCCGAAACAGCAGAGAGGACAGAAAAAACAGAAGCAGCACGTTCCTGTTTTGGAGCAATATGAATCTTCACGGGGATTGACGATTCTTGTCGGCAAAAACAATAAACAAAATGAGTACTTAACGACAAAAGCTGCCGCAAGGGATGATTTATGGTTCCACACGAAAGACATTCCGGGTTCCCACGTTGTGATTAAAAGCAGCGATCCGGATGAACAATCCATACTGGAGGCCGCTGCGATCGCCGCTTATTTTTCCAAAGCGAAAGATTCCGGCTCCGTTCCGGTTGATTATACAAAAATCAGACACGTGAAAAAGCCAAACGGCGCAAAGCCCGGATTTGTCACCTATGACAGCCAGCATACCGTATTTGTCACACCTGATGCCGACCTTGTCATACGGCTGAAAAAATAAACGCACCTCCAAGCTGAAACCCGCGCTCAGCTTGGAGGTGTTTTTTATTACGTATAAACGGAGACGAAACTCTCCCAGCCGTCAGAATCATCTTTACAATATCTGATCAGTTTCCCGTCATGTCTGCCTGATCCGCCGGGCCGTCTGTGATTAAAACAGTCACACCTGATTTGGCGGCGGATACTTTCACCTTCCCTCGCCGAACCTGAGCACATCCGGGCGGGTCTCTGACCTTTCCTTTGTATGCGGGCGGAATTCAGGGGGCATCGGGATCACATACATATTCCGCATCACTTCGCAATCCTGACCGCTTTCGTTTTGAATTTTTCACATTCGGCGGACTGTCAGGACAGTATAAAAAACACCCTGCCTGATGACAGACAAGGTGATTTTTTATGATCTTCTTCTTTTCTCAAATAATTGATCCACTTCTTCAGCCAAATCAGCAGTAATGAGAGGCTTTATGTCCTCAGCCAGTCTTTTCGTATGTGCCGGGCTTGCGCCGCTTGTTGATACGGATACTTGAATGCGCCCTTTGCGGATGATCTTCGGCATATACACGCTGCCCCGTTCAGCCTCGCTTACACAATTGACCAGCTGCGTTTCAGAAGCGCCCGCGGCTATCTCCCGATTCACGCTGCGGTCATTTGTCGCGGCAATGATGAAAAAAGCGGGCGCGAGATCCTTCATTTCAATTTTACGGGAAACCCAGCGGATACGTCCTTCATCTGCCAGCTGTTTAATTTCAGGCAGGGCATCGGGACTGATTACAGTAATATCCGCGCCTTCCGGAAGCACTGTTTTGAGCCTTCTTAAGGCAACATTGCCTCCGCCCGCGATGATAATTCTTTTTCCGCTTAAATTAATGTGCAGAGGCAGCATACTGTCCCCCCTTAAAATCAAACTGACCGCCGGGGTTTCGGACAGCTTCTGTCACACGGTTCAAAAACACCTGCTTAATATGCGGGTGAAAACCTAAGTATGATGCGAGATGAACATTTTGATTGATCGTTTGAAGCTTTTGAACTTCCCGTTCAATCTCAGTCATTAAAAGCCCGGTAAACAGAAGATATGGAACGATAAAAACGGGTGCTCCGTCATCCTCTTCAAGGCCGGCAAACACTTCTTTATAGTGCGGGTCACATGCTGTTAAAAAACAAGGGATGACTTCTTTAACAGGTGTAATCGCCTCAAGTTTTCCGGCAATCTCACTGACTGCGTTTTTAACGGCCGGATCTGTGCTTCCTCTTCCGATCAGCACCACTTTCGCCTGCTCAATGGGCACTCCGGTACCTTCAATGCGATGATGCACGGCTTTTACGACTTCATCGTCCACTCCGATCGGAACACCATATGTCACTTTTATATCGGGATGCAGGGCCGCCGCACGGGCGATTTCAGCCGGAATGTCATGTTTTGCGTGGGCAGCGGTCAACAGCAGCAAAGGCACGGCCGCAATATGAGTGGCGCCTTGTCTGACACAAGCTTCAAATCCCGCTTCAATAGACGGTTCCTGCAGTTCTAAAAAACAGATTTCCTGAATGGGAGCGTCAGCGTGCGGCATACACCCTTTTAAAAACACCGCCGACTCTGTCTGCGCTTTTTTCAGCCTGCTACCGTGCCCGATATATAAAATCGCCTGCTTCATTTACAACGCCTCGCTCAAATCCGGATTTTTCTGTTCAGATGCATACCAGTCCAGTTTGCAGTGATAATTGACGACATCACCGATAACAATTAAGCTCGGGTTTTTGATTTCTTCTTTTATCACTGTATCTGAAAGCGTGCCGACGGTGCAGACGACTGTTTTTTGCCTGTCCGTCGTTCCCCAATGAATAAAGGCTGCCGGAGTGCCGCCGTCTCTGCCGTTTTCCAGCAGCATTCTTTCAATCTGCCGGATATTTTTAATTCCCATATAAATCACCAGCGTATCAATGCCCGTCGCCAGCGCTTTCCATTTTTCTTCAAAGTCGTCTTCTTGTTTATAATGCCCCGTAACGAATGCAACATTGGAGCTCGCCTCTCTGTGCGTCACCGGAATGCCGGCATAAGCAGCAGCCGCGATTCCTGATGTAATGCCGGGAACGATCTCAAACGGAATGGCGTTTTGTGCGAGAGCCTCCGCTTCTTCGCCTCCGCGGCCGAAAACAAACGGGTCGCCCCCCTTGAGCCTTACAACAGTTTTCCCCTTTTTCGCATACTTCACAAGGAAACGGTTGATCGTATCCTGTTTCATAATGTGAAAATCCGGGAGCTTGCCGCAGTAAATCAGATCCGCTTCTTCTCCGGCGTACTGTAAAATCTCTTTGCTTACCAATCTGTCATATAATATAACGTCCGCTTTCTGTATGGCTTTCATTGCCTTCACCGTTAATAAGTCCGGATCTCCCGGACCGGCTCCAACGATAAATACTTTCCCCATAACATGTCTCCCCGATCCGTTTTGAAATCTTCCCAGAACAGCCGCGAGGCCGCACTTCAGCTATTTTACCATATCCCGCCATTGCGGGGGATATCCGGCTGATTGCGCGGCCTTTTTGGACCTATTATGCTAAGCTGTTTTTCACAAAGTCAACCAGTCTTCCGGTGCATTCTTCACGTTCAAATTTGCCTGAATCAAGTACGAGCTCAGGCGCTTTCGGCTCTTCATACGGTGAGTCGATCCCCGTAAAGAACGGAATTTCACCATTTCTTGCTTTTTTATATAAACCTTTCGGATCGCGCTTTTCACATATATCGAGGTCGCATTTCACGTAGATTTCATTAAATTCGCCCTCTGCCACAAGCTCTCTCACCTGATCTCTGTCCTCACGGAACGGAGAAATAAAAGCCGTGATGACGATGGTTCCCTGCTGAACGAAAAGCTTCGCCACTTCCCCGATGCGGCGTATATTTTCCTTGCGGTCATCATCGGAAAAACCTAAGTCCTTGTTTAAGCCGTGGCGGATGTTATCACCATCAAGCACAATGACTTGATAGCCCTGTTCAAACAACTCGCGCGCTGCGGCGTTTGCAATTGTGGATTTCCCTGAACCGCTTAAGCCCGTCAACCAGAGGATAGAGCTTTTATGCTTGTTTTTCTGCTGGTATTCTTCTTTCGTTATTGAGGCTTCATGCCATACGATATCACGATTTGTCACTCTATTTTCCTCCTTAAGAAACGCCTGCTTCTTCTTTCGTTTTCAGCCCTTTAATCAACACCTCGACAACTTCAGGACGGCTGAATTCCGCCGGCGGCATGACGCCGCTTCGCAGCATTTCTCTGACCTTTGTTCCTGACAGAATGACGTGGTCTTCTCTGTCATGAGGGCATGTTTTGGCCGTTCCCATGTTGCCGCATTTCTGGCAGAAGAAGCTGTGCTCGAATTTCATCGGTGTAATCCCGAGTTCATCCGCTGTAAATTGATCAAACAGCTCTTGCGCTTCATATGTGCCGTAGTAATCACCGACGCCGGCATGATCGCGGCCGACAATAAAATGCGTGCAGCCGTAGTTTTTGCGGACAAGCGCGTGGAAAATGGCTTCTCTCGGCCCCGCATACCGCATAGCCGCCAAAAACACGCCGAGGAAAACGCGGTCTTTCGGATAATAATGATCGAGAAGCACTTGGTAGCTTTCCATTCTGACATCCGCCGGAATGTCATCTGATTTTGTTTCACCGACGAGCGGGTTCAAAAACAGGCAGTCAACCGTCTCAAGCGCGGTTTTTTGGATATATTCGTGGGCGCGGTGGACCGGATTTCTCGTTTGGAAACCGACGATGGTTTTCCAGCCCTTTTCTTCGAAGCTTCGTCTTGTATCGGCAGGTTCAAATGTAAACTCAGGAAACTGCTTTGACGCTTTTTTAATTAATGTGATCGGCCCGCCGACATACGTATCGCCGCGTGAAAATAATTTTTTCACGCCCGGATGCGCGGCATCATTGGTTTTATATACGTGAACGGCTTCTTTTTGTTTATCCGGCGTATAAATATCTTCGATGTCGACGACACCGTATGTTTCTCCGCCGTAAGTCAGTTTCACCGTGTCGCCGACGGCAAGCTCAGCCGCTTTTTCTGAATCGACCGGAAGCGTGATCGGCAGGGACCAGACAACCCCTGATGCCAGACGCATATTTTCAACGACTGACACGTAATCTTTTTCTGTGAAAAATCCTTCAATCGGGCTGTACCCCCCGATTCCGATCAGCTCTAAATCAGCGAACGAAATCAAATCAAGCTCAATTTCTTTGTGGACGGGTGTAAGATCATACTGCTCATTCACCCGATTAATTAATGTTCCTCCGTGCGGTGCTAAACTCATAATACATGATTCCTCCCAGTTAACAGATAAATAAACTCAGATTAATAGTTAAATGCCCCCGCCTTGTTCATGGACAGAGCGTTTCTCTTTTCGGATGGCTTTCATCAGACTGGCGGCTCCGCCAGCTGCCAAAAGCACGCTGGCCATCATAAAGATGGAATAGTAATCTCCTTTTAACAGCAGGGAGACAAGCAGATACGAAATCGACAGTGACAAAAACGGCGAAACGACCCAAACTTTGAGCATCGTTTTCACGACTTCTTTATGAAAAACGTTCGGCCCGTTTTTGGCCATTCCGATACCGATAATTGATGATGATGTGACTTGCGCCAATGGGACCGGCAGACCGAAGACGGAACTGATAATGACAAGCCCCGCGCCGGTTCCTGAAAGCAGTATGCCTTCTCCGGCTGAAAATCTCGTAATCTTTTTCCCGTTGGTTTCAAGCACTTTACGTCCTAAAAGCAGAGCGCCGAGAGCGACAAAGATGCCTCCGTACAGCGTTCCTTTTGACACGCTGAGTACGCCCGCAGCCACCAAAGGGCCCACCGCATTTGCGACATTGTTCATTCCGGCTGAAAAAGCTTCCCAAAACCCCGCAAAAAGCAGCACAATCCCTAAAATCTTCTGTTTCCGTTTCGAAATGACTCGAATATTCAGAGAACTGAATACCTTCGATACGAGAAAGGTGAAACAGAACGCGACGAACGGTACGAGCACCCAAAAAATCACGATGACCAAAAGATGCTGTAAAAACAATACTTTGTACGCGACGCCGACACCGACAATCGCCCCGACAGTGACCTCACTCGTCGACAGCGGAATGCCGAGCACATTCGCCGTGAATAACGATAGCGCCGCCGCTCCGATTATAATGCAGACAATGGTGAGCGTAATGGTTTTTTCGGGAATGATTCCGCCGCTGATCGTCTTAACGACTTCACCGCCGCCGATAACCGCCCCTGACAGGACTCCGGCCGCGCAGATGATCAGCGCATACGTTTTCTTTTTAACGGCGCCGGACCCGTAAGCGACTCCCATTGATGCCGCGGCTCCGCTGGCTCCGATATTCATGGCAAAAAACAGGCAGAATAAAATAGCGGCTAATTCCATCGGGCAGCTCCTTTATTCATGCAGTCCGCATTCTGTTTTCGCCATGCCGTTCCATCTGCCGCTCCGCAAATCTTCCGCGGTAAACGCAGGTGAAGTGCACGGTTCACAGCCGATGCTCGGATACCCCTGATCATGGAGGATATTGTAATCCAGCTCATGCTTGGAAGTATATCTCCAGATGTCTTTCCATGTCCAATGGATCAGCGGGCATACTTTAATCGATTGAAACTTGTCGTCTTTATTCAGGAAATTCGTATTCGCCCGGCTCGGCCCTTGATCTCGGCGAAGGCCGGACAGCCATGCCGGATGCCCTGCGAGTGCTTCTCTTAACGGCAGAATTTTTCTGATGTAGCAGCACTGGTTCGGTTCTCTTTCCCACAGTTTATCTCCGTGAGCCTCGGCCTGTTCCTCGAGAGTAAGGCTGGGCTTTTTCAGGATAATGTTCAGCCCCGGGTAACGTTCTTTCACTTTTTCGATCGTTTCATATGTTTCTTTAAAGTGAAGACCCGTATCGAGAAACACGATTTCCGCGTCTTTCTTTACTTTAGAAATTAAATCGATCAGGACGATGCCCTCAATCCCGAAGCTGCACGCGTAAACAAGCTGGTCTCCGTAGTGGCCGTATGCCCATTTTAAAACGGACAGCGCGCCTTTATAGGAATCGTCTTCCGGAAATGTAATCGCCGGCTCTTCCCATGTGTCATACGTTAGCATTTTTTCTTTCCTCCTCCCGGAGACAATCAAACAGCTGTTGTTCTCTGCCGGTTGTCTTATCCCTCAATCTTTTTTTATATAAAAAACTTTCAATCCAGCGGAATGAAAGACAGTGACCCGGTATAGCCCTTATCTTCAAAATGCTGTGCATTTTTCTGGATGCGGCACCTTGCAATACACGCAGGTTGCCGGGCGTCATCGGTCCAGTCCCTCAGCCGCTCTTGATAAGCTTTTTAGATTTGTACTAAATTTTAGCACAATTCTAACAGAAGTCAACCCGAGTTTTTTGATAGGAATAATAAAACAGGCCCTGAGGCCTGTTTTTATTGTCATTATTTTTTAAACCAATCTTTTGACTCGGGATTCAGTTTCCATGATTTCAGTTTTTCAATGTCAGCTGAATGAATCGTTCCGTTTTCAAGCGCGACTTCAATCAGCGTGTCATAATCGGTTAACGAGTAATAAGGAAGACCCGCTTTTTTAAAGGCTTCTTTTGCTTTCGGCAGTCCGTATGTAAAAATGGAAATGACGCCGAGGACTTCCGCGCCCTCTCTTTGAAGGGCCGCCGCAGCTTCAAGCACGCTGCCTCCGGTAGAAATCAAGTCTTCAATCACGACTGTTTTTTGTCCTTTCTTAATGGCGCCTTCTATTTGATTTCCTTTGCCGTGCGCTTTCGGTTTGCTTCTGACGTAGCACATCGGCGCGCCTGTACGGTCTGCGAGAAGCGCAGCATGCGGAATGCCCGCCGTTGCAGTGCCCGCGATCATCTCCGCCTCGGGGAAATGCTCCTTCAGCAGTTTGCCGAGCCCGTCCGCCACATCATTTCTCACTTTTGGATACGACAATGTCAGACGGTTGTCACAATAGATCGGTGATAAAATGCCGCTCGCCCACGTAAACGGCTCATTCGGACGTAAAAAGACAGCTTCAATGTGTAATAGATGTTTTGCGATAGCCTGTTTCATCGGCGAACGCCCTCCCATTCCAGTTTAATTGCTTCATATGCTTTAACGGGGTTTTCCGCTTTTGTAATTGAGCGGCCCACGACGATGGCTGACGAACCGTTTTCTTTCGCAAATGACGGAGTCGCCGTCCGGACTTGATCGTCAGCTGCGTCACTGGCCGTGCGGATGCCCGGCGTGACTGTCAGAAATGAAGGCCGGACCGCTTCATAAATGGCTTTTGTTTCATGGACCGAACATACCACTCCGTCCAGCCCGCACTCTTCCGCCATTTTGCCGTAGTGCACAACCGTTTCTAACAGCGGCTTTTGCAGCAGAAGCTCTTCCTTCGCCACCTGCTCTGAAGTGCTGGTCAGCTGAGTCACCGCGATTAAAGACGGGCGTTTTCTGCCTGCCGGCGTGCCTTCTTCAAGCCCCTCTAGGGCCGCGCGCATCATGCGTGCGCCCCCTGCCGCATGCACATTGACGAGATCAACGCCGAGACCGGCAAGCCGCCTCATCGCTTTATTGACCGTAGTCGGGATATCATGAAGCTTTAAATCTAAAAATATATCACAGTTCCGTTCTTTTAATTGGTGAATGATGGCGGGGCCTTCCTGATAAAAAAGTTCCATCCCCGTTTTGACAAAAAGCCTTTCCTTTTCAAACAAGTCTAAAAACGTTAAAGTCTCTTCCCCTGATGCAAAATCAAGCGCGATGATGGGCAGGTTGTTTTTCATGTTTCCAGCTCCTTCCGATGCATTCACTTACAGATTGAAAGCCGTGTTGGCGCAGCACACGGGGGAGCTGTTCTATGATTTCCGGGCAGACGAACGGATTGACGAAGTTCGCCGTGCCGACGGCAACCGCACTCGCTCCCGCAAGAAGAAATTCTAATGCATCCTCTGCAGTCTGAACGCCGCCCATCCCGATAATCGGAATTTGAACGGCCTGGCTGACTTCGTATACCATCCGGATGGCGACCGGTTTGATCGCCGGGCCTGACAGTCCGCCCGTTTTATTTGCTAAAATCGGCCGTCCGGTCTTGAGATCGAGCCTCATCCCGATGAGTGTATTAATCATCGTCAGACCGTCAGCACCGGCCGCTTCAATCGCTTTGGCAATTTCGGTTATGTTTGCGACATTAGGCGAAAGCTTCACATACACAGGCACTGCGGAAACTTCTTTCACCGCTTTTGTCAGTTCGGCCGCCATGACGGGATCAGTACCAAAAGCAATCCCCCCCGTTTTGACATTCGGACATGAAATGTTAAGCTCAAGCGCATGCACATTCGGCGCTTGGCTGATGTGCTCGGCCACTTCTTTATAGTCGTCCACCTGAGAACCGGCGACATTTGCGATAATCGGCGTGTCAAATTGTTCGAGCCAAGGCAGCTCATGATTGAGCACATGCTCAAGGCCGGGATTTTGCAGTCCGATGGCATTCAGCATTCCCGCGCTTGTCTCCGCCACTCTCGGTGTCGGATTTCCGAAGCGGGCTTCGTTCGTCGTTGCTTTAATCATAATGCCTCCGAGGCATGATAAATCGTAAAATCCGGCATATTCTTTCCCGAAACCGAAACATCCGGAAGCGGGGATGATCGGGTTTTTCAATTGGAGACCCGGCAGATTCACCTCTAACATTACAGCGCCACCTCCTCAGCTTTAAATACCGGCCCGTCCAGGCAGACCTTTACATAGGATGTATCGCTTTCACCCGTGCGGCACACGCAGGCGAAGCAGGCCCCGATGCCGCAGCCCATCCGCTCTTCCATCGAAAGGTAAACCTCTTTATGGCCGTACTGCTGCTTCAGAGCTTTCAGCATCGGTGTCGGTCCGCAGCTTAGCAGGACATCGAATTCGAGCTGCTTTTCACGGATGATATCGGTGACAAACCCTTTCTCTCCATATGTTCCGTCAGCCGTCGCCACATAAGTGTCTCCGTACGCACGGCATTCCTGTTCGTAAAAAACATCCTTTGCTGATTGAAATCCAAGCACATGAATGACGTTTACGCCTTTTTCCGTCAGGCGCTTTGACAGTTCCTGCAAAGGCGGAACCCCCACTCCGCCTCCGACTAACAGCGCGGTTTTGCCGGGTTCAATCCGCCGGACGGGAAATCCGTTGCCGAGAGGGCCGAGAACGTCTATCCTGCCGCCCGCTTTTTTCCCGGACAAAAGACGCGTTCCCTCACCGTCAGCTCTGTAGATAACGGATACTTCATCCGCGGCGAAATTGACGTCCGCAATGCTGAGCGGTCTTCTTAATAGCGGCGTGACCGCGTCACTCACCTTCAGATGAAGAAATTGACCCGGCTCGGTAAGGTGCCGGACAAGCTCTCCTTTCAGCACCATCTTATAAATCCGGTCGGCAATTTCTAAGTTGGATTGAACAGTCAAATGCGCTTTTTTCATATCGTGACTGCCGCCTTTTGATTGGTTTCGGATGCAGGCATATGATCCGCCCGGAATGTCATGCTTTCCAATACCCGCAAAATGGCTTCGGCCGTATCTAAAGATGTCAGGCAGGCGACTCCGTTCTCAACGGATTCGCGGCGGATTCTGAAGCCGTCTCTGGCCGGCTGTTTGCCCTTTGTCAGCGTATTGATGACAAATTGCGCTTCGCCGTTTCTGATCACATCGAGCAGATTTTTCCCTTCTTCGCCGATTTTCCCGACGACTTGAGCCGGAATCTGAGCGTCTTTCAAATAAGCCGCCGTTCCTTCCGTCGCCAAGATTTTATAGCCGATGGCGTGGAACCGCTTGGCGATCAGCAGTCCTTCTTCTTTATCTTTATCAGCAACGGTCAACAGCACTGAGCCGTAGTTCGGGATTTGAATGCCAGAGGCAATCAGCGCTTTATAGAGCGCTTTTTCCAAGGTTGAATCTTTGCCCATGACCTCTCCCGTCGACTTCATTTCAGGGCCTAACGTAATATCCACTCTTCTCAGCTTCGCGAATGAGAAGACAGGCGCTTTCACGAATACCCCCTGCTGTTCAGGCTGCAGCCCCTCTTGATAGCCGAAATCAGCAAGCTTTTGGCCGAGAATGACCTTTGTCGCCAGATTCGCCATCGGAATCTTAGTGATTTTGCTTAAGAACGGCACGGTTCTGCTTGACCGCGGATTTACCTCAAGCACATACACCTCACCTTGCGACAGTACGAACTGGATGTTCAGCAATCCGATGATGTTAAGGCCTTTTGCCAAGGCTACAGTGTATTGTTCGATTTTTTTCTTAATGTCTCCGCTTAAAGACTGAGGCGGATAGACGGCGATTGAATCCCCTGAATGGACGCCGGCCCGCTCGATATGCTCCATAATTCCCGGAATAACGACTGTTTCGCCGTCAGATACGGCATCGACTTCGATTTCTTTCCCCGTCAGATAACGGTCGATTAACACCGGATGCTGCGGGTTGATTTTGACCGCATTTTTCATATAGTGAAGCAGCTCTTCTTCGTGATAGACGATTTCCATCGCCCGGCCGCCGAGCACATACGAAGGGCGGACAAGTACCGGATAGCCGATGGATGCAGCGATTTTGACCGCTTCGTTCACCGACACGGCGGTTTTTCCGAGCGGCTGCGGCACATTCAGCGCCTCAAGCGCCTGCTCGAACTTATCCCGGTCTTCCGCACGGTCTAAATCTTCAAGTGATGTACCGAGAATTTTGACGCCGCGGGCGCTCAATTCTTCCGCAAGGTTGATCGCCGTCTGGCCGCCGAATTGGACAACAACGCCTTCCGGCTGTTCCAAATCGATGATGTGCATGACATCTTCTACCGTCAGCGGTTCAAAATACAGTTTGTCTGATATGCTGAAATCAGTGGACACCGTCTCAGGGTTGTTGTTGATAATAATCGCTTCATAGCCTGCCTGCTTGATGGCCCAGACAGAATGAACGGTCGCATAGTCAAATTCGACGCCCTGTCCGATGCGGATCGGGCCGGAGCCGAGGACGACGACGCTTTTTCTTGATGTTACCTCAGACTCATTTTCTTCCTCATATGTGCTGTAAAAATACGGGGTTTCTGATTCGAATTCCGCCGCGCATGTATCCACCATTTTATATACAGGCTTGATGGCTGCTTCTTTTCGCATTTGATACAGCTCTTGTTCCGGCATATTCCATTCCCGGCTGATATATTTGTCGGAGAAACCGAGTTCCTTCGCTGTCTGCAGGACGGCGAGGCTGCCTTTTTCCGCTTTCAGCTCGGTTTCAAAAGCGACCAGCTTACAGAGCTTGTGCAAAAAGAATACGTCAATTGCGGAAAACTCATGAAGCTGCTCCACTGTGTAGCCTCTTCTGAACGCTTCTGCGAGATAAAACAGCCGTTCATCTCCGGCCTTTCTGATCCGTTTTTCCAAAAGCCCGTCAGAAATCTCTTCCGCATCCTTCAGTTCCAGGTGATAGACATCGGCTTCCAGTGAGCGGACCGCCTTTAACAGCGATTCTTCAAGGGTGCGTCCGATGGCCATGACCTCTCCGGTGGCTTTCATTTGCGTCCCGAGCCTGCGGTTTGCCGACTCAAATTTGTCGAACGGCCAGCGCGGGATTTTAGAAACGACATAGTCAAGCGCGGGCTCAAAAGCCGCATATGTTTTTCCCGTTACGGGATTCATCATTTCATCAAGAGAAAGCCCGACTGCGATTTTCGCCGCAAGCTTTGCGATCGGGTAACCCGTCGCTTTTGAAGCGAGGGCAGATGAGCGGCTCACCCGCGGATTCACTTCGATAATGTAGTATTGGAAGCTGTCGGGATCGAGCGCGAGCTGAACATTACAGCCGCCTTCAATGCCGAGCGCGCGGATCAGCTTTAATGAAACATTGCGCAAAAGCTGATATTCCCGGTCGCTCAAAGTCTGGCTCGGGGCAACGACGATGCTGTCGCCCGTATGGATGCCGACCGGATCGATATTTTCCATATTGCAGACGACGATCGCGTGATCTCTGCTGTCTCTCATGACTTCATATTCGATCTCTTTGTAACCGGCGATGCTTTTTTCCAGAAGGCACTGATGGACGGGGCTGAGCTTTAATCCGTTTTCGACGATCTCTTTCAGTTCCGCTTCATTCGAGCAGATGCCGCCGCCCGTTCCGCCTAATGTGTAAGCGGGGCGCACGATAACCGGAAACCCGATCCGGCCGACAAATTCCTCAGCTTCCTGTAAAGTGCGGATGATCTCACTTTCCGGCACCGGTTCATTCAGCTCATTCATCAGCGTACGGAATAAGTCGCGGTCTTCCGCCTGCTGGATGGCAGACAGCTTTGTGCCGAGCACTTCCACTCCGCATTCCTCAAGAACCCCGAGTTCAGACAGCTCGACGGCAAGATTCAGTCCGGTCTGTCCTCCCAGAGTCGGCAGGATGGCGTCCGGCCGTTCTTTTCTGATAATACGCGTGAGAAACTCCGGCGTCAGCGGTTCTATGTATACCCGATCAGCCATTTCCGTATCCGTCATAATCGTTGCCGGATTCGAGTTGACGAGAATGACTTCATAGCCTTCTTCCTTTAAAGCGAGACACGCCTGTGTGCCCGCATAATCAAATTCCGCCGCCTGTCCGATAATAATCGGGCCTGATCCGATCACTAAAATCTTTTTAATATCTACGCGTTTTGGCATACCGCTTCCCCTTCTTTCTCAGTTGTTTCGATCAAGTCAATGAATCTGTCAAATAAGTGATTGGCGTCTTCCGGCCCCGGTGAAGCTTCAGGGTGGTACTGAACCGTAAATGCCGGCAATGTTTTATGCTTGAGTCCTTCGATCGTTTGATCATTGATCGCAATGTGCGTCACTTCAAGCTCTGTTTCATCTATTGAAGAAACTGTATATCCGTGGTTTTGGGCTGTTAAAGCGACTTTCCCTGTCGCAAGCTCTTTAACCGGATGATTGGAACCCCTGTGTCCAAATTTCATTTTTTCCGTCTCCGCTCCCGATGCCAGCGCAAATAATTGGTGGCCGAGGCAGATTCCGAATAACGGCACCTTCCCGAGTATGCCTTTTATCATTTCAATGGCTTCCGGCACATCTTTCGGATCTCCGGGTCCGTTAGAAAGCATGATGCCGTCCGGCTTGAGCTGAAGCACTTCTTCCGCCGTTACATTGTACGGTACAACGATGACATCGCATTTTCTTTTGTTTAACTCTCTTAAAATGCCGTGCTTCATACCGAAATCGACGAGCACGATGCGTTTGCCGCGGCCCGGACTCGGATATGCCGTTTTCGCCGATACTTGAGCGACTTGATTTCTCGGCAGTTCCGTTTCTTTCAGCCTTGCAAGAACCTCTCCGACATTCTCCTCACTTGAAGCAAACGTTCCTTTTAATGCGCCGGCCGTGCGGATCATTCTGGTGAGTTTTCGCGTGTCGATCCCTTGTAAGCCGGGGATATTTTTCATTTTCAGATACTCGTCAAGCGTGTAAGCCGAACGCCAGTTGGAAGGCAGCTCGCACAGTTCTTTTACGATCAGCCCTTTTACAAAAGGAGTGATGGATTCAAAGTCATCTCTGTTAATTCCGTAGTTGCCGATCAGCGGATACGTCAGCGTCACGATCTGCCCGCAGTAAGACGGGTCTGATAAAATTTCCTGATAACCGGTCATTCCCGTGTTGAATACGACTTCACCCGCAGTATGCTCCAGGCTCCCGAATGCTTCACCCTCAAATACCGCTCCATTTTCCAGCACTAGTCTTCTTTTCATTTGACGAGTCTCCCTTCTTCGTATGCAAGTTTACCGGCAGCCATCGTTGCAACAGGCCAGCCGAAGCACTTCATCTTGTTGAATGGCGTATTTTTTCCTTTAGATAAAAATGTATCTTTGTCAATGGCCGCTTCTTTTTCCAGATCAATCAGGGTGATGTCAGCCGGCGCCCCCGGTGCAAGCGTTCCGTACGGAAGACCGAATGCCTCGCAAGGTTTTACCGTCATGAAATCAACCAGCTGCTTCAGCGTCCACGCCCCGTTTTTCACAAAATGTGTGTACAGAAGCGGAAAGGCAGTTTCTAAACCGACGATACCGAAAGGCGCAAGCTTCATGTCCGTGTTTTTCTCTTCTTCTGTATGCGGCGCATGGTCAGTGGCGATGAAATCAATCGTACCGTCTAAAAGCCCTTCAATCAGCGCCTCTCTGTCCTCTTTGCTGCGAAGCGGCGGATTCATCTTAAAATTGGTATCAAGTCCCGGGATATCTTCGTCACAAAGCAGCAGGTGGTGCGGCGATACTTCCGCCGTCACGCGGATTCCCGCTTTTTTTGCGTCTCTTACGGCTCTGACGGATTCTTTCGTGCTGATATGACACACGTGGTAATGGCAGCCCGCCGCTTCCGCCAGCAGGACGTCACGGGCAATATGTACCGCTTCACAAATGGAAGGTATGCCGTTCAGGCCGTTCGCTTTTGAAAAAGATCCTTCATGCACGCTTCCGCCGTAAATCAGTGAGTTATCCTCACAATGAGCGACAATCGCTTTATTTATTGAAGCCGCCCGTTTCATGGCTTCATACATCATTCCGGCCGTCTGAACGCCGACGCCGTCATCGGTGAAGGCGAATGCGCCCGCTTCATGAAGCGCCTCAAAATCTGTCATTTCTTCCCCGGTTTGTCTGATCGTAATCGATGCGTAAGGAAGGACCCTGACAGATGAGGTTTCTTTGATCCTGTTTTGCAGCCATTCCATCTGCTCTTTCGTATCCGGCACGGGCCTTGTATTCGGCATGGCGGCGACTGTGGTAAAGCCGCCCCGCGCCGCGGCTTTAGAGCCCGTCTCAATGGTTTCTTTTTTCTCCCCGCCCGGTTCTCTGAAGTGGACATGAAGGTCTACGAGCCCAGGTGAAACGAACAGTCCCTCAGCGTCGATCACCGTTTCTCCGTCTTTCGCTGTCAGAAGCCCGGTTTCCGAAATGAATTCACCCGTTACCCGGATATCCTGTACCGCTTTTTCTCCCTGTTCATTTAATATCCAGCCGTTTTTAATGAGATAAGACATAAGCCGCTTCTCCCCTTTTCACATTGGTTTGCAGTGCTCTTTTTAAGACCGCCATTCTGATATACACACCATTTTCCATTTGTTTAAAGATTCTTGATTTTCCGCATTCCACTAATGTTGTGTCAATTTCGACTCCTCTGTTCACCGGTGCGGGATGCATGATGATGGCATGCCGCTTCATGCTCTCCGCCCGCTTTGCGGTCAGCCCGTATGCTTCCAGGTAGCCTTTTTGGTCGGCTTCTGTCTGATGCCTTTCATTTTGGATGCGGAGCAGCATGACGACATCTGAAGCTTGTATGGCTTCATCCGTCTGAACACAGGTGCCGAAGGCGTTTTTCTCATCCTGCCACTGCGGCGGACCAGAAAACAGCACACGTGCGCCGAGCCTTGTCAGCACCTCGGCATTTGACCTTGCCACCCTGCTGTGTTTGATATCGCCATGAATGGAAACCGTCAGGCCCTGAAAGGTCTCAAATTCCTCTTGAATCGTCATTAAATCGAGCAATGACTGAGTCGGGTGCTGGCCGCAGCCGTCGCCGGCGTTTAAAATCGGAATATTGACTCTGCCGGTCAGATCTTTGTAATATTCATCCGTGCTGTGCCTTATGACGCAGGCGTCCGCTCCGATTGATTCCAGTGTTTTGACCGTGTCGTATAAGGACTCGCCTTTTTGAACGCTTGTGCTCGTGCCGTCTAAGCTGAGCACGTTCATCCCGAGTTTCTTTTCCGCCACTTCAAAGCTGAACCGCGTTCTCGTGCTCGGTTCAAAAAACAGATTCGCAACGAATTTTCCCGCGAGATCGGGACGGACTGCACCCTCTTTTATCGCTTTTGCCTCTCGCAGCAGTTCTGTAATTTCAGCCGCGCTCAGTTCAGACATCGCCGTTAAATGATTCATGTTTTTTCTCCTCCGTTTCCGCTTGAAGGCCGTAAAAAACACCCCGGTCTATAGACTCGGGGTGCGGTTAAAGAGAGAAGAGCCGTACAGCTTCTTCCCGTTATAACCCTTCCAAGCCTCTCTGGACTTTCTTTAAAAGGTTTACATATGATTTTGTTTTTCTGATGCAATCGCGTCTTCTTCATTTGCATGCGGCAGGATAAGGTTCAGGATGACTCCGACGATTGCCGCAAGCGCCATGCCGGATATTTGGAACCCGCCTTTTGATACTTGAATAAAAGCCCCTCCGACGCCGATCACGAGGATGACGGATGTGATAATTAAATTCCGCTTGTTTTCATAATCAATGTTGTTGTCAATCAGCATTCTTAAGCCGCTGGAGGCGATAATTCCGAAGAGCAGGAAGGAAACGCCTCCCATAACCGCGGACGGAACAGAGCTGATCAGCGCTGAAACTTTGCCGATAAATCCGAAACACAGCGCAATCACTCCCGCGCCGCCGATGACAAAGACGCTGAAAACTCTCGTAATTGCCAGGACACCGATGTTTTCGCCGTATGTTGTCGTCGGCGGGCCGCCGATTAACGAAGCGATAATCGTCGCTACGCTGTCCCCCATTATGGAGCGGTGCAGTCCCGGCTTTTTAATGAAATCCTGTCCGACGACTTTACTCAGCACCATTTGGTGGCCGATATGTTCTGACATCGTCACGAAAGCGACCGGCACCATCGCAGCGGCAATGCCCAATGTCACTGACGGCGTGTAGTCTTTGAAAGGGATGATAAATTCAGGAACGGCGAACCATTTTGCATCAATGACCGGCTGAAAATTGACGATGCCCTGTGTCAGCGCAAACAGATATCCGCCTATAATGCCGATCAATACCGGAATCAAGCTTAAAAATCCCCGTAAAAAGATGGCGCAGATAATGGTGATGGCCAAAGTGACGCCGGCTACACTGAAATGTTTCAGGCTGTAGACGAGTTCCTTCGCATTCGGATCAGCATACATTGCCATATTGACGGCTGTGCTTGCCAGTCCGAGGCCGATGACGATGATGACCGGCCCGACGACCACGGGGGGCAGCAGCTTCATCAGCCACCCCGTTCCAAGCTGCCTGATGAGCAGCGCGATCAGGCCGTACACAATCCCCGCCAGGAAAGCGCCGACCATGGCAGCCCCCGGCCCTCCCGTCGCCTTCACCAAGATAATCGGTGATATAAAGGCGAATGATGAGCCGAGATAAGCGGGAATCTGGCCTTTTGTCACCAAGAGATAGGCGAGTGTCCCGATTCCGCTCGTGACAAGCGCCACTGCCGGGCTCATTCCGACCAGTTTCGGCACGAGTATGGTTGAACCGAACATGGCGAATAAATGCTGCAGGCTGAATGACAGCCAGGACAATGGATTGGGGACGTCCCTGACTCCCAGGTTTACTTTTTTCTTACTCATGGCGTTTTCCTCCCGGTTGACTTTCAAATGGTATAAAAAAACCTCTTTGCTTTTTGCGCAAAGAGGCATACAAAGCCCGGCCGCGTCGATCCGCCCGGCTTTGTGTTTTAAAATCCTCTTTGCAAACTCTCTGGAATGCATTTAAAAAGGGTGATTATTCATTTTCGTAAATGGCGACCATATCAGTCTGATCAACTTCGCTCAGCTGAACCATCACTTTTTCAGCTTTTGAGGTCGGAATGTTTTTCCCGATATAGTCCGCTCTGATCGGCAGCTCCCGGTGTCCTCTGTCGACAAGCACGGCAAGCTGTATCGATGACGGCCGCCCGACATCAACGAGAGCATCCATCGCAGCTCTCACCGTCCGGCCGGTATAAAGCACATCATCAACCACAATGACCTTTTGGTCTGTGATATCGGCCGGAATGTCCGCGCCTTTTACAAGCGGCTCTTCATTGCTCGTTTTTTTTGTGAGATCGTCACGGTAAAGGGTGATATCGATTTCCCCGACGGTGACCGGATTTCCTTCAATCTGTTCGATCCGCTCGGCCAGCCGCTTCGCTAAATAAATACCTCTTGTTTTAATCCCTACAAGAATGCAGTCATTCATTCCTTTATTCCGTTCGATCATTTCATGGGCTATCCTTGTCAGCGCCCTTCTGATGGCCTGTTCGTCGAGAATAACAGCTTTTTGATTCACTCGTGACACCTCTCCATTCGTATATAAGAAGAAAAAACCCCTCCTGCCAGAGCATAGAGGGGTTCCTTTCCAGGACCAAGACACACGTGTATCTCTTCTGTCCTATCCGTTATCCTTCTCAGCCTCTCTGGACTGTGTTAAAGAATCTATTCAGCTTGTTTTTATTATTTCAGAAAAGAAACTCGCTGTCAATGGCTATTTCTCAAATGTTCAATGAGTTTTTTCATATCTTCAGGAAGGGGCGCTTCAAACTCCATGTATTCGCCCGTCCGCGGATGGTCAAAACCTAATATTCCGGCATGAAGCGCCTGACCGTTGAAATCAATGGTTTTTCTCGGTCCGTACTTCGGGTCGCCTGCCAAAGGAAATCCGATATATTTCATATGAACACGGATCTGATGCGTTCTTCCGGTTTCAAGACGGCACTCTACGAGCGTGAAGTCTTGAAAACGCTCAAGCACGTGGAAATGCGTGACGGCGTTTTTGCTGCTTTCTCTTGTTACGGTCATGCTTTGTCGGTCTTTTTTATCTCTCCCGATCGGAGCGTCAATCGTTCCGTCATCATGTGAAATCAACCCGTGGACAACCGCTGTGTACTTTCTCGTCACGGTTTTATTGACGAGCTGATTAACGAGTGATTCATGCGCCATATCGTTTTTGGCGACCATTAACAGGCCGGAGGTATCTTTATCAATCCGGTGGACGATTCCCGGGCGCATGACGCCGTTAATGCCTGAAAGATCGTTGCAGTGAGCCATCAGTCCGTTTACAAGCGTCCCTGTCACATGGCCGGGCGCCGGGTGTACGACCATGCCCCGCGGTTTGTTCACAACCAAGACATCCTGGTCTTCATAGTAAATGTCCAAATCCATCGGCTCTGCAAGCACGTCCAATTCTTCCGGTTCAGGAATGGTGACGTTTACCTGATCGCCGGGCTGCATTTTATAATTCGCTTTTACGGATTTGCCGTTAACGGATACCAGTCCCTCTTTTACCCATTGCTGCACTTGAGTGCGTGACCAGTTTTCTCCCGTTGAAGCCAAAAATTTATCAATCCGTTCGCTCTTTTGTTCAGGCTGAACGGTTATCTCAAATTGATTCATGTTATTGCTCCTTCTTTTTCCCGCTGTCAAACAGCATATGAATAAATAAAAGTATTACACCGACGCACAGTGAGGAGTCCGCGATATTAAAAATCGGATAGTGATAATCCACGATGATGACATGAATAAAATCCACCACTTCCTGGCGCGCCGCCCGGTCAATAAAGTTTCCGGCCGCACCTCCCAGCATTAAGCCGAGAGAAATTCCGAGTAACATCTGCCCTTTTGCATAACGCTGTATGTAAAAAACGATTCCGATAATCACGGCGATGGTAATGACGTAGAAAAACCACATTTGGCCGGCTAAAATCCCCCACGCCGCTCCCGTGTTGCGATGAGATGTGATATAAAGCACCTGGTCGATGACAGGTATGCTTTGTCCCAATTCCATATGGCTGACGACAAGCCATTTGGTCAATTGGTCGGCAATAATAATAAAAAGAGCGATAAGATAATAAAGCACACACGTTCCTCCAGTATACAGTTACTTTTATCCTTTATGAATTTTATCAGTAAAAGATGCCGGAGTAAAGGCAGATCATAAGCGTATGCAAACAGACGCTGTCACTCATACAGCGCCTGATCATATGCATAATCTCCGGGTTCCCAATATGGAAGGGTTTTCTTTTCAAATTGAGCGGGATAATAAAAATCATCAGCGGTTCTGGCCGTCGGCAGCACCGCAAGTTTTTCAATCGGAATGGGGGCGCCTGTTTTTTCACAATAACCGTACGTATTGTTTTCAAACTTAGACAGGGCAAGAAGAACATCCTGAAGTTCTTCTTTTATATGATAGATCAGAGTTGCTTCTTGGTCGTTCATTGAAGGTTCAACAGATGCTGACATTTGAAAGCAAGAATATTCGAATAATCTTGATTGAAGTTCTTCTTTCATCATGAGAAGCTCCGTGTGGATTGCGGTCAGTTGATCATTCATTCATCACAACTCCTGCTCTTGATGTTATAGCTTTATTGTTGCCCTCAGAGCGCCATTTGAAGCCCATAAGAATTTTCCTGCCGTTCTAATCGATGACATTGCTGGCATGTAAAAAAGCGCCCGGCTGACACCGGGCGCTTTCTCATTTATTATTTTTGATAATATTTTTCAACGATTTCCGCATTGCGCAGTGATAATGTCGGATATTTCGGATTGGCTCCGACATCTTTAGAAATTACGCGGGAACGCTCACACATCTGGCCTTCCGCTTTTTCTACGGTCATTTTTCCTGTTGTGAAGCTTTGCGCGTTTTCCGGCGCTTCACTTTCGTCTTTTACTGTCAGTTCTGAGACGATAAACAGCTGCGCGATGTTTTCTTTAATGGATGACAAGAGGTCGCGGTTTTCTTTGTTCGGATACAAAGTCAGGCTCGCTTCCAATGATCTTCCGATAATTTTTTCGTTACGGGCTGTTTCCAAAGCTTTCAGCACGTCGTTTCGAAGCTCCATGAAGCGGTCGAATTTTTCTTCTGTCGCTTGACTGTCCGGAACAGCAATGGTTTCCGGCATATCTGTCAGCTGCACGCTCGCTTCTTCAACAAATGATAAGTGAGACCACATTTCATCCGCCGTGTGCGGGAGAATCGGCGCCGTCAGTTTCACTAACGCCAGCAGCGTTTCATAAAAGACGGTCTGCATGCTGCGGCGGTCCGGATGATCCGCATGCTCGATGTACACAACATCTTTTGCAAAATCAAGATAGAAGGAGCTGAGCTCGATCGTACAGAAATTGTGAATGCTGTGATAAACAACCGCAAATTCGTATTCATCGTACGCTTTTTTCACCTTATCGATCAGCTTATTCAGCTTGATCAGCATATATTGATCCACTTCGCGGAGATCTTTTACATCCACGGCATTGACGCTTGGATCAAAATCGAACAGGTTGCCGTGAAGGAAGCGGAACGTGTTGCGGACTTTCCGGTATACTTCCGCGACCTGCTTCAGAATATCTTCAGAAACCGGGTGATCGGCCTGATAGTTTACGGAAGATACCCATAAACGCAGAATTTCAGCTCCAAGCTGTTTTGCGATTTTTGTCGGGTCAATCGTATTGCCGAGTGATTTACTCATTTTACGGCCGTTTGCATCAAGTGTAAATCCGTGGCTTAATACGCCTTTATACGGCGCTTTGCCGGTGACTGCAACAGCAGTGGAAAGAGATGAGTTAAACCAGCCGCGGTATTGGTCAGAGCCTTCAAGGTATAAATCAGCCGGACGGACAAGATCATCTCGTTCTTCAAGAACGGCCTGATGGGAAGAACCTGAATCAAACCATACATCCATAATGTCTTGCTCTTTCGTGAAGATTCCGTTCGGGCTTCCCGGATGTGTAAATCCTTCCGGCAGGAGGTCTTTTGCCTCTCTTTCGAACCAGACGTTTGAGCCGTGCTGTTTGAACAGCTCAGACACGTGTTCAATCGTTTCGTCAGTGATGATCGGCTCACCGTTTTCTGCATAAAATACCGGGATCGGAACCCCCCACACGCGCTGCCTTGAGATACACCAGTCACCTCGGTCGCGCACCATGTTGTAAAGGCGCTGTTCGCCCCACTCCGGCACCCACTTCGTTTGTTTGATGGCATCAAGCAGATCGGATCTGAAATCTTTAATTGACGCAAACCATTGCGCTGTCGCTCTGAAGATGGTCGGTTTTTTCGTTCTCCAGTCATGCGGATAGGAGTGTGTAATAAACTCGAGTTTCAAGAGCGCGCCGTTTTCTTCAAGCTTCTCCGTGATCGGTTTATTGGCTTTATCGTAAAACATTCCTTCAAAGCCCGGCGCTTCGTCGGTCATGTTTCCTTTTTCATCAACGGGGCACAGTACTTCTAAGCCGTACTTTTGGCCGACGATAAAGTCATCTTCCCCGTGGCCCGGGGCAGTATGAACACAGCCTGTTCCGGCATCGGTTGTGACGTGGTCACCGAGCATGACGAGTGAATCTCTGCCGTACAGCGGATGTTCTGCAGTGATGTATTCTAATTCTCTGCCTTTATATGATGCGACAACTTCAGGATTTTCAAAGCCGCATGCCTCCGCTACGTTTTCGATCAGTTCAGCCGCCACTACATAACGCTTGTCTCCAACCTTGATGACATTGTATTCAAGATCAGGATGAACGGAAATTCCGAGGTTGGCAGGCATCGTCCACGGCGTCGTCGTCCAGATGATGAAGCTTTCTCCGTTTTCCAGAACGCCTTTACCGTCTTTCACCTTAAACGCAACATAAATAGACGCGGAACGTTTGTCCTGATATTCAATTTCCGCTTCTGCTAAGGCAGATTCACTTGAAGGCGACCAGTTGACCGGCTTCAGACCTTTATAAATATAGCCTCTTTTCGCCATCTCGCCGAAAACGCGGATCTGCTGCGCTTCAAATTCAGGCTGAAGCGTAACATACGGGTTTTCCCAATCGCCTCTGACGCCGAGACGCTTGAATTGTTCGCGCTGTCTTTCGATCTGCTGCCATGCATAATCTTCGCAAAGCTTGCGGAAATCAGCGACGGACATTTCTTTCCGGTTTACTTTTTTGTTTTTCGTCAGCGCCGTTTCAATCGGCAGTCCGTGCGTATCCCAGCCCGGCACGTACGGTGCGTTGTAGCCGCTCATTGATTTATAGCGGACGATGAAGTCTTTCAGGATTTTGTTCAGGGCATGGCCCATGTGGATGTCTCCGTTTGCATAAGGAGGTCCGTCATGCAGCACGAATTTCGGGCGGTCTTTCGTCCGTTCTTGAACAAGACGGTAAATATCCTGCTCCTCCCAGTCTTTTTGCATGTCCGGCTCACGATTCGGCAGATTTCCCCGCATCGGAAAATCTGTTTTCGGCATTAACAGCGTATCTTTGTAATCCATTTTCATTCCTCCACAACATTTTTCAGAAAATAAAAAAAGCCCTCTCATCCCATAAGGGACGAGAAAGCTTATCTCGCGGTACCACCCTTTTAGAAAAAACGGATCATCCGTCTTTTCCTCTCGAACATCGTAACGTGATGGAACGTCCTTTCCTACTCTCGGTTCAGAAAGGAAACTAAAGGGCTGATCTGCATGATTCCGGCCATCCCGGGCTTTCACCTTCCCCGGTTCGCTTTATAGCCTGTTTTGAGTCATGCCGGTCCCTTTCAATCGTCTTTTCATCTGAATTTATGAACGTATTATATTCGAACGGGCCGGAGAATGTCAAGAAAATCTGAAAATTATTCTTTTTCCTCAAATACCGCGTCGACTTCGTATTCCAGCAGATGATCCCAATCATCGTTCTTCAGCAGGTCGAGCTGCGCTTCAATCAGCATTTGGAAACGTGTTCTGAAGACTTTAGACTGTTTTTTCAGCTCTTCGATTTCCATTGCGATTTTTCTTGATTTGGAAAGCGACTCATTGATGATGCGATCGGCATTTTTTTCTGCTTCACGGACGATCAGCTTCGCTTCTTTCTGCGAGTTGCGCTTTACGTCTTCTGCGGCTTCCTGGGCTACGAGAATTGATTTATTCAGCGTTTCTTCGATATTGGCAAAGTGGCCGATTTTTTCGTCCAGCTCGTTCACTTTCGCCTCAAGCTCCGTTTTTTTACGGAGTGCGATTTCGTAATCTTTTCTGACCTGCATTAAAAATTCATTTACTTCATCTTCATCATATCCGCGAAAACCTTTTGTAAACGTTTTGTTATGGATATCATTCGGCGTTAATGGCATATTGCCACCTCCATTTTTACATTTCAGTACGGTTATCTAGTTCACATTATAAAACAAATACGGCACAGATGGAGAAAAAAACTGAAAAAACGACTCATTTTTGCCGTTCAAATGTAACTTTCCATTTGTCTTTTTTCGTTTTTCCGTCAACCTTTGCCAAACTGCATCGTCCAAAGCCGCGAATCGAGAGCATGTCCCCTTCAGCAACCTGATAAGACGGATCTTCAATAGCTTTCCAATTCACCTTAACGAGCCCGTTTTTCACAAGCGCCTGCGCTTTCTGCCGGGATTGCCTGCTCATTGAAGCGCAGACGGCGTCGAGACGCAATGAAGAAACCGTGTCATCCCTTATTTCGACATCTGAAGCGGGAATGTGAAGAGCGGAAAGCTCGATTCTCTCAAGCTTTACCGGCGCTTTGCCCGCCTTGGTCAGCTGAGTGCTGACAAAATCGGCGATTTCAGCGGAGACGATGAGCTGCACGGCTTCCTCTGAGAAAATCAGATCGCCGTATTTCTGCCGCTTTAAGCCGATCCCCATTAATGATCCGAGAAGAGAGCGGTGGTCAATGCTGACGAATTTTTCAGCGTATTGAACGTCAAAAGCCCGGAGCTCAAAATTATCCTGTTCAGGTTCCATATATTCAGGGTATAAAATCGCGCGTTTGCGCTCAGCTCTGTCATATCCTCCGAAAAACGCAAGACCGCAGGCGTCGCCGATAACGGCTTTTACAATCACCTGTTCCCTGGGATCTAAGAAATCAGTCAGCTTCATCCGATACTGGTCCAGGACAATCTGTTTCCATTCAAGCACCTGATCAATAAAAGGCCGCTCGTCTTGTCTGAAGTGCTGGTAAATATCGCTCATGTTCTTTCCTTTCTATGTAAAGAGGCTTGGCTGGTGCCAAGCCCGTATCAAACTGTCGCATTCAAGTATACATTGCGATCATGCGGTATAGGCCCCAAAGTCCCGTCGTGGCAAACCGAAGCACGATAATCGCTACAATCGGGGATATATCCAGCATGGCAATGGGCGGAATGATCCTTCTGAACGGCTCTAAATACGGTTCGCAAATCGCTGCGAGAAACCGTCCGACCGCCGTTTCTCTCGTACTCGGCACCCATGACATAAAGATATAGATGATCAGGGCAAACGAGTAGATGTAAATTAAATAACTCAGAACGGAAAAAATTTGATAAAGAATCATCCTGCTTTACCACCTCTGATGTTCGTCTTCATTTATAAGCTCCGAAATCGTGCCGGAAACGTCGACATTATCAGGCGTGCACAGAAAAATATCTGAACCGATTCTCTGAATGTCGCCGCCGATGGCGTAGACGGTACCGCTTAAAAAGTCGACGATTCTTTTCGCCTGATCATGCTGGATGCGCTGCAGATTGACGACAACCGCCCGCCTGTTCTTTAAATGATCGGCGATTTCCTGCGCTTCCGCATATACACGCGGTTCACTCAAGACCACTTTAGAGGATTTCTGAACACTTTGCAAGCTTACTACGTTCTGCTTGCCCTGCGGCTTCTGAGCGTAAGCAGGCTGTTTATCTTTCTGCTGTTCATGCTCTTCCTGATGATCCTGCTCCGTTTCAATGTATTCGTACTCGTACTCCTCCTCATCCATTGAGAAAAAGTTTTTCAGTTTATTTTTCATGCTCATTTGTTTACACCCCCCGGTTCATTTCCGACTAATGAAGAGCCGATTCTGATAAAAGTTGCGCCCTCTTCAACAGCGATTTCATAATCATTTGACATGCCCATTGACAGTTCCCGGCACGGCGCGTTTGTCTGATTCAGTTTTTGCACCTGATCCCTCAGATCACGCAATTGCCGGAAGCAGGCTCTGATCGTTTCTGTATCGTCTGTCAGGGGAGCCATCGTCATCAGGCCCTCTACAGAAATGTTTCTAAACTCAGAAAGCTCTCTGATAAAGGGGATGACCTCCTCTGCTTTCAAACCGTGCTTAGACGGCTCAAGCGAAGTATTCACCTGCACAAAACAGCGAACCGCATGCTGCGCCCGTTTTTCAATCTCTTTTGCCAATGACAGTCTGTCTAAGGAATGAATATAAGATACACGGTCAACGACGGCCTTCACCTTTCTGGACTGAAGACTGCCGATAAAGTGCCACTCCGGGCTTCCTTTGATGACTTCCTGCTTATGGATAAGCTCGGCATCCCGGTTTTCTCCCAGACTTGTAATACCGGCATCAACGGCCTCTTGAGCCCTTTCAGCTGATACGTATTTTGTAACCGCGATGACGGTAACATCTTCGGGGCTTCGGCCCGATCTGTTACATGCTTCGTTTATTCTTTCGTTTATATGTCGTAATTGATCAGCAACACGCAAGATCTTATGCCTCCTTCATTCCGATAAAGGACATCATGCGTCCCGTTTTCCCTTTGTCGCGGCGGTGTGAAAAGAATAGTTCATGCTCTCGTTCGGTGCATAATCCGCTGACTGAAATGTTTTCTTCCGGAATGCCGCAATGTATCAGAAGAAGACGGTTGACCTCTTTTAAATCAAGCTGATACTGGCCTTTTTCCGTTTCGCATATGGCGGATTCAGCCGTAAAGGGCAGCGCCCGCACTTCATTGATGACGCGGTCGTCGACTGTATAGCTTCCCGCGCTGATGGACGGACCGATGACAGCCTGAATATCTGTTAAACGGGAGCCTTCTTCGTTTACCCAGCGTTCCGTCATGATGCGTCCGATTTGTTTGACCGTCCCCTTCCATCCGGCATGGGCAGCGCCGATAATGGATTTCACCGGGTCATAAAAATACAAGGGCACACAGTCCGCAAAACAAAGGGCCAAAAAAAGATTCGCATCTTTCGTGTAGAGCCCGTCCGTCCCGCGGAATGCGGAAGAATAGTCTCTCGCTCCTTTTCCTTTATCCCCGGCTGTCACGCGCCGGACGCGGTTTTCATGTGTCTGGTCGGCAAACACCCAGGAATCCAGATCAGTACCGCATAAGGACGCTATGACTTCACGGTTTGTCACAACATCATGAGCTTCGTCCCGGACGTGCAATCCGGTATTTAATGACTCATACGGAGGATTGCTGACACCGCCGTTTTTCGTTGTGAATCCGGCGATGACCTTTGTGTTAAGCTGATTCACACAGTTCCAGTCTTCTATCATGAGTGCCGAGGGGGTGGTAAGACTAAACGGGTGATATGTATTCATGGAGATCCAACCTTTCGACAAACATTAAAAAAGCGTAATTTCCCACTCATTTTAACACAATTTTAAGCATACGTTTAGCGGCTGATTGAAAAATGAGATAAATAAATGTGCCGGAAACATATTGATTTCCGGCTTTTTACAAGTAAAGGGAGGATTACGCTCCCCCCTTTGGTTCATTTACACGCACTAAGATGACATCTTCCCCAATTTTAACTATATTTCGCCAAGGAATGATCATTTCCTCTTCTTTTCCGAAAAAACCGAGAACTTTTCCGCTGCCGCCTAAAATAATCGCCTGAATTTTTCCCGTTGTCACGTTAATATCAATATCCCCGATGCTTCCGAGTTTTTTTCCGTTCGACACGTTTACCACATCTTTTATTTGAAATTCAGATATGCTGATCATCCGTATCACGCCCTTTGCCCGTTCTTTTTCCTATTATATGAACGGCCGGGCTGAACCTTGTCACATCGGGCAATCTTTTTTGCGGCTGCACCAGTCGAGAATAAATCTCAGCATGATTTTCGTATAGTCCATAAGCTCATCAACGGACACTTCCTCGTTTACGGAGTGGGCGTTTTTTAAATCGCCGGGGCCGTATATGACGCTCGGAATCCCGGCCTGATAAAGCCACCCTCCGTCTGTTACGGTTTGGGAAACATCAATGACGGGCTCCTGTTTTTTGACGGCTGAGTGTGATGCAGCCAAGACAGAAACTGCCGGATGATGCGGATCGATTTCCAGCGCCGGGAACACCTCTCCTCTGTCTTCAATCATCGAAGATCCGCCCCATTTGAACACCGGCCTGTTTTCTTTGAGCCACAGATCACTGTCAGCGACACGATTAATATAGTCTTCGATTTCTGCGGCTGCTTGTTCGTGCGTTTCGTTCGGATAAAAGTGGACGGTGATCCATAACCGGCATTCATCGGCGACAAACGCTGCGTGTCTTCCGCCTTCAATGACGGCGGGGTTGATCGTATTGGTGCCGGGCGCAATGCCGGGATAGCTTTTCGTTACCGCCCAGTGGCGCTCCAGCTCTCCCAAGGCAGTGATGATTTTCGCCATTTTTTCGATGGCGCTCGCTCCGAATGTGCCTCCGCCCGCATGAATCATATTGCGCCTCATGCCGTCATGAAATGTTTGTTTGCTTTTCAATTCTATCCAGCCGGTGATGACACCGCCCTGCCCTTGAATATGCAGGCTGCTCGTATCCGCGACAACCGCAAAATCCGCGTGATAGCCGCGTTTGCAGCATTCCAGCGTCCCCGCCTCGCCGACTTCTTCTCCGATTACAGACTGTACAATGAGGTCGCCCGGAAGCTTAATGCCGGCATCATGGATCAGCTTCAGAGAGAAAAGAACACACGCCAAACCCCCTTTCATATCAGCGGCGCCCCTTCCGATCAGCATGCCGTCTTTTACGAGCGGCTGAAACGGGTCAGAGTTCCAGTCTTCGCCCCCGGCTTCTGCCACATCAATGTGTCCGTTTAAAATCAGGCTTTGATGCCTGCTTGAATCTGTCCCTTTTAAAACACCGACTACATTCGGATCTTCCGGATACACATCCCACATATCGACCGAGCAGCCCGTTTCTTTTAAAAAGCCGGCCACCCACTTTTGGGCTTCTGTTGTATTTCTTGCAGGCGGAGCCGGTGTCGGAAAGGCGATCAACCTTTCAGCTATTTGTATTAAATCGCCCCGCCGTTTATCCGCCTGGTGTAACAGCATATCAATCTGATGCATTGGAAATCTCCCCTTTGGCTGTATCAAAAAACCCGTTTCATTAAAATGAAACGGGTAAAAAACGGATCTTCCTCCGCTTTTTTCACCGCTTCCCTCCGCCGGCATGATCCGGATCAGGTCCGTTAAGGGTTGAGACAACGTCTCTCTCAGCTGCATGTCAGCAGCACCCCCAGGGTGAATTGATGTTATTTGACGGATGATACCGCTTTTGCACGTGTTAAAAACGGGCGGCCATTGTTCCATAAGACATTGACAGGCGTATCGAAAAACGCTGTAAGCCGCTCGTCAGAAAGCATGTCCCTGATTTTCCCGGAGGCGAACACCTCGCCTTGTTTTAAAAGCAGCGCCTGATCAAATACCGGCAGAATTTCTTCAGCGTGATGGGTGACATAAAGGATGGACGGCGCATTTTCTTTTTCGGCGATCGACGTAATCGTGTCCAGCAGCTGCTCCCTTGCCATAAAATCAAGACCCGTCACGGGTTCGTCCAAAATCAGCAGTTCCGGATCAGCCATAAGCGCCCGCGCAATCAGCGCTCTTTGTCTTTCCCCTTGTGATAATGTTTCATACCGTCTGTCGGCGTAACTGATGGCGCCCAAATCCTTCAGAAGACCGATCGCTTTTTCCCTTACCTGCTCACTCGGAGTTTCGTACAGCCCGATTGAGGCGTACGCGCCGCTGAGGGCGATTTCAAAAGCCGAGTCCGCGGCATATAATTTGTGCTGAAGACCTGCCGAAACAAGGCCGATTTTCCTCCTGAGCCTGTCACCGAGCTCTGTTTTGCCGAATTGATGGCCGAGCACCTGCATCTCTCCTGAAGTGGGGAAGTAATAAGAGCATAACATATTCAGCAAAGCCGTTTTTCCGGCTCCGTTTAATCCGTACAGCACCCAATTTTCGTTTTTCTCGACGCGCCAGTTAATATCTTTCAAAATCCATTTCCCGTTTCTTTTTAATGACACACTGTCCAGCTGTAAAATCATTGCAGTTTCCCCCGTTTACTTTATTTAAATTTTCTAAAAACTTTTACACATTAGAATACATCACTTTTTTGCAAACGTAAACCATCGCATGAAAAAAGCCTTTAAACAAGGTTTAAAGGCTTTTTCCGTTATTGATGGATATTCTTATTCATTTGTTTAATGGCTGCCTTTTCAAGCCTTGAGACCTGAGCTTGGGATATCCCGATTTCTTCAGCGACTTCCATTTGGGTTTTCCCTTGGAAAAAGCGCTTTCGCAAAATCATTTTTTCCCGTTCGTTCAGTCTTCTCATGCCTTCTTTCAGAGCGAGCTCCTCAATCCATTGTGTATCCTTGTTGCGCTCATCGCTGATCTGGTCCATCACGTAGATCGGATCGCCGCCGTCATTATAAATCGGCTCAAACAGTGAAACCGGATCCTGGATGGCGTCAAGGGCAAACACAATTTCTTCATGGGGCACTTCAAGAACTTTGGCGATTTCCTCTGCTGTCGGCTCCCTGCTTGTCTCACTGATTAACCGCTCTCTTACTTGAAGCGCTTTATATGCGATATCGCGAAGCGACCTCGAGACGCGGATCGGATTGTTATCCCGCAAATATCTGCGGATTTCTCCGATGATCATCGGTACAGCGTATGTTGAAAACTTAACATTATGGCTTAGGTCAAAATTATCAATGGATTTCATTAGTCCGATGCAGCCGACCTGAAATAAGTCATCAACATACTCTCCTCTGTTGTTAAACCTCTGAATGACGCTTAAGACAAGGCGCAGGTTGCCGTTTACAAGCTTTTCCCTCGCTGAATCATCGCCCTCATCCTGCAATTGCCTAAACAGCTTTCTCATCTCTTCATTCTTGAGCACCGGTAATTTGGAGGTATCCACCCCGCAAATTTCGACTTTATTTCTTGACACGTTTTTCCCTCCCACTAGGAGCTGCTGTACAACGTTAAGTATCTCCTCGGGTGGGAAAAATATGCACCGCCATTTTACAGAAATAAACATCCGGCGCCGGCAATCCTTGCAGCAGTAAGGGCTGTCAGATGGAAAAAATTTTACACCATTTTGTTAAACTCTTTTCTCAGTCTTTTGATAATCCGCTTTTCGAGCCGGGAGATATAAGATTGTGAAATCCCCATCATGTCGGCTACATCTTTTTGTGTTTTTTCTTCTTCTCCGACAAGCCCGAAACGCAGTTCCATAATCTGCTTTTCTCTTTCGTTTAATTGCTCAAGCGCTTTTTTCAAAAGTTTTTTATCCACATTGGCTTCAATGTCTTTTGTAATAATATCATCATCTGTGCCAAGCACATCCGAAAGCAGCAGTTCGTTTCCGTCCCAATCAATGTTCAGCGGTTCATCAAAGGACACCTCTGAACGGATTTTATTGTTTCGGCGCAAGTACATTAAAATTTCGTTTTCAATACATCGCGATGCGTAGGTGGCGAGTTTGATTTTCTTTTCCGGATTAAACGTGTTTACCGCTTTGATCAAACCGATGGTGCCGATGCTGATTAAGTCCTCGATATTGATGCCGGTGTTTTCGAATTTGCGGGCAATGTAAACGACAAGACGTAAGTTTCTCTCAATCAGGATGGCCCGCGCCGCCTGATCCCCGCTCGGCAGCTTTAATAAGAGCACCTGCTCCTCTTCTTTAGACAAAGGCGGCGGCAGCGCCTCGCTTCCTCCTATGTAATACACTTCATCGCTTTTCAGTCCGAGTTTCATCAGCCATTTATACCACAAATATGTCAGACGCAGCTTAAGTTTTTTCATCTTCCTCCCCCTTCTAAATACCACGCGTTTTGAGTATGATGAATAACAGACTTTTCGTCAGGAAACATGTTTTACAGCCTTCCCTGTCAGCATCTTCGGGTGAACGATTCCGTCAAATTCACCGTCCGCGGATAATGGCTTCGTGCTGATGCCGATCAGGCATTTTTCACATGCGATCATCTCGTCTTTTGTTAAAATCGTGACGTAATCCGGCTTTAAACAGAGTAAAAATTGATTGTCCTGGCCGACGCCCCTGTATGGAATCAGCCTCAGCTTATCCGCATGGCGGAACGAATCATCAAGCTGCTCTATCACTTCAAGCGGACTGGCGGATTTGATGAGGTCCGTTTCCTTTTCGCTGAGAATCGGAGCGAATTTGTCAATGCGGAGAATCATGACCGGCGTTTTCGTCAGCGGATCATACAGCTGATTCCCGGAATCCACCAATCCTTTCGCGCGGATTGTCTGTCCGCTGAATTCCGCCTGCACCATGACAAGTTCATCGTACTGAATGGACTTCGTCTCAATGTCTTCAATTCTCTTTTTCGAAAAAAACCATATGGCCGGAAATCCGATAACTACAAACATCCAGCTGATCGGGTCGCCGAATCCGGTCTGGCTTGTGACCATTACGCCTTGCTGCACAATTGATTCTGTCTGCAGCAGGGAATGTACGCCGATCATTCCCCCGCCGACGAGAAAAGTCGCGAAATAAAAGGCGAACAAATTTTGAAAAAAGTATCGGAACCGTTTAAAGCCAAAAGCCGTAAGCACGATGACTACCGAAAACGCCATTTTTCCCGCCGGATGCTCCACAAAGGGAGAAACAGGCGTAAACATCAGAAGCACAATGGCTGACCCGATAAAACCGCCGGCGGCCACTCTTCTTTTTTTCACTTGGCGTTTTAAAATAAAGGCGGTCAATAAAAGCAAAAGAGAATCAAAACAAAAGTTCAACAGCCAAATGACATCCAGATAGATTTTCACATCTGACCCCTTTCCTCTTTTGTCTTACATATCTGTTTCTCCCTCTTGTTTCATAAGTATAAAGCAAGCTCTGTGGGAAAGTCTGTCAATTAATGTTGAGGGTAAAGTACAATTTTTAAGGGATAACCGTTTTATTTGTCGAGGGCCGAAAGGGTTGATTTTCTATTGTCCCCTTCAACTAAAAAAGCGCTGCCGTGATCTGGCAGCGCTCTGTTTTACTCATTGATATAAAGTTTTCCTTTAGCCGTCTGTCTTGTTTCATTTCCGTAGTCATCTCTTGCAATAACGTCAATTTTTGCTCCGCTTGCTTTGATGGAAGAAGCCGCCGTCCAGTAACCCTCATATCGTCCCGGAGAAATTTCTCTCAGCGGAAGCTCTGTTGCGTTTTGGCTCCCTGCCCGGGCGTTTGTCAGAGGCAGACGGATCACGAAGGAAGCGTCTAATTTCTTTCCGCTTGAAAAAGCGATTTTCACTGATTCTCCGGCTTTTAATTCCTTATCCGCTCCGGGAACCAATCCGGAAATGACGGGAGCATTGTAATTGACATCGATTACCGTCTTTTTCGTTGTTTTGTTACCCGCTTCATCTGAGGCCGTGACCTTGATCTCATTGCTGCCGTTTTCCAGAAGGGTTCTCGCTTGATAAGAACCGTTATTTACTTCAGCTTTTTTTCCGTTCACCTTTACCCATTTTAAATGGTCGTCGTAAGCTTTTCCTTTTACAGTAACTGCTTCTTTATTTGTTTTATCACCGTTTGCCGGACTGTCAATCGTCACATCAGGCTTATCCTCATCCAGTATGACCGTGACAGGGCGTGACTCATCGGTTGACCCGCTGTCTGTCACAGATGCCGCCGTCAGCCGATTGGCATCTTTAGTGAGTGTGACACCGGCCTGGAAATTGCCGTCTGCATCTGCTTTCGTTTCTGCGGCGGTTTTACCGTTATTGGTAAGACGGACAGCGGTTTTTGGTGAAGCCGTTCCTTTCACCGTGATTGACTTCTTGTTTGTAAATGACCGGTCTTCAGGCGACGTTATCTCAGGCACAGAAGCTTCGTAGTCGACCAAAGCCCTGATCATAAAGTTTCCGTCTGATTTATCGGCTTTTGACCAGCGGCCGTCGAGGTATTGCCAGTTTCTGTTCGAGTACGGACTGCCGTCATCAGATGACAGGGCAGGTGTATAAGGATCGGGTTTCGTCTGACGGAACACCAGATAAAAATCCTTTCCGACCGCGATTCCTTTTGAGCTGAGATCCACATTGGTCCACTCGCCGTTTCGAAGCGCTTCAGCTTGGAACGGGCCGGCAATTTTGCTGCCAGGAGCTCCAGCAGGGCCGGATGCATCATATACTTCTGCTTGAAATTCGGTACCGCCCGGATCAGGCCAGTCGGCGCCCCAAAATTTAAAAAGGCCTCCCGTCAGCATACCGTGTTCTTTTCCGTCTTTGAGGGTCATCTTAACGGCAGATTTGCTGCCGGCTTTAAAATATGACAGCGCGGCTTCTTCCGTCCCGTTATCATAGGCGATTTCCCCTTCATAACCGACATACGGCTTAAGCTTGACGTTTTTTTCAGCATCTCCTTTGATGTCGACAGAAAATTCGCTATTGTAAAAGCCTTTTGCCGCTACTTTGATTGTGTAGGAGCCTTCGTACGCCTTAAGCGAATATTCCCCTTTATCGTTTGTCACCGCCGGCTCAATTGCGGCATCCTCGGCCACATAAAGCGCAGCCCCTTTTACCGGTTCGCCTGTGGACTGATTGGTGATGGTTCCTTTTAGCGTGCCGGACGGCATTTGCTCCAGTGTAAAGTCTGCCTGTGCGGTTTTGTCTGATTGAATAGAAACTTGTTTCGAAGCGGACTTAAATCCGTAAGCCTCGGCTTTCAGCGTATAGCTTCCCGCCTTATGTGACATGCTGTAGCTTCCGCTTGCAGGGTCGGAATATACGGATTTCCCCGTCTCGGCGACACTGATTTGCGCTCTGAGCGGCAGGAGGTTTGTTTCACGTTTCACTCTTTTTCCGGGCGATTTCACTGCCGGTTTGGCCTGTTTCGGACTGACGGCCTTTTTCTTCAGGTGGCCGGGAGGTGTTTGTCTATTGTGTTTACTTTTTTTAGCCGCCTTGCCGAGAGGACTGCTTGAAAGCCGGACATCATCGATATACCACCCGTCTTCATTGAGTACTTCGTCAGACTGCATATTAAACATGAGCTTTATGTTTTGGCCTTTATACGCAGATAAATCTGCCTCTTCATCATTCCATCCTGCGGAATCACCATTGTAAACGGCCGCCTGCTCCCAATTTGATTTCCCTTCCGGCAGAACGAACACATACCCGTAATCAAAAAATTCTTCGAGCTTGTGCCAGCTTTTAAATTGTAAAAACAGCCGTCCTGTTTCCGGAACTTGTATCGGAGGCATCACCAAATTCATGTTGGCCGAATCGGCATATGGGCCGGACAGATTCGTCGCATACACTTTTTCTCCGGAAAATGCGGCGCCTGGCCCTGAACCCGGGATACCCCATTCCCATTGGTCATGTGTCCCGTAACTTGACCAGCCCGCCGGCTGTGATTCAAAATCCTCTTTGTATCCCGCCGTAATGCTCGGTTTCACGTCAGCCCGGTACGTATCAGATTCTACAGAATGACCCCCGAAATCTTTTATGGTCCATTTATAACTTATCTTGCTTCCCGTTATGTCCGGAATCTCCGCCTGGTATGTTCCCTTTTTTTCATCACCGCTTTTTTGAACGGCGGCTGTCGTTTTCCACTCTCCTTCATCAAACTGATAGGAGAGGATCACCTCAGTTACGCTTACATCATCTTCTGCTGTAACCGTTAACGGAAGGTTTGTCCCTTTGTAAGCCTCTGAGACCGGTTCATGACGAAAGCTGGGCGGATTGTGATCTTCGCCCTCAGAAGATACCTTGCCTTCTACGCTTCCGATTCCGTCCGTTACGGCAGAAACGGCATCAAAAGCGTTAACGAGACCGTGGCCGTAACCGTTATTCGGTGATTCCGGAAAAACGGAATCTGTCAGCTTTTCGGCGGTGCGCGTCAAAACGTCTTCCATTTCATCGACCGTAATAGAGGCGTTCGCCTGCCTTAACAAAGCCGCCGTCGCCGCCACATGCGGCCCGGCCATTGAAGTTCCGTCCCAGCCGCCTTCGTATGTTCCTCCAGGAATAGAAGAACGGATATTCACTCCCGGAGCCGAAATGTCCGGTTTTGTTTCATGATACGGTGAGGGGCCTTGAAGTGAGAAATCAGCGAGTTTCTTGTCGATGTCAGTCGCACCTGTCGCAAATGCTTCAGGATAATTGGCCGGATTTGCGATTGAACCCGGTCCTCCCGGTGTAAATAAGTCTTCATTTCCAGCAGAGAATTCAGGAAAAATCCCTGCCGCTCTCCACGCATTCACCATATCGCGGTACCACTCGTCCATTCCCGAACCGCCTGCCCAGGAATTATTGACAACATCCGGCGCCATCTCGGGATGCGGCGTGCCGTTTTTATCTTTAGGCGCGAGCACCCATTCACCGGCATCCAAAATATCGGCATCGGTTCCTCCGTCATCTGAAAATGCTTTTACTGCAATCCATTTCGCCCCCGGAGCCACACCGATTTGATTTGAGCCGTCAGGTTCTGAACCCGTCATGGTCCCTGTTACATGAGTGCCGTGTTCAAGATCATCGTAGGGAGCGTCTTTATGGGACACGGCATCATACCAGTTCATTTCATGATTCGGCGCTGCGGGATTTTCAGGATCGTAACCCCGGTATTTTTCCTTAAGCGCGGGATGATCCCACTGAACTCCCGTATCAATGGAGGCGACAACCGTGCCGGTTCCGTCGTATCCTGAGGCCCAGGCCTGCGGCGCATCAATTTGGCTGATATTCCATTCGATGCCTTCCTTTGCTTTAATCTCTTTTTGTTTTTTCTTCATTTGAAAAGGAGCTTTTGATTGCCGTTGAGTAAGCTGACGTTTTTCATTCGGAAGAACTTTTTCTACTTCAGGAAATGAGGCGGCTTTTTCCATTACCTCTTTCGAAGCAGTGACTGCCATTCCGTTGACAATATAATAGGAATGGATGTGATCAGCCTTTCCTTTCTTTTTTTGTTTTTCCAAATATGTTTTCAGATTCTGCTGCGCATCATGAGCCGCCAGTTTTAAAGAAGAAACGACGGCTGACCGCTTTTGATATTCGGTTTTTGCTGCGGAAAGCGATTGAGACTCGGCATTTTTTTCTGCTTCTTTGACCGCTTTTTTCGTATTGGCTTTCTCTTTAAATTTGATAAGAAACGTGACTTTATCATTTTTTTCAAAACGCTTCTTGACTGAATCGGAAATCTTATGCTGAATGCTCTTAGAGGAAGAAAGATCTTTGGTGAAAGAAACTGCCCCCGGTGTGCTGTTCGCTCCGGCTGCACCCGGAAACAACAGTGAACTGACGACAATCGCGCTTAAAACGGAGCCTGTCCATCTGTTTCTTGTTTTTTTCTTCAATCGTATCCCCCCTTATTTGGTAACGCCCTATAAAATGTGTATCCCTCCTTCATAATTGGAATCGTTTGTCATTTCGATGCTGTACGTTAAATGTAGACAATCTTCCATTCAGATATTGTCACATTCTGTAGAAAGCCGTATGAAACTAAAAAACAATCAATTCGTCATAGGTATAAAGTTTCTTTTTTCACTGTATAGATCATGAGGGATAGGAAGGAAGACTGTGCACAAAAAAGAAAAAGGACAAAACCATGTGGTCTTGTCCTTTTTTACATCAGCCGCGTTTGTTGCGGTTTCTTAAAAATGTAGGAATGTCGAGAGCATCATCCGCCGGCTGTGATGTATGGCGGTTCACCGTGTTTTGATGCTGTGTTTCTTCTCGTTTCGGCTCACGTTTCGCAGCGTTTTGGCTTTGAGACTTCAATCCTTGGTTTAAATTCGGACGCTGCGGTTTTGAGTCATCTTTTTCCTGTTCGATAAAACCGGTCGCAATAACGGTGACGACGATTTCATCTTTCAGATTTTCATTGATAACTGAACCGAAAATCATATTGACATCAGGGTCAGATGCAGAAGCGACGATGTCGGCTGCTTCCTGCACTTCGTAGAGGCTCAGGTTTGTACCTCCCGTAATGTTCATCAAAACACCTTGCGCTCCGTCGATTGCCGCTTCCAGTAACGGACTGGAGATCGCCTTTTTGGCGGCTTCAGCAGCACGGCTTTCGCCCGTAGCGATCCCGATACCCATCAATGCTGAACCTTTGTTGGACATGATGGTTTTGACATCGGCAAAGTCCAAGTTGATTAAACCAGGCGTTGCGATGAGGTCAGAGATACCTTGCACCCCTTGGCGAAGCACGTTATCAGCTTCACGGAATGCTTCAAGCATCGGTGTGTTTTTATCGACAATTTCAAGAATGCGGTCATTCGGAATAACGATCAGTGTGTCAACGGCTTCTTTCATTGCCGTGATACCGCCTGCAGCCTGCAGCTGGCGTTTTCTTCCTTCAAATGTAAACGGTCTTGTTACGACACCGACAGTCAAAGCGCCTAAGTCCTTTGCGATTTGCGCGATCACCGGTGCGGCTCCCGTTCCGGTACCGCCTCCCATTCCGGCTGTAACGAACACCATGTCAGCGCCTTTTAGCGCTTCTTCGATTTGTTCCTTACTTTCTTCAGCGGCTTTTTTGCCGACTTCCGGATTCGCTCCCGCTCCGAGACCGCGGGTCAGCTTTTCCCCGATCTGCATTTTCACTTCCGCTTTTGACAGGTTAAGAGCTTGCGCGTCCGTGTTTACCGCAATGTACTCTACACCCTGCACTTCATTTTCAATCATTCGGTTGACCGCGTTATTACCGCCGCCTCCTACTCCGATTACTTTAATTGATGCTAAGCCGTCTATGTTTGTTTCGAAATCCAACATGCTAAATCCTCCTAATCTGCCGAATGACTATCAATCTATTCCCAAAACATGCTTAATAGTTTTTTCATTTTGCTCGGTTTGTTGTGTTCGGCTTGTGTTTTTTGTTTTGCTTTTGGACGCTGCTGCGCCTCAGGCCGCTGATGATGTTCTTCTTCGTGAGAGACCGCGATTTCCTGCACGGCTTCTTCCGGCATATGAAAGCCTATTTTTCTTCCCTGAATTCTGGCATTTCGGCAGGCAAATTGTATCAAGCCGACACCCGTCATATACTGAGGGTCTCTTACACCGATATAATTCGGGCTTGCGACCCTTACATTGTGCCTCAGCACTTCCTGTGCCAATGAAAGCACTCCGGGCATTGCGGCCTGTCCGCCGGTCAGCACAAAGCCGCCGGGCAGATCTGTAATTCCCATATGCTCAATTTCGGCTGCGGCAATCTCAAGAATCTCTTCCACTCTTGCTTCAATAATATTGGCAATTTCCTGCTGTGTAAAAGATTGCTTTTGATTCGTTCCTATGACGGTGACTTCAAATACTTCATCTTCTGAAGCCTCATCGTAGAATGCATGTCCGAATTGTTTTTTTACTCTTTCAGCCTCTTCGGTGGAAGTGCGCAATCCGATCGATACATCTTTCGTGATGTTTTCGCCTCCGAGCGGAATGACGGCTGTCTCCTTCAGGTGCCCCTGTTCAAATACCGCCACCGTCGTCGAGCCGCCGCCGATATCAATCATGGCGACTCCGAGGTTTTTTTCGTCTTTTGACAAAGCCGCCGAACCGGCCGCAAGCGGCTGCAGGCAGATATCAGTAATTTCAACGCCCGCTCTCTCCACACAGCGAAGTAAATTATGTAAGATCGTTTTGGAGCCGGTAATCAGCGTGCCTTCTACTTCCAGGCGCACACCGAGCATTTTTTTCGGATCGGTAATTTCGTCTCTTCCGTCAACGATAAACTGTTTCGGAATGACGTCAACGATCAGCTGCTCGTGCGGAACCGACACGACCTGTGCCGCTTCCATTACCCTGCGGACGTCTTCAACGTGAATTTCTTTGTTTTCACTGGAAACAGCGACAACGCCATTCGTATCTTGAATATGAATATAATTTCCATTAACGCCGACAATGGCTTTTTTCAGCGGAAAACCTACCATTCTTTCAGCTTGGTCAAACGCTTTTCTTATAGAATGAACGGTTTCATCTATATCAACGATTGAGCCTTTTTTCAACCCTTCAGACGGTACATTTCCCACTCCGATAATGTTAAGGGAATCATCTGTCATTTCTCCGACGATCACTTTTGTATTGGACGTACCGATGTCAAGACTGACGTAAAGTTCATTGTTGTTCATTCTATGGCACCTCCTCACATTTCGATCAAATTCTATTCTATTATTTGCGGAACAACAATACAATGGATGTGGCTTTACAAGTGTGTAACAAAAACAACAGCATCAACAAATTTCTATCTGATTTCTCACAATTTATGTTTAATGAAACTATTCGTTATATTCTATGTATATCCTCTTTTATATCGCATTTTTTTTATTTTTTTTAGAGACGGACCACCTTACCGTAAGATTTCCTGTCACGGTGCCATAATGTGCAAACCAGATGCAAATATACCCGCTTTCCATTAGTCTACACTAAGATGAACCTCCAGAAAAGCTATAGATATTGCCAGAAACATCCGAAAAAAGAAGAAACAGGAGGAAAATTCCAAATGCAATGCTCATTAAAGAAGACACGCCCATTGCATTGAGAATTTTCCGCTTGTCCGGCAGCCTATCCCAGGCAAAAACAAACATAGTCATAATTATTCCGCTATCGGTTATATCGGCTGCCCCGCTGATTATAATAGATTCTTTTGAATCACCTCTAAATTAGTTCTTTAGAACTATTAATCATTTTCTTTTTTCTTGCCGGATTTACCTTTGTTAAATTCTTCAAAATACGTAGCGACTTCTAAGTGGATAATCCCCTTTTTCCCGCCGTCCAGCTGGGAAACGATAGAAGGATAGGTCTTCATCCGGTCGGCAAATGTTTTAATAGAAGCGGTAACTACATACCCGTCGTTCATATACAGCTTGATCCGGTCCTGATCCATTTTTACCGGTGTATAATAGATTTCAGAAATCGACTGCTTTAGCGAACCGGAAAGCTTATCAAGCTGCTCCGCCATTTTGACCCGCTTTTTCGCGTTTGTCCAGTCAACCAAAATCGGGCCCGCGTCATCCGGCGTGACTTCGTTCGGCAGCACGGTGCCGTTCTCCAGCACTTCATAATACACATCATTCCGCTGCAGATACGCGATCGTCTTGTATTCTTCAATGTGAATGCTGACTTTATTAGGAAATACTTTTGAAAGATCCGCCTTTTTCACCAGTTTATTCTGCTCAATCTTTTCTTCTGTTTTTTTCTTGTTCAGACTCCAGAACTCGGTTTGTCCGTTATGTATATCAGAAAGCGCGTTGATCTCTTTTACAGACACGTTTTCGTTTCCGGAAACGGTGACAGAAGACACTTTGCTGATCGGCATCTGCAAGTACACGATGATCAGCACCATCATAAAAAAGAGCACAATGAATGAAATCAGCCGGCGGTTTGCTTTTTGTTTCCGCTGCTCTTTGATTTTCGGAATCCGCTCTTCAATATTTACGATTTTTTCTCTTTCATGATTTGGGTTCACTGCCTGTCCACCTCACTAAGAATGAAACAGCTTGACATTCGTCTGATTGAAAAACAAACGGCATGCTGTGATGCCGTTTGACATTTGTTAAAAGTATATCACATGAGCTCATGTAAATCAGAGAACCTTTTAACGATTCCCGCCGATGATTTCAACTTCTGTATGCATGTCAACATCATACTGCTCACGGATTGTCTTTTTCACATACTCAATCAGGTCAAGAACGTCCTTGGCAGTCGCTCCGCCGGCATTGACGATAAAATTCCCGTGCATTTCGGATACTTTCGCTCCGCCGATCTGATGTCCTTTTAATCCCGCTTTTTCAACGAGGTTTCCGGCATGATTCGGCAGCGGATTTCTGAATATGCTTCCGGCGCATGGGCTTGAATACGGCTGCGTATTTTTTCTGTAATCTTTGTTCTGCTGCATTTGCGCCGTAATGGCTTCCCGTTCCTTTTGCTCAAGCTGAAGAACTGCCTCGAGACAGACGCCGGGGCGTTTTTTCTGCAAAACAGACGTTCTGTAGCTGAAATCCATCTCTTCGTTTGTCAGCCATTCGATTGTGCCGTCTTCAAATAAGATACGGGCTTTCACAAGAATCTCACTCATATCAGATCCGTGCGCCCCGGCATTCATATAGACGGCCCCGCCGATTGATCCGGGGATGCCCGCTGCAAATTCGAGACCGGACATTCCTTTTTTACTCATGGAAGTCGCAAGCCGGACGACCGAATAGCCGCCTCCGACCGTCACCTGATCACCGTCAATCTCCAAATGATCCAGACCTGCGCCCAGTTTGATGACAACTCCTCTTATGCCTTCATCAAGCACGAGCAGATTTGAACCGCGGCCGATAACCGTCCATGGCAGATCATGTTTCTTCACAATATCCATAATATCTTTGACCGCTTCCACACGGTTGGGGATGATTAAAATGTCCGCCGGACCGCCGATTTTCATCGTTGTATGGTTCGCGAGCGGTTCTTGTTCCAGCACTTTGCCGACTTCGCGGTCTCTTAATTCCTGAATTACGTTCTCCATCATAAACCTCCGCATTCCATTTGCTCTATTTTTTTATGTCTTCCATGATACTGTACAGTCTGGCTGCCGCATCCGGAACACCGAGTGATTTTGTTCGCTCACTCATGTCTTTTAAGGTTTCTTCATTCATGACGATTTTGTCCAGCGCAGCGATCAGTTTTTCTCCGCTGAGCTCGGTTTCCTTCAGTACGATTGCAGCGTCATGCTGGCTGAGCGCCTTCGCATTGACTTCCTGGTGATTGGCTGTCACATACGGGCTCGGAATAAGCACGCTCGGAATGCCGAGAGCGGTGATCTCCGCAATCGTCGTCGCTCCGGCTCTTGCCACAATGACATCAATTGATTGTAAGTACTCCGGCATTTGGTGCAAAAACGGTTTTGTCACCATATTATCAGCGGCTTTTCCGCCTTTCAGCTCAGCCGTTACCTTCTCGTAATGCACTTCCCCGGTAATATAAAGCACTTGGTAAGGTCTCGTTTTCAATTCTTCCTGCATATCTATAACGGCACGATTAATGGGAGCCGCGCCTCTGCTTCCGCCGAAAATGAGCACCGTTTTTTGATTATCTTTCAGCCCGAACTCAGTTAATGAGCGGCCTGTCTTAATTGAGACGACTTCAGAGGCTCTCGGGTTTCCCGTAAACACAACTTTTTCAGCAGGAAAATGTGATTTTGCCTCTTCAAAGCAAATTGCCACCTTATTAACATATTTCGAGAGAAACTTATTTGTGATGCCTGGAAGGCTGTTTTGCTCATGAATGATCGTCGGAATTCCCATTTTTGCGGCCGCGTATACAACCGGACCGCATACATAGCCGCCTGTACCGATAACGGCATCCGGTTTAAACTCTTTTAAATATGATTTGCTTTTCTTCACGCCTTTTAAGAAACGCATGACGGTTTTTACATTTTCAAAAGAAAGTTTTCGTTTGAAACCTGTAATTTCAATGGCGCGGAACGGGATATTTTCCCGTTCAACAATTTTTTTCTCAAGACCGTTCTCTGTTCCGATATACAAAAATTCCACATCCGGATGCCGGCGCTGAACTTCTTTAATAAAGGCCAAAGCCGGATAAATATGTCCTCCGGTTCCGCCTCCGCTTACTGCAATACGCATTCGTATGTCCCCCTTAATCACATAGCGATAACCCTGTTTTTTAGGACAGGGTTATTGATGTTGTCTGTTTTTTTATAGATAACGAATAGATCATGAGTGATGAGGCAAGATACAGATCAATACCTCGAGTACCGGCTGACATTTAAAAGCACGCCGACCGCTGCGAGCATCAGCGTCAGTGATGAGCCTCCGTAGCTTAAAAACGGCAGCGTAATTCCTGTTACCGGGATCAGCCCCGTCACAACGCCGATATTAATCATGACTTGAATAGCTATCATAGAAATAATACCGATGGCGACAAAGCTTCCGTATAAATCCGGCGCGCCGAGGGCAATCCTGACGCCCCGCCATAATAAAATACTGAACAGCAGCAATATGAGCGAACCGCCGATAAAGCCGAGTTCCTCAGATAAAATAGCAAAAATGAAATCGGTTTGCGGCTCCGGCAGGTAAAAAAACTTTTGCCGGCTTTGGCCGAGCCCCATCCCGAACAGTCCCCCCGGACCTACGGCATAGAGCGACTGAATGATCTGAAATCCGCTTCCAAGCGGGTCCTCCCACGGGTTTAAGTAAGAGGTAATCCGTTTAATCCGATAAGGAGCGGACAGAACAAGCGCCGCAAATCCGCTTAAACCGATGAGTCCGAGAAACGCGAAATGAGCGATTCGCGCACCGGATACAAAAATCATCACGATGCACGTACCCACCATTACCGTCCCCGTTCCCAGGTCCGGCTGGCACATAATAATAATAAATGCAGAAAACACGATTCCGAGCGCGGGAACGAATCCGCGTCTGAATGACGTAATATTCTTCTGTTTTTCAGAAAGAAATTTAGCCAGAAACGCAATCATCGCGAGTTTCATAAACTCCGAAGGCTGAATGCTGAACGCTCCCACTCCGATCCAGCTTCTTGAACCGTTCCGCACCATTCCGACTCCCGGAATCAGCACAAGCACAAGCAGAAAAAAACAAATGATCAGAAGCAGCTTCGACCATGTGCGCCATGTCCAATAATCCACATTCATAATGAAAAACATGGCAATGACGCCGATCCCCGCAAACAGCAGCTGCCGTTTTGCGAAGAAAAACGAGTCGTCAAATTTATAATCCGCCCATACCGCACTTGCACTGTAGACCATAATTAATCCTATTGTTAAAAGCAATAACGTAATAATAACTAATAACAAATCAGGCGCTGTTTTTTTAGTAGTCAAAGCAATCGACACCCCAAGCATAAGTCATTTAGGGCTGCCGATGAACAGAGACAAGCCCTTACTTAAGCATATGCACGGCATCTATAAACATGTCACCGCGTTCTTCAAATGTTTTGAACTGATCCCAGCTTGCACACGCGGGTGACAAGAGGATGACGTCTCCTTCATTTGAGAGCGCAAACGCCGCAGATACTGCTTGTTCAACATTATCGACACGTTTGACATGTTGTATTCCCAGCTCATTGCCCAGTTTTTCTATCTTCGGCGCTGTCTGTCCGAACGTCAGGACCGCTTTGACATTGTCCATATACGGTTTCAGATCGTCAAAACCGTTGCCGCGGTCCAGTCCGCCTGCAAGCAGAATAACCGGTGCTTTGAACGCGGAGAGCGCTTTGCTTGTGGCCAAAATATTCGTCGCTTTGCTGTCATTATAAAATTTACGATTCCGGATCGCTGTTACATACTGCAGACGGTGTTTGACACCGGTAAAGCTTGTCAGCACCTTCTGAATCGCTTTATTAGACGCGCCCGCCGTTTTTGCCGCGGCTACAGCGGCCAATATATTTTCTAAATTGTGCGCGCCCGGCAGCACGATGTCATCAACAGGCAGAATCGCTTCATCGCCGAACATCAGCATTCCGTCTTTAATAAATGCGCCGCTTGACAGTTCCTGATGAACTGAAAACGGAACGGTGCCGGCTTTTCCGCTTTCGGCAAGCCGCACGACTGTTTCATCGCTTTGATTCACGATGGCCGTATCACTCTCAAGCTGATGAAGATACACGTTCTGCTTGGCTTTTTCATAGTTTTCACGGCTGTGATGGTAATCCAAATGAGCGTCGAACACATTTAAAATCAGGCCGATTTCAGGTCTGAACGCATGAGTCCCCATAAGCTGGAACGAAGAAAGCTCTGTGACGATCCATTCATCACCGTCAGCATGATAAGCCACTTCACTGGCGACAGTGCCGATATTCCCTGCGATCAGCGCCTTTATCGAGTCAGCTTTCAGCATTTCATAAATCAGGGTCGTCGTTGTTGTTTTCCCGTTTGAACCTGTAATGCCGATGAATTTTGCATTGGTGATATAATACGCAAGCTCGATTTCCGTCCAGACCGGGATGCCTCTTCTTTGCGCTTCCTCCACCATGATATTTTCATACGGGATTCCGGGGTTTTTGATCAGAATGGTAATGTGATGCTGATCAAAAAGTGACGTCGGATGCTCACCGCAGATGACCTCGATTCCTCTTTCTGAAAGCCTTTTGGCAGGTTCGTTCTCTTCAAAGGCTTTTTGATCATTCACGACGACGTTAATGCCTTTTTCATGAAGAATCGACGCAGCCGCATATCCGCTTTTCGCCAGTCCGAGGACCAGAAAGTTTTGTTTTTGCAAAAAAAGTTCGTTTTCCACTTATAACCACACCTCGATGTAAATTCCTAAAACGGCAAGCAGCAGTCCCGCAGTCCAGAATGTGACGACAACTCTCCATTCAGACCATCCGACCAATTCGTAATGGTGGTGAAGCGGACTCATCTTAAAGATTCGTTTTCCTGTCGTTTTAAAGCTGATGACTTGTAAGATAACAGATAAGGTCTCAATAACAAAAACTCCGCCGATAATGACGAGCAGAATTTCAAGCTTCGTCAGAATGGCAACGGTCACGATCGCTCCTCCGAGCGCAAGCGAACCGGTATCCCCCATAAATACTTTGGCGGGATGGGCGTTGAATACAAGAAAACCGAGAACGGCGCCGACAACGGCAACCGAGAAAATCGCAACGTCATATTGTGACTGGTTCCACGCAAGGATGGCGAAAGCGCCGAATGCGATAGCCGCGGTACCGGACAAGAGACCGTCCAGACCGTCTGTCAGGTTGACGGCATTTGAACCTCCGACAAGCATAAAGAGAACGAGGATAAAGTATCCCCAGCCGAGATCGATTGACAGATGTGTGCCCGGCACCCTGATGCCGGTTGAAAAATGGCAATAATGATATACTCCGTAAAATACAATGGCAATAATGATCTGGCCGATCAATTTCTGCTTCGACGTCAATCCGAGATTCCGTTTCATTACTACTTTAATATAGTCATCCAGAAAGCCCAGCAGGCCGTATCCGATCGTAACAAACAGCAGAAGAAACATTTCCGCGCTCAGATGCGAAAATTTCTGCGTCATGACAATCGCCGTAATGGCGATGGATACGATAATCATGACCCCGCCCATCGTCGGCGTCCCTGATTTTTTCATATGTGATTTCGGCCCCTCTTCCCTGATACTTTGGCCGAATTTTAAACGTCTTAAAAACGGGATAAGAATCGGAGATATCAGAACACTGATTAAAAATCCCATTATTATTGTAAATAAAATCACTTGCTCAAGCATTGCTCTTTTCTCCTCCCGTTTCGTTCAAACGACATACGTATTTATCATATTCACATTGTGTCCCCGTAATTCTTTTCATTTCCCTCATTCTAACACTCTTTCCTGTTTTACTTTTTATTCAGCTCAACAATAGCTCTTCCCGCTACTTCGGCGTCATCAAAGTCGAATGTTTCATTGCCGATCTGCTGATAGGTTTCATGCCCTTTCCCGGCAATCAGAACCACATCTCCCTTTTTCGCGTTGGCAATGGCAAAAAAGATAGCCTGCTCGCGGTTTGCGATACTGTGATAGTAGGTGCCTTCTACCCCTCTTTCCATATCTCTTAATATGGCCAGCGGGTCTTCGCTTCTCGGGTTATCTGAAGTGAAAATCGGTTCGTCGGCAATCCGCACCGCAATTTCCGCCATTTTCGGGCGTTTCGTTTTATCCCGGTCTCCGCCGCAGCCGACGACGACGAAAAGCTTGCCCTCTGTCATGTCTTTGCATGTATTCAGAACGTTTTCCAGACTGTCAGGCGTGTGCGCGTAATCGACGATCACAGGAAACGGCTGATTATGATTCACCAGTTCAAACCGGCCTCTGACACCTTGCAGCTCTTCAAGAGCGCTTGTGATCGTATCAAACGGCAGACCCGCTGCGATCGCTGTCGCCGCTGCAGACAGTACGTTATACACGTTGAAGCGGCCGACGAGTGAAACCGTGATCTGCTTTGTTCCTTTTGGCGTAACGAGTTCAAAACTTGTGCCTTGCGCAGAGATCTCGATTTGTTTCGCCATGACATCGGCATCGTTCTCGATTCCGTATGTAAGGATGTGCGCCGCCGTCACTTTTTCAAAGTAAGCACTGGCTTTGTCATCTGCGTTTAAAACTGCCCGCTTTGGCTTTTCATGGTTAAAGGAGCCGCCCAGCTGGGAAAACAGGAGGCTTTTAGCCTGTCTGTAGTCTTCCATCGTCTTGTGATAGTCTAAATGGTCCTGCGTCAGGTTCGTGAATACGGCAATATCATAATCGCAGCCGTGAACCCTGCCGAGTGACAGAGCGTGAGAAGACACTTCCATAATAGCTGTGTCAACATGCTCATCATTCATTTTCTTGAACGTTTTTTGCAGTGTGACGCTTTCGGGCGTTGTATTTTTGACCGGGAATGTCTCATCCCCGATTTTAATGTACATCGTTCCGATTAAACCGGTCTGTCTTCCCGCTTTTTTGAAAATCTCATCAACCATGTGCGTCGTTGATGTTTTGCCGTTTGTGCCGGTGATGCCGATAAGCTGAAGCTGCTTTGTCGGCTGCCCGTAAAACGCGTCAGAAAGAACGCTGAGCGCCCGCTGTGACCGGCGGACGATAATGACAGGGACATCGACGTCAAGCTCTTTCTCGGCAACGATGGCCGCTGCGCCGTTTTCTGCGGCTTTTTGAGCGAAATCATGTCCGTCTACCGTATACCCTTTTATACACACAAAAAGACTCCCTTTTCTCACTTCCCTGGAGTCCATCTCAATTGAAGTTATGTCAGGGTCATGAAAGTCATTTTGAACAGGTTCGGCCATTAAATATGTAAGCAGCTTTGTAAGTTTCATTGTATCAAACCTCTCAGAAATTCTATTCATTCTTTTATCATGATAACCGTTTATAAAAGTCAGAATGGCTTTTAAACATACAGTTCATATTTTAGCGTAAATAAAAGGATACATCCAGTTAATCTTAAAAGTTATCTTCTTTTTTTCTCTTTATGATAAAAGGCAGCCGAAAACAATCGGCTGCCTCAAAAAGACTCATTCTTCACTCAAGTAAACACGGATCTTTGAGCCTTCTTTTACTTTCGTTCCGGCTGCAGGTGATTGTTTCACAATTTTGCTTCCTTTTCCTGAGGAGTCAATATTCAAATTGACAAGCAGCGACTCAAGATCAGAGACAGACATCCCTACAACATTCGGAACCTCTATTGTTTTTGTGTCGTTCCATTGATATTTTTTCTCGATTTGATTTTTTCGCGGTTTCACGCCGAGCTCCGGCAGACTGTCTCTCATCATATTTCCGACAATCGGCGCGGCGACGGTTCCCCCGAATTGAATCGTGCCTTTCGGATTATCAACCGCGACATACACGACAAGGCTCGGGTCATCAGCCGGCGCAAAACCGATAAAGGAGACGATATGGTTGTTTTCGAGATATTTGCCGTCTTTGACCTTTTGTGCGGTACCTGTTTTTCCGCCGACGCGATATCCTTCCACAAAGGCATTCCGCCCCGTTCCCTGAGCGACGACGCTTTCTAAAGCATATCTGATCTGCTTTGACGTTTCCTGGGAAATAACTTGTCTTTTCGCAATCGGCGATTGTTTCTTAACGGTTTTTTTCGTAACGGGATCAACCCACTCTTTGGCGATAAACGGAGTATAAAGCGTTCCGCCGTTTATTGCTGCGGAAACGGCTGCCACCTGCTGAATCGGCGTGACGGAAACCCCTTGTCCGAAAGCGGTTGTCGCCTGTTCGACCGGGCCGACTCTGTCAAGCGGGAATAAGATCCCCGTTCCTTCCCCTTGCAGATCAATGCCTGTTTTCTTTCCAAAGCCGAAGTCCTTAATATATTGAAACAGCTTTTGTTTTCCGAGCCGTTCCCCCAGCTGTACAAACCCAGGGTTGCAGGAATTTTGAACGACTTCAAGATAAGATTGCGAACCGTGGCCGCCCTTTTTCCAGCATCGGAGGCGGGCGCCGTCAACCTCGGCAAATCCTTTGTCATAAAAGTGGTCTCTTTGCAAGTTTACTTTTTGCTCTTGGAGAGCCGCCGCAAGCGTAATAATCTTAAAGGTCGAACCCGGTTCATATGTGCTCCATACCGGCAGGTTCCGGTTGTAAACGGACGGATCTACGGATTGATAGTCAGCCGGATCAAAATCAGGACGGCTTGACATACCGAGCACTTCCCCGTTTTTCGGATTCATTGCGACCGCAATCATTCCGTCTGGGTTATATTTCGCCGCTGCATTGTCGAGCTCTCTTTCTATAATCGTCTGAACCTTGGCGTCAATCGTCAATTTCATATCAAGTCCGTCTTTCGGAGGGGTGTAATCATCCGCTTCATCAGGCATTTTCTTCCCCTTGGCATCCGTATAAAATTTCACTGATCCCTTTACACCTTTTAAGTCATCATCATAATAAGCCTCCAATCCAAGAAGGCCCTGGTTATCAATACCGGCAAAACCGAGAACATGGGACAAAAAGCTTCCGTACGGATAATGGCGGATGCTGTCTTCAGCCACATAAACCCCTTTTAAGTCAAGCGCTTTGATTTCTTTCGCTTTTTTATTGGAAATTTTCCGCCCCTCGGGTGAGATTTTTTCGATGGAGGTTTTCTTAGTAATGTGTTTGTAGACCTTCTCTTCCGACATATTTAAAACTGACGCGAGAAGCTTGCCCGTTTTTATGGGATTTTGAATCTGGCGCGGTACGACAAAGACGGTCGGCGCGCTTTTATTCGTAGCCAGCTTCACGCCGTTTCGGTCAAGGATCTCTCCCCGCTCAGGCTCAAACGGCAAATTCCGGCTCCAGGAATCCTTAGCCAAAGAAGTCAGCTTTTCCCCCATCACAAATTGGACATAGCCTAATCTGCTGTCAATGATCAAAAAAATGATTACGCCAAAAAGCAAAACCAGTAATAAACGTTTTCGAACCGTTACATTTGAAACGCGCAAGGGACCGTCCACTCCTTATTTAGGCTTGTTTCAATTTATGCCTCAGCTTGGACACATAGAACGGCCGCGCATAAAAAAGAAGCCCGCGGGCATCCGCGGACTTCTCTGTCCCGTTAATCAGGATTTTTAAATTTCACCTTAATCACGGTATTTTCTTTCAGTTCTTTGCCTTTTTTCACACTTTGGCTTGAAGCGTAACCTTCACCGCTCACATCGATGTGAATGCCTGATACTTTGCTGAATTGAAGCACTTCCCGTCTCGACCATCCGGACATATCCGGCATCGTCATCTTTCCGTCTGTTTTCAAGAAGATTTTCTGATTGGTGATCACATCTTCTCCGGCTGTCGGATACTGCTCTTTTACGGCAACATCGCTGCCGATGACAATCGGTGTGAGGTGTTCATTTTTCGCTTCCTTCTCAGCGCCCGTGACCGTTTTATCTGTCAGGTCAGGCATCTTTTGGCTTTTCGTTTCTTCCTGACCGGAATCTGTTTTTTCCGTCGGTTCGATATTCATGTAGTGGAGGCTGTTTTTCATCGTCGGGTTAAAGATTTCCGCGACAGGATCAGAGCTGCTTTGACCCGCTTTTAACTGCGGCTGCTGCACGGCTACATAGATGACGAGCTTAGGATCATTTTTCGGCGCCATGCCCATGAATGAAAACACATAGTTGCTCGTTCCCCTTAAATATCCGCCCGTCCCGGCGATTTGTGCGGTTCCCGTTTTACCCGCGACGTCAAAACCTTCAATTTTATAAGGTTTCCCCGTTCCGATGTCTGATGTCACGACTTCTCCGAGCAGGTTCCGGACTTTTTTCGCCGTATCGGCTGAAATCGGCGTGCCTACTTGCTCTGGTTTTGTCTGCTTGACGACTTTTTTCGTATCGGGGTCGACAATATGATCAATGACGTAAGGTTTCATCATTTTGCCGTTATTAGCAATCGCCGTGACGGCCTGAAGCTGCTGGATCGGTGTTATCGCCGATGCTTGGCCGTAAGCCGTAGACGCTTTGTCAAAATCATATTTGTAGTTAATTTTACTTGATACTTCACCGGGCAGATCAATCCCTGTTTTTTGATAGAGCCCGAATTTGTGCAGGTACTCATTAAACCGGTCAAACCCCAGTTTTTCGTTGGCCAGTTTGGCGAAAGCAACATTCGATGACCTCATGAGGCCGTCATGGAAGCTTGTCATACCCCATCCGGCGCCATCGTTCCAATCTTTAACAGGTTTGCCTCCCACTTTATATGTTCCTGATTTATATTTCTCGTTTGCGGAAAACACATTTTCCTGAATCGCCGCGGCAAGCGTAAAGATCTTCATCGTTGAACCCGGTTCATACGCGTACGACACTAAGTCGTTGTAATAATTGGTGACGTTTCTGATATTCGGGTCAAAACTCGGACGCTGCCCCATCGCAAGCACTTTGCCTGTTTTCGGTTCTACGACAGCCGCCATAATTTTTTTCGGTTTATATTTTTCCGCTACTTTCGTCATGCTGTCTTCTAGAAAGGTTTGAATTTTCTGATCAATGGTTAAATATACATTGTCACCGTTTTTAGGTGCGGTGATTTTTTCCTTGCTGTTCGGAAGTTTCCAGCCGGATTTATCACTTTCGTAAGTGACGGACCCGTCACGTTCCGTCAGATAGTTATTCAGTATTTTTTCAAGCCCTAAAGAGCCTTGTATCTCGTTTGTTTTTTCATTCACATCGGCATAGCCGAGAACATTTGACAAAAATATACCGTTCGGATAGTAGCGCTTCGTATCTCTTAAGAAAGAAATACCCGGAAGATCCATTTTTTCGATCTTTTGTTTTTTCGCATAAGAGATATCGCGGCCGGCTGAACCGAATTCCACCTGCTTCGCGCCATTCCTGTTTAAGATGTCCAGAATCTCGCTTTTATCAAGATTGATAACGGTCGCCAGTTTTCCCGCCGTTTTCTCTTTGTCTTTGACATGCTGAGGATGCTTCGGATCACTCGTCATTTTTTTATCAAGCACGGCAATGAGCTTATATGTCGCCGTGTCCTCTGCAAGCACTTTGCCCTTCCGGTCAAGAATAGAGCCGCGGCTCGCTTCTATCGTCCGCTTTTTTTCGTGCTGCTCGGTCGCTTTTGTTGCAAGTTCTACACCGTTTGCTTTACCGGTTAATTGAATGTACGCCATTCTCCCGAGAATGACAAAGAAAAAGAGAGCGAAACAAATACTGAGTATCGCTGCTCCTCTGTTCATAAACTTATTTTTTTTCGGCATGGGTTATCATTCCTGTATGTTTTTCACTTTTTTATCTTTCAGATTCAAACCGTGCTTTTTAGCGATATCCATCAGGCGCTGCGGCTGGCTTAAGTCAGCCGCCGTCTTTTCGAGATCACCGATCTGCTTATTCTTCTCAGATACTTTCTCCTCCAGTTTTTGCACCTCAATATTGGATTGGTACGCTGCGTATGCCTTTGATACGATAAACATTGATGTGGAGAGAACGGCAATGGCAAACAGGACGAGCAGCACCTTTTCCCCGAGTGTAATGGAAGCCCTCTTTTTGACAATCACCTTTTTTTCGGGACTTATCACTGGCCGTTGTTGTTTTTCCTGCTGGTAAGCTAAGTTGCTCATAGGCTGATGACCTCCTTTAATGTTGTCATTTGCTGCCCGTTATTTTCGTTTCTCCGCAATGCGGAGCTTCGCTGACCGGGCGCGGTTATTTTCTTCAAGCTCCTCTTTTGATGCCGTAATGGGCTTTCTCGTAATCAGTTTTAATTCCGGTTCAAATTCTTCCGGTATCACGGGAAGACCCGGAGGCAGTTCGGGAAGTGATGATTTTTCCTTGAATGTCGTCTTGCACATTCTGTCTTCCAGCGAGTGAAAAGTGATCACAGACACCCTTCCGCCCGGCTTCAGCACCTCTATCGCTTGCAAGAGGGCCTCTTCAAATACTTGAAGCTCGTCGTTTACGGCGATTCGAATGGCTTGGAATACACGTTTGGCCGGATGACCTCCGCTTCTTCTTGCCGGAGCCGGTATCGCGTCCTTTATTAGATCGACCAGTTGGCCGGTTGTTTGAATAGGCGATTTTTCTCTTGCCTCTTCAATTTTCCGGGCGATCTGCTTGCTGAATTTTTCTTCTCCGTATTTAAAGAAAATCCTCACAAGGTCCTCATACCGCCATTCATTTACGACTTCTTTCGCCGTAAGAGCGGCCGACTGGTCCATCCTCATGTCCAGCGGTGCGTCATGATGATAACTGAATCCCCGTTCCGGTGTATCAAGCTGCGGAGAGGATACTCCTAAATCAAATAAAATTCCGTCGACACTCGTAATGCCGTGTTCATGTAAACACTCTTTTAAATAACGAAAGTTGCTTTTTACCAGAATGAGCTGTCCTTTGTATTCGGACAATGTTTTCTTTGCGTTTTCAAGTGCCGTGTCATCTTGGTCAAAGGCGATCAAGCGTCCTTTTTCCGATAATTGCTGCAATAAATATGTACTGTGCCCGGCGCCGCCAAGGGTGCAGTCCACATAGGTTCCGTCCGGTTTGATATTTAAACCGTCGACGGTTTCACGAAGAAGTACTGTCTTATGCTGAAACATTTGTGTCGGTCCCACCTTTATCAGGAATGAATTGAATTGTCAGTTGTTGTTGTGATGCACGAAGATCCATTATATATCAAATCCAATCATGTTTTCAGCAATTTCAGCGAATGAATCTTCTTGCTCTTCTGTGTATTGTTCCCATATTACCTTACTCCACAATTCAATTCGATTGGAAACCCCGATGACAACACATTCTTTTTCCAGTTTTGCGTAATTCAGAAGAGATGACGCAATATTAACCCTTCCCTGCTTGTCCAGTTCGCATTCGGTCGCACCGGAAAAAAAGAATCGGGTAAATGCGCGGGCGTCTTTTTTGGTGAGCGGCAGAGCCTTCAGCTTTTCTTCAATCAGCTTCCATTCATTCATCGGATAGCCGAAAAGGCATTGGTCAAGTCCTCTTGTCAGCACAAACTGCTCACCGAGGCCTTCTCTGAATTTTGCGGGTACGATCATGCGGCCCTTTGCATCAATTGTATGCTGGTATTCACCCATAAACATGATAAGGACCCCCACTTTCTCCCCTAAACTCACCACTATCCGCCACTTCTCTCCACAACCTCATTTTACACTGTTTACACATAAAAAAAAACCCTGAACTATTCAGGGTTCTTTAAAACTTTATTTCAAAGTTTGACAATCTGATGTTGGTTTTGAAAAGAAAATGGCAGATGTTTGAAGGTTGTGAAGAATTTTGGACCGTAACGGTTCAAATAATACATTACATTCCAAATCCGTTCCTGCGGAGCGCCGAGCGGTCTGATGCTGTTTTGGATTCTTTCATAGTCACGCAGCACAAAACCTTCTTTTGCTTCAATTCTTTTCGTTACCGTCCGTTCTAAAAACAAGAGCTGATCCTGAATGAAGGCGGCATTCTTCTGTAAGAGCGGCTCAAGGCTTGAATCGACCTTCAGCGCTTCGTTCCTTGCACGTTTATGGACGGCTTCAATCTGCGACTTCGCCTGTTCCATTACAGAAGAAAACTCTTCCGGAATCTGCTCTTCAAAATAAGTGTCTTTCAGGTGTCCGGTGCCGTGTTCGATCGCTTCCTGAAGCGGGATATTCCGTTCTGAAAGCTTCTTTTCAATATGGCGCTCAAGAATCGTAATGTTCAGTCTCGGCACTACCGGAGTCATGCGAAAGCCCATTAATGAGAAAGCCTGCTTCAGCTCACCCCAATAATTGATCTCCCCCGGTCCCGCGATAAACGCCAGAGTCGGGATGAGAAACTCCTGCATAAGCGGCCTTGTCACAACGTTATTGCTGAAACATTCCGGTTTTTCTTCCATATGGGTATGAAGCTCGTCGTTCGTCCACTTCAGGTCAAGCTCCTTAATGACAAAAACGCCGTTTTCTTTTTCAATTAAGAAACGCTCTCCCTCGTGTTCGTAAAACAGATTGGCCTGATCTTTGTCCGATTCAATAATCGGGTGATAACCGGCTTCCCGCATAAGACGCTGCTGGTCTGACACGGCTTTGGCAAGCTCGTGATTGTGTTTTAAAATCTGCTGAAACATACCCGTTTCCAGCTTTTTAATCCCCGGATCTCCCGAATTCATCAGAATAAGGCCTTCTTCTTGAAACAAGTCGGCGATCAACAGCTCAAAAAAGTCCGTGAACGTCTCTGATGAGCGTAAACATCGCTTCACGTTTTGAAGGAGTGTGTTTGTGTGATCCGTTTCCTCAAAAGCAGCGAACACTTCATCAATCCAAGCCGCGCATTTTTCCTGATCAAGCTCGGTTTTAGCCGCCGATGTTTTTTTCCAGTACGACTGCGGCAGTTTCCGCTTCACCGGACCTTTATTCTCTGTTGACGTATGCACATAATTAATTTCTTCCAGATCGTGATCTTCACCGGCCACCCAGAAGATCGGAGCGACAGGAATCTGCAGCGCCTCTTCCTGCTGTCTGGCAAGTACGATAATGGAGATAATTTTATGTATGGTGTAAAGAGGCCCTGTTAAAAGACCGGCCTGCTGGCCGCCTACAACCGCTGCGCTTTTTGGATCTCTCAGTTTTTCGATGGAGGCCTGCATGGCGTCGGAATGAAATTTTTCGTGATAGGAGGATAAATAATCCGCTAATTCCTCTCTGGCAAACGGCCGCGAAGAGAGGTCATGAAGCCGCTTTTGCCATACGTCCTCTGAATGAATATCATAATCAAAAAATGAAGACATGTTTTCTCCATCTATATAGTGCTGCACAAACTTATTTTGACTTTTGATGGAAAGTTCAGTTAGCTGCATCTGTCTGGAACTTCCTTTCTCCAATAAATAGTTAGGTTTCCGAAATGAGTATAGCATGTTACCGGAAAACCTCAAAAGACTTTGTTTCAATTTCTTTCTAACGCTTTTATGCTGCGGTGTAAAAACGTGAGATGAACGGCCGGCAATCCGCGGCTTTCCGCTTCTTTTACAAGATAGCCGATAATCGCATCGGCCTCTGTCCGCCTGCCTGCCATGATATCGACGAGCATGGAAGAATGATTTTTTTCCGTCAGTCTGCAAACTTCGCAAACCTTGTTCCACGCTTTTTCTCTATCGGCGAGGCCAAGTATTGTCTCCGCTTCTTCAAACACGTTTCTCATATATTTTTTGTAAGCGTCATTTCTTAACAGCTCTCCGTTTTTCACGCGCAGCAATGCAGTTAACGGGTTGATGCATACATTGATGATCAGTTTTCCCGTTAAAAGCCGATACCAGTCGTTTTCATCATATACGGGAAAATCCCGGTGCATGCCGGAAAAGATGCTTTTGAGCGTTTCCGGCCGGGATGCGCTGAATACACTCCATCTTACGGCTCCCGCTCCCGTATGTTCAACGGCATGATCCGATATCTTTTTTGCTCCGTGCTCAACTGTGCCGGCATAAAGCGAATGATCCGTATGCCAATCTCTAATGTCGTGTATGTGTCCCATGCCGTTTTGCAAAAACAGCACATTCGTCCCTTTTACCGTCTCAAGATCCCGCAGCACAGCACTGAGCTGGTGCTGTTTAACGGCTGAGATTAAGAGGTCGAATCCGGAAGTGATGCCTGTTTGCGCTCTGCATGCCGCCGTACATTCTATTCCGTCTTTCAAAAGCCGTATACCGCCTGAGTTAATCGCATCAGCTTGCTCCGTCCGCCGCGTAATGACCGTTACCTGATGGCGGGACGATAAGTAGTAAGCACATAAAAGGCCTACCGCTCCGCCGCCGATAATTCCGATTTTCACACTGTCACACCCTATATCTGCATTTTTCCATATTATCATAGCAGAAGCCGCCGCAAATTACTTCAATTTCGTTTTGAGCAAAAAGACAGGCAAGCATATTATAGTTGGAATTTTCAATTAAAGCGTTTACAATAATGGTAGAACACAACAAAGGGGGAGTTTGTGTTGAAAATAGAGCGCCTGCTCATCAACTTTAAGACACTCGAAGAATTTAAAAGGTTTAAGGAATACGGGATGCAGGAGCTGTCGATGCTTGAAGATCTTCAGGATAATATCATTGAAAATGACAGCACCTCGCCTTTTTACGGGATTTACTTCGGGGATAAACTAGTGGCGAGAATGAGTTTATATCAGGTAAACGGAGGCGCGAATCCGTATTTTGATCAGCGTCAGGACTTTTTGGAACTTTGGAAGCTTGAGGTTCTTCCGGGCTATCAAAACAACGGATACGGAAAAGCGCTTGTTGATTTTGCAAAATCCTTCAGAATGCCGATCAGGACAAATTCACGCATGAAATCAGCAGAATTCTGGGATAAGATGAATTTTGAGCCCGTTAAATATGATATGGCGCGTGATAAAGGAGAAAATCCTTACATCTGGCATCCCGATATGGACGGTGAAATGACATCCGGAGAAACGGCATAATAAAAAACCGGCCGGGCCGCCGCCCTCAGGCCGGTTCATTTTACAGGCTCTGCGCCGATTTCCTGTCGTCTTCTTTTGAATTGACCATCCTTCTCGCTCTGTCCATAATGTCAATTAACGCTTTATAATCTTCTTCCGTCATCTCCAGCTTGTTTCTCAAGCTTTCATTTTCCTCACGCAGATCCTCGACTTCTTTTTGCAGCGCGGTCAGCTGTTCTGTGAGTTTTTCTTTTTCATGACGAACATCCGCTGCGGCCGGCGACTCTTTAAATTGCTGAAGAAACAAAATGACATCATCAATGGACAGCTCTTTTTCTCCTTCCGCCCTGCGGATCGGAGGCTGTTTGACGGTTCCCGGCAGATTGGCGGAATGCACCCCGATCTGCTTTCTTAATTCCTTCCGCTGTTTTTTCGCCAGTTCTATCCCTGACTGATATTGTTTTCTGACATAAGAATTCCATCTGAACCCGCAGGCGGCAGCCGTTCTCGTCAGCGCTCTGCCGACTTCTTCAAAAGCGGAAAGCTGGGTCCCGCCTTCCCGAATATGCCTGAGCACCACTTCGGCCAGCAGCAAATCTTCATCTTGCGTCCACGCGTCTTGTCTCGTTATCGTCAATCGTATCTCCCTCCATATTTGCTCATTTACCTCATACATATGCCGCTGATAGATTAGATAGACTACTGGCGCTCACAATTTTTTCGGCGGAAGCAGGCCGGAGGGGCAAAAAAAGAAAAGCGCAGGAACCGAGATTCCCGCGCTTTTCTTCATACATTAATTGCTTTTAACATTTATGTCTTTGCCGTTGTATGATCCGCATGCTTTACATACACGGTGAGACAATTTCATCTCTCCGCATGACGGGCATTCTGTCATACCAGGTACATTTAGTTTGAAATGTGTACGGCGCAATCTTTTTTTCATTTTAGAAGTTCTTCTAAAAGGTACAGCCATTATTCCCACCTCCTTAAAGAGTTAAGATTCATCATCTTGTGTTAAGAGCTTTTTCAGATCCGCAAGTCTGGGGTCGATTTGATTTTTCTTGTCTTCCTCAGAAATCACTTGCCAATCCTTCCCCACTTGGGGAGCGGCTCCTTCTTTTTGTTCAGTTTCACAAAAGACTTGCATAGGAATTTCTAAAAGAATCTCTTCTTTTACGATCGGAGTTAAGTCAACGATATCGTCTTCAGCAATATGAACGTCCTCATCTTCTATATCATCCGACTTATGAAATCTAAACAGTTCTTTTGTCGCGATTGTAAATGGATACGGCACATCAACTAAAGTTCTTGAGCACGGCAAAACCATTTCGCCTGAAATCGTAAAGTCAAACGAAACTTGCTTGGATTCAATCTCCGCGCGGCCCTTCACCCGGACGGGAGAAATGCGGCGGATGTCAGAATTCAATTTTGTCAGCTCATTTAACTCAACTGTTTCATCAAATTCAAAGCTCTTTTTCGCCATTTGATGAAGCTGATAAATCGTCCATTTCATTTGTATCACCTCAGGAAAGCAACAAACATGATTATAGCTTTTCAGAATGTTTTTGTCAATATTTTTTCTTTACAGCATAATGCCGCCGTCATGCAATCGTTGACAGCCGGATAGGCTATGCATACACTAAACGAAGCGGACTAAAATATGCACTTCATTTGCAAATGTACCACACGAAGCAAAACATAGCAAGAAAGGCGGGACAAATATGAAAGCAGTCGGCCTGGTTGTTGAATATAATCCCTTTCATAACGGACACCGCTATCATGCGGAACAAGCAAAAATCAAAACGGACAGCAGCGTTGCGGCGGCGGTGATGAGCGGCCCTTTTTTGCAGCGCGGAGAACCGGCCGCCGTCTCAAAGTGGGCCCGGACAAAAATGGCGCTGGAAAACGGCGTGGATATCGTCATTGAGCTCCCTTATATATATGCCGTACAAAAAGCGGAATTATTCGCGCGCGGCAGCGTTTCGCTTCTTCATCATTTAGGATGCAGCAGCTTGTTTTTCGGCAGCGAAAACGGGCGGATCGAACCCTTTATTGAAGCGTCTGAAGCGTTCAGCCGAAAAGAAGACGACTGCAGCCTGATTCTGAAAGAGGAGCTGAAAAAGGGTCTCAGCTATCCGGCCGCCGCCTCAAAAGCTTTTTCACACATATTCAAAGGGCGGGACATGCTCGATTTGTCCAAGCCGAACAATATTCTCGGTTTTCACTACGTTAGAGCGATACACGCCTTCGGTTCCGCTATGAAGCCTTATACGACAGCCAGAATCGCTTCCCAGTATCATGACGACGAGCTTCCCGGAGATAACAGCCGGATAGCCAGCGCAACAAGCATCCGGAAAGCGCTGATAGAAAAAGGAACGGCGGCCGCAAGGAGCTTTCTCCCGGAAGCGTCTGCGCGTGAGCTGGAGGCTTACAGAAATTCATACGGGATATGGCACAACACGGAAGACTATTTTTCATATGTAAAATACAGCCTCAGCACTCTGTCCGCTGAAGAATTGAGCCGAATCTACGAAGTGGAAGAAGGCCTTGAGCACAGAATTTTGCGCACCATCAGACAAGCCCGATCCTATCGCGAAATGATGGAACGATTGAAAACAAAACGATACACGTGGACGAGGCTGCAGCGGATGAACACGCACATTCTGACACGGACGAAAAAGGAAGACATGCATCGGCTTTTACAGCCTTCAAGCGCTCCTTATATCCGTCTTCTCGGAATGACGAAAAAAGGACAGGCGTACCTGTCGGCAAAGAAAAAAGAGCTTACCGCACCTCTCGTCAGCAAGCTCTCTTCTTTCTCTCATCCCGCTCTGGATCTGGACATACTGGCGGGACGAGTTTACAGCCTGCCGATAAAAGAACCTGAACGCACATTGTTTGAGAAACAGGAATTTTCACAAGCGCCGATCCGCTATGATGAAGACGAAAAGCGTTTTTTGAATGCGTAAAAAAAGCACCTGCCTGTATCAGGTGCTTTTTACTTTCAGCTGATCCAAATAGTCAAGTGCGTCCTGCATGGTGTCGACAGGGACGATCTTCATATCGGACTTGATTGCTTTCGCCGTTTTTACCGCATTTTTGTAATCAGAATTTTCAGCTCCGTTTTGATTCGGCGCAAAGAAAATATCTTTTCCCGCTTTGTCTGCGGCGACGACTTTCTGATCGATTCCGCCGATCGGTCCGACCTTGCCGTCCACGTCGATTGTTCCCGTTCCGGCTATATTATAGCCTTTTGTTTCGTCAGGTTTTGTCAGCTGATTGTAAATTTCTAAAGACATCATGAGACCCGCAGAAGGCCCGCCGATGTTTTCAATGCTGAAATGAAGATCCGGCTTTACTTTCACGTTCCGATCCGTATATAACGCGACGCCGATTCCCGCTCTTTTCGGGTCTTCCGGGAATGATTTCAGCACAATGTCAACGGTCTTTTCTTTCGTGTCCCGTTCAATGTGAAACGTTACTTTCTCCCCCGCTTTTTTGCTGCTGATATAATCAATCAGCTTTTCAGCGGATTCGTATGTTTTCCCATCCGCGCTGATGATTTTATCACCGACCTCTATTTTTCCTTTTGCCGGCATGTCAGAGACGACTGAGCTGGCGAAAATCCCGTTAAATGAGTATTTCACCTGTTTCCCGGCTTTTTGATAAGCGGCAATGACCGCGTTTTCTTGGGAGCTTTTCATCATTTGCAGCTGGCGCTTCATATAATCCGAGTCCGATTCGCCCTCTTCTTTTATGCTTTCATCAGGGACGATTTCATCGTAAGGATGCACTTTCGCCCAAAGATATGTATACGGATTGGCGGGGCCTACTTTGACAGTCATCAAGGAAAGGCTTCCTTTTTCAGGATAGCCTCCGTCCACCTTAATCAGCGGTCTCAGCTCTGATGCTTCTCCCGGCTGTGTAATGTAATACGGAAGCTTAATAAATGTAACAGCAATTAATAAGATCAGGATGATAAACACCCAGCGAAAATGTTTTGCTTTCATATGAGTTAGCCCTCCCAGTTCTCTATTTCTTGTTTAATCCGGCCGATCATCCGGTCTGCGGCTTCTTCGCCCGCTGTGATCATATGATCAATGTTGGCAAAAGAACTTGAGCTGAATGATTCAAGAGAAGGGCGGATCATGACGTCTGCGGCAATGGTCTGGTGACGGACCAATTCATTTTGCAGTATATCCATACTTTGCATGATTACATCAAAAATATGTGCCGCTTTTTCCGTTTTTTTCACTCGGGATACGTCAGAGGCGATGACGATATCAGCACCCATATCTTTTACGGCGGAAACCGGGATTCTGTCAACCACCGCGCCGTCGACTAACATACGTCCGTTCATTTTTTGCGGGACGAAAACGCCCGGTATGCTGATGCTCGCGCGGACGGCTTCGGACACTGAACCTTTCGTAAAAACGAGTTTTTCGCCGGTCTGAAGGTCGCAGGCCACGATGCCGAGCGGGATCCGCAGTTCTTCTATTGGCTTGCCGTACGTATAGGCATGAACAAGCTGCCTGATGCGGTCTCCTTTTAAAAATCCGAGCCTCGGCATCGTATAATCCGCGTACACCCGCCGCTTAAATGCTTTGGCGACTTTTTTCATCGTAGCCACGTCATGCCCGGCCGCATAAAAGCTTCCGACTAATGCTCCCATGCTGCTGCCGGCAATCATATCAATTGGAATCTGATGCTTATGTAAACTGGATAACACTCCGAGATGAGCGATGCCTCTTGCCCCTCCCGAACCTAACGCTAACCCGATTGTAGGTTTGGCCAACGCGACGAACCCCCTAATAGACATCCTATACATGAATTCTATGGTCTAAATTGAACCCCTATGCTCGTATATTAGTACAGGATGACAAATAGGTACTTGCCCGGCCGCCTTTAAGGTCTGTTCTATATTTTATCATGATATAAATGTCAGTGTGCAATTTTAGCATCGGGGAGGTAAGAATGAATTTGTCTAAGTTTCATACATTTTTGATTTCATTGTTTTTCATTTTTTTGACAGCGACGGTTATTTCACACCCTCAGGCCTCATTCGAAGCCTCCAAAACCGGTCTTTCCATGTGGTGGGAGGTCGTTTTTCCTTCATTGCTTCCGTTTTTTATTCTATCTGAGCTTTTAATCGGATTCGGCATTGTCAAATTTGTCGGCCTTTTACTCGAACCCTTTATGCGTCCCATTTTCAGAGTGCCGGGGGTCGGCGGATTTGTACTGGCTATGGGCATGGCTTCAGGCAATCCGGCCGGCGCGAAGCTGACTGCACGGCTGCGCCAGGATAAACAAATCTCCAGAGTAGAGGCTGAACGCCTCGTCTCTTTTACCAATTCATCCAATCCGTTATTTATATTCGCTGCTGTGGCGGTCGGCTTTTTTCATAACGCGTCTCTCGGCATTCTGCTGGCATCGGCTCACTATCTCGGAAACATCGCCGTCGGCCTGACGATGCGTTCATACGGACGGAAAGAAGAAGCGGCGTATACCGGTAAAAAGACGATCGCTCTCCCTTCTCTGAAGGAAGCATTTCTGGCCCTCCACAAGGCGCGGCTTTCGGAAAAGCGGCCGCTCGGAAAAATTTTGGGCGACGCCGTCACCTCTTCTGTACAAACCTTGCTGATGGTGGGCGGTTTTATTATATTGTTTTCGGTTTTCAGCCGGTTATTATCAATCGTACAAGTCATGGATGTGCTTTCTGTATTTACAAACGCGCTGCTTTCCCTTTTTCATCTTCCGGCAAATCTGGACATCCCTCTTATCAGCGGAATGTTTGAAATTACACTTGGGAGCAAGCTGGTCAGTGAAGCTGATGCCGCCTTGCTGCCGAAAGCCATGATTGTGAGTTTTATTCTCGGGTTCAGCGGCCTTTCCGTACAGGCCCAGGTTGCCGGCATTTTATCGGAAACAGATATCCGCTTTAAACCGTTTTTCGCGGCGCGTATCCTTCAGGGCATTTATGCCGCACTCTTTATTCTCTTACTGTGGAAGCCGCTTTACCTTGCATTGGACGAACCTTACCAGTCCGTATTCCTCCCTTTCCGCGATCAGGACGCGGGATCTGCTGCCGTCAGCGGATGGAATACACTTGTTGAAACCGGGCCCGCCATCACGCTGACAGCTCTCGCCGTATACGCATTGATTTATTGTTACAGGCTGTCAGCACGGACAAAAAAAGGATGAGACGCCGATCAGCGCTTCTCATCCTTTAAATTTCTGCTTCAGCGCCTGTTCAACTTCCGGAGGAACAAACTCTGAAACAGGCCCGTTATATTTTGCGACTTCTTTTACGATGCTTGAACTTAAAAAAGAGTACTGATTGTTCGTCATCATAAAAAAAGTTTCTATTGATTCGTCAAGCACGCGGTTGACGGAAGTCCCCTGCATCTCATATTCGAAGTCAGAAACGGCTCTGAGCCCTCTGATAATCGCTTTCGCCCGCTTTTTTTTCGCATAGTCGATTAACAGTCCCTGTGACGTCTCGACCGTAATATTCGGAATGTCTTTTGTCACTTCTCTTAACAGCTCACAGCGTTCCTCGACTGTAAACAGCGGCTGCTTAGAAGAATTATTGAGCACGCATACGTACACATGCTCAAACACGTTTGCCCCCCGTCTGATAATGTCCAGATGTCCGTAGGTGACGGGATCAAAACTTCCGGGACATACAGCTATACTTGCCACATCATTACCCCCTATTTCGGTATATCGTCACTCCTGTAAGCCCGTAAATTTCCCTTCTTGTTACAGAAAGCGCGCCGACGGCTTCCGGAAGCACAACGGCTTTATCATGCTCGGCTACGACAAAACCGTCTTCATTCAGCATGTTCTGCTCATCAATCATTTCGATAAGCGCTTTCAGCTTTTGTTCCTTATACGGAGGATCTAAGAAAATCCCTTCAAAACCTTTTTCCCGTTTCGCCGCGGCATAGAGGGCCCGCTCTGCATCATTGCGGTATACTTCCGCTGAAGACAGCAGATCGAGCGCTTTGATATTTGCTTTTACCGTTTGGATGGCTTTGAAATCACGGTCCACAAAGATACAGCGGTCAAATCCGCGCGACAGCGCTTCAATCCCGAGACCGCCGCTCCCCGCAAACAAATCCAGCCCCGTTCCTCCGTCAAAATACGGGCCGATCATATTAAAAATAGACTCTTTTACTTTATCCGTCGTCGGCCTTGTTGATGTGCCCGGCACCGCCTTTAAGGCTCGTCCTTTTCTTGAACCGGAAATTACTCTCATTATTCACACCACTTTTTCTGAAAACTTTGATGTTTCTCATCGGCTGAGCCGTTATGTATAAAAACAATCCCTATCTTATCATAAAGCATTCTTTCAAACAATGAACGTGAAAAACGTGTATACATATTCACATTCCTGTCAAGACTACGTGTAACAGCATCAAAGAATGATGTTGTTGCCAACCGCGGAGAAGACTTACGTTTCCCCATAAGTTCTTCCTCCGGTTTCTCCTCTCCCTTTTCCTTCTCCTTAACTTGTTAAGGAATAGAAGGACCCCGCAGGTATCTGCGGGGATTTTTTTATATGCCGACTTTATAATCGTACTCTTTCGCTTTATCAAGCTTTGATTCAAATTCCAGCTTTAAAAAAGGTTTATAAGAAGGCTCTACCTTCTTCACATAAGAATAAGAAGAAATCTTTTCCATTGTTTTTTCGATCAGGTCCATATCGCAATACAGCACAACGTATTTCAGCCGCTTGGAAACATAATGAACGTTGCCGAATTTTCTCAGCATTTTGCTGTGTTTTAAGGAATGCAGATATACGATTATGCCTTGGCGCTTATTTTCCATCATGATCACCCGCCTGACTTTCTGTTCATTTTATGTAAAAGACGAGACGGCCGTCTCGTCAGGAAACTTTGCATCCGCAGCCGCCGCCGGAACCGCAGCCGCCGCCGCAGGATGACAGGCCGTCAAAATAAGGATTCCCCGTCGGCACTTTTACATGCTCCGAGACGGCCGTTCCGAGTTCAATGCTGATCTCGTCAAGCAGCGACTGAAGCTCAGTCTCCGCTTTTTTAAATTCGGCCACCTTATCGTTTAAATCGAGCTCCCGCTTCATTTCTCTCATTTTGCGGGAAATCTCTCTATAATCAGGATGGTATTTGCCAAAGCGCTGCACATCCTCATACTGCTCTTTAACGCTCATAAAAGAACGAATGATCCGCCCTGCCTCTTCATCTTCACGGAGACGCTTGTAACAATCGCGGTAATTTTCAGCCGTCTCAGACTGCAGAATCATGCCGGCAAGCTGCTCCGCTTCACTTTGAAGCTTGACGGACTCAATTGTTGCATACATAAATACGCACCTCCAGTTGCTAGTTTACCATGAAACCACCCAATTGGAAAATGCGGCGTTTAAACGCTTTTTAATCCTGCGAACGCATGGCGTGTACCATCTGCATCATCATCTGCGCCATTTGAATCCCGTTTGAGAATTGACTTACCCGATGCGGTATCGTCTTTTCATAAAAATTCATCATGTCAAGCTGAAAGGAATTGAGATCGTCCGGTTTTCTCGCAAGTCTGCGGTACCAGACGGGACGCTGCCGTATAAACCGTTTCCGTTCCTCATCTGCGGATATGAATTCCTGAACCTCTTTTCGCATACACGATCCCCTTCTTTAATCCTTTCTGAATGAAAAAGGATGTTGTCCGGAGCCTTGCCGGGGCTGCTTCGTGCTGCTCCCCGAAAATTGGCTTAAAAGGCTTTGCAATGATGAAATGGACTGGCTCATTTTATTGATCTGCTCATTCATTTGGTTGATATCCATCTTTTTGACGGCAGTGACCATTTTTGAAACGAAATCATTCTTTTCAGCTGGTTCCTGTTTGGTTTCCGCGTCGGAAGAAGGCTGAACGGCCTCGTCTTTAAAAGGGTCCCACATCGGATCATCCTCGCCTAGGAGCACCCAGTTTTCATAGACTTCCTGCCAGCTTCTTTGTTCCTTGCGAACATTTTGGATCAGTTTGGGATGCTTTTTTACGAATTGTTTAAAATCATCGATTGATTGCCGTGATTGCTGATTCGCCACAATTCTCACCCCCTCCGAAAAGTTTTGCCTGCTATAATGTATCGGTTCATGCGCCTTAATGTTCGCCTAAATTGCGAAAAAAAGCAGGTATATTTTTTCAGCAGGAGCGCCGCTCGTGAAAAAACATAAAAAAACCGCGGGGGACGCGCCCCTCTGCGGTTTTTTACTGCCAAGGCTTAATGAAGTTTTGCGTATAATACTTCCGGTCCACGCCGACACCGAGGTGCGTATAATCCGGGCTTAACAGCGCCTTCCTGTGGCCTTCGCTGTTCAGCCAGCCCTCCACGGCTGCAGGACCGTCCACATAGTTGTAGGCAATATTTTCACCGGCCTCCCGGTATTTCACATCGCCTTTTTCCAAGCGGTCCTTCAGAGTCCCGTATTTCTTTGAGACGTGAGAGAAATACTTGTTATCCTTCATGTCCTTGCTGTGGCCGAATGCCACTTTCGCGGCGCCTTCGTCCCATTTCAGCCTTGCCAGTCCGTGTTTCACGCGGATGACATTTGTAATGTCGAGAATCTGCTGTTCACTCGCTCGTTCAATGTCGTTCCATTTTTTATCAGAAACTGGCTCGGGTTCTGTCAGCTTTCCTCTGTACATGACCTCATACGGCCTTTGTTTCACAAGCGTTTCCGCATCAAAAGCCCTGATGCTTGACAGATTCCCGTCAAATTTGTCCATGTACAGCTGTACATACATTCCGCCTATCTTGACGGTGGGACGGGTATTGATATCTTCTTCGGAAAACTCAAACCGATACGTGTTTCCCTTGTCAGTCACATTGACAAAAGGAGAAACCTGCGTCGTTTTAAAAACTTCGCCCGTCGATTCGCCGATCTTAAACGGTTTTGCGTTGATGCCGCTTCCCGAAGCGTATAAAGTCACGGCTTTATCATTCAAAATACCGACTTGTACGTATTGGTCTTTCCCCTGGTTGTACACCCACCACTCGTAATCGTAGGCAGAAGGATCTTTCCGAGACGGTTCCCCAAGTTTCTTTTTCACATCGGCGGCAGATTTCCCCATGAGAGAAAGCAGTCCGGATGACGGCATTTTCAGCCGTTTTCCGCTCTCTTCTTCATTGGAAACCTGAGGCTCCTCCTGATTGGTCTTTTTCTGAGGAGCCGATCCATATTGTATAAACAGAACATACGCTCCGTAAATAAGCAAAAGGATAACGAGAGCCCTTGCGATATTTTTCAACCTCTCACCCCCATATCATCAAACCGTTCTGTTATTGTTTACTCTTATACAGTACAGCCTATTTGCATCGTCCGTGATTTATGTTTAATGGATAAACCCCTCCGGACCTCCGTCTTCAGAAATGTCAGACAGCGCCCGGCCCGCTTGCTCATTTGATTGCTCGGCCAACGAAAGATCGCCGAGCGTAACAATGCCGACCAGTTTTTTATCCCTTGTGACGGGAATTCTTCTGAGCTGATGTTCAGCCATCAAATGGAGAACCTCCTCCACAGAGGCGTCTTCTTCTGCACTGATAACCCGCTCTGTCATTGCGTCGGTTATTTTTTGAGAGTTCGGCTTTTTTGAAGCAATTCCCCGTAATACGAGATCTCTGTCTGTCACGATCCCGACAAGTGTGGCGCCGTCTTCATCCACTATCGGAATGGCGCCGACATCCGCGTCTTTCATCTTCACCGCAGCTTCATATACATTATCTAATACTGTACAATATTGCAAGTCTGACGTCATGAGCTTATTGATCTTTGTCATTGCGGAATTCCTCCTTTTTTCTGCTACTATTGTCGTCAAATTTTTCTTTTTGCATACTTTCACCGTATGAATCATTGAAAGTGTAACGCTTTCATACTATGATTGTCAGGAAAGGGCATTTTTAAAAGGAGGGGGAAGGTTTGAAGTTTGAAAACAGCGGTCTTGAAGGGGTAACAGCGGAGCTCAGCCGCTTGAATGATCTGATGGAAGGTAAAGGGCTCATTCTGGCTGGACAATGGGATTATGAAAGAGTGACTTACGACAAAAAGTTTTCAGTACCTGAGGGGACATTTTATCTGCGGATTCAAGGAACGGCAAAAGAGGGCGATGTCGGCGGCAGCCGGGCCGTGATTCAGCTGAAGGCCCCTCTTTTAGGAAAGCATTATTATCCGCACGGCGTAGAATACGGCAGCGCTGAAGAATTTCCGGAACGTGTCGTCGCTGAAAGCAAAGCTTTACTGCTTGAATTGGAAGAGTCATTAAAAACAGTGCAAATGTAATAAAAAAGTACAGCATATTCTGCTGTACTTTTTTTATGAGACGGTATGCTCGATATACGGCGGCTCTGACAGCGTATCTTTTTCCCGTTCCGTTCTGACCCATTGAAAAAAGATGACAGCCAAATATATTCCGTAGACCGCCTCTTGAATGATTTTCATCAGTACTGCCCCAAGCTGCTGATCTTCCAGAGGAGGCAGCGTGTTAAACATCTCCGGTCCGGATAAAGGGATCTCCTCCAGCAAATCTAAAGGAACGCAAAGCTTCATTGCTTCGGCCCAAGCCGCCGGATCTGTATACGTGGCATACATGGGCGCCCCGCTGAACATAATGAGCGCGCAGGCCGGCGTTAACAAAATCCCGTCTGCCATAATATACCCCAGCTTCATTAAACCGCTGAGACGGGGCAGACCGTCCACCTTATGCACAAGCGGCCACCACATAAAAAACGCCGTTACAAAGATGAGTCCGTTCATCAGCGTGTGATACAGCGAATCTGTTTTGACGAAATCAAATATAAACGGGATGTGATACAGCGAAAAAATACCGTTAAACAGCACTAAAGCGATAAGCGGCATTGAAAAAAACGAAAACAGCGGCTTTACGACAGGACGGAAGATCAGTTTTTTCCATGCCCAGCCGGGAATTCCGGAAATCAACAGCGGCGGTACGACTAAAAACAGAACCGCCATCTGCGCCATATGGGCGCTGAACATCACATGGCCCAATAAATCAACCGGACTTCCCGCAGCCGCGTAAAAAAATAGCGCGGAAAGCACAAACAGCACCTTCTCCTTAACGGCCACACGTCCTTTATGCCGGCTGCACCAGTAAAAGTAAACACCTGTTATCACGGCAGTTATACAAAACAGATACGGGCTCCACATTGCGCGAAACCCGAACATTTCCAAATTAATCAAATCTCTCACTCCCCGCCGCCCCGATTACCACCAAATAATCGTGACAAATGCAAGCACGGTGATAAACGCGACAAATATTCCCGAATACAGAAATAATGACGGCGCTTCATGCCCCTTCTGGCTCATATGCATAAAGTAAAACAGCTGAAAGATGACCTGAATGACCGCAAGCAGGATCAGAAACGGCATCGTAAACCATCCGGCAATGCCGTCTGCAGCCACCGTCAAAAACGCGACAAGCGTAAGGCCGATCATCAAGCCGAAGGATATGACCTGATATTTCATCTCCTCGGCATTTTTCCTTCTCCGATATTCGAGATCCGTACTGACAGTCCCTCTGTTTTTGTTATCGTCCATCGTTATCCCACCATCCCCATCAAATATACAACGGTAAAGATAAAGACCCACACGACATCGATAAAATGCCAATATAAGCTGGCCACATAATATTTCGGCGCATTATAAAGGCTGAGCCCTCTTTTCGCATTCCGGATCATGAGCGCGCTGATCCACAACAGCCCGAACGCCACGTGTGCTCCGTGTGTGCCGACGAGCGTGTAAAACGCTGAGCCGAGCGCAGAGCTTGTAATGGTAAAGCCGAATTCGTGAGTGTAATGCATAAATTCATAGATTTCAACCCCTAAAAATCCCGCTCCCAATAATACGGTAACCAGAAGCCACACCTGCATTTTTTTAAAGGAGAAATTTTTCATATGATACATCGCATACACACTCGTTAAGCTGCTCGTTAAAAGAAGCATCGTCGCGATAAACACGATCGGCAGCTCAAACATCTCAGCCGTTGACGGCCCTCCGGCTTTTGATTCCCGTAAAGCAAGGAATGTCGCAAATAGCGAGGCGAACAGAACCGTTTCGCCGCCGAGAAACAGCCAAAATCCCAAAAACTTATTTTTCCCCTCCAGCGTTGCTTTTTCAGGAGAAGCCGGAAAGGTTTCAGCCGTCATTTTTTCCTGCAGCTGCATTACACCTTCACCCCTTTATCATCATTCGGCAGATCTTCTTTGTGAATATGATAGCCGTAATCATCGACCACAGAGCGAAGCAGCATGGTAAAGAATGTGATGCCGAGCCCTATGAAGATAACCGGAAGCCCCCATGAATAATCGGAGTGGTATAAAAACCCGAACGCTGCCACAAACAGCCCGAAAGATATGACAAACGGCATGATGGAGCCGTTCGGCATATGAATGTCCTCTACAGGCTCTGCAGGCGCCATCCCTTCATTTCCGGCCTGCTTTTCAATCCACAGCGGGTCAAGTCCCCGGACAAACGGAAGCTGTTTAAAATTATATTCCGGCGGCGGCGAAGAGACCGCCCATTCAAGCGTACGACCGTCCAGCCACGGGTCGTTCCCGACGTATTTCCCCTTTATTGAGGTATAAATAATATTGACGACGAGTAAAGCAGCCGCGCCCGCCATGAAAAACGCGCCGATTGAACTGATCAGGTTGCCGGTATCAAGCCCCTGGCCGGGCAGATATGTGTAAACGCGGCGCGGCATTCCCATCAAGCCGAGAAAATGCTGAATGAAGAAGGTAAGATGAAACCCGATAAAAAATAAGACGAACGAAATTTTCCCCATCGTTTCATGAAGCACCTTCCCGAACATTTTCGGCCACCAGAAATGCACGCCCGCCAGGATGCCGAACACAACGCCGCCGATAATGACGTAGTGGAAATGCGCTACGACAAAATACGTATCGTGGAACTGATAATCTGCCGCTGCGGCCGCCAGCATGACACCTGTGACTCCTCCGAGTACGAAAGAAGGAATAAAGGCGACGGCATACAGCATAGGCGTCGTGAATTTGACGTTTCCTCCCCAGATGGTCAAAAGCCAGTTGAAAATTTTAATGCCGGTAGGCACCGCGATCGCCATCGTCGCAACCGCAAATATCGCATTAGCGATCGGTCCGAGTCCCGTCGTAAACATGTGGTGAACCCATACCATGAACCCGAGAAAGCCGATCAGCACGATCGCAAAGACCATAGACGAATAACCGAACAGACGTTTCCTCGCAAATACGGGAATGATTTCTGAAAAAATCCCAAAGGCGGGAAGAATTAAAATGTATACTTCCGGATGCCCGAAAATCCAAAACAGATGCTCCCAGATTATCGTATTGCCGCCCAATTCAGGATTAAAGAAATTCGTTCCGAACAAACGATCCAGCATCATCAGCGCCAAACCGACGGTGAGCGGAGGAAATGCGAATAAAATGAGTGCCGACGCCACAAATGTCGTCCACGTAAACAGCGGCAGTCTCATATACGTTAAACCCGGCGCCCTCATATTTATAATCGTGGCGAGAAAATTGATTCCCGCAATGAGCGTCCCTAAGCCTGATATTTGCAGACCGAGCACGAAAAAGTCTATGCCGTGCCCTTTCGAATTCAGCGCAAGCGACGCGTACGACGTCCAGCCTGCATCAGGAGCGCCCCCTAAAAACCAGCTCAGATTCAAAAAGATGCCTCCGAAGAAAAACAGCCAAAATCCGAGCGCATTCAGAAATGGGAATGATACGTCACGCGCCCCGATCTGAAGCGGCACAACCGCGTTCATCAGCCCGAATAACAGCGGCATCGCCGCCAGGAAGATCATTGTCGTGCCGTGCATCGTCATAATTTCATTAAACTGCTGAGCACCCATAAAATCGTTCCCCGGCCTCAAGAGCTGAATCCTGATAAGCATGGCCTCAAGTCCGCCGACGACGAAGAAAAATCCCCCGGCGATCATATATAAAATCGCGATTTTCTTATGGTCAACCGTCGTCAAATAATCCCAAAGCAAAGAGCTTTTTCTTTGCTGTCCTGTAAGCGTATTCATCATTTGCGACCTCCCCCCTGATATCTCCCTGTCCTCACTTGTTCTCCGCTTTCAGCCCTTTTAAATATTCATACAGCGCATCCGTTTCAGTGTCCGAGAGCTTCGGATAAGTGCCTGTCATTTTATTGCCCGGTTTAATGCTGTCCGGATTTTTCAGCCAGGCTTTTATATTCTCTTTATTCGCATCCTTAATGCCGGCCACTTTGACCCGTTCACCGAATGTAGCGAGGTTCGGAGCCGTTCTTGCCGCTTCAGCCCGTTTATCATTGGGCTCAACCGCATGACAGCTCAGGCAGTTTTTTTCCTTAAACAGCTCTTCTCCTTGCGCGGCTAAACCGGAATCTGTTGTATGCTTATAATTTTTCATCGCTTTCGTCCATTGTTTAAATTCTTTTGACGGCAGCGGTTTCACTTTGAAATCCATCAGCGCATGTGAAGGCCCGCACAGCTCTGCGCATTTCCCGAAGAAATATTCTCCCGCTTCTTTGCTGCGTTTAGAATCGAAGGTCAGAAAGAAAGTATTGTCATTATCCGTATTCGTATCGATTTTCCCCCCCGCTGACGGAATCCAGAAAGAGTGTTTCACATCTGAGGACTTCAGCTTGAAATAGACGCGTTCATCTGTGGGAACGATCAGCTCCTGACTTGTCACAAACCCGTAATCAGGATACTCGAATTCCCACCAGTATAAATTCGCCCTTACATTAATCACGAGCGCATCCTCTGCTTTACGGTTTTTCTTATCCATCGGCGACGTATCCGCCAGCGCCAATGTATCGATGACAACCGGGATGACAAGAATAATCAAAAGCAGGATCGGAATAACGGTCCAGGTGATTTCTAAAAAACGGTTCCCCTCCACCTGTTTCGGTATCGTGTCTTCCCCTATACGCGACCGTCTGAATCTCACAATGACGTAAAAGAAAATAACTGCTACGACCGCAACGACTACAACCATGATAAGTGTGCTGAGCACCGTCAGATCATATTGTTTATCAGCCACTTCGCCGGCAGGCTTGAGTGTGGACAGAAACGGTTTTCCACAGCCGCTCAATAAAAGCGGCACTAAGGCTAATAATGATAAAAGACGCCAACGCTTTAACATTTCACCCAACCCCTTTTTTGAATCAGTACGAGATGCACAAGCAGTAAATCTGCTTCCAGCCGAAATACTTCATTTCCTCATTTCTTAAAATATGAGATTTTTTACTTAAAATTCCATCTATGTATAAAAGCAAAGCCGCCTGATTAAACAAAAGGTCAAGGCGGCGTTTACTAGTTGTCATTGTTTGTTTTGGCGATCAAACAAGCTCATTATTCAATTAAAACAGCGTGAAGACCACCATCGCTACAAAATAAATGGTCATGTAGTTAAGCGAATAGACAAACATAAGAGTTGCCCACTTCATGATGTTTTTCATGCGGAATCCCATCAGTCCGAGAACAAGCCATCCGACATTAAGCAAAGTGCCGAGAATAACGATCGGAAGACCGAGACTGCCGAGGAAAAACGGAAGCGGCAGCAGGCATGCGACCCAGACGATAATCTGTCTTTTCGTCACTTCAAAGCCGTGCACTACCGGAAGCATCGGAATATTCGCTGCTCTGTAATCTTCCGTCTTTTTAATCGCAAGCGCTAAAAAGTGCGGAATCTGCCAGATGAATAAAATCATGAATAAAACCCACGCGACAACACCGATGTGCCCTTCAACCGCTGTCCAGCCGATTAACGGCGGCACGGCGCCTGATACACTTCCGACAACCGTATTAATCGTATAACGGCGTTTCGTCCACATTGTATAAAGAACAACGTACGTAAACACACCGATAAAACCGATGACTGCTGCCATCACGGTGGTCATCAAAAGCATGATAAGTCCTAAAGCAATGAGTAAAATTCCTGACCACAGCGCTTGATTCGGCTGAATCTTTCCGGTTACCGTCGGTCTTACTTTCGTGCGTTCCATTAAATGATCAATATCACGGTCGTAATAGTTGTTAACCGCACAAGAACCGGCGATGATCAAAGAAGATCCTATTAATGTAAGAAGCACGGTGTTTAAATTGCCTAAAAAACTCAGACCGGATATATGTAACGCAAGCCACATGCCGGTAAAAGTCGTAATTAAATTCGAATTGACGATTCCTATTTTGATAAGCGAAAGGAAATCCTTCCATGCCGTCGTCTCTTCAATCTGTCCGTCTATAGCTGTATCGTTTAAAATTCTGGAATTAGCCATAACGTAAACCTCCCTTACAAACCTAAAGCAGGTTTTTTAAGACCTGCAACTCTATCATACAAGATAATGACCTGTAAAAAAACATCCTCTTAAATATTAAACGAGAAACAGGAATTTATTTGTGAACTTTTTATGAATTTTACCAAATCCGCCGGCTTCATAATAAAGCGGTTACTTTATTTCTATCAGACCCATCTGGAATAATCAACCCCATTATCTAAGAAGTCCTGATTCTATTATATTTTTGTGAACAAACAGAATTGAGAATTGCCACAAAACACATATTCGCTTACACTTGGTACGTATATCATTTTGTCCAGTTTGTTAAGAAGGTGAATGTAAAATGAATAAAGCTTTGAAAGCGCTCGGTGTGCTGACGACGTTCGTTATGCTCGTCGTGCTGATCGGCGGCGCTCTTGTCACAAAAACAGGATCGGGTCTCGGATGCGGAAGGCAGTGGCCGCTTTGCCACGGCCGGTTTTTCCCGGAGCTTAACGCCGCTTCTATCATTGAATGGAGCCACAGACTCGCAAGCGGTGTCTCAATCGTTCTCGTGCTGAGTCTGGCTTTTTGGGCATGGAGAAAAGTCACGCCTGTTTTCCGTGAAACAACCTTTCTCGCCATTATGTCCATTATCTTTTTATTTTTACAGGCGCTTCTCGGCGCATTAGCGGTTGTTTTCGGATCAAATGCGCTCGTTATGGCGCTTCATTTCGGCATATCGCTGATTTCTTTCGCTTCTGTTCTGATTTTGACGCTGCTCATATTTGAAGCTGATAAATCAGACAAAAAGCTCGTCAAGCCGCTCAGAATCGGCAGGAAAATGCAGTTTCATATGATCGGCCTTTCGATTTACACGTATATCGTCGTTTATACGGGGGCTTATGTGCGCCATACGAAATCAAGCCTTGCCTGCCCTGACGTTCCGCTTTGCAGCAGGCTGAATCACGGGCTTCCGTCCCATTTTCAGGAATGGGTGCAGATGGGCCACAGAACGGCAGCGCTGCTTCTGTTCGTATGGATTCTTGTCGCTTTTGCGCATGCGGTGCGCTCCTACAAAGACCAAAAACAGATTCTCGGGGGCTGGATAGCGGCTCTTGCCTTTGTTGTATTACAGGCGCTGTCCGGAATCATGGTTGTTTATTCAGAAATGGCCACCGGCTTTGCACTTGCCCATTCGCTCTTTATTGCCGGTCTGTTCGGCGTCTTATGCTATTTCTTATTATTAATCGCCCGCTTCCGCTATGAATCAAAACAGCGGAACATCTGAGGCACACGAAAAGGCCGAAGCATCAGAGCTTCGGCCTTTTCACATATAAAAAACCTGATCGCACACGGGGCGGATCAGGTTTTTTATGTTCATTTTTTACGCTTTTTCAATTTCGATCAGTAAATCGCCTGTCTGAATCGGTTCACCGTTTTTCACATGAATCTGCTGTATCGTCCCGGAGAACGGCGCCTGTACCGTCGTCTCCATTTTCATCGCTTCATTAATCATCAGATGATCGCCTTTATTCACCTTTGCCCCGGTTTCCGTTAACAATTTAATGACCGTTCCCGGCATAGATGCCGCAATGTGGCTTGGGTTTGTCCGATCTGCTTTTAATTTTTCCTGCACGGACGATTTAATGCTTTCATCTTTAATGACCACCTCGCGCGGCTGGCCGTTCAATTCGAAATAAACGACACGTGTCGCATCTGGCTGCGGTTCACCGATAGATACAAGCTTCACGATCAGCGTTTTTCCGCGCTCGATTTCCACTTCGATTTCTTCACCGAGTGTCATGCCGTAGAAGAAAGTCGGTGTGTCCAATACGGAAATATCACCGAAGCGTTCAGCCGTTTTAACATATTCAGTAAACACCTTCGGATAAAGAGCATACGCGATTGCGTCCTGATCGCTCAATTCCATCTGATGCGTTTCTTTCCATTCTTCTTTAATGCCTTCAAAAGATACCGGTTCAAGCAGCTCACCCGGTCTTACCGTGATCGGCGTCTGTCCTTTCAGAACGAGCTTTTGCAGTTTTTCCGGAAATCCGCCGTGCGGCTGGCCGATCTGCCCTTTAAAGAGCTCAACGACTGAATCCGGAAAATCAAGCGTTTCGCCTTTATCATAAACATCTTGTTCTGTTAAATTGTTTTGCACCATGTAAAGCGCCATATCTCCGACGACTTTGGAAGAAGGTGTTACTTTCACAACGTCGCCGAACATGCGGTTGACGACGCTGTACATGTCTTTCACCTCATTCCAGCGATCGCCCAGGCCGACTCCTTTTGCCTGCTGCTGCAGATTGCTGTACTGGCCGCCCGGCATTTCATGATTATAAATCTCAGTATGCGGAGACTTCATCCCGCTTTCAAATTCACTGTAATACTGACGGACGGATTCCCAATATTGTGACAGTCTTTCCACCTGCCGGACATCCATTTCAGGACGGCGGCTGTTTCCTTCAAGCGCATGATAAAATCCGCTTGCGCTCGGCTGTGAAGTCAGACCCGCCATTGAGCTGACGGCGACATCCACGATGTCCACACCCGCTTCAACAGCTTTGGCATAGAGAAAGACGCCATTGCCGCTCGTATCATGCGTGTGAAGATGAACAGGAATATCAATCGTTTCCTTCAGCGCTGAGACAAGTTCGTATGCGGCTTGAGGTTTCAAAAGACCGGCCATGTCTTTAATGCCGAGAATGTGCGCACCAGACGCCTCAAGCTCTTTCGCCATAGAAAGATAATATTGCAAATCATATTTCGTCCGGGTCTTATCAAGAATATCTCCCGTGTAACAAATCGCAGCCTCCGCCACTTTTCCGGTTTCACGGACGGCATCGATGGCAAGCGTCATCCCTTTTACCCAGTTCAGGCTGTCAAAGATCCGGAATACGTCAATACCGGACTCCGCTGACTGCCGGACAAATTTTTGGATGACATTGTCGGGATAGTTTGTATAACCGACGGCATTTGATGAACGAAGGAGCATCTGGAACAATGTGTTCGGCACTTCCTTACGGAGATCTTCAAGGCGTTTCCAAGGGTCTTCTTTTAAGAAACGGTACGCTACATCAAATGTCGCGCCTCCCCACATTTCAAGGCTGAACAGTTCAGGCCACAGGGCAGCCGTAGGATTCGCGATTTTTTTCAAATCATTGGATCTGATCCGTGTTGCGAGGAGGGACTGATGGGCATCCCTGAACGTTGTATCGGTCAGTAGCACGGATTTTTGCTCTTTCACCCAGTCTGCAAGCCCCTCGGCGCCTCTTTTATCAAGGATCTGTTTCGTACCGCTTGCCGGCTTTTCCCCGATACCTAACGTAACGGTCTGAGGCTTATCAAATGCAGGTTTTTCTTTTTTCCCGATTCCCGGAAAACCGTTCACCGTGACATTGCCGATATAGGAAAGCATTTTTGTTCCGCGGTCCTTCTGTTTTGGGAAAACAAACAGCTCAGGCGTTGTGTCGATAAACGATGTGTCGTATTGGCCCGTCAGGAATTTTTCATGCTTTGCCACGTTTTCAAGAAACGGAATATTGGTCTTAATGCCCCTGATCCTGAATTCCTGCAAGTTGCGGACCATTTTCGCTGATGCCTGTTCAAACGTCAGCGCCCATGTCGACAGCTTGACGAGCAGTGAATCATAGTAAGGCGTGATGACGGCGCCCTGGAAGCTGTTTCCCGTATCAAGGCGGACGCCGAAGCCGCCGCCTGAGCGGTAAGCCATAATTTTACCCGTGTCAGGCATAAAGTCATTCAGCGGATCTTCAGTGGTCACACGTGATTGTATCGCATACCCGTTTGTAAAAATGTCTTTCTGCTCTGGGATATTGACGGCACGGCTGTGCAGTCCGTGGCCCTGCGCAACGAGAATCTGCGTCTGAACGATATCAACCCCCGTTATCATTTCCGTAATCGTATGCTCCACTTGTACGCGCGGGTTCACTTCAATAAAGTAAAATTCACCGCCCGCTACGAGAAATTCCACGGTCCCCGCGTTGATATAGCCGACATTTTTCGCAAGCGCCACAGCCGCTTCACAGATTTCGTCCCTTAATTCAGGCTGCAAAGATACACTCGGCGCCACCTCAATGACCTTTTGATGGCGTCTCTGAACGGAACAGTCCCGCTCATACAGATGGACGACATTGCCTTCTTTATCTCCGATCACCTGAACTTCAATATGCTTAGGATTTTCGATCAGTTTTTCAACATACACTTCATCGTTTCCGAATGCAGCTTTCGCTTCTGATTTGGCCCGCTCAAACGATTCTTTCAATTCGCTTTCGCTTCGGACGATTCTCATTCCGCGGCCTCCGCCTCCGAGCGATGCTTTAATAATAAACGGAAATCCGTGGACTTTTGCGAATTGTTCGACATCTTTTAATGTTTCAGCCGGTCCGTCACTCCCCGGAATAACGGGGATACCGGCTTTTTCTGCCTGCTCCCTCGCCTTTACCTTATCTCCGAACATATCCAAATGCGCTGACGTCGGTCCGATGAATACGATGCCCTCTTCTTCACAGCGTCTCGCAAATTGGATATTTTCAGAGAGAAATCCGTAGCCCGGATGAATGGCATCTACGCCGTTTCTTTTTGCGATCTCAATAATCCCTTCAATATCAAGATACGCGTCAATCGGTTTTTTGCCTTCCCCCACAAGATAAGCTTCATCCGCTTTATAGCGATGATAGGAGCCCGAATCTTCTTTTGAATAAACGGCTACCGTTCTGATGTTCAATTCTGTGCACGCCCGGAAAATCCGGATCGCAATTTCTCCCCTGTTTGCTACTAACACTTTTTGGATGGATTGTTGTGACAAACTTTTCTCCCCCTTGGCCTAATAAATATGTAGTTTATAATAAAGGAATATCCGCCCTGTGTATACACTTGTTTTTTAGAGATACACAGATTTTTCCGTCTGCCGTCTTTTTACCCCCTTAGACGGAACGGGCTCCCTCTTTTTCTTCTTTTCTGAGTACTTGACATGCATGCTGACATTCACCAATATACCGGCGCTCGTTAATAACAAAAACATTGATGATCCTCCGTAGCTGATAAACGGCAGCGGAACACCTGTGATCGGAATTAAACCGCTGACACCGCCGAGATTGATAAAGGTCTGAATCGCAATCATGCTGGATATCCCGATTGCCAAAAGGCTTCCGAACGGATCTTCACATTTTCTCGCAATATAAAAACCTTTTAACACGACAAAAGCCAGCAGCACAATGACAAACAGGACGCCGAAAATGCCGAGCTCCTCTGAAATAACCGCCATAATAAAGTCTGTATGCGATTCAGGCAGATAACCGTATTTTTGAATGCTTTCTCCAAGACCGAGACCGAAAAAACCGCCTGAGCCGATCGCATAATACGAATTTATAATCTGCAGGCCTGATGTGCTGGCGTATTTAAATGGATTTTCAAGGCTTTCAAACCGGCTCATACGCCCGGGTGTCAAAATATCGTCCCATTTCAGATAGATGATCGGGCTGACAAGGAGTAATACGATTCCCGCCATGAGAACCAGCCTGAGCAGGGTCCTTCCGCTGAATCCCGAACACATAATGACGCAAAACGCGATCAGACCGATAATCATCGCCGTTCCGAAGTCGGGCTGAATAGCGATAAGCGCACAAATGACTACGGTGACGATCACCGGCGGCGCAACCCCCGTCAAAAGCTGATCGATGTAGCTTTGTTTCTTTGCGTACACCGCGGCAAGATACAGTATCAGGGTCAGCTTGACAAATTCCCCCGGCTGAATGGCCATTCCGCCGATTTTAAACCAGCTTTGCGCATTTCCGGCAACATGTCCGAAAACAAACAGCGCGCAAAGCGCAGCCACTGACGCAAGCAGTATGATTTTCTGAATCTTTTGATGGGCGAACACTTTGTACGGAAAAACGGCGGCGATAATAAACAGCACAAACCCCGCGATGACGGCGAACAGCTGCCGTTTAAAGAAATAGTCGCTGCTCACGCCGTAACGCATAACGGCGGTAATCATGCTTGAGCTGTATACCATTACCAACCCGAAACTGCACAGCAGAATGATAGCGCATATCAATGAATAATCGTAAGATTTTAACATTCTTTTAAACATAACATCCTCTTTCCTGCTTAAAGCTTACGTTTAATACCTATTGCGTATTATATTTTACTATAATTCATAAACAATTTACGCAGTTTCTTTATAGTTTTTCGGATGAAATGCAGATTAAGAGACCGTCTTACGAAAAGAAGATGAAAAAAAAACGGTTTACGGTTATAAAAAAACCCAAACCGTTGAATAGTTTGAGTTTGATCATTTATTTTCCTGTAAACGCGTCATGCAAAGCAGACAGTTCTCTTTCAAGTCTGTCCAGCAGCTCTTTGCCGTCGTTTTCGTCAACTAATCCCAGGCGGACAGCAAAATCGATTTCCCTCGACAGTCCGAACATCTGAGTATCCAAGACCTCTTCATACAGAGGACATTGAGGCATCGTTAAGTTATCCATTTGTACTCGGATCAGCTTCAAAATCTTCTCAGCATCTAACTTCAACAGCTCGAATGCTTTCTGCTGATGGTCAACTATAATCTCTGAAGCCAAAAGTATCCCTCCGTTCCCCAGGCGAGTACCTAATTCTTCTATTTATCATAAAGGGTATCAGATGAAATTGCAAGAGGATTTAAGCAGATGTTATGATAAAAAATGTTTCAAAAAATACTCAGCCTGTATTTCTCAGACATGATTTCCAAAAGCTTCACACCCGCGATGCTGTTGCCTTTTTCATCAAGCGCCGGGCCGAATATACCGATTCCGAAGTTGTACGGCGAAATGCCCATGATTCCTCCCGAAACGCCGCTTTTAGCGGGAATGCCGACCTTTATTGCGAATTCCCCGCTCGCATTGTACATGCCGCATGTCACCATAAACGTCTTGCAGATTCTCGCCACATCTTTTTTAATGACCTGTTCCCCGGTTTCCGGATGCTTCCCGTCAAGGGCGAATACACAGCCGATTTTGGCTAAATCCAGACTGCTCATCTTAATCGCGCACTGTTTTGTATACAAATCCATGACCTCTTCAACATCGCCTTTAAAAATGTCATACTGCTTCATGTAATAACACATGGCCCGATTAATCATGGAAGATTTGAATTCCGATTCCGCGACATGTCTGCAATATGTAATGTCCTGATTGTTCGCAAGTCTTCTGATGAATCCGAGCAGGTAATCCAGGCGGTCTTTCGGCGAATGCCCTTTAATTAAACCCGTAACGATGAGAGCTCCCGCATTAATCATCGGATTTAAAGGCTTGCCCGGATTCACTGTTTCAAGCTTAATCATGGAATTAAACGGGTCGCCGGTCGGCTCCTGACCCACGCAGCTGAACACCTTTTCCTTTCCGTAATCCATCAGTACGAGCGCCAGAGAAAGCACTTTCGAAATGCTCTGCAGCGTAAATGTCCGGTCGGCGTCTCCTGCCGTCAGACATGTATTTTCCGCATGATAAATCGTGACCGAAAGGCTGTCTTGTTCAGATTCAGCCAGAGCCGGAATATAGTCTGCTACTTTGCCTTCTTCGGTTCTTTTTTTCGCTTCCTGAACTAATGCGTCCAGCTCTTGGTAATGCCGGCATACCATGTCGATCATCCTCACTTCGCTGCCGTTGTATACATCTAATTTGCAACGCAAAGTGACAATTCATGCGAAAACTTTTATACTTTAAGTAAAGGGGGGCTTCAACATGAGCGTTATTCAAGTAAAAGGCAATGTTACATACCCGATTACAATTGATCCGAGTGTCTGGATTTTCGATGACCGCAAATTTCCGTTTGAAAACAATCAGCCTGTTCATCCGGACGGCTCTGCAGAAACCCAGGAGCATACGCTTGATCCTGAACGGGTGATCAGAGAAGGGCGCATTTCGCCGCCGACTTTAAAAAGTGAAAAACGTTATGAAAAAGAAAGACTGATGAACGGCAGCTTCGCCATGAAGCTCGGCGCTGTTTTAGCAAATGCCGAGCCAAAAGAAAGCGCTGTCCTGTGCGCATTTATTTCAAAATCAGAAAGAACCGAAGTGCCGCTTGAAAAGGCGATGGACGCAATCGCGCATTTCAGCGATGCGGGGAAACCGCTTCAAGACGGCGGTCCGGTCCATTTTTACGTGGACGGAGACTTTGAAAAACCGATAACGGGCGTCACAGAAATCGAAGTTTTATAACAAATCGGCGGCAAGCTGTGCAAGGCCGGATCTCTCACCTTTCACAAGCTTCACGCTGCCGGAGACGGTTTGTCCTTTAAACCGCTCTACAACATAAGCAAGTCCGTTGTTTAAACTGTCTAAGTATGGGTGATCTATTTGCTCCGGATCGCCCATCAGGACAATTTTGCTTCCCTCTCCCACCCTTGTCAAAAGCGTTTTGACCTCGTGCCTCGTCAGATTCTGAGCCTCATCAATAATAATAAACTGATCCGGAATGCTTCTTCCCCGAATGTATGTCAGCGCCTCCACCTGAATCGATCCGATTCCTGCCAAAATCGCTTCAAGTTCACCCGGCTTTTTCGCATTGAATAAAAATTCAAGATTATCAAAGATCGGCTGCATCCACGGCTTGAGCTTTTCCTCTTTTTCGCCCGGCAAATATCCGATATCCTTTCCCACCGGGACGATGGGACGCGCGACGATCAGCTTTTTATAAATACCGAGATCCTCCGTCTGCAGAAGCCCTGCCGCGAGAGCAAGCAAGGTTTTTCCCGTTCCCGCTTTTCCGATCAGGGTGACAAGCGGGATATCTTCCCTCAGCAGAAGTTCGAGCGCCATTGTCTGCTGGACGTTCTTCGGCCTGATACCCCATACGTGCTCATCATCGAAAACGAGTCTTTTTACAGTCTCGCCTTTCTTATCCGCCATGCCGACCGCAGACGATGATCCTCCTAATTCATCTTTCATCAGCACAAATTGATTCGGATAAACCTGATGCTGCTGAAGCTCCTTGACTGAAATTTGTTTGTTTTTATAAAACGAGGCAAACCGCTCTTTATTCATAAATATATCTTTGTACCCGCTATATATTTCATCATGGTCAACGACTCTGTCGTTTAAAAAATCCTCCGCCAAAAGCCCGATGGCATCCGCCTTTACCCTGACAAGCACATCTTTGCTGACCAGGATGACGAGGCGGCCGTTTTCTTTCGTTTCCTCCTCAAGGCTTAAATTTTTTGCCACCGCCAAAATGCGGTTATCATTCGTTTTTTCGATAAAAATTTCTTGGAGCTGATGAAATGACCGGTGGTTCAGTTCAATTCTGAGCGTTCCTCCGCTTTCAAGCGGAACTTTCTCGTGCAGCCTTCCTTTCTCCCTGAGCTCGTCTATCAGCTTAGATACGTGCCTCGCATTTCTCCCGACCTCGTCCATATACCGCTTTTTTGAATCGACCTCTTCCAGCACGACGGCGGGGATGACAACTTCGTTTTCTTCAAAGGAAAAAATGGCGTTAGGATCCTGCAAAAGTACATTCGTATCTAACACATAAATTTTACTCAAGTCTCAGCCTCCTGAAATAAGGATCAAAGCCCATCGTGTGCTTCTCTTTCCGCGAAAAACGGGGATGCCTGCTAAAATATATGATTTGGTGAATAAAGATAGAAGGTTAATTCAACAATAAAATAAATGAAAGCATTCAAGGAGGGAATCTGACGTGCGAATTCTTTTCATTATCATACAAGCCTTGTTTATCCTGACCGGCTGCACTGCTGTACAGGACGGCCGCGGCCGCAATATCCAGAACGAATCAACCGATCAGCGTGATGCAAAACCGATTCATGTGAAAAATACGGCTCCTGAGACAGCTGAAAATCCCGGCCGGACAGACATCGCTAAGCATCTCGTCGAGGTAACCGAAAAAATCCCCGGCATTTCAGATGCCACCGCGGTTGTACTCGGAAGATACTCCGTTGTCGGAATCGATGTGGATGACAATTTAGAAAGAAGCAAAGTGGAGAGCATTAAATACACGGTCGCCCAGGCGTTAAAAAACGATCCTTACGGCGCCAATGCCGTTGTCGTGGCTGATCCTGATACGGTTTCCCGTCTGAGAGGCATGGGCAGCGACATTAAAGCCGGCCGCCCCGTTTCAGGCATTTTGGATGAACTTGCCGCCATCGTCGGTCGTGTCATGCCGGAAGTCCCGAATGATGTGACCGACAATGAAAAAGAATCACCGACTCAATCGAATGATGATCAGCTGAACCAAAGAGACCAGAACAAGCTGCAGAACGAACAGAACGATCAATCGGATCATCATATGAAAAACCGCCAGTAAAAAGCAGCGCCCGCTCCAAAAGAAGGGCGCTGCTTTCTTTCCCTTTGGCAGGAGGGGCATCCATGATATAATGCTTGTCATAGTGAAAGAGGTGAAAATCAATGAGAGTAAAATGTTCCATTTGCGACAAAATCGAACAAATTGATGATGAAACACTGACAGCCAAACGCCTCCGCAATCGTCCGATTCATACATATATGTGCCGGGAATGCCATGACCGAATCAAAATCAAAACGGAGGCGCGGCTGAATACCGGACACTTTTCCTTTCATCCTGGACAAAAAGCGAAAAAAGATAAACTGAAAAAATAAACCGAATAAAAAATGACCCGCCGGAAGGCAAGGTCATTTTTTTATTGCGGTTTAGCTGACTGGCTTTTTTTGGACTGGTGCAGACGGATTTTGTAAATGATCAAAATCAAGGCGGCGACAACAAGCCCTTCTCCGACCGGCAGAAACACACCGAAAAAAGTCAGCACGGTGCAGCCGAGCACGAGAAAGAGATAAACTGCCGCAGCCTTCAAAACCGGCAGCCGTTTGGCAAAGCCGAGTTTAAATACAATCACCGAAAGCACGACGATCGTTCCGTATAACAGCCACATTCCCGCCAGCGGATGCTCATCCACTTGGTAAAGAGCCGCAAAGAACGACAGCCGTTCACTTACTTCATTCAAAAAGATCCCCCTCCCCTTTTCCGTTCGGGTTCTACCTTTTCAAATTCTGCAAGTGATTAAGACATTCCTGCTGTTTTTTTCTTTTTCGCCGCTTTTTCACGTTCGTTTTTATTCAGGATTTTCTTTCTTAAACGGATGGATTCCGGCGTTACTTCGCAGTATTCATCCTCGTTTAAGTACTCGAGTGATTCTTCAAGCGACATAATGCGCGCTTTCTTAATCGTAGTCGTTTGATCCTTCGTAGCGGAACGGACGTTTGTCTGCTGTTTCATTTTGCTGACATTGACGACAAGGTCATTGTCACGGTTATGTTCGCCGACAATCATGCCTTCATATACTTCTGTTCCGGGCTCAACGAAGATGACGCCGCGGTCTTCAATACCTTGAATTCCGTAAGATGTCGCTTTTCCGTTTTCCATGGAAACGAGCACACCTTGACGTCGGCCTCCGACTTGGCCTTTTTGCATCGGCTGATAGCTGTCAAACGTGTGGTTCAGGATACCGAAACCGCGTGTCAGTGACAGAAACTCAGTAGAATAGCCGATGAGTCCGCGTGAAGGTACGGTAAAGATCAGGCGGACCTGGCCGTTTCCGTTATTAATCATATCAAGCATTTCGCCTTTTCTCGCACCCATTGATTCCATAACAGAACCGGTATGCTCTTCAGGCACGTCAATCTGCACGCGCTCAACAGGCTCGCAGCTGACGCCGTCAATTTCCTTAATGATAACTTCAGGTTTAGACACTTGAAGCTCATAGCCTTCACGGCGCATGTTTTCAATTAAAATGGACAGGTGAAGCTCACCCCGTCCTGAAACAACCCATGCGTCTGGTGATGCAGTCGGTTCGACACGAAGACTGACGTCTGTTTGAAGCTGCGCGTTCAGACGCTCTTCAATTTTGCGGGCTGTGACATATTTACCTTCACGGCCTGCAAACGGGCTGTTGTTTACGACAAATGTCATTTGAAGCGTAGGCTCATCAATGCGCAGAACCGGCAGCGGCTCATGGTGGTCAGCCGGACAAACCGTTTCACCGACGTTGATGTCTTCCATGCCCGAAACGGCAACAAGGTCTCCCGCTCTCGCTTCTTCAATTTCCACGCGTTTCAATCCTTGGAAACCGAAGATTTTCGTTACGCGGAATGATTTTACCGTTCCGTCAAGTTTCATCAATGAAACCTGCTGACCCACTTTCATCGTGCCGCGGAAAACGCGTCCGATACCGATACGGCCGACATAATCATTGTAATCAAGCAGCGCCACTTGGAATTGAAGAGGCTCTTCGGCGTTATCTACCGGGGCAGGGACATGTTCAAGAATCGTTTCATACAGTGATTCCATGTTTTCGTCCTGCTTTTTCGGATCCAGACTTGCCGTTCCGTTAATCGCAGAAGCGTAGACGACAGGGAACTCAAGCTGTTCTTCGTTTGCGTCAAGCTCGATGAACAAATCAAGCACTTCATCAATGACTTCTTCCGGGCGGGCGAAATCACGGTCGATTTTGTTTACGACGACAACCGGATTTAAGTTCTGCTCAAGGGCTTTTTTCAGTACGAAACGGGTTTGCGGCATGCAGCCTTCATAAGCGTCAACGACTAACAGAACGCCGTCAACCATTTTCATAATCCGTTCTACCTCTCCGCCGAAGTCGGCGTGTCCCGGAGTGTCCAAAATATTAATGCGTGTATCTTTATAGTTAATCGCAGTATTTTTCGCAAGAATTGTAATACCGCGTTCACGTTCAAGATCGTTTGAATCCATTGCGCGTTCGGCAATATTTTCGTTGGCACGGAATGTTCCGGCTTGGTGAAGCAATTGGTCTACCAAAGTCGTTTTCCCATGGTCAACGTGGGCAATAATCGCGATGTTGCGAAGATCGTTTCGAAGTTTCACATTTTCATCTCCTAAAAAAATTAGATAACTTTCATATTATACCACACATCCTCTTTAAAAGCGTTACGTTTTTCTGTAAACTGAAAGTATGACGTTAAAGGGGATGGAAATATGAAAAAATTGAATTGGCTCTTATTATTATTTGCATTCGCAGCAGTCTTCAGCATGATGCTGATCGGCGTAGCAATCGCTGAGAAAAGCGCATGGGGCATCATCGGAAGCATTGTTCTCGTTATCGCCATGATGGGAAGCGGTTTCACCGTAAAGAAAAAAATGCGCGAACAGGGACTGCTTGATTAAAAGCATGACCCTTTGCAAAATTCCGTAAACATGGAAAGACAATATCTTATGAAGCCTGAATCAAAGATTCAGGCTTTTTTATATCTCAAAACAGGCTCCAGATGTAAGGCTTATCTCCCCCGCCGCCTAGTCAGGAAGCCGGAAATGACGGCCCCCATTCTAGTTATATCAGCAGATTCCCTCAGAAAATGCAGTCTGAAATAGTCCGGCATCGTTATGCAGAAAATACCATACCTCCTATATCAATTCCATCATTGTCTTTTTATACTTGTGACTGTAAGCAAATACACATGACAAGGAGAGAATGAAATGAAAACATCTTTTTTGAAGAAAACCGCTGTAACTGCCGCCGCAACCGCCTCAGCCGCCTTGCTTGCATTCAGTCCGCTTGATTCTGCCGGCGCAAAAACGATCCAGGCAAATGAACCGCATGCCCTGCAGGCTTCCGCAGAGAAAACACCGGAAGACGCGGCAAAACTCATTGACATCATCGGCCAATCGATTTACAAAAAAGACGGCATCTATTATTTTGACAGTAAAAAAGCGGTTGAATTGGGATTAGATAAAGAAACCGCACAGACCATTCAAAAGCTGTGGGACAGTTCAACCGAATTTTTAACCGTTCTTTCCCAATGTATTGAGAAAACGGACGGCGAATATACATTTAATAAAGAAAAAGCGGTGGAGCTCGGATTTACGGAAAAAGAGGCCCTTATCGTTGATCAGCTGTTCACCGCTTTTTCCCAAAGTCTTCATATCCTTCAATCTGCGCTGATTGAAGAAGACGGTGTGTATACGTTTGATCAGGACCTTGCTGAAAAAGCAGGAGCAGGAAAAAAAGAAGCAAAGCTGTGTGCCGGATTCTTTAATTCACTGCCCCAAGAATTGCTTGAAGGTATTTATACAGCCTTTCATCCGGCTGAGTAAACGGATAAAACGCCCGGTCATTCAGCCGGGCGTTTTTTTAAATCAGCAGTTTAAGGATCAGCATGATAAAGAAAACAGCCCCGAACAAACCGGCTGCTTTTATCAGCAGCTTCCCGTAATACCGTTCCTTAAACCGCCTTTCTTCTTCTGCATAACAGGCTGGCGCCTTCATCTCAGGGCTGCCGAGGTCAAGCGGCTCCTTCATCATATGATATAAACTTTCGCACTTACCGCATGATTCAAGGTGGCGGGAAATAAACCGCTCCGTTTCTGTTTCACAATCGCCTTCAATATATAAAGGGAGTAAATCTCTCACTAAACAGCAAATCATATCTGTCCGTCCTTCCTTTTTTCCGCCAAGTGCTGTTTCAGCTGCATTCTCGCCCTGTACAGGGTGCTCTTCACCTTCGAAAGACTCCAGTCCAAAACATCAGCAATCTCTTCGTAAGACAGCTCTTGAAATTCCCTTAAAATTAAAACGGTCTGCTGATCGCTTTTCAGACGCTGAATCTGCCCGGTCAGCGCATTCTGAGTGTCTGTCCGGGCGACGTAATGCTCTGGCAGTTCATATGTTGTTTGCTGAAGCCCTTCATTCAGGGTGATATCTGAAAATTGATATTTTCTATCACGTCTGTACCAATTGATGAAGGTATGATGGGCAATTGCATAGAGCCACGTTCTGATAGACGAGTGGCCCTTAAATGAATCAAGCCCGTTAAATGCTTTCATAAATGTATCCTGAGCGAGGTCTTTAGCGGTTTCAGCATGTTGTGTGCGTCTGTAAAGGTAATACATAATATCTTGATAATGTTCACGATACAGCTGTTCAATTGACATCTTGTTTTTCATTTAAAAGTAAAACCACACTGTCATCCAGATTGAGAGCACAATGAAGAATCCGTACAATCCATACGTCAGGCATTTCATGTATTTAATCTGGCGGATATCGCCGGACGGCGCACTCAAGCCATGTTCATTCTGCCGTTTTCTGTTTTCCGCCTCTGCTCCGAATAAATGCTCATGTTCTTTCATCCACTGGAGCGTGCCGCCTTCAAGTTCTCCTTCTTTATAAAGGTCGTATAAATCGAAGAAGACAGCCTTTTTTTCTTTATTGTTCATAAAGGTTCACCGCCTCGTAAGTATCCGCGTTCACTACATATACGTCATGACGGTTTGAACCGAACGGCTGAATAATGACGAGCCATGCGTTATATGTTACGCCGGCTTTCACCGCTATGACAGGCTTCACCCGCTTTTTGTAAATGATGCCGTTATATGCCCCCGCCACTCTTTTGAAGGCTGTTTCCCCGTCTCTGTATGTATGCGGGAATGTTTTGGCGCTTACCTGTCCGTAGAATGAGACCTCTTTCATGCCTTCTTCATTCCGGAGCGTAACGAATGTGCCTTCAGAGTTTTCAAAAACGAGAGTGCCTTCCGATTTGTCAATTTGTCTAAGTTTTGAAGTATCCGCGCCCAGCAGCAATGAAAAGAGCTTCTTCTGAAGTTCTGTTTTTGTTAAAACGGTGCTGTCAGGTGAGACTCTGATTTTCATAAGACGTCCGGATGCTGCATCAAATATCAGCTCCGTTCCGTTAGTCGCAGTTACGGTCAAACTGCTGCCGATCAGGCTGTTTATAGCTGTATTTGTAATTTCAAATGTCTGATCAGGCATTTGCAGCGTACGAAAGGCGGCTTTTGTTGCTTTCACTATGTCTTTTTCCTTCATATGCACCTGCGGCAGGGACTCAAGCTGATAAATAGACGGATCTTCTGAAAAACCCATAATGGTGTCTTTTTCCCAGTAAAATACTGTGCCTGAATCTTCGTGTTTCGTCCCTTGTCTTTTCGGCGCAATCTCCACGATAAACTGTCCGTCTTCTTTTTTCACTGTTGTCTGAATGCCTTGTGTTTTTATTTTTCGGCCGTGCGCCGACAAGAAATCCAGCGACTTTTTCCGGTATTCCTCTTCTGTAAAAGTGCGGCCTTCCGGTTTTTTAAGATATTGATAATTTGTAATCAATCGGGAAACCTCGTCCACTTCCGCTTCATAATCTTCCGTTTTAAAACGGTAAAAGTAATGGAGGTCCTGATTGGTCTCTGTTAAATAAATCGGATTCTCAGCCGGAAAAAATGACGTAAGGATCCGTTCCGCTTGGTCTGAAGTGATATGTTCACCCACATTATCAACAGAATCTTCAGCTATCGGCTTTGAAACCGCAAAAGCTGCATCGCCCGCATTGTATACCGGGTTCAAAAAGACAATAAAACCAGCGGCCGTTGCCGCCGCAAGAAAGCTTTTCGTCCGCTGTCTGATCCTGTCTGACCGATGAAATAAATGATGGGTCATCAGAAAACCGACCATCGTTAAATACACCGTAAATGGGAGAAGTCTGCCGTAATCTTTTGTTACACCTGCCGAGGGCGCAGCGAGCACCCACACCAACAGCCCGATGACCCCGGCATAAAACACGCCGATAAAAACGGGTCTCGGTTTCCAATACATTTTAAAGAATAAAACATTCATAGAAATCAGAAGTAGTAAAACAACCGTAATAAAACATAGCATCGAAACTATATCCTCCCCCGCCATCGCATCGGGACTGTTATTCCAGAAAGTGAAAAAACTGAAGATCAGCTGAATGACGGGCAGTGTCACCACAGTGAGATCAAAGGTATAAAATATGCCCTTTCCCCTCTGCTTCTGCGGCATGAGCATATAGTGAAACGCGGTGAGCAGCACATGCCCATACATTAAGAGATGAACGATCGGAAGAAGCTCTCTTTCTTCCGATATCAAATAGTTCGCGCTAAAGCGAGTACTCTGCACCTGATGAACCAATTCAACTGTTATGCCCGCCAATAATACGGCCCTGAGCAGAATTCCTGAATAAAACCAAACTCTCTCACGGCTGATTTTCGGATGAAAAGTCAGCGCGTATAAAACAGCAAGGCAGACGGCTGACCACTGAATGATCAACACGCTTTGTCTGCTTAAAATGAAATATCTGTCGAAATGCTGAATAAAATGACTGAAAATCTCTGACATCTGAAACAATCCTTTTCGTTTATTAAGGCCTCACCTGTTTAGACAAACGGCTATAAAAAAAGTTTTACAGATCGGAACATTTTTCCTCTATCATTTTTCCCGACTTCATTTGTCATTTTTTTCAGAATAAATCGCATCATTCGACTCATGTCTGATTCAACACGTGCCTCTCGGCTTATCCCCTGACGCTGCCCGCCGGAAGCCTTTACGGGACGATTCTATCAATTCATCAGCGGAGTCTAGTTTTATATTGCAGAATGAGAGAATGCTGGTTTATTATAACAATATAAGTTTTCATTATTTTCAAAAAGGGGGATTTATTGTGGGTTTAGGTAAGAAATTGTCTGTTGCTGTCGCCGCTTCCTTTATGAGTTTAACCATCAGTCTTCCGGGTGTTCAGGCCGCTGAGAATCCTCAGCTTAAAGAAAACCTGACGAACTTTGTGCCGAAGCATTCTTTGGTGCAATCTGAATTGCCTTCAGTCAGTGACAAAGCAATCAAGCAATACTTGAAACAAAACGGCAAAGTCTTCAAAGGCAACCCTTCTGAGAGACTGAAGCTGATTGACCACACGACCGATGATCTCGGCTACAAGCACTTCCGTTATGTGCCTGTCGTTAACGGTGTGCCTGTGAAAGACTCGCAAGTCATTATTCACGTCGATAAATCCAACAATGTCTATGCGATTAACGGCGAATTAAACAACGATGCTTCTGCCAAAACGGTAAACAGCAAAAAATTATCTGCAAATCAGGCGCTGGATCATGCTTTTAAAGCAATCGGCAAATCACCTGAAGCCGTCTCTAACGGCAACGTTGCAAACAAAAACAAAGCCGAGCTGAAAGCAGCGGCCACAAAAGACGGTAAATACCGCCTCGCCTATGATGTAACCATCCGCTACATCGAACCGGAACCAGCTAACTGGGAAGTAACCGTTGATGCGGAAACAGGGAAAGTCCTGAAAAAGCAAAACAAAGTGGAGCATGCCGCTGCAACCGGAACAGGTACGACTCTTAAAGGAAAAACGGTCTCATTAAATATTTCTTCTGAAAACGGCAAATATGTAATGCGCGATCTTTCGAAGCCTACCGGAACACAAATTATTACGTACGATCTGCAAAACCGACAATATAACCTGCCGGGCACGCTCGTATCAAGCACTACAAACCAGTTCACAACTTCTTCTCAGCGCGCTGCGGTTGATGCGCATTACAATCTCGGCAAAGTGTATGATTATTTCTATCAGACGTTTAAACGCAACAGCTACGACAATAGAGGCGGCAAAATCGTATCTTCTGTTCATTACGGCAGCAAATACAATAACGCGGCCTGGATCGGCGACCAAATGATTTACGGAGACGGTGACGGTTCGTTCTTCTCGCCTCTTTCCGGTTCAATGGACGTCACGGCTCATGAAATGACACACGGCGTTACACAGGAAACAGCCAACCTGAACTATGAAAATCAGCCGGGCGCTTTAAACGAATCCTTCTCTGATGTATTCGGGTACTTCACCGATACTGAGGACTGGGATATCGGTGAGGATATTACGGTCAGCCAGCCGGCTCTCCGCAGCTTATCCAATCCGACAAAATACGGACAGCCCGACCATTACAAAAATTATCAAAACCTTCCGAACACTGATGCCGGCGACTACGGCGGCGTGCATACAAACAGCGGAATTCCGAACAAAGCCGCTTACAACACGATTACAAAAATCGGCGTGAAAAAAGCGGAGCAGATTTACTATCGCGCACTGACGGTATATCTCACTCCGTCATCAAGCTTTAAAGATGCAAAAGCAGCTTTGATTCAATCAGCGCGGGACCTTTACGGCTCTCAAGACGCTGCAAGCGTAGAAGCGGCCTGGAATGCGGTCGGCTTGTAAACAAGAAAAGAGACCGGAGAAATCCGGTCTCTTTTTTATATCTGCAACATTTCACAATGGCTTCACCATGATCATATATGTCTTTTCCCGATCGTCTTTTTCAAGCTTAAGCTGTTCAAAGCCGCATTGGCTTAAAAACAAAACCCATTCCTGCCTGTCCAGGGGAACGGCTGAAAACATCGCTTTATGCTCTCCTCTCAGCCGGCCCGCAATCTCTTCAATGACCGCGCGTCCGATTCCTTTCTCTTTTGCCTCCGGAGCGACGGCCACGGTTCCGAGCCACGGTTTTCCGTTTGAAGGGGCCCATTCCAAATGAAAACTGACGGCGGCAGGAGCGCCGTCAATCTCCCATACGAGCCACGTTCCATTGTACATGGAGTATGCAAACATAAACTCCGCCGCATTTTTTGTTCCGAACTCTTCCTTTTTCCACACCGGGTGCGATGCCGCCAGCTGCTCCAGAAACCCGAGATCTTCTTCTTCAAAATCTCTACCTGTCAGCATGTAAATAGTCGTCAAAGATAATTTTATGTATAGCCGGATTGCCCGCAAGCACGCTGTGGTTGTCTAAAAACGTGAACGGTTCGCCGTCTGTGGTCGTGTAAATGCCCCCGACTTCGTTCAGCAGCACGCAGCCGGCAGCGTAATCCCACGGCGCGAGCCTCATCGTAATATATGCGTCAATGCGGCCGGCCGCAACACTGGCCAGCTCAAGTGCCGCCGAACCGTAGGAACGCGTTCCTCTGACCCGTTTTACGAGCGGCGCCAAAATACTCGGGTCAATCCTTCTGTTTTCCGTCACCCATGTGGCATTGATTGCAATAATGGCTTCTTCAATGGAAGCTTCTTTTAAAGGAGCAAGCGGCGTATCATTCAGATAAGCCCCTTTTCCGCTGAATGCGTGATACAGTTCGTCCTGCATCACATCATAAATTAAGCCGATTTTGCCTTTTCCGTCTTCAAAGATGCCGATGGAGATCGCGAAATGCCGCTTTTGATGGACAAAATTCATCGTCCCGTCAATCGGATCAATGATCCAGACGATTCCGTCAAGGGAGCGGAGTTTATCCCCCTGCCCTTCTTCTCCGAGAATCCGGTGTCCGGGAAAAGTTCCTTGTATACGGTCAATGAAAAAGCGCTCCGTCTCTTTATCAATATTTGTGACTAAATCATTCGGATTTGATTTTGTTTCAATCGTCAAGCTTTCCTGCATGGATTGTCTGATTCTCGTTCCGGCTTCTTTTACCCATTGTTTTGCGATATCATCAATTTCCGTCCAATTTGTCATACCGTGTACCTCTTTTCTATGTATAGCTTATTCTATAGCATACTGATAAAGGCGATGAAAAAGCAAGGAAAATGAAAAAAATGCCTTCTCACGTAAAAACGAACCATTTCCTGCGGTTCGTTTTTACTATTCTTTATCCGTTAAGCCGAATCCATTCTTTTCTGAGACGTTCCAGTTTTCTTTTGCTGAGATCGATTTGATCTTCATTCTCTTTTTGCATGGCCTCATACAGGGTTGCCAATTCATAATCAACCTCTAGTCTCCAGACAGCTACACGGTTATTTTTTTCCTCCCTGAATCCTTCCTTCACCACTTGCCTCATTGTCTTTCGCCCCTTCCAGAGATCATTTGTTAAAAAAGCATCCCATTTTTCCAATTTATTAATGATACTTCTTATATCGTATGGAAACTTATATTCGGCTGTAACAACATTCTTAAAATTGTGTGTTTACCTATTCGTTTTTTACCACCAATCCTCTCGTCTCAAACGTTCTCAATGTTTTTGCGGCCGGCGGCGGCTGTGGTAAAATATGAATACTTACGATAAGGAGGAAAAAGATGACTCAGATGCGTTTTACAAAAGAAGACTTCGATACATTTACAATAGAAGGTTTAGACCCGCGCATGGAGGTGTTAAAAGAACAAGTCCGTCCGAAGCTGACCTTGTTAGGAGAGCATTTCGCACCGACATTGTCAGCATTGACAGGAGATGAAATGTTCCCGCATGTCGCCAAGCACGCGAGAAGATCTGTCAACCCGCCGGCTGACAGCTGGGTTGCCTTTGCCAACAGCAAACGCGGCTATAAGAAACTCCCTCACTTTCAGATCGGTTTATGGGACACCCATATGTTTGTATGGTTTGCCATCATTTATGAATCTCCGATAAAAGAGGAATACGGCAGATTGCTGGAAGCGAAGCAGGAGGAAATCACAAAACAGATTCCCGGTCATTTTGTATGGTCGCCGGATCATACGAAGCCAGGTGCGTACAAGCAGTCCGACATGGATCAGGAGCAGCTGAAAACATTATTTGAACGCCTGCAGACAGTGAAAAAAGCAGAGCTTTTATGCGGCATTCAGCTGCAAAAAGAAGACGTGATCAACATGAACAACAATGAATTCCTGCAAACCATTGAAGATGCTTTTAGGAAGCTTTCCTTTTTATACACAATGACTCAGAAAGTCTCATAACATAAAAAGCGGGCCGATTGCCGGCTCGCTTTTGTCTACATTTTGATAATCGCTTGATCTGATTGTTTCGCCTGTTTCACAGTCCGATACGGGGAATAGGTGCTGTCAGCTTCAAATTGGCTGCAGATTTTCTTTTCTTCCGCTTTCCCGGGAACGATTTCTTTAAAGCGGCGGTACGCATTCAGAAGTCTGTCTCGGTCAGCTCCTTTTTCATAGGCGTGTTCCACCTGCTGAAAAAAAGCAATGACGTCCACGGCCTCCTCTGTCGTCCAGTCCTCATTCATCGGATATTGATATTCCAAATGTCTTCACTCCTTTATCATCATGCTCAAAATAAGCATCTTCCATAGATCATAAATTGTTCTTTACTTTCTTTCAAGTTCATAATATAATTCATTTGTTTTACGTTTAAAAAACGGGTAATAAAACTGAATGTAATACAAACTAATCCGTAGGTATTATGATAAAGGTGGGAAAACAATTGCCGCAACATGAAACACCCCTGTACAGCGGACTGAAAAAGCACGCGGACAGACAGCCTGTCCAATTCCACATTCCGGGCCATAAAAAAGGCGCGGGAATGGACCCGGAATTCAGACAATTTATCGGAGAAAACGCGTTAAGCATAGATTTAATTAATATCGAACCTCTGGATGATTTACATGCGCCAAAGGGCATCATTAAAGAAGCCCAGGATCTGGCCGCGGAAGCATTCGGCGCAGACCACACCTTCTTTTCCGTACAAGGGACGAGCGGCGCCATTATGACGATGGTCATGGCCGTATGCGGACCCGGAGATAAAATCATCATCCCGAGAAACGTTCATAAATCCATTATGTCGGCCATTGTATTTTCCGGAGCGGTGCCGATTTTTATACACCCGGAAATTGACGATGAGCTCGGAATTTCTCACGGCATTACGCTTGAGTCCGCCGAGCGGGCTTTGACGGAGCACCCTGACGCAAAAGGCCTGCTTGTCATCAATCCGACGTACTTCGGTGTGGCAGCTGACTTGAGCAGCATTGTAAAGCTCGCGCATTCTTTCGATGTGCCTGTTCTTGTCGATGAAGCGCACGGCGTGCATATTCATTTTCATGATAAGCTTCCTCTGTCCGCCATGCAGGCGGGCGCTGATATGGCAGCCACAAGCGTGCACAAATTGGGAGGCTCCCTGACACAGAGCTCCATTTTAAATGTGAGAGAAGGCCTTGTTTCCAAAGAAAGAGTACAGTCAATTTTAAGCATGCTGACGACAACGTCAACATCCTATCTGCTTCTCGCTTCACTGGATGTCGCAAGAAAACGCCTCGCTACAGAAGGCCGCGATCTTCTTGAAGAAACGATTCTGCTGGCGGATCAGACACGGGAACGCCTCAATCAAATTGAAGGCATCCGCTGTGTCGGCGAAGAAATCACTGGGTCAAAAGCTGCCTTCAGTTATGATCCGACTAAATTAATCATTTCGGTCAAAAACCTCGGCCTGACGGGTCATGACGTTGAAAAATGGCTCCGCGAATCATTTAATATCGAAGTCGAGCTGTCCGATTTGTATAATATTTTATGTATTTTCACCCCCGGAGACAGAGCAGGAGATGCCGACCGTCTTGTAAGCGCGCTTACAGACATTTCAAAGCAGGCTTCTGCAAATGACTATGCTCATCAGCAAGCGGAAGTTCTGCTTCCTGAGATTCCTCTGTTAGCGATGACGCCAAGAGACGCTTTTTACGCAAATACGGAAGTCATTCCGTTAACAGAATCCGCGGGACGGATCATTGCAGAGTTTGTCATGGTGTACCCGCCGGGAATTCCGATCTTTATTCCGGGTGAGATCATTACTGAAGAAAATATCAGCTACATTTTTAAAAACTTGGACGCCGGCCTTCCTGTGCAGGGTCCCGAAGATGCCACGCTTGAAATGATCAGAGTCATCAAAGAGCAAAAAGCCATCCAATAAACATAAATAAGCCCGAAACGAAATCGTTTCGGGCCTTTTTACGCTTTTTACTCTTCTTCAAGATGACACTGGCATTGTCCGCAACATGTTCCGTATAACGTCGTGACCTTCTCATCCTCAAAGTAATGAATCGCTTCGTTACAGTCTTGGCAAACAATTGTACCCATCTGTCATTCCCCATTTCTCAGAATTTGAAAACGCTTAATTTTCACTTGTTGTTATTATATTATTATGTCACATTTAATATGTCAACTGATAAATTGTATAACACATTTATTTTTTACGGTCTTTTTATAGCTCTAGGGTCAATCACGGTATATCCTTTATGACGCAATCCTTTTACAATGTCCGGCATGGCTTCAGCCGTCCATTTCCGGTCATGCATCAATATGTTGGCGCCGTCCCGCAGGTAAGGACTGCTCAGGGTGATATCGGTAAGCGCTTTTTTGGATTGATATTTCTGATCCCAATCATACCCGAAGGTCCAGTTCATTTTCACCATACCTTCTTTTTTTATAAGTCTGTCACTGTAGTCCGTATTGCTTCCGAAAGGCGCCCTGAAAAATGCGGGTTTCTCTCCTATTACCTTTTCAACCGCTTTATTGACGCCAATGATTTCTTCCCGTTGTTTTTGTTTGGAAAGATCTTTTAAGTTTTGATGAGTCATTGTATGATTTCCGATCATAAAACCTAACTCATGAATATGCTTAAGCGCTTTCTTATTTTCATCTTTTTTCAAAAAATGTCCGTTTACAAAAAAGATCGCTGACGCATTGAGATCATGCAGTTTGTCCGCAATCTCAGCGGCATGCTGATCAGGCGCGTCATCGATCGTTACCACTGCGATCGGTTTTTTCTCTTTCTGTTCATCCATTTTTTCCACAGAAAAGGTTTTCGGATTGATATAGTAACGGGGCTCCGCCTTCTGTTTTTTCTCTTTTGTATGATGGTTTTCCCGTTTGGCATGATTGGCCGCGGCTTGAGAATGGGGTTTGTTTGTTTGCATCTTTTCATTTGATTGGCAGCCGGCGAGTAAGCACATACATATGACGGCTGCAGCGGCTTTATACATGACAATCCCTCCTGATATGGTTTTGCCCCCAGTATAACGAAAAACCAGCGCTCTCACGAAAAACAATGTGCCTTTTTTACACATCGGCTGTACAAGTTGTCACACGTATTATTTCTTCATTAAAAACGGTTTCAATTATATAACAATTCAGTAACAAGCCTTAGGTTTTTCACCTCTCGTGATACACTTAATATAGTCCTTATAAATGGATGAACCAATATATTATATAAAACAGAGGAGTAAGATAGATGCGCTACCGTACGGTGATTCCCTTTTTTTTGATGCTGTTCGTTCTGTCAAGCTGTTCGGTTTCTACTGTCATTCCATTCAAAAATAACCGGATCGACAGCATTCATCACACTCAAATCTTGTTTTTTTCCGATGAAAATCATATAGATAAAGAAGTTCCTTATTACGATGCGATTCTTGATTTAGAAAAGAAATATCCCCATCATGTCGATCAAATGAAGGTTTATGACAACAGAAAGGGATGGGAAGAGGAAATCAATACGTTCCCTGCGCTGATGGTGATCAATCATCGGCATGTGGTCATGAAGATTGAGGGATCCGTAAAGAAAAAAGAGGATATCATCAAACCTATGCAGCATGTGCTTGCACAATAAAAACAGCCCCCGCTTTTACAAACGGGGGCTGTTTCTTTGTTACATCATTATTTTACGATGTGGATCGGGCTTCCGATTGCTACTTCGGCAGCTTCCATAGTGATTTCGCCCAATGTCGGGTGAGCGTGAATTGTCATCGCGATATCTTCAGCAGTCATTCCGCCTTCGATCGCCAGGCTCAATTCAGAAATCATGTCAGAAGCGCTTGCGCCGGCAATTTGCGCACCGATTACAAGACCGTCTTCTTTACGGGTGATCAGCTTCATGAAGCCGTCAGTTTCGTTAAGAGACAGCGCACGTCCGTTTGCTGCAAACGGGAACTTAGCTGCAACGACTTCAATGCCTTCTTCTTTCGCCTGTGCTTCAGTGTAACCGACAGAAGCCAGTTCAGGCTCAGAGAATACAACCGCCGGAATACCGAGGTAATCGATTTCAGCCGGCTCTCCTGAAATAGCTTCCGCGGCGATTTTACCTTCGTAAGACGCTTTGTGAGCCAATGGAGGTCCGTCAATGATGTCACCGATTGCGTAAATGTTCGGTACGTTTGTGCGGCACTGCTTGTCTGTTTTAATGACACCGCGGTCAGTCATTTCGATACCGACTTGCTCAAGGCCGAGCTCATCAGTGTTCGGACGGCGTCCGACAGTGATTAATACGTAATCAGCATCAACCGTTTTTTCTTCGCCTTTTACTTCGAATGTAACTGTTACGCCGTCAGGTCTTTCCTCAACGCCTTTAGCCATGGCGCTTGTATGGATTTCAACGTTGCCTTTTTTCTTCAGTCTGCGGGTAACGAGGGAACTCATTTGTTTTTCGAAGCCAGGAAGAATTTCATCTCCGCCTTCTAAAATAACCAATTCAGTTCCGAAGTTCGCATACGCTGTTCCAAGCTCAGTACCGATATATCCGCCGCCGATAACAACGAGCTTTTTCGGAATTTCTTTAAGCGCAAGTGCGCCTGTAGAGTTCAGAACGCGTTCGCTATATTTGAAGTTTGGCAATTCGATAGGGCGAGAACCGGTAGCAATGATTGCGTTTTTAAATGTGTATGTTTGCGCAGAGTTCTCATCCATTACGCGGACAGAGTTGCTGTCTACGAAATAAGCTTCCCCGTTTACAACGTCCACTTTATTTCCTTTTAAAAGACCTGCAACACCGCCGGTAAGCTTATTTACAACAGAAGCTTTCCATTCTTGGACTTTTGTAAAGTCAACCGTTACGTTCTCAGCAGTGATTCCCATGTCATCTGAATGTTTTGCATTCTCGTAACGATGGCCTGCATTGATGAGCGCTTTTGAAGGAATACAGCCGACGTTCAGACAAACGCCTCCAAGAGTTGCTTTTTCAACGACTGTTACTTTTTGTCCAAGCTGAGCAGCGCGGATGGCAGCTACATAGCCGCCTGGTCCCGCACCAATCACAAGAGTATCTGTTTCAATAGGGAAATCTCCTACTACCATAACATTACGCCTCCATTAAAATAAGTTGTGGATCGTTCAGTAAACGCTTGATGTGGTTTAACGCATTTTGTGCAGTTGCTCCGTCTATCATACGGTGGTCAAAGCTGAGAGAAAGAGCTAAGACAGGAGCAGCTACAATTTCACCGTCACGGACGATCGCTTTTTCAGCAATACGGCCGATACCGAGAATCGCAACCTCTGGGTGGTTGATAACCGGTGTGAACCATTGGCCTCCGGCAGAACCGATATTTGTGATCGTGCAAGAAGCGCCTTTCATTTCCGCAGGTGCAAGCTTGCCTTCACGCGCTTTTGTAGCAAGGCTGTTGATTTCATCAGAGATTTCGAAAACGGCTTTACGGTCGGCATTTTTCACTACCGGCACAAGCAGGCCTTTTTCGGTATCCGCTGCAATTCCGATGTTGAAGTAATGTTTTTGGATCACTTCATCTGTTTTATCATCAATCGATGTGTTTAAAACAGGGAATTTTTTCAAAGCGGATGTTAATGCTTTGACGACGTAAGGCAGATAAGTCAGCTTGATGCCTTGATCAGCAGCAACTTGTTTGAACTGTTTGCGGTGAGCAACAAGATTTGTTACGTCAACTTCATCCATAAGAGTTACGTGCGGTGCAGTATGCTTAGAGTTCACCATTGCTTTCGCGATCGCTTTACGGATACCGCTCATTTTTTCGCGTGTTTCAGGGAATTCGCCTTCAGGAGCCTGAGCCGCTGCAGGTTTAACTGTTTCCTGAGGTGCAGCTGTTTCTTGCGGTGCCGCTTCTTGAGCCGCTCCTCCATTTGCAAAGCTGTCGATATCTTCTTTTACAACACGTCCGTTATTGCCTGAACCTGTTACTTTACGGATATCCACGCCTTTTTCACGGGCATATTTGCGTACGGAAGGCATCGCGATCACGCGTTTGTTCGGATCAGCTTCCGCTTGGTCCTGCTGTCCTGCGCCGGTTTCTTTTGCAGGCTCTTTAGGAGTCTCTTCTTTAGAGATATCCTGCCCTGCTTCAGCAGACGACTGAACTTGAGCCTCAGTTTTCGCCTCTCCTGAATCATGGCTTCCTTTAAATTGAAGATCTTCGTAACCAGGTGCGTCAAACGTAATAATCGTTTGTCCAACAGTTGCAACTGTTCCCTCTTCAACTTTTAATTCTAATACTTTTCCTTTAACAGGTGAAGGAATTTCTACCACTGCTTTATCATTTTGCACTTCAGCCAGAACATCGTCTTCTTCTACCTCGTCGTTCGGCTTAACAAACCATTTTACGATTTCGCCTTCGTGGATACCTTCCCCGATATCCGGAAGTTTAAATTCAAATGCCACAGTTTTCGACCTCCTAGTTGATTAAGCAAATTTTAGTTATGCATACGCAAGCATTGAACCTAGTAAATAGACTCCTTCATCATAAGAGAAAAGGACTCTCTTTACCGTCTTTTATGATGCCTGATTAAAATTCAAGAACTTTTTTCGCAGTTTCAAGAACGTCTTTATGGTTTGGAAGCCATACGCTCTCAGCAAGCGAGAAAGGAAATACTGTATCAGGCGCCGCAACACGCAGAACCGGAGCTTCCAGGCTCAGAATCGCGCGGTCATTGATTTCAGCTACAACGTTGGCAGCGATGCCGGCTTGTTTTTGAGCTTCCTGCACGACAATTGCGCGGCCTGTTTTTTCAACAGAAGCAATAATCGTATCAATATCAAGCGGGCTTACAGTGCGAAGGTCGATAACTTCAGCAGAAACGCCTTCTTTTTCAAGCTCTTCAGCAGCCTTAAGCGACTCATGAACCATCGCGCCGTATGTGATGATAGAAAGGTCAGTACCTTCGCGTTTCACATCAGCTTTGCCAAGCTCGATTGTGTATTCCTCCTCAGGAACTTCCTGACGGAAAGAACGGTAAAGTTTCATATGCTCTAAGAAAACAACCGGATCATTGTCTCTGATAGAGGCAATCAGCAGTCCTTTTGCATCGTAAGGAGTGGAAGGGATAACAACTTTAATACCCGGCTGCTGAGCGATAAGGCCTTCCAAACTGTCAGCGTGAAGTTCAGGTGTATGAACCCCTCCGCCGAATGGAGAACGGATTGTCACCGGAGAAGTCCAGCGTCCGCCGGAACGGTAGCGGAGACGAGCCATTTGTCCTGAGATTGAATCCATTACTTCATATACGAATCCGAAGAATTGGATTTCCATAACAGGACGGTAATTTTGCAGGCCTAAACCGAGAGCGAGACCGCCGATACCGGATTCAGCAAGCGGCGTGTCAAATACGCGGTCCTCACCGAATTCTTTTTGAAGGCCTTCAGTTGCACGGAATACGCCTCCGGCAACGCCTACATCTTCCCCGAAAAGCAGAACGTTTTCATTGTTTTTCAGTTCTGTGCGTAACGCATCAGTGATCGCTTGAATCATTGTCATTTGCGCCATGGCTTACTTCGACTCCTTCGCTTTGTAAATTTCAAGTTGTTCTTTCAAGTTGAACGTCGGCTCTTCAAACATATTCTCAATCAGCTCTGTTACTTTCGGTTTTGATTCGCCGTCAGCCTTTTTGATAGCTTGTTTGATTTCTTCTTTGGCCTGTTCAATCACTTTGTTCTCTTCTTCTTCAGACCATAGTCCTTTGTTTTCCAAGAACTTGCGGAAACGTACGAGCGGGTCTTTTTGCTCCCATTCATTTTCTATTTCTTTCGTACGGTATTTAGTCGGATCGTCACCGGACATAGTATGAGGTCCGTAACGGAATGTAAGAGTTTCAATCAGAGTCGGACCTTCACCGTTAATTGCGCGCTGGCGTGCTTCTGCAGTTGCAGCGTAAACGGCTAGTGCGTCCATTCCGTCTACTTGAACACCTGTAATACCGACGGCAACTGCTTTTTGGGCAATTGTCTGTGCGGATGATTGCTTTTCTACAGGAGTTGAAATCGCATAGCGGTTATTCTGAACAACGAAGATCGCTGGTGCTTTAAATGCTCCGGCAAAGTTCATTCCTTCATAGAAGTCACCTTGAGAAGCTCCGCCGTCACCAGTGTAAGTAATAGCTACCGCTTTTTTACCGCGCTTTTTAAGACCTAAAGCTACACCTGCGGTTTGAATAATTTGAGCACCAATAATAATTTGAGGTGATAAAGCGTTTACTCCCTCAGGCATCTGATTACCTTTAAAATGGCCTCTTGAGAAAAGGAATGCCTGATGTAAAGGAAGCCCGTGCCAAATCAGCTGAGGAACGTCACGATAACCCGGAAGGATAAAGTCGTCCTGTTCAAGCGCGAAGTGTGATGCAATTTGAGAAGCTTCCTGGCCCGCTGTCGGTGCATAGAAACCTAAACGTCCTTGACGGGAAAGAGAAATTGAACGCTGGTCTAAAATGCGGATATACACCATTCTTCTCATTAATTCTTTTAACTGATCATCTGAAAGATCAGGCATTGCGTCTTTATTTACGACTTCTCCTTCAGCATTTAAAATTTGGAACGTTTCAAACTGCTTATTAATAGCATCAAATTGTTTTTTGCTATCAACAATTGAAGTTTTTGTCTTTGCAGCCATTTTTTAAACCACCTCTTCTTTTGATTTAACAGGGTTAGGATACCGTTTAGCCATCCGTATTAAAAACAGTCTTATCATGCTCTGCAATTCTAAAATTAATCATTCAGAAATTCACATAGCGCTTAAGCAAAGATAATGACGTTTAAACTGTACTAATAAAAAAAGATTTTTTATTAGTACAATATGATCAACAACCATAGTTTACAGTAATTAAACAAAGCCGTCAATTATTTATAACCTTATTTTGAAACCGCTTATAAAACTTAAGATCACACTGCGCCAAACTGTACTATAAAAGACTTTAAACTGTATTATAAAAAGGCTCTACTGTACTATAATTAAAAAAAATTACAAAGAGTAAATTAAGTTATTTAACTTCGAGGGCGGGCTTTGAGAAGATGCCGCGGGATAAAAACGGGCAGTTAGCAATCGTCCCGCCTGCCGGACAGACGGGACGATGCTTTTGTCTAATTATTCAATACCCGCCCACACGATATTCAGCGGCGTCAGCACGGCATGAGGATGAAACTCGGAAATCGGAGTGAAAAATACATACGTAAAATCTTCGGCTGGATCAGAAAACATGCCGCACCAACCCATTCCAAGATGTGAGAAGGTGCCTTCTGTCATGAAATAATGGTCACCGGCCGGCCACAAATTAATGCCTAAACCAAAGCCGCCTTCCTCTCTGGGCGCTCCGAAGAAGTAAAAAGGAAGACCGGGCTTTATTTGATTTCTCAGCATGGCCTCGACTGTTTTTCTTCCAAGCAGCTTCTTATCTTTCAATCTGCCTTTATTTCTAAACATTTCAGCCAACTTCCAAATATCTTCCAGCGAAGAGTACAGACCGCTTGTCGCTTTATTCGGAAAATACGGGTGATGACTTTTTTCCAGCTGTACGCACTCGTGTTCATTGATCACACAAACTTCTTCTTTTAACGCATCAGGCACATAAAAAAACGTTCTTTCTAATCCGAGCGCTTCAATAATATGCTTTGTTACATACTGTTCGTAGGACACGCCTGTTACTTTTGAAATAATGATGCCAAGTATAACAAAGCCGGTTCTGGAATAGTTCCATGCTTCATCCACTCCGTACTCTAAAGGCGTACTGATCAGATAGTTTATCCATTCTTCCTCATTCGTTAAGTCAATGCCTTCAGCCTTTTGAATATCCAGCTCAAAACTTAATCCCGCCGTATGAGTCAAAAGGTGTAAAATTTTAATTTCTCCGAAACCCGGTTTATCAAACGCAGGCAAAATGAGCTTGACCGGCATTTTCAAATCGAGCAGACCTTTTTCGACGAGCTGCATGACGGCTACAGCGGTAAACACTTTTGTCAAAGAACCGATTTCTCTGATTGTATCAAGCTGAAATGTTTGCTTTTCTTTTTGTCCGCCGGTAAATTCCCCTAACGACTCAGCTGCAAAAACCTCGCCTCCTCTTGACATCATATAACTCGCACATTGCAGATCTCCAATGTCTATCATCGTCTGATAATGGCTGTTAAGAGCGTTAATTTGTTTCATATCAAATGCCGGATTGCTTATTGTTTGTTTCATTGTTTTCTCCCCCTGTACTGTATGTATCGTTTTCATCCCTTACTTACTGATTTCTTGATGAATTCTGACACCGCTTTATTAAATTCTTCCGGATGTGTGACGTTCGGAAGATGCCCCGCTCCCTTAATTTTCTTTATTTCTGCATTGCTCAGCAGTTTCTGCAGCCTTTTTGTTTCTTTCTGATCAACTACGCTTTCCTTCTCACCCGTAAGGATGAGCGTTCTTGTATGAATGTCTTTTAAAAAGCCGATCGTAGAATAGCCTTCTTGTTGATGTATCTTCATAAAACGTTCAATAGAAGCATTTAAGAATTGATTACTGTATAAACTTTCATATTCATGCGATTTTCCTATAGCTATAAAATCATTTTTCAGTTTTTCCTCGACACTGCTTTCAGGGTCTTCTTCGTATTCGGTGTAACTTCCGGAAAGAATGAGTGTTTTTACTTTTTCAGGGTATTCATAGGCTATCCTCTGCCCTATCATGCCTCCCCAAGAAGCTGCCGCAATGTGGATCGGCCAAGCAACCCCTATCTCGTTCAGCACTTCGATAAAAGTCTGAGCCAGCCCGCTCAATGTAAAATCGGCGCTCCCCTCACTCAGCCCGTAACCCGGTGTGTGGATGACAATTACATTAAATTGGTCTGCCCACTCCTTCATTTGTTCTTTCCACATGTAAGCAGTGGTAGCAAAACCGCAAATCAGTAAAATTGTTTCACCCTTACCGCTCATCAATATTTCCATATGCCGGGCATTTTCTGTGTTTGCCAGAAAATGAACGGTTTCCGTTTCTTCTGTCTGGTAAAAAGCGATGAGTTTTTTTGCGGCATCGCTTTGATCGTACTGAAGGGCTCCTTTCTTCAGTCTGCTCCAATAATGCAAATAATCGTCGAGATGACGATTGGAAGCTGTGCCGAGTATTCGGAATGGACTTTCAGCTTCTTCTTCCGTAACGATTGACGAAGCATCAAAATCGGCTGCAATCGCTGAATCTCTTACTAGAGGCGGTGTTGAACGGGCGGATAACGGATTGAAATCATTTTGTATTTTTTCTTTTTCTCCGTATAACACGATCAGCTGGTGGCCTTGGCCGAGAAGCGAGTGTTCAAAAGCTTTGATTCCGGCAGTATTTTCTAATGGGTGAAGTCCGTACTCGGTTTTCATAATGTCTTGAATGCCGGGATCAACTGACATGCCTCCGTCCTTCCAGAAAGGCCAATTTACAGCGATGGTTTTTCCTGATCTCCCCCCCTCCTTTTTCATACATTCCCTCCACTCGGCAAAATGCTCCAGAAAACGATTGGCGTAGGCGTAATCGGCTTGACCCAGACTTCCGATTTCTGATGAGATGGAAGAAAACAAAACAAAAAAGTCTAAAGGCATATTTCTGAGCGCTTCATCCAAATGAATCACACCATTGACCTTTGATTGCAGCACCGCCTGGGCTTCCGCGTCTGTTTTATTCATAATGAAAGAGTCTTTCAACACGCCTGCACTGTAAATGACCCCGTTGATTTCGGAATAATCAGCATGAATTTTTTCCGCTAACTTGATGACCTGCTGTTTATCTGACATGTCAGCCTGGATGTAAGAAATGCTTGCCCCGTCATATCGGATGCTGTCTAATTTTTCTTCCATTTCTGCTGTCATTTTCGATCGCCCGGCAATGATAACGCTGGCTCCGTGATTTGCATAAATAAACGCTGAAATAATCCAGCCGATGCCGCTTAACCCTCCGATGATGAGATACACTCCGTTTTTTACAAACTTTGCGGCCTTTTGCCCTGGTTGCAGCGAAGCATCTTTGTATGCTGTCACCCGCCTTTTTTGATCGCCGTCATATTTCACAGTCTCATGATGTCCGGCACTTAATTCATTGAGAAGCAAAGGTGCTTTTTCAATGGTCTGTCTTGAAGAAATCTCAACCGTTTTACACTTTATATTCGGCTGCTCCGCATTCAGCGTTTTAAAAAAGCCTCCAATCGCGGCGTAAACCGGATTTGTATATTGATCCTTGTCATGTACGTACAAAAGGTTGATGTTATCTTTTATTTTTTGACGGATCAACGCTTTGCTTAAATAAAGGATTGAATAAAAGCTGTGAGTCAAATCTAACGCTGCCTCAGTATAAGCTTTTTTTGACAGGTAATGAATGATTGACGCCGGAAACGCTCCGGACTTTTTCATATCATCTAACAGTCTGGTGTAATGAGCAGACTGCTCCGGATTAAATTTATAATGCTTTTCATTTACCATTTCATATTCAGCAGCGGCTTCCGCATAAATAACATTTTCACTGCCGATGTACTTTCGGATTTCATCACTCAATGAACTGTCGAAATCGAAAATCAATGTATTTTCCTTAGGCACTTCTCCGGATTTTAATGGCGATTCTATCCATTCTTTTTGTAAATATAAAGATTCAAGCACCGGCTTTTCAGACGGCTCTTTCGTTTGCGTTTTTTCTTTAAAAGCTGCGGCCGGCGTATTACGCACAGCATATTTTTCTTCTAAATAAGCCGCTAAATCATGAATATTGTTATAATCAAAAAGCAATGTCGGATACAATTGTGTATCCAATCTTTCCTCGAGCATTTTCGATATATGCAGCAGCTGTTTTGAGTCAAGACCCAGTTCGTAAAAAGATTGATGTTTGTCCGCTTTATTTGGCGGCGTGTTTGTCACATCTCCAATAATGGATGACAGCTCATCTGTTAATGTTTTTTGACTGTCTTGGTGCTGAACTGTATCAGAGATAGAGTCTGTAACGCGAGCTCCGTATTTCTCCTGCAGATATTCCGTCAATTCACCGATTGTGGAGTAATCAAATAATAAAGTCGGGTACAGCTTTGAACCTAACATCAGTTCTAATTTTTTGGATAAGTCTAATAACTGTTTAGAATCCAAGCCCATCTCGTAAAAGGAAATATCATTCTTCACTGTTTCAGCAGGCTTTTCAATCATGCCGGCTATCTCTTGGATCAAATTATTTCTGATCATTTCTTTATTGTTCGTTACGCTGCCGACCTCTTTTGCTTTATGGGAATGCTCCAGCCTTTGTATTGATTTTTCATTTCTGACTCTTTTCACACCGAATCGTTCATAATAAAAAGCAAGCTCTCCATCAGGCCTGTATACTTCTATGTCCGCATATAAAATGTCTTTAGAAGGCGGCTGCGTTATACTGTTTTTATTAATATACACAAAACAAGATCCGGTTGTTTTATGCAGTGCCCGGAATGTCTCAATATATATAGGGATAAACGCATTTGTTCCTTCATCCGGCAAGTCTGATGTAAGGATTCCCAACAGGCTGAGAGACCCATCCAAAAATGCGGGATGCATGTAAAAGTCATCTGTATATTCTTTTGAAAGTCCGCTTAAACTGACCTCTCCCAGAATATAATTTTCACCTTCATATACCGTACCTTCCAATTTCATAAAATCTTTATGAATCAGGCCGCCCCTGCGCAAATTACGATAGGCGGCTTCAGCCTCCGAAGTCCGGACGGCCCCTTTCTTTAATGCTTCGATTGAAATTGTCTTTTCGTTTATCGCATTTTTTCTTATGATTTCCGCCTGCAAGTTGACTGACGCTTCACCTTCCGCCTTTTCAGCGACCCATTTCCTGCTTGTTGTTTCAACAAGCCAGCCGTTTTCTTGTTCCGTAAACTGGAAGGTGACTTTTTTATCAAAATGGACTGACGTCGCAACAGGTTCACGGAATAAAACATGTTTGATTTCAAAACTTCGGGGTGATATCCCTTTCTCAGCTAAAAATCGTGTTATTAAATCCAGATACGTGACGCCGGGTATCGTACGCACTTGATGAAGGACATGGTCTGAAACAATATAATCGTCATGTTTGACTAATACGCTGAACCTCATGCAACTCGACAACCTTTCTTCTTTTACAAAGTAAAGAAACAGAGCAGGTGCTACTCTGTTTCATCAATAATTTCAAGAAGCCGTTTTTTATTCTGTTTGATTTGTTTTTTCCGATTTGAATCCGGCCAGTACTCTTTTCTGACAAACTCGGCAGGCGGCAGCGGAGTTCTGACGGAATGATATGAATCATCCAGGCCGCTTACCAAAAGGTGGGCGTTTGTTCCGCCAAAACCGAAAGCGCTGATGCCCGCCCTCCGTTTTCCATCCTTCCAGCTTCTCAGTTCTGTATTCGGATAAAAAGGCGACTTTTCAAATTCAAAGCGGGGATTTGGCGTTTCACAATTCAATGTAGGCGGAATTTCCTTATGCCATATTGATAAAATCACTTTAATGAAACTTGCCGCTCCGGCAGCGCTTAATAAGTGTCCGATATTGGTTTTTACACTTCCTACTCCGCAAAATTGCGTTTTGTTTGTGTCTCTTCGGAATACTTTTGTCAGAGCCTGAAGCTCAATCGGATCTCCAATCATCGTGCCTGTGCCGTGAGTTTCGACGTAGCTGACTGATCCGGGAGTGATATCGGCTTTTTCAAATGCATCTTGAATAACCTGCTCTTGAAGCTTAGGATTCGGAGTCGTAATTCCCATTGTCGCACCGTCGTTATTAATAGCTGATGCTTCAATGATACCGTATATCCGATCTCCGTCAGCTTTTGCTTTCTCCAGCGGTTTTAACAGAACAGCGCCAAAACCCTCTCCGGGTACAAAGCCGTTTGCCCTTTCATCAAAAGTAAAACACTGACCGTCCGGCGAAAGAGCTCCTCCTTCTGTTAACATCAGGTAAGGAATTTCATCCAAAAGCAGATCCGCCCCTCCTGCCAGCGCCATTTCTGAATCACCGTTTTTTATGCTTTGGCAGGCTAAATGAATGCTGACTAATGAAGAAGAACAAGCGGTATCAGAAACCATGCTTGGACCGTGAAAATTAAAGAAATGCGACACATGTGAAGCAATAAAGTTTTGACTAAGCCCGACGATGTGGCTGCTGCTTTCTTTCGGCAGTTTGTGACCGTAGCCGGCCATTCTGGAACCGACAAATACGCCGACTTTTTTTCCCGATAATTCTGTTTCTTCATAACCGGCATCCCGTACAGTCTGTACACTCGTTTCCAAGAAATGTCTTATCAGCGGGTCCGTTTGGATGGCTTTCTCCTCTTCCATACGGAAATACTCCGGATCGAAGCTGCCGATTCCATTGATAAATCCTCCCCATTTGCTGATGCTTTTTCCCTTTTGCTGCACCGGAGAGTAATTTTCTTCTATATTCCACCGGGAATCAGGTACTTCTTTAATATGGTTCTTCCCTTTTCTCAGATTGTCCCAAAATTCCTCTTTATCAGCCGCGCCCGGAAACTTACATCCGATTCCGATAACAGCTATCTTTGCAGAGGAAGCCGTCTGCAGTTCTGTATTTCGGCTCGTCACAGACTGCATATCATGCTGATTGCTGCTTTGAGAATCAGTCTGTTCGATTTGTTTTTTCAACGGCGGCGCCGTCTTACCGATATATTCCGCAAGACCAAGAATCGTGTTGTGTTCAAGAAGCACAGTAGGGTCGATTTTTTTCTGAATCATTGCTTCTATACGATGTATAATGCTGACAAGAAGTATAGAATCCACACCGTATTCCTGAAAATCCGTATTTGGGTTAAGCTTTTCAAGGGGTATGCTCAATTCCTCGGCAAATACGGCAGAAAGTTCACTGACAAGCCCTTCTGAACGATCAAAAGTGCCGGGAGTCTCCTGTCTTCGGGCCGGAAATGAAGCCTTGCCGGTTTTATTGATGTTCAGGAGACTATCTGCATGAAACACTGTTCCTTTTTTCACGATAGGAATGATATTGGCCGATTTTTTCTCCAGTGCATGATACAAAATCGCCAGTCCTTCCCGCGTGGAAAGAGAGTCCAATCCCAATTCATCATATAAAGGACTCGTCACAGTCCCCATTCCGACTTCTTTCCAGCTCGGCCAATTGATGGACGTGAAATACGTTCTCCTCTTTTGAAAATGATAAGCCGCGAAATAGTCCATATATGCGTTTGCAGACGCGTAATCAGTCATTCCTTTCGACAGTTTGGGTGACTGTGCTGCAATTGATGAAAACAGAATAAAGAAATCCAGCGGCCTATTATTAAAAATCCGCTCCAAATTCTGAAGTCCAGTGACTTTCGGCCCGTACACCGTCTTAAATTCACTCATTCTTTTATGAATAAAGGCCGGATTTCCGCCGCTGTGCAGTCCGGCACAGTGTATGACACCGCTAATATCTTTAAATTCAAGGCTTACTTGGTGAAAGAATGATCGAAGCTTCTCTTCATTTGTGAGAGAACCGCTGTAATACAGATAGTCGACACCTTTCTCTTCAAAACTTTGAAACAGTTTTATATTGCTGACTGTCTTTTCGTCCTGTCTGCCCTCTTTCAGCAAATGATCCCATTCACTTCGCAAAGGTAATGGACGCGTACCCGTCAGCACGAGTTTTTTCACTCCCCGTTTCACCAAATCTTCAGCTATTGCTCTGCCAATGCCCCCTGTTCCGCCGGTAATGACGATGGCTTTATCCGCAGGAAATGAAACAGGACCGCCGCCGGTATGGATTCTTTCTTCTTCAAAATACGGAACATATCTGACGCCGCTGCGGTAGCATACTTCATTCTCTCCTGTACATTGCGCCCTTTCAATCTCAAAGATTTGTTTCAGCTCATGCGTTTCTTTCATGCTGTCTATATCTATTGTTTTCACATGAACAAAGCCGTATTCCGCAGAAAGGGCTTTCAGAAAAGCAGCTGATTCTGCACCCGTCAGCTTTGGTTTTTCCGCTTTAAATACCTGCAAGCCATTGGTTAGTTGTAAAATGGATAATGGTGTTTCCTTTTTACTCCGCTTAATTATTTCTTGTATAAATAAGAATTTACCATATGGGATGCCGTTCTGATTTTCACTCTGGTTTCCGATATCTGAGAAATCAAATATATTTTCGACCTGCCGCTCACCGCCCGAAAAGACCTCACAGATAACGTCGTATGCGTGGTTTTCATCTAATAAAGAACACTCAAACATTTGATCAGAGTGTTTTATAAATGAAGAGTGATGTTTTATGACAATCAGATTCTCCTGATCTATATCCGAACAAATGGTGCGGGCAATTGATTCTGTGTCTTGATTCACAAATACAACTGTCAGTCCGTACTCTTTTGTTTCGGAAGGATTTACAAACGGATTCTCCCTCCATTTTTTTTGCAAGTGATGTTGAAAAGAATGCTGAGGGATCTCTGCCCTCTCAGTCCTGAACGGAACCCAATAACGTTCTTTTGCAAACGGATAAGTCGGAATTGAGATCCGTTTACCCGGCTGCTGTAAATGTTGATGAACGGATTTCCAGTCGATATCCGCCCCCCAAACCCATAATTGAGCCAGCTTTTCCGCTTCACCGTTCTCAATAATGGTCTTTACAAACAATTCACCTGCTCTGCCTTCTGTTAACGCCTTCATTTTTTCAGCAAATGCATCTGATTGCTGATTAACATATACGCCTGGAACTTGCTTGTCACCGCGGCAAAACTCAGATAATTTATCTTTCATTTCTTTAAGAGAGGTACCGGTAATCGCCGCTCTGGCCTCCATCGCTTCTCTGCCCGATTGTGTAGTGTATGCCAGATCCCGTAAAACGACGCTTTCCGATTGGCCGCCTTCCATCACTTCATTCGGGAACATGTCTCTTATCGCTCCGGCATATTCCTTCAGTAAGTATTCAGTAACCGCTTGAATGGAGGGGCAATCCGTTAATTCATACATCGTGAGTTCAATATGAAACATTTCGTTAATAAAATCCGCCATCCGGCTTAATTCCAAAGGACCTACGCCAAATTCACTCAGGTGATCAGAAATATTAATTTCTTCCGGATGAATATGAAGCAATTCCGAAACAAACGGTTTGAGTACTTCATTCACCTTTTCTTTCATATCAGGCTGTTTATCCTTTACTTCAGGACTTAGTGAACGCTGAATAAAATCTTTCATGTTTTCGGCATACTCAAGAAGACGTTCATTGTCTTTGGCAGATAACAGGACAATATGCGGTTCGTTCTCAACATGTTCTGTTGAGACGTTTGTTTCTTCATATTCTTCTATAATGATATGAACATTCGTTCCTCCCGCTCCGAATGAGCTGATTCCCGCTCTTCTCGGAACAGTTACTGTTTTTCCGTTTTCCTGCAGTTTCGGTTTCTTCCAGTCTTGCAATGACCGCTGTACATAAAAGGGAGATGCTTTAAAATCAATATTTGGATTCAACGTCTCTGCATGTATGGAAGGAAACAGTTTTTTCAGTTTCATTTGCAAAAGAACCTTTGTCAAACCGGCAATTCCCGCTGCGGCCTCAAGATGACCGATATTTGATTTGACAGAACCGATTGAACAATATTGAGTATGCTCCGTAAATTCCCGAAACGCTTTTGTTAATCCGGTGATCTCAATCGGGTCTCCCAGAGAAGTTCCCGTTCCGTGAGCTTCAATATAACTAATTGTACGAGGGTCAATACAAGCTTTCTGAAGCGCGTCCTGTATCAGTTCAGTCTGACCATTTGGATTAGGAACCGTAAAACCGTTTGTTCTCCCTCCGTGATTGACCGCTGTCGCTTTAATCAGCGCATAAATATGATCTCCGTCCCTTACCGCTTCCGCCGCCGGCTTTAAAAGTACGGAGCCCACTCCTTCTCCCGGTACATAACCGTCACCGCCCTCGCCGAATGTACGGCATCGGCCATCACTTGCAAAGAAGCGGCTTTGATTTAATAATGTATATTTATTCGGATGAAGCGTAAGATTGACCCCGCCCGCAACAGCAAGTGTGCTTTCTCCTCTTCGTATACTTTCACAGGCTAAGTGAATGGCGTTAAGAGAGGATGAACACATTGTATCCACCGCCATACTCGGCCCCTTAAAATTAAAGAAATACGATATTCTGTTTGCTATTGCAGAAAATGGAGACCCGACGGCCAGTTCATTTCCTTTAAGTGATTCTTCAACGCCGAAAAATTGATAGCTTCCATATGTGACGCCTGCAAATACTCCGACCTTTTTGCGGGTCAGATCTGAAGGTTTATAACCCGCATCCTCTATGGTATTGTACACTGTCTCTAAAAAGAGACGTTCCTGAGGATCAAGAAAAGCAGCTTCTTTCGGTGATATCCGGAAAAATAAAGGATCAAACCGGTCTGGATTTTTCAGAAAACCTCCCCACTTATAGCAGCTTCCCTCGAGCATTTCCTTCCGGTCATCAGGAATTTCGCTTACGCAATCCCGTCCATTCATCAGCACATTCTGGAACTCTCTGATGTTTTCCGCACCCGGATATCTGCCGCTGACACCGATAATGGCTATATCAGCAGAAAGGGGATCGGCCGCAATGTGCTCTTTTGAACCTTCTCCTTCAGAGCGTGCCGGCGCTTTTGTTTCCACTGGTTTTCTTTTTTGCTTTTTTTGATATGAAACAAGTTCAGATTTGCCGGCCGGGTTCAGCAGTTTCATCATTCGTTCGCTGTGATGACTCAGGAAATATTCGGCTAACTGCGATATGGAATGATATTCAAAAAATAATGTTTTCGACAATCTGCCGATACTTTGCTCCAGCTTTTTGGTCAGACGCATGATCATCACTGAATCAATGCCGTATTTCTCCAGGTATTGTTTTTCATCTATGAGTGAGGCCGGTAATTTCAATTCCTCTGACATTATATTTTTTAGATAGCTGATGATATTTTGTCTTAATTCATCGCTTTGTAAATCGGCATCTTCCTGCTGGTCTGAATGTAAGCTGATTGTGCCGGCACGCTTCAGCACATCCTCAATCTTTTCTTTTCGGCCTTTCAGGGCGATCAGCTGTTCAGATGATTGACACAAGCTGTTCTCCAGAGCCTCTATTCCGTCACCGTCATCTAGCGGGTCAAGGCCGAGTTCCTGTTTCATGTAGGATATTCCTTCATCGTCAATATTCATCCCGCCGGAAGTCCATAGCGGCCAATTGACTGACACCACCCTTTCGGCAGACTCTTTTGCGGTCATAACTGCTGCATACTGATCCAAAAAGGCATTGGCGAAAGCATAGTCACATTGGCCGGCTGATCCGAAGACTGCCGATGTGGATGAAAACAAGACAAGTAATTCAACTTTCATTTTTTTGATTTCTTCCGCCAGCCAGAGCGCGCCATAAACTTTCGAACTTGTGACTTGATCGATTTCTTCTTTTGTCTTTCTTAAGATAAAAGAGTCACGGAGTACGCCGGCACTGTGAAATACTCCATGTAAGGTGCCGAACTGCTCTTTTGCAAAAGCAAACATCCGTTCAGCATCACTTTGTTTTGAAACATCAGATCGGATATATTCAACTGTTGAACCTGAACTTCTTAAATATTCGATCTTTTTTTTCTGCTCTTCAGTTAAATCAGAGCGCCCTGTCAATATGAGATTCGCTTTCCATTTTTCCGACAGATGTTTTGCCAGTATATAACCGAGACCGCCCAGGCCTCCTGTAATCAGATAATTTTCATGATGTTTCAGCGGCTGGGTTAAATCGAATGAGCCGGCTTTATTATAGCTTTTCGTAAAACGTCTGCCGTTTTCATAGCGCACTTCAAAATGGCTATCCCGTTTTTCGTCACACTCTCTCTGATATATATCAGCTATTGCTGGAAGAGCGGCTCCCGCACCCTCTGATTGCGTGATATTGATAATCTGGTAGTGAAAATTGGGGTGTTCCTGGTGAACGGTTTTCACCAATCCGCCGAGAGCATGATGCAGCGGCAGTTGTTCTTTATTCTCAGTTTGAAAAACATGCGTCAGTTTTAGTATCTTTTTCCATTTTAGTTCAATCAGCGCCTGTGTAATATACAGAAGAGAAAACAATCCGTTTTCCAATTGTTTCTGTATACCTCCCTTACTCATGTCAGCCTGAGAATCAGACCACAAGTGAAGAATCTTTTCGGGCGGCTGATAATGATCATGAATGTATCGGAACAGCTTTAGATAATCGTCTTTTTTCACGTGGTTCATACAAATCGTATCATCATGTAAAACAGCAAATTCTTTTCCGCGGATGACAAACAAGAGAGTGCAGTCCTTAAACAAACCGCTCAATTCTTGTATTTGCCGTTCATTTTCTGCAAAAATCAGGAGCAATCCCGTCAAGGACACGCTCTTCTTACTCGGAATGAACGATTCTGTCCATTCCGGCTTGTAATATAAAAGCGGATGGTTCGATGCCCGTGATTTTTGATTCTGAATGGATGTCACACGGGCATAGCCTTCGTCAGCCGACATTTGTCCTGTTTGAATCAGATCAAGAATATCGCTGATTTGTTCACGTTTTCCGTTCATCATTCTTCCCCCATTAATTGTTTCAATACAGCCTTCTGATCAATATCATTGGTTTCTAATTGACGCAGGAGACGAATGAGTTCATCGTCCGTCTGAACAGTGTCTTTTTCATGACCATATCTGAATCTCACATCTCTGCACTCCGCCAGAATGCTTCCGTTTCCATCTGTAAATGTCATATGACACGTTACATCACGGCTGTTCTGCCGGTTCACTTTTTGAGTATAAACATAAAAATTTTGAGCGAGAGGCTGATAGACATCCGCCGCTCCCATTCCGATCAATTCCGGGAAGGTTTCTCCGCTGACAAAAAATGCACTGGCTTGAATCGCGGACTCAAGCGCTTCAGGAGAAATCGTAAAATTTTCTCTTTTTGCATAAAGCTCATCCGGCATTGAATGAAGCGACAGCATTCCGTAACTGTTTTTCGCTGATTCAATGACAAAAGGCGATTCAGCCGGATGTTCAGTCATTTCTGATTTGACTTCAGCAATATCAAGCGCTTCAGGAAGCATACCGCTTTCAGACTTAACCATATGCGCATTTCCCTTGGCAAGACGTACTTTATTCTCATTTTTTGTGTCTGCATATATGTCAAACCGCGCAAAGTCACGCTCAGGCGTCAGCGTAATCATCAGTTCCCGTATATCAGTCATTCCGTTCATGCTTTCGGTCCACAATAAATCGGTCAATGTTTGAACTGGTTGTCCAAATGCCGCCGCTGCATTGACGATAGCCATTTCAGCCAAGGATGCGTAAGGGAAAAAGGACACGTTTCCTTCAGACAGACTTAGTGCGAACGGATGATTACGGCTGATTTTTTTCGTGAAACTGAACTGATTAAAATCGGACGTGTTACTCCCCAAGAAAGGGTGACCCGTCTTACTCACATCCGCTGAAACAAGTGCTTCCCCTTTTTCCGCTATCCAATACCGCTGTTTGATCAGCGGTTGTCCCGGAATAGAAATCCTGCGGGCATTCCGATTCACCTCAAAAGTCTCCCAATCTATCTTTCTTCCGTTTACCCATTTGGATGCTGCTTCGGCGTAATCTGAACAAACGTGAGGCATTTCATTGTGAACTTCTGATTCGAATGTATTACCGGTATAGCTTAAGCTGCTTTTTTCACCCCTGGTATAAGCTGAAAGCTCTTCAGCAATGACCTGCCCGGAATCTGCCACTATCGCCAGCCGTTCTTCCATATGATCGCGTCCCGTCTGAAGTGTATAGGCAATATCCTGAAGACGCAGTTTATGATTGTTATCCTTCGATTCATTTTCTGATAGAAAATCAGCCATAACCTTCGCATATTTTATCAGCCGTTGTTTGTCTTGAGCCGATAAAACAAAGATCACTCGGCCGCTTTGATGATCAAAAGCTTTTGGCGGCTCATACGCTTCCAATATAAGATGCGCGTTTGTCCCTCCTGCCCCAAAAGCGCTTACCCCGGCTCTTAAAGGATGAACAGCATGGCTGTTTTGCGGAATATTCCATTCAGCCGCTTTCCGCTGCACTTGAAAAGGAACCTGATCAAAATCTATAAACGGATTAACAATATCGGAATGCAGAGAGGGAACAAGCTGCTTATTCTTCATTTGGAGAAGCACTTTCGTTACCGCAGCGATTCCTGCCGCAGATTCTAAATGTCCGATATTTGATTTCACCGAACCGATGGCGCAAGGATGGTTCAATTGATAGGAATCTTTCAGTCCTTGAATTTCAATCGGATCGCCTAATGACGTCCCTGTTCCATGCGCTTCAATATAATTGACGGTGTTCGGATCAATGTCAGCTTTACGAAGCGCTTCTGAAATGACCTCCGCCTGTGCATCCGGATTCGGTATGGAATACCCGCTCGTCTTTCCTCCGTGATTAACGGCGCTTCCCTTAATCACACCGTATATTTGATCTTGATCTTCTATAGCTTTTTTCAATGGTTTTAACAATACGGCTCCGACTCCCTCACCGGGAACATAACCGCTTCCGTCTTTTCCAAAACTCCGGCATCTGCCGTCACTTGATAGAAACTGTCCCATGCTGAGGAACTTATATTTATTCGGATGTATTGACAAATTCACTCCGCCGGCTAATGCCATATCGCTCTCTCCGCAATGTATGCTTTGGCATGCGTAATGAATAGAGGTCAGTGATGAAGAGCACATTGTATCCAGAGCCAAACTCGGACCTTTTAAATGAAAGTAATAAGACACCCGATTGGCAATTGAAGAATAGACGGAAGCCGGCGAGAAAGCCACTCCATTTTCTTCTCCTTCAAATAGTTGATATTGGCCCCACATGGCACCGACAAATACACCGACTTTCATCTTTTCCAGCATGTTTCTCGGGTACCCTGAGTCTTCAAAACAATTTTTGGCCGTTTCTAAAAAGAGCCTTTCCTGGGGATCCATAAGTTCTGCTTCCCGTGGGGAAATATGAAAGAAAAGCGGATCAAATTGATCGGCACCGCTGATAAAACCTCCCCACTTGCTGTAAGACTTCCCTTTCATATCTCTGTCTTCGCTGAAGAAATCATCCAAATTCCAGCGGTCAGGCGGGATTTCTGTAATACAATCTTTTCCGCTCTTTAAATTCTCCCAAAATTCAGGTAAGTCTTCAGCCATCGGATACTTTCCGCTTAATCCGATAATGGCAATGTCTTGATGCCTTATATCAGCCGTTTCATTTATTTGGATCTCACGGCTTTCATCCTCCATTAAGGTATCTTGAAGTGCAGATTCCAATTTTTCTTTGTCACCTTCAAACACGATCAGCTGTGATGCGTTCAGAGAGAGTGAATCTTGAAAAGCTTTGATCCCATTGGTTTTACTAAGAGGAACCATACCGATTTTTTGTTTCATCCATTTTTCAGTTTGTTTATCCACTTTCATGCCGCCGTCTTCCCATAGGGGCCAGCCGATGGCTACTGAGACGCCGGAGCGTTCTTTTTTCTGCCTCATTCCTTCACGCCACTCAGCGAAAAGATCGATGAACCTATTGGCCAGGGCGTAATCCGTCTGTCCGATATTCCCGTACATCGAGCTGCTTGATGAAAACATCACAAAGAAGTCCAAAGGTTCGGTTTGCAGCAAGCTGTCCAATAAGACCGTCCCATTTATTTTCGGAGCGATCACTTCCTGAATTTCATCTTTTGATTTTTGAATCAATAAAGCGTCGTGCGTCACACCGGCACTGTGTATCACACCGTTGATTTCTCCGAATTGCCTTTTAATGGTTTTTATGATTCGCTCTGCATCGCGGCTATCTGAAAAATCTCCTCTTATATATTGAACCGAAGAACCGCCTGCTTTCATTCGGCTGATTTTGTTCTTTTTGTCTTCCGTCAGTTCAGAACGGCCCGCTAAAATAATATTGGCTTTCGTTTGCGCTGCGATATGTTCTGCAAATATAAGGCCTAAGCCGCCGGCCCCTCCTGTAATCATGTATACTCCGTTTTCTTTAAAGGAGAAACTTGAGTTTTGTGCCGGTTCTGCTTCCCGTAAGGCACGGACCCAGCGCACATTTCCTTCATAATAAAGATCGGTTTCTCCCGGATGCGCTTCAGTTGATTCGCATCTGATGATTTCAGCTGTAAGAGCCGGCAACGATGACTTGTCTGAAACTGATATCCCGATTGTCTTAAGGGCCAGTTTCGGGTTCTCAAGCAAAATAGACTGCCCTGCGCCATGGACTGAAGCGTAAAGCGGCTGATCATTTTTATGATCCGCCGGATAAAGGAAAAGCGATACAACCTTTTTTTCCGCCTTGCTGCGCATCAATGCCCGGCTGAAAAAGAATAGCGGGTAAGCCCCTTTAGAAAGCTGTTCACTTATTTTTTCCGGGCCGGCAAATGATCCTTCCGGCCACCCGTACACCACAGTGTCGGGCATTTGCCCCCTTTTTTTCAGATCAGCTGCAAGCCTGTCAAAGTGAGCTTCCTCCCTGTGGTCTATCTCATAAACACCGTCTCCGTGATAGGAGAAACGATTCCCTGATAAAACGAGAATGATCTGTGTATTTTCGAATCCATTTTCCCGCATAAAATGAAAAAGCTCTCTGTTATATTGAAACAGCAGACATGTTCTTTTCTTTTTATTTCCGCAATGCGGGTCCCAAGCGGCAGCCTTTTGTCTCCAATACGGCGTTAAATAGGTCAGAGCCGTATGATTCTCTCCATGATGAAGAGGGAGGTCTTTGTCAACGGAAGTCTTTTCGCCGCTCTCCGCAAAATAATTTGCAAGTTTTTGAATCGTCGGATACTCAAACAATAAAGTAGGATACAGTTCCCTGCCTGTTTTCTCCTCCAATGCTTTTACGGCTTGCATTAGTGTGACGGAATCCAGGCCTTGTTCATAAAAACCTTTTACCACAGAGAGTGTTTCAGGGGCAGTCCCTTTGATGTCTGCGATCAGCTGCTGAATGTCTCCTTCTGTTATAAGAGCGGAAAGATTTTCGTTCTTACTTTCTTTCATGTCAGGCTTTTCAGCCGGTTGATTTTGCGTTAAGAAATAACTGGACATTTTTTTATTTTCTTTAATATACGCGGCGAGTTCCCGGATCGTTTTCTGCTCAAACAGGAGTGTAGGATACAGCTGTTCCCCTGTTTTGTTTTCAAGTTCTTTGACAATGGCAAGCAAAGAAGCGGAATCCAGGCCTTGTTCATAAAAACCAATGTCTGTCCTTATGTCACGCAGATCTAGATTTGAAACCCCGGATATTAATTCTTTAAGGTGTGTCTCAATGCTTTCGCTTCGATCTATGATGGAATCTTTTCTGATCAAGCCGTCTTTTGGCTGAGAAGCCGCTTCAGTTTCCAAACGAGTCTGCTTCAGATTTTCAATTAAATCTTTTGAGCGAATATGTTTCACAGACAGCCGCGTAAAATAAGCGATCATCTCCCCGTGTGCATCGTACAAACCGTAACTGACTTGGATGACATCCCCTGAATCATGATGTTGGTCTTGCTTCTCTATGTACACATAACACCTGTCTTCCAGGCGCTTCGTCATACGGAAAGATTCAATATGAATGGGAATATACGTTTTCATCCGGCTTGCCGGAGATCCTTGTGTAAAATATTCGGGACATGCCTGATAAAGGATCGATATGATGGTAGACGCATCAAGAAAAGTGGGATGCAATTGAAAATAGCCGGTATATTGTTTGGCAATTTGGCTGAGCGACAACTCTGCAAGTACAGAATGATCAGACGCATAAACCTTCCCCAGACTCTTCATAAATTCAAAATGCTCTATATCAACCTTTTTTAAATAGTCATAACATATCTCCATATCGGCTTCACGGACGGAGGCATGTTTGATTTCATCGATATGAATTGAACTCATGCTTTCCGGGAATTTCTGCATGAGCCTGCAGTTCATATTCTCATCCCAGCTTTCATCCAGAATGCGGTCATCTTTTACCTTTCTGCTCTTCGCCTGAATTTCCCATCCCTGTTCCAATCCCTGAAAACGGATGCGGATTTCTCTGTCAAAAGTATCCGATGTTGCTACAGGTTCCAAATACAAAATATTCTGACACTCGAGTTCTTCAATAGGCAAACCTTTGCTCAGCGCCATACGGTATATCATATCTAAAAATGTGACACCGGGTATAATCCGGGTGCCATGCACCCGGTGATCCCTGACAATATAGTCCGTATGTTTAATTGTTAATGTGAACTGATAGTTTTGATTACTGGCCACCTGTCTCATTCCTTTTCTTTTCTTTATAATTCTTTGAAATCAAGTAAAGGAATCAGCAATTCTGACTCTTCCTTTTCTGGAGTTTCTCCATTGTCGATCCAGCATTGTTCCTTATTGAATATAACCGGAGAAAGCGGGTGTCTTTTTGTCTCTCCATATCCTAACGTGAGATGGCTGTCGCTCAATATCATATGTGCGTTCGTGCCCCCGAATCCAAAAGAACTGATTCCGGCTCTCAAAACCCCTTTTCTGGGACGCCATTCTTTTAAAGACGTGTTCGGAAAGAATGGCGACTGATCAAATTTAAAACGCGGATTTGGCGTTTTACAATGTAATGTCGGCGGGAGCATCTGATTTTTTATGGATAAGGCAACCTTTATAATACTCGCTATCCCCGCTGCGCTCATTAAATGTCCGAAATTCGTTTTTACGCTGCCTACTCCGCAAAATTGCGTTTCTTCCGTAACCTCCCGGAACACTTCAGTCAGCGCTTTTAATTCAATCGGATCTCCTATCATCGTACCGGTGCCATGCGTCTCGACATAACTGAGAGTATCTGCATCAATTCCGCCTTTTTTCAGGGCTTTTTTTATCACTGCGCTTTGCGCTTTCGGATTAGGTGTTGTCATTCCCATTGTCTGTCCGTCATTATTAACCGCGGATGAGTCAATTACCGCGTAAATTCTGTCACCTTCGGCAAGGGCGTCATCAAGTCTTTTCAAAAGGACTGCGCCGCATCCTTCTCCCGGTACAAATCCATCTGCCTTCTCATCAAATGTATGACATTTTCCTTCAGGTGAAAGCGCCCGAGCCTCACTCAGCATGACGTAAGGCTTTTGATCCAGCAAAATGTCAACCCCGCCCGCAATCGCCATATCTGACTCTTTTGACATCAGGCTTTGACAAGCGAGATGGACGCTGACCAATGAGGAAGAACATGCCGTGTCTACAACCAGATTCGGTCCTTTCAGATTAAAAAAGTGTGAGATATGCGCGCCTATGAAATTTTGTCCTATACCCACGATCGTATTTTTTGAAGGGGAACCTATTTTGGACATAAACGTCCCGGTGCGCGAACCGATGAAGACGCCGACTTCTTTGTTTGATACTTCTTCTTTTGTATAGCCGCCGTCTCTTAATGTCTGGACGCTGACCTCAAGGCATTTTTTGATTAACGGATCAAGCTCTGATGCCTCACTTTTGTTCATATTAAAAAACGCGGGATCGAAAGACTCAATATCTTGAAGAAATCCGCCCCACTTACTGATACTTTTTCCTTTTTCATAGGTGTCAGAGTAGTATGAAGAAATATCCCATCGCGACGCCGGGACTTCACGGACACTATTTTGTCCTTTCTTCAAATTTCTCCAGAATGTTTCTGTGTCCGGAGCATCCGGAAACTCACAGCCCATTCCGATAATAGCGATTTGATTCAGACTGGTTGGTTGCATTTGAGATCCGCTGTCCCGTACTTCGGGAGCATTTTGATTTATATGTTGCTCTTTTTTCCGACCCTCAATGTTTTCTGAATCAATTTGAGGACTGATCCCCTCACTTGCAAATAATTCGTTTAAATAGACGCCCAGTTGTGAAAAACTCGGATACTCCAGAAAAGCCGAAGGTTCAATTTTTATTTGAAATGCATCTTCCGCTTTTTTGACAAGCTGAACCAGTAAGATTGAATCAACTCCGTAATCCGCAAAAGACGTATCCTGATCTAAATTCCCGTAAGGTATTTTCAGCTCCGCGGAAAAAATCTCCATTAACTTCCTGATCATAGCTTCATTGTCTCCATCACCAGAGACCACTTTTTCCTCAGCATCCAGGTTATTTTTAGCCGCTTGAATTCTTGTCTGAAGCAGCTGCTGCAGCTTGAATTTCTCCTGATGTGTCTTTGCCGGTATAAGGCATGGATATCCGTTTATCGTCATGATTTCATCCAGCATGGAAATACCTGTTTCTGTTGAGTGTGAAAGTAAACCGAGTGCCTGATATGATGGACTTGTCACCTCGCCCATTCCAATGTCCTTCCAGCTCGGCCAGTTAATTGATTGATAATATGTTCTGCCGGCTGCATGCTGATACGCTGCAAAGTAATCCATAAAAGCGTTCGCCGCGGCATAGTCACTTGTTCCGGCGCCTAATAAAGGAAAAGCGCTCGCAACAGATGAAAACAAAATGAAGAAATCAAGTTCGTCATCAATAAAAATGTCATGAAGTACCTGCATCCCCTGCACCTTTGGCTCAAATACTTCTCTTATTTCTTTATCAGATTTATGAATAAAAGCCGGATTCGAATGATTGGCTGCACCAGCGCAATGAATCACCCCGCCGATTTTGCCGAACTTCATTCTCACCTCTGAAAAGAAGCGATGTAATTTTTCTTTTTCCGTGAGCGGCCCGGAATACACTTCCACCTGAACTCCCTTTTGATCCAACTCATGCAGCAGTTGTAATTTCGAATAAAGAGGTGACTTTTCATCGGTGTCTTCTAACATGCCGGCTATTTTATCAGATTCCGGAAGGTCGGTTACTCCCATCAGCACAAGTTTTTTGACTCCCTTGCCGGCATAATGTCTGGCAAGTTCTGCTCCGATCCCTCTTGTTCCCCCTGTAATAACCAAGGTTTGATCCGTACGGCAGACCGGCAGACCGGATAGGTTCCGGTTTATTTCCGCCGCATGTAATTTCTCGACGTATGGAATATAACGTTCACCGTTCCGGTAGCAGATTTCACTATACAGCCCGTCAGCGCAAGCTTCATCTGTGATTACCTGTCTCAGTTCCGCCGCAGTCCCGACATGCCCGTCTACATCTATTGTTTTTGATTTTATCTTTTGATACTCTGCGCTCAGCATTTTATATAGTCCGGCTGTTTCGGCTCCGGCTAACGACGGCTTGTCATTCAGAAATGTCTGCAGCCCTCTTGTCACATGTAAAACGAAAAGCTGTTTACGTGTCTTTATGATTTCCTGCAGCAGTGTCAGCTTCCCGATTGTGCCGGTGCGTGCCCCGTTTTGATTACTCCGCAAATCTGACAGGTCAATCATGCCGATGATTTCCGGATTTTCTTCTATGACTGCTAGAGCCGTTTTTTTGGCTTCCCCATCCGAATGATCCCAGTTATCTGCGCAAATGACAGCGGGTTCAATCAGAGGATCTGAATCAAACAATTCGAATGCAAGCCGCTCACTTTCACTATTAGCCAGGATCATCACCTGTCCTTTCGTAAAAGCGGAAGGCGCAGCCTTTTGTTTTTTCCACGATTTTTTTAATACATCAAATGATAAGTCAGTCGGTGCATGGGGCAGACTCTGCGGTACACCTGTTTTCTGTTTCTGTGCTGCTTTTGCGGCAGGCACCCAATATCTGTTCCGTTCAAAAGGGTATGCAGGAAGAGAAATAAGCTTCGGTAATTCCGCAGTGTACATCTCTTCCCATTCAACGTCTCCTCCGTTCACCCAGTGAATGGCCATATCTCTTGCATTTTCAAAGTGAGCGGCTGACAGGGCATTCTTTTGACCGGCGCCTCGGCGGGCGTTTCCCCTATATAAACCGTTTAACTTATGATCTGACCGCAAATACATCGTCAGCTTATCGCGAAGATCGTCAATGCTGCTAACCTCAACAGCGAGCCGCTCTTCCATAGCGTTTCTCCCGGTCTGCGAGGTGTACGCGGCATCAGCTAGTGACGTTTTTGGCTCCAGTTCTTTTATATATGCATCAATCAAGAGTCTGAGCCGTTCTTCATTTTTGGCAGAAAGCAGAATAATTTGCGCCTTGTTGCTCTGTACCGTTTCCATCTTTTCTTCATTCTTATACTCTTCGATGATAATGTGGGCATTAGATCCTCCAGCGCCGAACGAACTGATGCCCGACCTTCTTGCTTGATTTTGCGGCGTCTTCCAATCAGTCAGTTCAGACTGCACGTAAAACGGTGTTTCCTCAAAATCAATATTAGGATTTAAGTTATCGGAATGAAGGGAAGGAGCAAGCTGTTTATACTTCATTTGCATCAGCACTTTTGTGATAGAAGCAATTCCAGCCGCGGCCTCTAGGTGTCCGATATTTGACTTAACCGAACCAATTGCACAACGATAATCGCTTTTCGAGCTGTGCAAAGCTTTGGTTAAACCTGAAATTTCAATCGGGTCTCCCAAAGATGTCCCGGTGCCATGCGCTTCAATATAACTTATGCTGTCTGCATCAATCCCCGCCTTATCAAGAGTTTCACTGATGACGTTTGCCTGCTCGCCCGGATTTGGCACAGTGTATCCGTTTGTTTTCCCGCCGTGATTTACAGATGTTCCCTTAATCACACCGTAAATCCTGTCCCCGTCAGCCTTTGCGGCAGAAAGCGATTTCAAAAGAACGGCCCCGACTCCTTCTCCCGGCACATATCCGTCTCCTCCCGCTCCAAAGCTTCTGCAGCGCCCATCGCTTGAAACAAAATGATTTTGAGAAAGTAAAGTATATTTATCCGGGTGTAAGGATAAATTCACTCCTCCGGCTATGGCGAGGGTGGATTCTCCCCTTTTTAAACTTTCACATGCAAAATGAACAGCAGAAAGTGAAGAAGAACACATTGTATCAATTGCAAGGCTGGGTCCGTGCAGGTCAAAGAAATATGACACCCGGTTTGCGATAGACGAATAAGAAGACAAGAGCGCCTGACGCCCCTCATCATCTGAAGCACCGGCTGCAAATAACTGATAGTGGCTGTAGGTGACGCCGACAAATACCCCTGTCTTATGCCGTTTCAACTTTTTCTTTGTGTAACCCGCATCTTCAAACGTGTGCCATGCTGTCTCTAAAAATAACCGTTCCTGAGGATCAATTAACTCGGCATCACGAGGCGAAATTGAGAAGAACAGCGGATCGAATTTATCAGCGTCTTTTATAAAACCTCCCCATTTGCTGTCATGACGGGCATTGCCACCTGTGTGATAATATTTCCGAAAATCCCAGCGCTCTTTCGGTATTTCCGTTATACAATCTTTTCCGGAAGAAATATTTTCCCAAAACTGTTCCACATCCTTCGCCATCGGGTAGCGGCCGGCTATACCGATAATTGCAATATCTTCCTCGGAAGGTGCGGATGGTATGCGGGAAACGGAAAGCTTCTCCCGTTTCGCCGGCGCCGAATGATCAATTCGCTGTTCGGCTGCCGGTAAAAACGCCTTCTTCAACTCATGTTGATAGTGTTCAAGAAAATACTCTGACAGCTCTTCAACACTGCTGTATTCAAAGAAAAGAGTCTTAGACACTCTTCCAAAATACTTTTCCAGACGGGAGTTAAGACCTAAAATCGTTAGAGAATCAATTCCGTAACGGTCAAATGTATCCTCGGGTAAAATGCTGTCCGCCGGTCTTCCCGTTTCCGCACCGACAATCTCTGTCAATAGACGGACCGTTTGCTTTTTCAGATCTTTTTCATTTAATTGCGGCAGACTGTTGTTTTCAGGCACAGTCTCTATCTTTTTATGGTCAGTTGAAAGTAATTCACTTATTCTATCTTTGTCTCCGCTGATAACAGCCAGCTGAGAAGCAGAACGGCTCATACTGTCCTGAAAAGCGGCAAGCCCTGCTTGGGCAGATAAAAGTTCCAGCCCCGTGTGTCTTAAAGCCTGCAGCTCTGCCGGACCAACTGTCATATTCCCCGCATCCCATAAAGGCCAATTAATAGAGAGTGTTTTCCCGGGACGTCCTTTCATGCTTCGATACTGGGTGAATCCGTCCATACATCCGTTAGCGAAGGCGTAGTCGCTCTGACCCGCATTAGGCAGAACGGCCGAAAGGGATGAAAACATAACGAAGAAATCAAGAGGCTCTTCTTCAGCTGCTTTATCCAGCCAAACGGTTCCGAATACTTTAGGCGCTATAACTTCTTCTATGCTTTCTTTCGCTTTTTTTATGATAAATGCATCCTTAACAAGTCCGGCACTGTGCAAAATTCCGTTTAATTCTCCGAATGTCTGCTTAATGTGCTTAATTAACGCGTCCGCCTCTTTTTCCTTTGAAATATCTGCCGGGACATATAAGGCTTCAGCGCCGAGATTTTCAAGAGCGCTCAATTTTTGCGCCGTTTCACGGGATGCCGGGGAACGCCCGGTTAATACCAGCTTGACTTCTGCCTGTTTCGCCAAATATTCCGCAAACAGATACCCGAGACCGCCGGCTCCTCCCGTAATTAAATACACACCGTTCTTTTTTACACTGAAACTATGTTTCTCCCCATCTTCTTTTTTTACTCTTTTAAGCTGCCTTTTATAATAATGCCTCGGCTCATAACAGGTAAAGTGGTCCGTCTTGCATTGATTGTTCCATTCAAAAGAGATGACATCTGCAATATGCTGCTTTGTAAACGGCTCGTCAAACATTGATTTCAGCTCTGCAGCCTTACATGTGAAATTCGGGTTTTCGGCCTGTACGGTCTTAAGAAAACTTTCAACCGCGTTATAAATGGGCTGAACCTCGCCCTCGGTATTTTCATACAGATACAAAATTTCTGCTTTCGGACAAAGTTTGTTCGCCATGAAGGCCTGAAACATTTGAAACAAGGAAAAAAGACTTTTATTGAGCTGCTTTCTCATTGCATCTTCTGTATTTTTGAAGAGCCCGGCAGCTAAAAAATGAATAATATGGCGGGGTCTTATATTTTGAGAACGCAAAACCCCGCATAACGCATCATAATCCTCATCTTTTGCAAAGTTCATTTTAAAACGACCGTTCCGGCAATCTTCGAAACGCTCGCCGGAAGTCACGTAAATGAAAGGCGCCTCATAACCTTCAAGCTGTCTCTTCATTACGGTATACATGCTGTCGTCTTTGCAAAAAAATAAAATTGGCTCTTTCGTATTCGGGAATTTTTCACTGCCTTTAAATTCATGTCTATCCCATACCATTTCATATAGATGGGTTTTCCCCAAGCTCTTAATTAATTCCAGCCCTTCTTCACGCGTCAGGCTGCCTTCTTTCACCTTTTTCACGATTTGCTCAATTTGCATCGTTTTTTCATTCATGGAAAAGCAACTCCTCTATCAGCTCTGACGTCTCTTTCGTATTCATCTCACCTGTTTGTGCTTTTTCAAGAAGCGACATGATTTCTCCATCTGCTGTATCTTTATTTGAGTTGTGAAGCTCAGTGTTCGAGAAAGCCTCAGCCTTCTGCGCTTCATCTTTATTTAAATGAATCCAATGTCTGTTCTTGCTGAAAGGATAAAGAGGAAGAGACAGTTTAACCGGTTTGAGTTCCTCCTCATACAAGTCTTCCCAGCTGATTTCACAACCGATCGTCCACAACTGAGCCAGTTTGGCCGGCTTGTTTTGCTGAATCAGTGATTGAACATACGCATGACCTTCGGGGCCGCCGAATAAAGGAGCGTACAGACTATCAAAATCCGTTACATTTCCTTCATAAACACCTTGCAGCCTGCTCCCCTGAATGTAACCGTTTAATTTTTCAAGAAGATCTCCGATATTCGAGCAAGTGATCGCAAGGCGGCATTCAAATGGTTCCCTTCCGGTTTGCAGCGTATATGCTATTTCTTCAAGACCGATTCCGGACTTTTCTCTAAAATTGCCGTTATACGGTTTATCAGCTGATCGATCCCGGACGCTGCTGATATAGCGGCACAGCTCGCTCAGGGTCATTAATTCCTGAAATATGTCTAGTGATATTTCTGTGCCGTACATTTGGTTTATATAAGAGATTAATTCGGAATAAGCCAACGGATCAAATCCGAATTCCGAAAGAGGTGTCTTTGCATCTATATTTGCGGTATCTAAACGCAGGATACCCGCTGCCGCTTCCCGAACCGCCTCTTGCACATCACGTTCCTGCACCTCTTGCTGACTGAATTGAACTGATAGTTCTTCATGTAAAAACGTTGTTAACTCTTTGGCTTTAACCATCAGCCTTTCCTTTGTTTTGGCCGATAGAACAATGATTTGATCCCGCTCGGCAGTTACTGCTTTATCTTGGCCGTATTCAAATTCTTCCACGATGACATGAGCATTTGCCCCGCCGAATCCAAAAGAACTGACTCCGGCACGGCGCGGAATTTCATTTCCTTTTCGATCTTTTAATCTGGCCCACTTCATAGTTTTATTGACAATATGAAACGGTGTTCCGCTTAATTGAATGTAAGGGTTCAGTTCCTTAACATGTAGTGTGGCAGGCAATGTTTTATACTTCATGGATAGTAATACTTTAATCAGCCCCGGCATTCCAGAGGCGGGCTCTAAATGACCGATATTCGTTTTTACTGAACCGATGCCGCAATATTGGACATGATTCTTTCCTGGATGCGGCTCAAAAGATCCAAACGCTTTTTTCAAGCCTTCAATCTCAATCGGATCTCCCAGTTCTGTTCCGGTTCCGTGTGCTTCAATATAAGATATCGTATCAACAGGAATATCGGCATTTTTGTAAACAGACGTTATTAGTTCAGCCTGAGCTTCCGGGTTCGGAGCGGTCAATGAAGCAGATCTTCCTCCGTGATTTTCTCCGGTTCCTCTCAGGACTCCGTAAATATTGTCTCTGTCATTCATTGCCGCTTGCAATGGTTTCAATAACAGAACAGCTGCACCTTCACCGCGGACATAACCGTCGGCAAGTTTATCAAACGTCTTACATCGGCCGTCCCTAGACAAAATACCGAGTTTATCGGTATACATATGAGTGACTGGATCTAAGAGCAGCGAAACCCCGCCTGCTACCGCCAGCTCACTTTCACCATTTTGAATCGAGCGCACAGCTCTGTGGATTGCTACAAGACTGCTTGAGCAGGCTGTATCAATGGACTCACTCGGACCTCTGAAATTAAAATAGTGGGATACACGATTGCTGATGAGCGCCTGGCTGTTTCCGGTTCCCGCAAACGCATGCGCCCCGTCCGAATGCCTCATCAGCAGCTGGCGGTAATCATTAAATTGAATGCCCGTAAACACCCCGATATGTTTGCCTGACAGCTTTGAAGCTTTGTAACCCGCATCTTCTATCGCTTTCCAGGTTTCCTGCAAATAAATTCTGTGCTGAGGATCCATGAGTTCTGCTTCCCGCGGATTAATATTGAAGAACGCCTCATCAAATTTATCGGCATCTGTGATAAAGCCGCCCCATTTCGAATGTACTTCGCTGCTTCCTTTGCCTTCGGCGTATTTTTTCCAATCCCAGCGATCCGGGGGAATTTCCTGAATTGAATCTTTTTCATTGATTAAATTGATCCAAAACTCATCTGCATTTTTTGCTCCCGGAAAAACACAACTCATCCCGATAATGGCAACCGGCTGCTTCTCCGGATGATGGTCAGCCTGTCTTGCTGTCTTTTTTTCAAACGGAAAACTTCGCGGCGGCTTCACGGTTTTCCCTGCGGTTTTCCCGGCGTGCACTTTCCTTTTTTCAGAAATGTTTTTTTCTGCATCTGTATTCCCTTTTGTAACAGTACGCAGTTCACTGCTTAGAAATTCTGAAAGAGACTTTATATGGCTGTAAGTAAAGAAAACGGCAGGTGTCAGCTTAAGCTTGTATTTTTTATTCAGTCTGACAGCTAATGTTTTCAAACTGATAGAATCAAAGCCGAGATTGCCGAAATTCTCTGCCGTATCCAGCTGTTCAATGTTAATTTTCAATAATTCCGACACCATTTGCTTCAGTTCTTCAAGGACATTGTCTGCAGAATCCGGTCCTGTATAAGAACTTTCCTCTTGACGAACCGGAAGCGTATTTACTTTTTGATGCGGCAGATCTTTTTTTGCTGGTGTTGTTCCGGCATCCCCGGTAACAACCGAAATTTGCGGACAGTCACTTGCCAAAATTGTCTCAAAAGCCGCTATCCCTTCTTCCGTTTCCAAATAATCAAACCCGGATGCGGAAAGATATGCGTCTTCAGCTTCTTTGTTTAAATGCATTCCGCCTTTACGCCACAACGGCCAGTTAATCGAAATGCTCTTGCCTTGTCTCTCTTGCCGGCGGCTCTGTTCGGATCTCCAATTTATATATTGATCTTGAAAATAATTGCCCAACGCATAGTTAACCTGTCCAAAATCTCCGAAGACCGAAGAAATAGAAGAAAATACGATAAAGAAATCAAGCGGCTCATCTTTCGTTAATTCATCTAAGCATACCGTTCCTTCAATTTTAGCAGTCATGCCTTCCGTAAAATCAGTCAGATTCATCTCTGTAAATAACCGATCATCGGCATGACCAGCTGAATGAATAACGCCTTGAAGGGAGCCCCAAGTCCGTTTCGTTTCTTCTATGACCCGTCCCATCGTCTTTTGATCTGCGGCATCAGCTTGATAATATACCGCATCCCCTCCAAGCGCCTGCAGCCGGTCAATGTTATGGCGTTTATCAGCTGTTAACGGTGACCTTCCCGTCAATACCAATTTTGCTTGATACTGAGAGGCTAAATATTTTGCGAAAATCAGGCCCAGACCGCCCAAACCGCCCGTTATGAGGTAAATCCCTTTCTGTTTCAGCTGATGAGAGTGCTCTGTATGATTGAATACATACTCCTTTAGTGTCTTAACATACCTCTTGTCATTTATATATTTAACTTCTTCCGCCTGCCGTTCCACGCCTGAAACCATTTCGTTAAGACAAAATTCAGCCATTTTTTCAATTGATATACGTTCTGAAAAACCGATTGACTTCACATTCTCTGCGGATGGCACCAACATATTTGCCGTTTTTAAACAGCCTGCAAGAGCGCCCGTATACGGATCATTCAAGCCTTCTTTAAAAGAGTGAACAAGAAGCAGAGAGTGCAGATAAAGAGAGGCATCATTGCGGGCGCTCAGGGCTTTTAATAAATAAAAAATTGATTCCAGGCCGCTGAGAAGGCGGTCACCCGCGTAAAATGTTTCTCCCGTGTGCAAGATGACATCAGGAGAAAACCCCTTTTTCTCCAATTCTTCGAATAAACGAATATAATCTGACGTCACTTCCGGGTTTATACAGTATGTCAGCAGATTTTGATCGGTCTGCCACTGATCCGGCGTGACGAGAATGACACGGCTGTCTGATTGATTTTTCAGAGCTCCAGCCAATGCTTCATCTTTTGCAAAAACCAGAATTGTTTTTGGCTCCCTATCTTTCATTTCAATCAGAGGGTTTTTTTGATCCCACTTATGCTCATAAAAACGTACATTTTTATTAGGCTTTTCGCCAAAAACCAGCCCGCTCAGTTCCATCAAAATCCCGCCGGCATTGTCTAGTACATACACATCATAAGCCGAATCGCTTTCTTCAGTTTGTTCTGCATATACATAAACGGGTTCAGTCTCATGATCAAAAATCGTACATTCTTTAATATTTTCCGGGAGCTCTCCGGCATTTTCCCCCGCAAGGTATATGACGGCTTGATATGCGCTCTCAATCACTTCCGGTTTGATTATGCACCCTTTCGGCCCGGCCTTTGCTTTTATCTTTAAAAGCACCTGTCCGTTCCTGCTGACGCAGTGCTCTGCCGCTTTCAGACTGTCACTGCAGCTGTATCCGAATTCGGCAAGCCGCTGATAAAACGCTTCGTACGGTATCCGGTCTGCACGCTGAGACAGAAACGGCTCAAGATGAATATTTCCGTTCTCGTACGCCCCGTCTTCTAATTCGATCCGCCCTGAGGAATAAATGGATGAGTCGCTCTGTTTTTCTATAGAATACGATGCACCCTGATTATCCGGGGTTAATACAATCTGGATCTGCTCATTGCTTTCGCTTTGTAATATCGGTTCTCTAAAGGAGAGCTCAGTTAATTTAATAACCGGATTTCCTGAAGCCATCGCTCCGGCAGCCCTCGCCATTTCAATCTGGCTGAGAAACGGAAACATTTCCTTGTCTTGATACTTTGTTTTTATATACAAATCGGTATTGCTTACATTGATAAGAAACTTCTGTGCTTTAAAATCAGATATATTGCATGAAATGTAAGGATGCAGATCGTTATTAATGTTCATCCGGCGGCTTCCCGTATTTTGCGCATCTATTCTGCATAGCTCTTTGGCAAATGGATATCCGGGTGCTGATACCCGTCTCAAAGTGACATCTTTATAAAGTGACGGCCAATCTACTCCGTTACCGCCAACCCAGTATTCAGCTATCTTCACAAGATCCCTGTTTGCGGCTGCTTCTTCAATTTCAGCTATGTTCATCCTTTGAGCTTCTGTTGTGTCTTTGCCGCTTGTAAAAATATGATCCCTCGCGTTTCCGAGAATGTAGTCTGTCAGTCCTTTAAGCAATTCATCTCTTGTGGAGGCGATAACAGCCAATCTGTGCGGCATTTCTTCTCTCCCGGTTTGTAAAGTAAATGCTGTATTTCTAAGTGTTTCTAATGAATAATCTCTGGCTGCTATTTGTTCTTTTGCGCGTTTTGCATATTCTGCCAGCCTGTCGGCATTTTTTGCAGAAAAAACAAATAAAAGCTGTTCAGGTTCTTCAGCCGCGAGAGGAGAGATAGCTTCATCCGCAAATTCTTCTAAAATAACATGGGCATTAGCTCCTCCTGCCCCGAAAGAACTGATTCCGGCACGCCTGGGAACGGATGACTCCCATTTTTCGGCTCTGTCCGGTACATAAAAAGGTGTTTTTTGAAACGGTATATTTTCATTCAATTCAGCAGAATGAGTCAGTGACGGAACAATCGTTTTATGTTTCATTTGAAGAATAACTTTCGTAATGCCCGCTATGCCTGCAGCAGCCTCAAGATGTCCGATATTTGATTTAACCGACCCGATCGCGCATGTCTTCTTATCGCGTTCGGCACCTGAAAATGCTTTGGTCAGACCGGTGATTTCAATCGGATCTCCTAACGCGGTGCCTGTTCCGTGAGCTTCTATATAGCTGATGCTTTTTGGATCAATAAATCCTTTTTTTAAGGCTCTCGCAATGACCTCACTTTGAGCTTTTGGATTCGGCACGGTATATCCATTCGTCTTAGCACCGTGGTTGATCGCTGTTGCCTTAATAACTGAATAAATCTGATCACCGTCGGCAATAGCCTTTTTTACCGGTTTCAGCAGCACGGCACCTGTCCCTTCTCCCGGCACATAGCCGTCTCCTCCTGAACCAAAGCTTCTGCACCGGCCATCACTGGATAAAAATCCTCCTTGAGTCAAGAGTTCGTATTTATGAGGATGAATGGATAAATTGACGCCTCCTGCAATTGCAATTTCACATTCATTCCTGATTAAACTTTCACAGGCAAAATGAACAGCCGTTAATGATGAGGAACACATCGTGTCCAAAGCAATACTTGGCCCGCTGAAATTAAAGAAGTAGGATACCCGGTTTGCGATTGATGCATATGAGGAAGAAACGGCCGCTTCGTGACCAACGCTGTACAGCTGATATTGGCCGTACATAACCCCTGCAAAAACGCCGACGTTTTTTCTTTCAAGCGTTTTCTTTGCGTACCCGGCATCTTCTATGGTGTGCCAAACCGTCTCTAAAAACAGTCTCTCCTGCGGATCAATTAATTCAGCTTCGGCAGGAGAAATATTAAAGAACAACGGATCAAAATGATACACATCGTCAATAAATCCCCCCCATTTGCTTTGGTTTTTTACTTCGTCGCCCGCCGCAGGCTGATAGTGCAGCCTCGAATCCCACCGATCCTCAGGTATCTCAGTTATACAGTCTTTACCGTTCAATAAGTTTTCCCACAGAGTATCAAGATCATTTGCCATCGGGTAACGTCCGCTGATACCGATAATAGCAATATCATTGTCATGATACTTCTCCTGCTGCACCTGATTTTTCATCTGGATTTTCTGTTTCCCGTTAACATCGGCTGTCTGTTTATTATCTTTTTTCTTCTGAGATGGGGTGCCGCTCCCGTTTTCTCCTAACCGGAGTTTATGAAGAAGAGTATCCCTGTGCTCCTCAACGAAATACTGTGACAATTCTGCCGCAGTCTGATATTCGAATAACAGCGTTTTTGAGAGCGCGCCGAAATATTTTTCAAGCTCATTCGTCATATTGATAATCATAACGGAATCAAGTCCGTATTTTTCCAATGCCTCTTCTGCATCTATTTTGTCCGCAGGCATCCTGAATTCTGCAGCAATTATTTTTATGATAAAATCAGATGTTTCAGCTGTCAGTTTCTCTGAATCAAATGATTCGATATTTCTCCCTGTTCCTTCATCTGCCTGAATATTGTCTTTTCGTTCATATAATTGATGAACATGATTGTCAATTTGCTCATCTCCGTAAAATACAGTAAATTGCGAAAAACCGGAGGACAATGCGACGGCAAACGCTTTTTTACCTTCTTCTTTTTCTAAAGGATAAAAACCCGCCTTTTTCATTGTCTCTACCGTTCGCTCATCCACTTGCATGCCGACTTCTTTCCACAGCGGCCAGTTCAGAGAGAGAGAAATCGTATCAGAATGCTGGGCAGAACGCATATTCATAAAATGATCCATATAGCTGTTTCCAAACGCGTAATCAGATTGCCCGACATTTCCCAACACTGCGGAAGTAGAGGAGAAGCAAATGAAAAAGTCAGGATTTTCTTTCTCAACAGCATCATTCAGCCACATCGTACCCAATACTTTCGGTCTGATTACCTGATCGAATTCCTCTCGTGACTTGTTAAGAAGGAAAGAGTCCCGGATGATTCCCGCGCCCTGAATGACCCCGTTTACTTTTCCATAAGAAGTTTTGGCTTTTTTGACTACATATTCGGCTTCTTCCTTATTGGTAATATCAGCCTGAACATAAACAGCTGAAGAACCGGCATCCTCCAATCGCCTCAGCTGTTTTCTTATATGGTCTGAAAGCGGAGATCTTCCTGTTAAAACAAGGCAGCATTTTGTTTGAAAAGCCAAATATTCTGCAAAGGTAAATCCTAATCCGCCCGCGCCTCCCGCGATAATATATACTCCATTTTCTCTCAGCGGCACATCTCCGCTTCCGGAATTTTTTTCGGGTTCATACGTTTTAAGCTGTTTGACGTAACGCTGCATGTCTTTATAACGGATCTCTACATCTGAAGGCTGGAAATCACTCAGCTCATTGCGTATGATATCAGCTGCGTGAACGGCTGCTATTGACTGCTCCATTTCAATGCTTTTTGCTGAGATTAACGGATTTTCCAGCTGCAATGTCCGCAAAAATCCGCTTGCCGCCGCGTAAAGAGGCTGTTCTCCGGAAAGATGCGAAAAATATCCATATAACAGCTTGATCGGTTTGCGGCAGTTATTTTTGAAGAGCGCCTGTTGTAATAAAAACAAAGAATAGACTCCGCTGTCGCATTGTTCACGAATCGCTCTCTCTGTTTTTTCAAACGGCATGTCTGACCATAAATGCACCGCTTCCCGTATATCTGACTTTTCTTCTTCTATAAGCCATCCTAACAGATCTATGTAATCTTTTTCAGAGCGGGGGTCGATTTCAAATACACCGTCCCCGGTTTTTCGAAACTCTTTCCCCGGCTTAACCAAAATAACCCTTGTATCATGCAATGCAGCAAGTTCTTTACTCACATCTTCATTTTTATCAAATAATAAAAGGCTGCCCTCACGCCGGCCGCCTTTTACATGAATGCTGAGATCTGTCCGCTGCCAGACCGTCTGATAATATATCGCCTGTCCGTTAACCCCTGCGGAATGAAAACCAAGCTGCTGTATCCGCTTTACTCCTTCTTCCAAAGAAATGTTGCCGCTTTCTATGTCAGAAAGTACTTTTTTTCTAATATGACGGGCTTCTTTCATAAAAATCTTCATCCCCTTTACAAATGGCACTTCCGCAAAATGATAAACTAATCCTGCATGCGCTCCAGCACATAATCAGCTTCCTCCGCAGTCAGTTCGCCCGCTTTTAATTGTCTGAGAAGCTCTTTTACTCTCTCGTTCTTTCCATTGGAATCCGCTGTTGCACGAGTCTGTGCCTCCGCGGAAAACGTTTCTTTTTTACGAATGGTTACATCCTTCAAACCTGCAAGTCTTTCTCCCTGTTCATTAAGCAGCTGAATATCGTAAATAAGCTCGGATTGACCTTTTTGGCCTGTTTTACGCGCATAAGCCCAGCATTCTGCTGAAACTTTTTTCCGAATCGTAATCTCTCCTATTGAAAAAGGAACATAAACAGATGCCTCTTCTCTTCCGTCCGTAATTCCGAACAAAGATTGCAGAGCCCCATCAATTAAAGACGGATGCAATGTATAATTTTCAAGAGCATATGCGGCTTCTTTTGGCAGCAATAAGTGTGCAACCGCTTCTGTTTTTCCGCCCCATAAACGTTGAATCGGCTGAAAAGCGCGCCCATACAGGAACCCGTTTTCCCGAAAATACTTGTAACATTCATCTTGTTCACGGACAAAAGCACTTCTGTTTATCATCTCTTGTCTGTCGATATTCTCTATATCATCATCGTAATGATGATCATAATCTAATTCCCCCGTCACAAATCCATTCCTTACAGCAGCATCCTCGTCAGATGACATATTAAATAATATTTTGCCGTCTTTTACGGAAATGTGAGTGTAAATGGTCAGGCTTTCTTGCAAAAGCATGGCCGGTCTTGCAAATATCACGTTTTTTAAACGAGTGACCTCTTTCTTTCGATATGACCGCGTTCCCGCTGCGCATGCCATTTCAAGAAAAGCAGCTGCCGGGAGAATGCTCTTGTTTTTTACGATGTGGTCTTTTAACCAAATCTCTTTTTCTCTTAATGTCGTTTTAAAAAACTGCTGTTCCAGAGTAGATTCATTCGAATCCAGAAGCGGGTGCAGTGAAGACTGCCGCGGCAATATTTCCTGAACTATTGCACTTTGATTTCGAGGCACCCAGTAAGACTCCTCAGCAAATGGATATAAAGGAAGCTTGACCTTTTGCGGAGTATACTCTTCATATAACTCTCTCCATTGAATATCAGCCCCGAAAGACCATAATTTTGCTAGAAGATTCAAGTCCTTTGTCTCCATCATCACTTCGAGGAATTTATCTTTCATCTTTTGATCATGAAAGATAAAGACTTTATCAAAGTCTTTCGTAACATTGCCTTTGTATACGCCCTCTCCAATTGTTCCTTCAGTACAGAAAGTTCTCAGCTTCTCCTTAAGTTCCGGCAAATCGGAAGCTACAACAGCAAGTCTGTCTTCCATCGGCTCCCTGCATGTCTGCAATGTAAAAGCGATATCAGCTGCCGAGGCTGTTGTCTCCCGCTCTGTGAATTGCAGAAGGCGCCGGGCGTATTCTTTCAGTCTGTCTTCATTTTTGGCAGAGAGAACTGCGGCAAACGGACCGCTTATTGTTTGTGTGTCCGCATGGTTTTGATATTCCTCCACAATGACATGGGCATTTGCTCCTCCCGCTCCGAACGAACTGATTGCTGCTCTCCTGTTAGAGGCGCCTGATTCTTTCCGCCACTCTTCTTCTTTCTGCTGAACGTAAAAAGGCGTCTTTTCAAATCGGATATTTTGGTTCAGCTGTTCCGAGTGAATGGATGGCGCCAATTTCTGGTGCTTAAATTGCAAAAGAACTTTTGTAAGGGCTGCTATACCTGCGGCAGACTCCAAATGTCCGATATTAGACTTCACTGAACCTATGGCACAAAATTGTTTATCATCCGTAAATTTCTCAAAAGCTTTTGTCAATCCTGCGATCTCAATCGGATCTCCGAGCGAGGTACCCGTTCCGTGTGCTTCCAAGTAGCTGACGGATCGCGGACTGATGCCCGATTTCTTGAAATTTTCAGCAATCAGCTCAGCTTGTGCATTCGGATTCGGAACCGTAAACCCATTGGTTTTTCCGCCATGATTTACAGATGTTCCTTTAATCACTCCGTATATATGATCCTGATCAGCAATTGCTTTTTCCAGAGGTTTCAACAGGACGGCTCCCGAACCTTCTCCCGGGACATAGCCGTCTCCGCCCTCTCCGAAACTTCTGCACAATCCTTCGGTGGAAACAAAATTACCTTGACTCAGCCAAAGGTATTTGCTGGGGTGTATGGACACATTAACGCCGCCCGCAAGCGCAATTTCACTTTCCCCTCTTTTAATGCTCTCACATGCCAAGTGAATGGCCGTCAGCGATGATGAACACATCGTATCCAGTGCAATGCTCGGGCCGGAGAGATTAAAAAAGTATGAAACCCTGTTCGCAATAGATGAAAAGAAGGAACTGAGCGCAATCGGATTGCCCCGCGCAGTTTCTTCTGCGCCGAATAATTGATATTGTCCGTACATGGCTCCGACAAACACACCGGCTTTCATACCGTTAAGCTTCTCTTTTGTATATCCTGAATCTTCAAACGTATGCCAGGAGGTTTCGAGAAAAATTCGCTCCTGAGGGTCCATCAGCTCAGCTTCTTTATGAGAAATATGGAAAAACAGCGGATCGAATTGATCAACACCGCTGATAAAACCGCCCCACTTACTGTTGATTTTCCCCTTCTCCATTCTGTCGGGACTGTAAATTGATCTGAAATCCCAACGTTCCTCGGGGATTTCAATAATACAGTTTTTCCCTCCGGCAATGTTTTCCCAGAACTCCTCAAGAGTATCGGAATTCGGATATCTTCCGCTCACACCGATAATGGCAATATCCTCACCCGGCTGAACCATGCTCGGTGCAGGTGTATCCTTCTGCTGCCGGTGCTGTTTTTTACTCGGATTTTCTCTTTTCTTCTGCACTCTTGTTACCGGAGCTGCCCCTGCGGCCTTAAGGACTTTTTCTTTAAAAGATGTTAGGAAGAAGTTTGAAAGCTCTTCAATGTTCTGATATTCAAAAAAGATTGTTTTCGGAAGATCCCCGAAAGTATCTTCAAGCTTTGAAATAAGTGACATGATCATAAGTGAGTTGATTCCGAACTTCTCAAAAGAGTCTTTCGCATTTATTTTATGAGCTTGGATTTTCAAGACACCGCTGATGATCTTGATTAAATAGTCATTGACTTTTTCTTTCGCAGCATATTCCTCTTCTTCATCGTATTCCGCCGTGAGTGTATCTTGATCTGCTGCAGCTGTATTTCTTTGAATCGAAAGCGCTTTTATCATTTTATTCCGCTCACCTTCTGCAGGCATTAAGCTGGTAAATGAAGACCCCAGCATTTTCAGAAACGCTTCCAGAACAGAGGAAGTTCGCATCGGAGTCATTCCGTATTTTTCTTTTATTTGAATGATTCCATTGCTGTCGAGACTCATTCCGCCATCTTTCAATAACGGCCAATTGATTGATAGTGTTTTTCCGTTTCGAGAGAGCTGGGATCGAAGCATTGCAAAACTGTCCATAAAATGATTTGCGTACGCATAGTCACTTTGGCCGGCATTTCCGTAAGCGGCAAAAGAAGAAAAGAGAACAAAAAAATCAAGATCTTCGTCTTTTGTCAGCTCATCCAGCCAGATTGTCCCGTAAACTTTCGGTTTCAGTACGTCCGTAAAATCACTGAGACTTTTATTTACAAGAAATGAGTCACGAAGGATGCCGGCAGCATGGATGATCCCGTTTATGCTGCCGTACCGCTGTTTAACGCCGAAAATGAATCGCTCTGCCTCTGTTCGATCTGTTATGTCCGTCCGCTGATATTCAACAATAGAGCCGCTCTCATTAAGCTTACTGATCCGTTCTTTTTGATCAGCTGTTAAAAAAGAACGGCCTGTAAGTATAATCACGGCTTGGTTTTCATTAGCGATGTGTTCCGCAAACAGCAGCCCGAGTTTTCCGGCTCCTCCGGTAATGATATATATGCCGCCTTTTTGATACGTTACAGATCCGTGATCGTGTTCCGGAATATCAATAGGCTGCAGCCCTTTCACATAACGGGTATATGAGTCTATTAAAACCTCACATTCATCCGTTTGAAAGCGCTGCATTTCACTGATTGCAGCATCCCACATCTCGGAAACCGGAGGATTTATGTCAGAATGCTCATGGCGAATCTGTATGGTTTTCGCTTTAAGCTTGGAGCTTTCCATGTTTACCGTTTTCATGAAACCTCCGACAGCTTCATGAAACGGCTGATTCAGACCCCTTGTCCAATAAATATGCAATAACGTAACAGGTTCGTTTCTTCGCATTAAAGCTTTTGATAATAAAAAGAGCGAGTTTATCCCTCTGCGAAGAGTTTCATTAACGGATTCTTCAGTGATTTCTCTGATTTCTCCGTTCCATAAATAAAGCACGACATCAGGTGTAAATCCGTTTTCAGCCAAATCAGACAGCAGCATTTCGACATGATTTTCATCAGAAGGATTGATTGTGCATCTATTCCGTTCAATTCTGTAATCAGAATCGGGCGTTACGAGAATGACACGGTTATGTTCTCCATTCATCATCTCGGCATGCTGAAAGAGACGGTTATCCTGATCAAAAATCAGCATATTCCCCGGTGCCTGCTGATTCGGCATATCAATGTGATTTGTCCTTACCCAATCGGTCTTAAAAAAAATGGTTGGGGACGGAGCTTGTGATCCCGGCTCCGCCTTTTTTTTCATTTGTTGTTTTCTGTAAGTACGAATTAGCTCCAGTCCTGCATCAGGAGACATTTGCTGTTCTTCAATTAAGGAAAGTATTTGTTTGATCTGCACTATTTTCCCTCCAGCAGCTGATAAACTTGGTCAGCAGAAAGTTCACCGTTTTTCAATTGTTCCAATAAGAAGAGAATTTCCTGATCTTCATTTTTATGACCTGCGGTTAATTCTCCCCCGGTCACTTTTCTGACAGAGAAGTCTTTCATGCTCACGGCTATTTCGCCGCTCTCGTTAATAAAATCAATGTTATACGTATAAAAACCGGTTTCTCTCACCGAAACATGGCATCGGGCAGTAAGCGCCCTCTTAATGTGAAGCTCTCTAAGTGAATAAGGAACAAATAAGCCGTCTTTCTCATTTTCTCTTAACAAAAATGCCGCCGCTTGAAAACCGCCGTCAATTAATGAAGGATGGAGTGTAAAATGTGAAAACCCGTTCGCTAAATGATCCGGAAGCTCCAATTCTGCCATTAACTCCACATCACCGCGATATACGGCTTTCAACGTTTGAAAACCGCTCTGATATGTCAGGCCCATACGACTGAAGCGGTGATAACACTCTTTCCGGCTTATGACCGTTTTACTGCTGCGTATGAACTTATCAATATCGACATACTCAGGATTGCTGTTTATGTCTCCGAATACTGTTTCACATTGTGTGCAGATTTGCTGCACGCCATCCGGGCCCTCTTTACATATCGTTACGTTCAACTTATCTTGTTTCATTTCCAAGCCGGTATAAATGTGCAGCGTTTTTCCTTTATATAATATAGGTCTGTTCCACATCACGTCTTTTATTTTATATACTTTACTTTCTCCGCTTATTTCCGCACAAACAAGAGCCATTTCAAGCGAAGCGGCTCCCGGCAACACACAGTCTCCTGAAACAAGGTGATCAGTGACGAAAAATTCAGTTCCGGAAATAACAGTTTTAAATGCTTGTTTCTTTAATGTTGAGACATTCTCGCTGATTAATGGGTGAAGACTTTTGCTATTAACCTCGCTTTTGTTCTTTTTCGGAGTAAACCAATAACTCTCTTTTGCAAACGGATAAGACGGCAGCGGCACTCTATTCAATTTCTTATTGCCGATTGTCTTCCATTCAAACTCGGCTCCATTGGCCCAACATTGCGCGAGAAGCTCCTCTTTTCCGCTTTGAAGAGCCTCCTGAATCATATATTCAGAGACAGCTGCGCGCTCTACAGTGTTTTCGCTTATAAATACGCCATTTTGCACCTTGCTTTTATCAAGAAAGCTGACGTATTTATCTCTCAGCTCAGTCAGACTCACTGCACATACGGCAATTCTCTCGTTCATTGCTTCCCGGCCGTTTTGCAATGTAAATTCCATGTCACTGGCATTAACGGTCATGTCACCGGCAATCACGCGATCCAAGTACTGAACCATAAGCCGGATATACTCAAGTAATTGATCTTTGGTTTTCGCAGATAAAACAAAAATGTGTGTTTTACCGTTGTTTTCCGGCACTTCTTTTTGAGGTTTCCTATATTCCTCTAAAACAATATGCGCGTTCACACCGCCGAATCCGAATGAGCTGATACCTGCTCTCCTCGGCAGATCGTTGTTCTCTTCATCTTTTATCGGATTCCACTTTTGAGCGGTTTCTGTGATATAAAATGGCGTATTTTCCAGTTTGATGTATGGATTGAGTTCTGAAAAATGGGCGAGTCCCGGAAGTTTGCGATATTTAAAAGCCAGTAATACTTTCAGCACTCCGGCTATTCCGGCAGCGGTTTCGAGATGGCCGATGTTTGTTTTCACAGACCCGATTCCGCAGCTTTTCTGTTTCTCAAAAGGAATGTCCCATTCTTGATATAACGTTTTAAATGCCTTTATGATGCTGTTTACTTCAATCGGATCGCCAAGACTTGTCCCTGTGCCATGCGCTTCTATATATCCCGCAGTGGCGGGACTGACCCCCGCCTTCCGCCAAGCTTCGGTTAATAAGTCCGCCTGTGCGTTCGGATTCGGAGCTGTCAAAGAATTGGCGCGGCCGCCGTGATTTACAGCTGACCCTTTAATCAAACCATAAATATGATCACCGTCTGCCTGTGCTTTGCTGAGCGGCTTAAGCAATACTGCAGCCGCCCCTTCACTCCTTACATAGCCGTCAGCGCTTTTATCAAATGTTTTGCACTTTCCGTCTTTGGAAAGCATACCTGCTTTATCAAAAGCTATAAACAGAGTAGGGCTTGTCATAATATGCACTCCGCCTGCAATCGCCATTTCAAAATCGCCTCTTTGAATCCCCTCAGCCGCACGATGGAGTGCAACTAACGAACTTGAACAGGCAGTATCAATCGGTTCACTCGGACCCGTCAGGTTCAGCTGGTAAGAAATACGATTAGCCAATATACAATGATTTAAACCGGTTGCGGTCTGCGCCTGAACAGAGACGCCATTTTCATTGAGACGTTCCGCATAGTCCGTTGTGGCGACCCCTGCAAACACCGCAGTTTTCGTCCCTGCCAAATCAGACGGCTTATAGCCCGCATCTTCTATTGTTTTCCATACAGTCTCCATAAAAATTCTTTGCTGGGGATCCATTAATTCTGCTTCGGCGGGAGAAATCCCGAAAAACAACGGATCAAAACTGTCCGCGCCTTTGATAAATCCGCCTTTTTTTATTTTTGTTCTATTAACGTCCCTGATCGGATCGCCGTCAAACTCTTTCCAGTCCCAACGGTCTTCAGGAATGTCTGTAATCATATCCCGCCCTTTTTCAATTCCTTCCCAAAAGTCTTCCAGCGTATCTGTTTGGGGGAAACGGCCGCTTATTCCCACTATTGCAACCGGCTCATTCATATGTCTTTCCTCTTGCCTGGTTTTGTTTTCAGGCTCAGGGGAATGTTCATAGGATTCGGGCGGAGGCGTGCTGTACAATGTTTTTTCGTCTGCTGCAGAAAAAGGTTCTGTCTCAGCAAAAAGGATTTCTCCGTATTGCTCGATTACATAATCAGTCAGTTCAGCCAGTGAATTGCATTCAAAGAAAATGGACGGCAATAATTCCGTACCATATTGTTGATTGATTTCATTTCCGAGTCTGGTAAACGTAATAGAATCAAATCCGTACTCGCCGAACGAAGTCTCTTCTTCTATTTCCTTTCTGTCAATCTTTAAAATACTTGACATCATCTTTGCGATGCCCTCAATCAGATTTTCTCTTCTGTCTTTCGCCGCAGATTCATCTGAAGAAAAAGATCCGCAGAGATGAAGCTCTTCGGAATACTCACTCTTTAAAAACTCAAGAAGTTCATTAAAATCAGTAAGACCGAAAAAATCTGACGGCATCATTGATATTCCTAATGTTTCGTTTAATTCGTTGCCCAGCATTGTAAACATAATTGAATCAAATCCGTATTCACTTATCGGCAGTTCAAAATCAAATTCCCGTTCTTCAATTTTTAATACGCCGGTGATGATGCGCGTCAAAGTGCTTTTTAAAGATTCAGTAATTGACAGCTCTTTCGGTTCGTGATTTTCGTCGGCGATTGCCGGGTCACTTTTTCCGCTGTCAATCGTTATCATTCGTTCCAGCTTTAATTCATTACCGCTAAATACCATTATTTGATGTTCACACCCTGTCATTGCTTGATCAAATGCTGCAAGGCCTTCCCGTTTTTCCAGAGGCAGCATTCCGAAACGGTCATAAAGGAACTTCTCTGAATGAATGTCAATTTGCATACCGCCTTCTTTCCATAAAGGCCAATTAATCGAGACTGTTTTTCCAGGTTTATTTTCCGCCGCTCTCATTTCCGCAAAATAATCCATAAACCGGTTTGCATAAGCATAATCAGTTTGTCCGGCATTCCCGATTATTGCGCTGATAGATGAAAACATAACAAAAAAGTCCAGAGGTTCTCTGTCTGTATACCGGTCAAGCCATATCGTTCCGTAAACCTTGCTGGCCAAGACTGAATCGAGATCCTCTTCACGCTTATTGATGAGTAATGAATCTTTTATCACTCCGGCGCTGTGAATAACTCCTTTAACAGGACCTAATTTGTTTTTGACGAGCTTTATCAGGTTGTTGACATTTTCCTTATCAGAAATATCGGTTCTTACATAAAAAACCTCTGATCCGTTTTTTTCGAGCTCTTTTACATTGCTTACGGCTTCCTCAGAAAGCTCTGACCTGCCGATAAGCACAAGTTTTATTCTCCCTTTTCGCACAAGATGTCTGGCAAAAATCAGGCCCAGGCCGCCTGTTCCTCCTGTAATAAGGTAAACTCCCCCTTCTTTTACTTCCATCTTTTTGAGGGGCTCTGCACTTTCAATTTCTGCAGAGTGTTTCACCTGCCTGATTCCATCTCTGTATCTGATTTCTGAAGAAGTATCATCGCTGATGACTGTTTCATTCACAAGGTTTTTTAATTCAGGCAGACCGGTCTTCAGCTGTAACTGAATATCGTCGCTGTGTATTTCAATATTTTTACCGGACAACATAGGATGCTCTAAATGAAGCGACCTAAAAAAGCCGCTCATTGCCATTTGATAAGGTAAGATTTGATTGTTCCTTGTGAAAAATACATGTGATATCAGGATTTTATGCCTTGGGATTGTTGCTAACAGAGCTTTCGTTACATTGAAAACCGGCAAAACAGCCTTTTCCAGCTTTTCATGAATGTTATGCTCAATTCCCGTTTCAGGGCTCATCCCGATTAAAATGACGCGGTCAATTGTCACTTGTCTTTCTTTAAGAATCGCCAGCAATTTCTTATAGCCTTCAAGTTTGACGCTGTTCAATTCAAAGGAATCAGCTTCTTTTTCTTGAAAACTGCCGCCATGGCGGACAAAGATCATGTTCAGGCCGATATCTTTATATGCCTTGCGGATCAGCGGTTCTGATATATCCCGACGGAGTGAAATCACAAGGCAGCTGTTTAAACCGCTGGCTTCAGGCTGATGAAGCATAGGGGCCCGCTTCCACATATCAGTGTAATACTTAGCTGAATGCCGCTCATTTTGAGTCTGCGGTGTAACCCTTAATGCCTTCAACGCTAAGTTTTTTATTTTAAGACTTACAGATCCGTTTTCATCCATAAATAGTATATGAAACCTTTTGACATCATCATGTTGTCTTTCATCTGCAGCAGTAATGTAAGCATAGCCGTTTGCCGAAGGTGGTTGAAGAATTTCCAGCTCACCTAATTCAAAAGGCAAATATGCGGTGTGATCGTCTTCCTGAGCGGACGTAAACCCGATTGTGGATTGAAAAATGCCATCCAATAAACACGGTTCCAGCAGCGCGCCGGATTTTTTATGAATGCTCTCAGGAAGTGATATTCGTGCAAGAACAGCGTTTTCATGGATAAACAGCTGTTTTATTACCTGAAAGCCGGCTCCATAGTCCAAACCGCTCTGCCGGAAGTTCCTATAACACTCAGCGCCGCTGATTAATCTTTTCTGTCCGGTTAACCAGCTGTCCAATTTAAAATGCTCTGTATGAGAGGCGTCTTTATCTCCGCATGTGATAATGTTTCCTTGGCAATGAACTGCCGCTTCAGGCTGCATATCGGTTTTCACCACAAATCTGCCGTCTTTTTGATTCGGCAGCAGATTTATCATTATCGTCTTTTCTTTTTCAACGGTTATCGGAACCGCCCATACAACCTGACTCAGTTTTATGACTGATTTTCCGTACAGCCTCTCTCCCGCTTCTCTGGCCGCTTCGATGATTGCCGCTCCGGGCAGAACCGTTTTCCCATGCACAACATGGTCTTTTAAATAATATTCAGAATCTGAAAGCGTTTTATAAAATCGGCACTCACCTGCAGAAAAATCAAATAAAGGAGCTGTACCGGCTGCTGATGTTGTTTGCGCCTTATTTGATACCCACAGTCTGTTTTTTAAGAAAGGGTAAGTCGGCAGCGCAATTTTTGCCGGTTTTCTGCCGGTGCGGAAATCTTCCCAGCTTAAATTCCCTCCCGATACCCAGAATTCAGCCATTTCGGCTAATGTGGTTCTGCCGGATTTGAGCGGAAGATCTGATTGCCGCTGTCCGCGTTTATGATTCGGTTTTTTCCCTCTGAATATTTCGTGATCGTCAATTCCATTATAAAAGTGATTTAATTTCAACATCAGATCATCGATATTATTTGAAATGACAGCAAGCCTTTCCGGCATGGCTTCACGCCCTTCAAGAAGGGTATACGCAATATCAGAAAGGTGAAGCGGCTTATTTGTTCCCGCCGGCTGTAAACACTCGCCCTGCTTATGACGAGCCTTTTGAAGATATTCCTCCAGCTGTTTAGCTGATTCCCGTAAACTCAGTGAATGCTTGGCTGAGAGTACGATAAGTTCTTCACTTTCCTCACGCCCCGTTTGACAGTCAGCAGCAGACTCATACTCTTCCACAAGGATGTGAGCATTTGCCCCGCCCGCTCCGAAAGAACTTAATCCCGCACGGCGCGGATATTTGCTGTCAGAATGTTTTTCATTCACGGGTTTTATCCAGTCGGCGGTTTCCTGCTGGAGACAAAAAGGTGTCTCTTCCAGATAAAGATCCGGATGCACCCGTTCAGCATGCAGTGTTGCGGCTATTTTTTTATACTTCATTTGTAAAATAATCTTTGTCAGGCCGGCAATACCCGCGGCCGCTTCGAGATGACCGATGTTAGATTTAATCGATCCGAGAGAGCAATATGAAACATCTTCGGTATAAGCTCTGAACGCCTTGGTCAGGCCTCGGACTTCAATCGGGTCACCCAGCGGCGTTCCCGTGCCGTGGGCTTCAATAAAGCTGACACTTCTGGCGCTCCAACCGGCCGCTTTAAGAGCTCCTTGGATTAAATCCGCCTGTGCGGCAGGATTAGGCACCGTATAGCCATTCGTCTTTCCGCCATGATTAATTGCCGTTCCTTTTATGACGGCGTACACAGTATCATTATCACGTATGGCATCTTTAAGCGGTTTAAGAATAACGGCCCCGACACCTTCCCCGGGCACGAAACCGTCGCCGCCTTCTCCAAAACTTCTGCATTTTCCCGATTTTGAAAGCATTCCCATCTGACACCGGTATAAATAGTCAGAAGGATGAAGATACAAATTTACTCCTCCCGCAACCGCAACAGAGCACTCACCTTTTTTTAAACTTTGGCAAGCCATGTGAATTGCCGTTAAGGATGAAGAGCAAGCCGTATCTACAGGGATACTGGGACCCGTAAAATCAAATGTGTAAGACACTCTGTTCGCGAGAGACCATGGGAACGAATTTGGAAGTACATCGTTTTTGTCCGTCGGTATTCTTTCGCCGAGCAGCTTGTAAGAATTGGTTGTAACTCCCGCAAATACACCGACATGTTTTTCGGTCTGCTTTCTCAACCCGTCAATGGTATATCCCGAATCTTCAAATGCTTTCCATACGGTTTCGAGAAATATTCGTTCCTGAGGATCCATCGCTTCTGCTTCTCTCGGCGATATTTGGAAAAACAAAGAATCAAATGATTCAGCATTCTTTAAAAATCCGCCCCATTTGCAATAAATTTTCCCCTCATGCGCTTTAGCGGGGTCTGGATCATAGTAGGTCTCATAATTCCATCGTTCTTTCGGAATTTCTGTGATTGCGGTTCTCTCTTTTGATAGAAGATCCCACAATTCTTCGATATTTTCAGCCCCGGGATAACGGCCGCTGATACCGATTACCGCTATCCCGTCAAGATGTTCTTTTTCCTCCGCCGCAGGTGCAGTGATGTTTTGTTCCGGCCTGGCGGGGGTAATGCTCTGAATCTGTTTTCCTTTTTCCTCCCGTGAAAATAAACGTCCCAGCCGATCCGGGTATTCCTTTACAAGATGATCTGCTAAATCTCTGATTGTATGAAATTCAAATAAAAGCGTTTTCGAAATTGCTCCCAGTGACTGCTCCAGCTTTGTGTTGCATTGATGAATCATAACCGAATCCATTCCATATTCAGCCAGATGCACATCTTGATCGATCTCTTCCCGTTCTGCACCGACCTCAGAGGAGATGATTTTGGTTAAAAACAAAACTGTCTGATCCAAAATATCGCCTTGAGCCAAAGGAACGGCACTGCCTGTCTCTGTTTCGTCCGTCAAAAATCTCTGCTGCATAAATTGTTCAAAGCGTTCGTGATCACCGCAGACTGCAATATTATGCAGCTGACCCGAAGTTACAATCCGCGAAAACCATTGCGTTCCGTCTTCAGCAGGAAGTTCTTCGAGCCCTGAACCATGAAAAAGAGACGTCCGCCCTTGACCTGACAGGTTCGCCCCCATTCCGATGTCTTGCCATAAAGGCCAATTGATTGTCAGGGTGCGGCCGCTGCGCAGAGACTTTTGCCGTTTCTGATCCCGATATTCGGCAAAATGATCTAAAAAGCCGTTTGCATATGCATAATCACACTGTCCTTCGTTCCCTGCAATAGAGACGACTGAAGAAAAAACGGCGAAAAAATCCAATTCGAGCGACTTCGTTGCATGATCAAGATTCAATGCGCCATGAACTTTCGGAGCAATCACCTCTGAAAGTTCATGCTTTGTTTTTCGAAAAAGCAGCGAGTCTCTGATAACTCCTGCACAATGAATGACGCCATGAAGACCTGCATGCTGATCGGTAATATCGTCAATCATTTTTTTTACCGCTTCTTTATCGGATATATTCGCCTGTATATAATAAACCTTTGCTTTAAAGCTGTTCAGGTATTCTAAATGTTTCTGCTTATCTCCGTTTAAAACAGATCGCCCCGATAGGATAATAGTGGATCTTTCAGTTTTCGCGCAATATTCAGCGATTTTACTGCCAATCCCCCCGAATCCCCCTGTAATTAAATATACTTTATCTTTTTCAGGGTATTGAATGGTCTTTCTGTTTGTTTCTCTCTGCTTCTCTAACATCCGTGCATATCTTACGCAGCCTCTGTAAGTGATATGAATATGCCGATCAGGCGCTGTGTTTATTTCTTTATAAAGAATGTCAGCCTTCTCTGAAAATGAAACGGATGCAGAATCATGTTCAAAGCAAACCGTCTTACAATGCAACTGCGGGTACTCTTGTTTTATCGATTTTAAAAAACCGTTCACACCTTCAAAATACGGCAATTTTTCTTTTTGATCTGCGCTGAATGTATAAATGAACGTTACTTTGTTTATAAGGTTCTCGCTGATTAAAGCCTTAGTCAGATAAAACACAGAATAAATTCCTGATTCGAGTGTTTCTTCCAGTTCAGGCTGTTTTTCAGACCAAGTATGCAAAATTGCATCAGGCGCTGCGCCTTTTTCCTTTAACAGACGAATGACACCTTGATAATCTTCGGGACGCTGCCTGTTGATGGTGAAAACACTGTCGCTTATCTGCTCTAAACGCTCACCGGGCATAATAAGGTATGCGGACGTATTCTCTCTTTTTTTCAGCTCTTCAAAATAGTCTTTATTCCCGGAGAACAACAAAATAGTACAGGCTTGTCCGCTGCCCGCTTCATTCTCAAGTTCGGTTTCTTTCCATACCGGCGTATAAAGTGCCTGATTCTTCTTTTCTGAAAAAGCCGCGTCTGATTTTACCGGCTGAGGGTTTAAAGAAAATTGAGAGCGCTCAAACGGATAAGGCGGAAGCGGGGCTTTTCTTTTATGATAATCACCTAGTTTCGCCCATTCAATCTCTTCTCCTGAAAGCCACATTTGCATAAATGAATGATAAAGAGCCTCATCGGCTGGTTTGTCCGCTTCAAAAGCAGCCGCTTTGTTTAGTTTTGCTGATGGAGGGAGCGATCCGAATTGAAAAACTGAAAAATCAGAGATATTCACATCCGGCTCCGTTCCCTTTTCTTCCGTGTGAAGCGGCATATGGTCAGCTATCTCCTGAGACACGGCATCCATTTGATTGTATTCTGTCATCAGCGGAAAACGAGTCTTATCATAAAAACCTGCCGGCTGCTCATTCATACAAGCAACAGCCTGTTTAATTCCGTCTTGCTTTTTCAATAACATGCTCAGAAAAAGTTCTTTAGACAAGATTCCCTCATCCAGTAAATTTAATATTTCCAGAACATAATCATTATCAAAGAATCCATCATAATCTGTTAAATCCCATCTCTTATACAGTCTTCTCATAGAGGCAAGGATAGCCATGATCGCCGCTTCCTCATCAGCCGGCAATGCGTTTCTTTTATCCGCCGTGCGATTCACAATATAAGATAAAATCTCGATTTCCTGAGTCTTTCCCGCTTTATCCCACTCTTCTAAAAACCCTTTAAACGTATATTGGTGCTCAAGAAGCAGCCGTGTTTTCCCGTACAGGCGGTCTGTAAAATCAGCCGGGAAGCTCAGACCGTTCAGCAGCATCCTTACATATTCTTCATTTAATCGAACCGGCGGGTACGTTTTTGCAGTGTACGGATTGACAAATGGAATGGTCGGCGGCTCACAGGATAAGTGCGAAGGTTTTTCAGCGCCTGTGATGACAGAAATGGCCTTTTCAATTTTGATGATATCCGCTGCTGCAAGAGCGACGTAATATCCGTCTCCGGCGCCTGTAATGAGGCTTGGCTTAAAACCGGATGCCAGGATACTTTTTATGATTTCCGTATTAATAACTAAAGAATACAAGCGGATTTTCTCAGGCGTCCATTTTCTTTTAAATGAACTGTGCAATGTTGGTATACCCTTCAGCACCGACCTTACGTTCTTTTCTAAATCAGGGAACACGCGTTTCAAAACGGCAAATTGTTTATAACTTTCCCATTTGAAGTCACCGATGGCAAGCGCCCATTCAGAATCTTGTTTCCTCCGAAAACTTAATCCCTCTTTAAGCTGATTTTTAAATTCCTCCTTGCTGCCTGCCAATAAACCCGCCCTGTAATCAAACGATGTCCTTGTTAAAAGGGTGCTGCTGATCGCTTCATTTGATATTTTGCAAAATTCCTCAGAATCGTCAGAAAAGGTTCTCCAATGATGTATCATTTGTTTCATGCTTTCTTCACTTTTAGCGGAAAAAAGGAAGGGAACCCTTCCCTTTCTGTCAGATTCGTCTTTTGTATGTATAAATTCTTCGATGATGACGTGAGAGTTAACACCTCCAAAACCGAAGGAGCTGATTCCCGCCCTGAGCGGAGTCCCGTCTGCCGCCTTCCAATCACTTGAATCAAGCGCCGGCCTAAACGGTGTTTTTTCAAACTGTATAATTGGATTTACCGTATGTACATTCAGGCTTTTCGGCACCCTCCGATGTTTCATCATCATTAGAACTTTTATCAATCCGGCCATTCCCGCCGCTGCTTCTGTATGACCGATATTTGTTTTCACACTTCCGATCCTGCAATATTGAGTATCCTCAGTATATTGCCGATACGCTTTTGTCAATGCTTCTATTTCTATCGGATCGCCCAGAGATGTACCCGTGCCATGTGCTTCTACATAAGAAACCGTCGCAGCATCAACAGCAGCGTTGTGTAAAGCTTCTGAGATGACCCGGCACTGCGCTTCTGCTCTGGGAGCGGTTATGGAACGGGATTTACCGCCATGATTAACAGCTGTCCCTTTTATGATCCCGTATATATGGTGACCGGCTTTTACTGCATCACCAAGGCGCTGCAGCAATACAACGCCTGCCCCTTCTCCGGGAACGTAACCGTTCGCCGCTGCGTCAAAGGTTTTACATTTGCCGTCAGGACTCAGCATTCTGGCTTTAGAAAAAGAAATATATTTTCCGGGTTGGAAATTCAAGTTTACTCCCGATGCGATCGCATAATCGCTTTCTTTTGTCCGCAATGACTTAACCGCTTCATGTAAAGCTACAAGCGACGATGCACAAGCGGCATTTACAGACATGCTTTTTCCGGTCAAACCGAATGTGTATGAAAGCCGGTTGGAGAGCATAGCTTCGAAACTTCCTAAACAGGCGTAACTGTCGATTTCCGATTCAGCATGACCTGTCTGCCGGTAGTCAGAATTCATAATACCCGCAAAAACAGAAGTGGTTTTACGCTGGAGATCCCGCAAAGAGACCCCGGAATCTTCGATGCACCGCCAAGTTTCTTCTAAAAGGATTCTTTGCTCAGGATCCATGTTTTTCGCTTCCCGGGGAGAGATATTAAAAAACTTATGGTCGAAATGGTCAGCTTTATGAATAAAACCTCCCCACTTGCTGATTGTTTTGTTCGGTATACTGATATCAGCTGAATAATAAAGATCGGGATCCCACCGTTCAATCGGCACTTCCCGGATGGAATCTTTGCCGCTATTTATGTTTTCCCAGAATTCATGATAATGATCTGCATCGGGGAATCTGCAAGCAACCCCGATTATCGCGATATCCGCACTCTGTTTATTCAAATGAACCATTGGCCTCCACCCGCCCCTTCTTTAGTGTAGAAATAACGTATCCAATCTGCGCCTTAGCAGACTTTCGGTCTCATTCATCATTTTTTCACCAATGTCATCGACATGTCTGTTTCTCCATGATTCCAAATCCGTGCCCTTTACCCAATGATTAAAAGCGCCTAAAGACGGGCCGCAATGAACTTGGAAATTCACCTTTTGTTCTTCCTGCCCTTCCAAAGCAAGCAGACATCCTCTCTGCAAATACCACTTAAATAGTAACAGCATCTTATATTTTTGATTGCGCTCAGCTTTTTGGGCCAGGTTCGGCTGTTTATCTATTATGCTTTCGTAGATTTCATCAAAAGTCTTGTTAAAATAAACATTTTCGAGCTGAATTTTTGTCTTTTCATCTATCTCACTCAAAGACTCATATTGTTGGTAGATTTGAAATAATTTATTTGCCCTGACCGGAAACAGCGTGCCCTTTTTCAGCACCTGCACCTTTGTTCCGAACTCAAACAGAGTCTCCGAAGGCGCATAAGCAGTGTCGCATATTCCTGTCTCACTCAGCATTTCTTTAACAAAACCGCTTGTTTCGGCTTCAACTGTACATTGATTAATGGATCCCGTCATAATAAAATCAGCGCCCATTAAAAAAGCAGACGCCGCAGACTCGGGAGTCCCGATTCCTCCCGCGGCCCCGACTCTGATCTTCCTTGCGTATTTGTGTGTTTCCATCATTTCATCCCGCAGGTTAACAAAAAACGGCAGCATCGCCGTCAATGAGCCCTGTTCGGTATTACTGCCGCAATCTGCTTCAATAATGATATCGTCTGCTGCCGGAACACGGCTGAGCCACTCCGCCTGCTCTTCCGTCAGCATACCCTGCTGACACATTCTCTTTACGATACTTTGAGGAGGCGGACTCAGAAATGCGGCCGCAACTTCCGGCCGTGAAACTTTGGCAATGATCCGATTATGAGGTATGACCCTGCCGCTTTTGTCCATCTTCAACTGATGCGCTTTGTAATAAATTAATGGCGCGCTGACGGAAAGATACGAAGACGCTTCTATTACCCGTACGTCATGCTTGATATATAAATCTATCAATTCCTTTTCTCTATCTTGATGATCCGGCTCAAATCGCAGATTCATTCCGTAGGGCTGGCCATTTTTGAGTGTCTTCTTAATAGAAATAAGGGCCTGTTCAATTTCCCTTATAGTTAAACCCGCTGTGCCAAAGAACCCCAGCATTCCTTTCTTCCCGAGGCGGATCAGCATTTCAGCGGAAGAGATCCCTCTATGCATCGCACCTGCCAAATACGCGTATGTCAAACCGTAATCTTCTTTGAAAGATTGATCACCCAATCGGGACACCGGTGAAGCCGCACTGCTTTCTATATTTTCGGCCAAGAGGCCCTTCTCTTTCCCGCTTTCCGAATTGTCCTTGTTCCCTTCAGAAAACAAGAGACTGTCTTCCGCCGCACTAATATTAAGCGGTTCCTCATCTCTTTGTATGGTTTGAATTAATTTAGTCAGAATGTTTCCGGGACCGATCTCTTCAAACACAGTGACGCCTTGTCCCATTAAGTACCTGATGCTTTCAGTCCATTTGACCGAGTTTGTTATTTGTTCAATTAAATTCCGTTTGATATCTTCTTGTTTATAAGGTCTTGCCGTATAGTTAGAGATGACCGGGAAATTCAATTCAGAAAAATGAAACTCCTCGATAAATTCCGCAAATTCACGCTGTGCACTTTCCATGAAACGAGAATGAAAAGCTCCGCCGACTTGCAATACGATATAAGCTTTCGCCCCTTCTTTTTCAAAAAAAGAGGCTGCCCGCTTTATCTCTTCTGCAGCCCCTGCTATCACAATTTGTGAAGATGTATTGTAATTGGCGATATCTATTTGGCCGAATTCATACTTTTGAAGTATTTTTTTTATGTGATGCTCATCCAGTCCGATCACGGCAGCCATTCCGCCCTCGGAAGCCTCACTCATTAACTCGCCTCTTTTAGCAACCAGCCGGAGACCTGTTTCAAAATTAAAAACGCCGGCCGCAAAAAGCGCAGTATATTCACCCAGACTATGTCCTGCAACAGCATCAGGGCGTGTATGACCTTCTTTTAAACCCTTTAAATATTGCAGTGCGCTCACTGTATAAATTGCAGGTTGTGTATACTTCGTATCAGTGAGCCTCTCTTTTTCATCTGAAAGGCATAAATCCTTTATGGAGTATCCTAAAATATGATCTGCCTTTTTAATGAGCTCACTGAATTCATCGAATAAGCCTCTGCCCATTCCTTTAAACTGCGCTCCCTGTCCGGGAAAGACGTAAGCAAGCATTTGTTTTCCTCCTTGTTCCGTATTTCTGCCGTTTCTTTTCGTTCCGATTGTGATTTGATTAACATTTTTCACTTCAATTTTAAAATTGTCATTTACTTAATAAGCAATACGAAGCAAAATAAAAAAACCTTTATGCCGGATAAAGGTTTAAAAGCAAAAAGCATGTGCAAATATCATATTGCCGCAAATATAAATAGATAGAATTTTCTGATAATTAAAACCACATTTTCATTCCGTTTTTTATATATCAATATAATAAAAACATTCCAACGTGCCGAAACAACGATTGGTTTTATGTGAATATTTCCCTAAATAAATACTATACCATGATTTACATGTTGTCAATGGGAAACACACGTATATACCAATTCTTCAGCCGCCATTTTACAGGCGGCTGAACTCGGTTGTTATCAGTTCATCAGCCCATGCCGATATGCCTTCACTATACTATTCGCGGAATAATAGTTCTTTCTCTTTGTTGTAGTCTTTAGTAAATTGATTGAACTCCTCTGCTTGTTTATGCACCTTTTCGTAAACTGAGTTTACTTTGCTGATCTGCTCTTCCAGCTGCGCTAATGTGAGCTTTTTATCTTTAATCAGTTTATAAAGGTCCTTATCAAGTGAAATGGCTTTTTCGTACTTTTTGTACAAAAGATCATAAGATGCATATCTTTTCTCCATTAAAGCGACAGCATGCCCGGCTTTTTCTTTTACTTTCTTATCCTTTATTTCTTGAGAAGTTTTTTTTGCGGATTCAAATGCTTTTTTTGAATCATCAATACTGTCTTTTTCTGCTTTCAGATGTTTTTTTCGCTGATTTGCATTGCTCAGAGCCTGATCAGACAGTGTGACGATTTTCTGATAATCATCCATATTCAGTTTAACCGCGCTGTCGTAAAGCTTGTGCTCTTTTTTCTCCAATTTTTCCAATTTTTTCTGCTCTTTTTGAAACGGTTTTTCCGCTTGAACGGCTTTTTCCATCGAGTCATGAAGCGATTCAACCGGATCTTTTCCCCCGCAGCCCGCAAGCAGCATACTTGCGGCGCCGAGCGCTCCGATTCCTGCTAATACCTTTTTTTGAATCATATTCACTTAAAATCCCCCAATCTTGACAATTTCCACTATAGAAGCCCGAACGCTTTTTGACAATAGCTGAGCTGTAATTGGCATGACCGGGTAAAAAGACGCTTACGGTGCTGTCAAAGAATACTGGCGTAAAAAATTGAGAAAACAGGGCGGATGACCATACATCTTTTTGGCTTTTACATAGTTTATAGTAGACGCCGGCCCTGCTGACAAAGGGTCAGCGTAATTAAAAGAGGAGGTTTTTTTATGTACGGATATGGATTTGGCGGCGGATTTGGCGGCGGTTGCTGCGGCGGCGGATACGGTTATGGCGGTTACGGTTATGGCTGCGGCGGCGGATATGGCCGCACATTCGCATTAATCGTCGTATTGTTTATCTTATTAATCATCGTCGGTGCCGCTTATTTAGGCTGCGGCTGCTGACCTTATACACCATGAAAATCGGCCGGCCTGCTATGGCCGGCCAATTGTTTCGTTGCGCCGCGATAAAGAAATTCGCTATAATTTACATATTAAGCTTTAGGAGTGAAGTTTCTTGATTACTATGGAAAATATTGTACGCGACGGACATCCCGCGCTCAGAGAGATCGCTGAAGAGGTTCAGCTTCCCGCTTCTGACGAAGAAAAACAGCATCTTGCTGATATGATTGAGTTTGTGAAAAACAGCCAAAATCCTGAATTAGCCGAGAAATACAAGCTTCGTCCGGGCGTCGGTCTTGCCGCTCCGCAAACAGACGTAAAAAAACGGATGATCGCCGTCCATGCAGAAGATGCGAAAGGCACTTTATACAGCTATGCTCTTTTTAACCCTAAAATCGTCAGCCACTCAGTGGAAAAAAGCTACTTGACGAGCGGAGAAGGCTGCCTGTCGGTAGACGAACCCATTCCCGGCTATGTGCCGCGCTACGCCCGCATCCGCGTGAAGGCGGTGACGCTTGAAGGAGAACAGATTGACATCCGCCTCAAAGGTTTTCCGGCCATCGTGTTTCAGCACGAAATCGATCATCTGAACGGCGTGATGTTTTACGACCATATCGATAAAGAAGATCCGTTCAAAGAACCTGAAAACGCCATTGCCATTGACCGTTAAAAAAACCGGCACTTCCCAAAGTGCCGGTTTTCTTTATTTCAAAAGGCCCAGTTCTTTGACGGCCCAGCTGATTCCCTCTTCATCCACCGGCTTTGTGACGAAATCGGCGGCAGCTTTTAATTCCGGAACCGCATTTCCCATCGCCACCCCGGTGCCGGCAAAACGGATCATCTCAAGGTCATTTAGTCCGTCGCCGAATGCATAAGTGTCACTTACGCCGTACGGAAGCCGCTCAAGCACTCTTTTAATGCCTTCCGCTTTTGAACCGCCTTTCGGAAGCACATCCGTTGACAATTCATGCCAGCGGACGTAATCAAACTCCGGAAAAGCGGCATATGCTTTTTCTTCATGACCGCGGCAGAATAAAAGCAGCTGATAAATTTCTTTTCCTTTATAAAATGTTTCATCAACTTCGGGATAAGGCGCTTTCAGACTGCCGATACCTTCCGAGACGTGCGGATGTCCGGGGACGGTCGTTTTCATCGTGTCTTCCGCCATAAATACGACGGGATGCTCCCCTTCTGCCGCCTGCTTTAATAAACGCGCAACCGCATCTTCAGGAAGAGAATTTTTATAAATGACCTCACCTTCAAATACGACATACTGGCCGTTGTATGAAATAAATGATTCAATCTCAAGCTCTTCCAGAATCGGTTTTACCATAAACGGGGACCTTCCGCTGGCGATAAAAACGTGATGCCCAGCCTCTTTAAGCGCCGTCACGGCGTTTCTTGCGCTATCGGGAATATGTTTATCATGGTCATAGATCGTGCCGTCAATATCAAAAAAGATCAGTTTTGGATTCATGTCAATTTCTCCTTTTTCCCGTTTATCAGTCGTGTCTTTTTCAATATCATCATACAGAAAGTTTTTCTTCCGGAAAACCGCCTTGATCAAATTCCAGTTTTACCCACGAAAACAAATTCATTTTTTCCGCATACTACTGCTATAAAGGGCTTTAAAGGAGGTATACGATGCTGCGCCGATTACGGAAGAAACTCAGAAGACAGTGGGGCGGAATGCTCCGGAAAAAAGTCATCGCGTAGAAGGGATCTTTCGGTTTTTGAAAGTCCCTTTTTTGCTCGAGACTTTCCTTATAATCCGTTTTCGAATATAATAGAATGAGCGAGTCTAACATACGGCATTTAAGGAGAGATTTGGATGATTTATAAGGTATTTTATCAAGAGAAGGCTGACGAAGTACCTGTTCGGGAAAAAACAGATTCACTTTACATTGAGGGCGTTTCAGAACGGGACGTCAGAACGAAACTGAAAGATCAGAAATACAACATTGAATTTGTTCAGCCTGTGGACGGTGCTTTTTTAGAATATGAGAAGCAGAGCGAAAATTTTAAAGTATTGGAGTTATGAGCGGAATGAAATTTGTAAAAAATGACCAGACTGCCGTTTTCGCCCTCGGCGGATTGGGCGAGATCGGGAAAAATACGTACGGGGTGCAGTTTCAGGATGAAATTGTACTGATTGATGCGGGAATCAAGTTCCCGGAAGATGAACTTCTCGGCATTGATTACGTAATCCCCGATTACACGTATTTAGTAAAAAATGAAGATAAAATTAAAGGTCTGTTTATCACCCACGGTCATGAAGACCATATCGGCGGTATTCCGTACCTGCTCAGACAAGTAAATATTCCCGTTTACGGCGGTAAACTCGCGATCGGCTTACTTCGGAATAAACTTGAAGAGCACGGGCTGTTAAGACAGACCAAATTAAACATCATCGGTGAAGACGACATCGTGAAGTTCCGCAAGACGTCTGTATCCTTCTTCAGAACGACACACAGCATTCCGGATTCATACGGAATCGTCGTCAAAACACCGCCGGGCAATATCGTACATACCGGGGACTTTAAGTTCGATTTCACACCGGTAGGCGAACCGGCCAACTTGACAAAGATGGCTGAAATCGGGAAAGAAGGCGTTTTGTGCCTGCTTTCTGACAGTACAAACAGTGAGGTGCCTGATTTCACCATGTCAGAACGCCGCGTAGGCGAAAGCATTCACGATATTTTCCGAAAAGTGGACGGCAGAATTATATTTGCGACATTCGCTTCGAATATACACCGTCTTCAGCAGGTGATTGAAGCAGCCGTTTTAAACGGCAGAAAAGTTGCCGTATTCGGACGCAGTATGGAATCGGCTATTGAAATCGGACAAAATCTCGGTTACATTACCTGTCCTAAAAATACGTTTATTGAGCATAACGAAATCAATCGTTTGCCTGCCAATAAGGTAACGATTTTATGTACGGGGAGCCAAGGTGAACCGATGGCGGCGTTATCACGCATCGCTAACGGGACACACCGGCAGATTTCCATTAATCCCGGAGATACGGTCGTCTTTTCTTCCTCTCCGATACCCGGAAACACAATCAGCGTAAGCCGCACCATCAACCAGCTGTACCGTGCGGGCGCAGAAGTCATTCACGGTTCATTGAATGACATTCATACATCCGGACACGGCGGACAGGAAGAGCAGAAATTAATGCTCCGCCTGATCAAACCGAAGTTCTTTATGCCGATTCACGGTGAGTACAGAATGCAGAAAATGCACGTCAAACTCGCGACTGATTGCGGCATACCTGAAGAAAACTGCTTTATCATGGATAATGGCGAAGTGCTGGCCCTCAAAGGCGAAGAAGCCGCTGTGGCAGGCAAAATTCCGTCCGGCTCCGTTTACATTGACGGAAGCGGAATCGGTGATATCGGCAATATCGTGCTCCGCGACCGCCGCATTCTTTCAGAAGAAGGCCTTGTTATCGTTGTTGTCAGCATCAATATGGACGACTTTAAGGTTTCAGCGGGACCTGATTTAATCTCAAGAGGTTTTGTATACATGAGAGAATCCGGTGATTTGATCAATGACGCGCAGCAGCTCATTTCGAACCATCTGGAGAAAGTAATGGATCGGAAAACAACGCAGTGGTCCGAAATTAAAAACGAAATTACCGATACGCTTGCTCCGTTCCTATACGAAAAAACAAAACGCCGCCCGATGATCCTTCCGATCATTATGGAGGTCTAAAAAAACTGCACTCATTACGAGTGCAGTTTTTTTTATTGCAGCGGAATATGCTGAAAGGCTTTGACATCAAACAGACCGGCCGCCGTCATTTTAATATCCGGAATCACCGGAAGGGCTAAAAACGATAAGGTGAGAAACGGATTGAAATCACCGGTGAATCCGAGCAGAGGAAGCTTTTCATGAAGCACGCCCAAGCTGTCATTGACCCATTCCGCCGACTTATCAGACAAAAGCCCGGCGATCGGAAGCGGAACGGAGTGAAGCAATTCTCCGTTTTTCACGGCTGTTAATCCGCCCCCGGTGTCACGGAGCCTGTTGATTGCTTTTGCCAAATCGGCATCGTTTGTACCGACGGCGATGATATTATGGGAATCGTGAGAAATGGTTGTGGCGATGGCGCCTTCTTTTAACCCGAACCCTTGTACAATCCCGAGTCCTATCATTTTTTCGCCGCTGTGCCGCTCTGCTACGGCGATTTTTAATAAATCATTATCTGTATCAGAACGAAACGCGTCAGCAGACGGTGCAGGCACTTCTTTTTTTCTCGTCTCCAAATGATTCGGTATCATTTCGATTACTTTCATTTTCCTGCCCTCATGAATCGGCATATAAAAATCAGATTCAGTCAGCGGCGCTTTCAGCCGCACTGTATCCAACAGCGCCTGGTCCGGCGAATAGGAACCGGCAGACTGTTCATCAACCGTTCGCCCGTTCTCGGCAACGGTCCGGCCGGCGACCATGGTCTTCGTGACGGCAGCCTCCCGTACATCTGAAATAAACAGCAGATCTGCGTCAAAACCCGGCGCTACCGCCCCTTTTGTTTCAAGGCCGTAGCACTCAGCCGCATTTAAGCTGGCGAGCTGATACGCAAGGAATGGATCAAGTCCGGCCTTTATCGCCATTTTGACTTGGTGGTTCACACTTCCTTCTGAAAGCAGATCATCTACATGCTTATCATCCGTACAAAAGAAAAAGCGGCGCGCGTTTTTTTCATTCACCGCCGGCAGCACATTGAGCGTATTTTTTGCCACCGATCCTTCGCGCAGCATGACGTACATTCCCCGTCTGATTCTGTCCAGCGCTTCTTCTTTTGTCGTCACTTCATGATCATTTGACACCATTGCGGTTCTGTATATATTGATGATATCTGAAGACAGTCCGGCTAAATGCCCGTCGATCCGTTTTCCGTGACGCTTGGCATCAAGCAGTTTCTGAAGCATATCCTCTTCACCTTCCGCAACAGACACATAATCCATTACTTCCGCAAGCCCGAGCACCTCTTTCTCCTGATAAAAAGGCTTTAAATCCTCGGCTTTTAATACAGCTCCTGAGCGTTCAAAGCTAGCGGCGGGAACACAGGAAGGAAGCATGAAACGGATGTTCAGCGGCGCCTTTTTCGCCTGCTCTATCATAAATGAAATGCCTTTTGCTCCGGAAACATTCGCAATTTCGTGAGGATCAGTAATGACAGTAGTCACTCCGTGAGGGAGGACGGCTTTAGCAAATTCAATCGGAGTAACCATAGAGGACTCGATATGAACATGTCCGTCAATAAAGCCAGGAACGATCATTTGACCTTCTGCATCAATGACTTCTTCCCCTTCATATTCGCCCAGCCCGACGATCACTCCGCCCGTAATGGCGATATCTGCAGAAATCCATTCCTGGTTAAATACATCCATGATTTTTCCGTTTTTAATGACGGTATCGGCTTTTTGTCTGCCGGCTGATGCATTCAGCCGTTCAGCCAGTGTTTCTTTGTTCAAAATGAGGCCTCCTCTTTTTCTTTATATGGTACAATATGCTATCGGATCGCCTGATCATAGTCAATAAAAATTGCAGAATATACCGCTTACACGATAAATGTCTTTCTATTCTGACATAATAAAAGACCGTCCTTTTACGGACGGCTTTTCACTTTGTATGAAGCACTCTTTTTTCAAATCGGGAAATGTCCGTAAGAGAGCCGATAACGATGAGAATATCTTCTTTTTGAATCATTTCAGTCGCCAGCGGAGATACGATCACTTCTTTTTCTCTCTTGATGGCCACGATATTAATGCCGTACTTCGCCCGGATGTCCAGATCAAGCAGTGTGTTGCCCGCAAGCCTGCTGTTGGCCACGATCTCCACAATGCTGTGTTCGTCGGACAGCTCCAAATAATCAAGCACATTATTTGATACGATGTTGTGGGCGATGCGTTTTGCCATGTCACGTTCAGGGTGGACGATGTGATCGGCCCCGATTTTCGCAAGCACTTTCTCATGATAATCGTTCTGCGCTTTAACCGTGATCGTGTTCACGCCGAGTTCCTTTAAGATCAGCGTCGTTAAAATGCTCGCCTGTATATTTTCGCCGATTGCCACAATGACGTGGTCAAAGTTGCGCAGCCCTAAGTTTTTCAGCACCGATTCATCGGTTGAATCGCCGATGACCGCGTGTGATGCGATTTTGGCGTATTCATTTACTTTATCTTCATCAATATCCATCGCCATGACCTCAAGGCCTTCTTCACTTAATGCTTTGCAAATACTTCCGCCGAAGCGTCCGAGACCGATAACGGCAAACTCTTTTCTCATAACAGTACTCCTTTAAACAATATCTCTAATAGGAATAGTATCACATTTTCGGCAATGAGTTCATATAGCGTTTAAGCTTTTCTGAAAAGGCGGGTGATAAATACAGGTCCGCTCCGCGTTCGATTTCTTCCTGATAGTGACCCGGAGGCGCAATTTCCTCAGCTTTATCAAGAACCAGAAACGTCAGGACGCCTCTGTATACACGGCCGCCGGCACACACTTCTATGAACGCGGGACGGTATGTGTGGTTATCAACACCTTCTCTTTTGTACAGATAGGTTGCCGCTTCAAACGGGAGCTTGTACAGCACGCCTTCAGTTCGTCCCCCGTCTTCAACAAGATCGGCTCTGGAACCGTCAGGACGCCTTAACGTGAATCTCGTCGAATACCCTTCAACAACCGCCCCTCCGACCGGCTCGGCAAAGAAGTGGGCGACCCCCGCCTGTTTAAACCGGGCATTGTCCATACAGGAGCCGTAAGCAAAATAATAAACCGGACTGTCATCCTCCCGTTTCATAAAACGGTATTCTTTCCAGTCTCCGCTTTTGATACGGCTGAATGAGGCACACTGGTCGGGCTTTACGACATATGCGAAGGCGGTTTTATTCCCGGCATCCGTCGTCACGGCAACCTCTTTCCGGTCAAAATCAGCATAATACATATCCAGCTTACGGATCATCTGATGATCTGTTTCATACAATTCCCCGTACACAAAAGCTGTTTCTGCTAAAGACGCCGCAGGCTGACCTTTATCCGTTTCGTACAGCACACCGTTTATCGCGGCCTGCTCGCACACACACGGAGCGCCTTTCAGCAGTTCATGGTTTTCTTCACGCTTCCGTAACAAACCGTATACAAAAAGAAGCAAGTTATTTTTCCTCCTTTTGGACAGCAGCCGCTTCTAACGGCAGAATCACCTGAAACGTACTGCCTTCTCCATTTTTGCTCTTAATGTTAAGTTTACCATTATGCTCCTTCAGAATTCGTAAACAAATCGGAAGCCCGAGACCCGTTCCCTGATCTTTTGTTGAGAAAAACGGTTTGCCGATGTTTTCAAGCTTTTCTTTCGACATGCCGTTTCCTTCATCCTGTATGCTGATCACCGCGTATTCTTCATCCCGTTCTGTATAAATATGAATATTCCCGCCGTCAGGCATCGCTTCAATCGCATTTTTAATAATATTGATAAATACCTGTTTCAGCTGGTTTTCGTCACCGTTGACCATACAGGACTCAGTCTGCCTGAAATCCTTCTCAATCACAGTGTTTGACAGCACCGCGTTCGTGTCAAGAAGCGTCGCCACCTGCCTTAAAATATGGTTGAGATGATGAGCGGTAAACGTCACGGTCTGCGGCTTGGCGAGCAGAAGCAGCTCCCCCAGCACGAGATCAATCCTTTTAATCTCCGAAAAAATAATATCGAAATAATCCGTTCTTTCCGGATACTGGGCTTTCATCAGCTGGAGAAAGCCGCTGACTGACGTTAAAGGATTTCTTACTTCATGGGCGATTCCTGCCGCAAGCTCTCCGGCAATGGCCAGCTTTTGAGATTGCATGGCAAGGCGTTCGTTCGTTTCCAGAAGCTCGTCGACCGCTTTTTTCCGTTCACTGATATCAGACATCGTCCCCAGGCTCCCGACAAATTTCTGTCTGCGGTCATAATACAGCTTATAATGGACTTCCCCCCAAAAAATCGTGCCGTCTCTTTTAATATATTTGGCCGTAAACATTCCTGACGGGGACTGCTGCTTGATTTGGGAGATAATATAATCAATGATATGTTTTTCTTTTATAAAATAATCATTATACATCGTGCCCATACATTCGCTGATGGAGTGGCCCGTAATCGTCGTCCAGGCCTGATTCAAATATGTAATATTCCCTTGTGAATCCGTCTGAAAAACGATTTCCTGCAAATTGTCCATGATCCGGTTTTTCTCATCTGAAAGCGCCTTTGCTTTCTGCTCGCTGTCCTTCAGCTCCGCCAGCAGCTGCTTTTTATTGTCCACATAATAAGCCAGCAGCCAGACGCTGATTAATGTGACGGCGGTAAAGGTGATGTCAACGGGCCAGTTAATCGGATTCCGTTCAATCATATAAAATAAATAATCCCAAAACATAATAAAAATCATTGCCAAGATTAAGGAAATGATACGCGCTTGATATTTTCCCATAGTCCCACCTGCCGCTAGCATTTCTACATATATTGTAACATTGTTGACTGCATTATTGACTAAAAAATGATAACTATTCCCAATTAATTGAGCAGGTTCGCTTACTTTTCCCGTGAGTTTTTGCACAAGTTCATAATAAAAGGACGGAATGATGCCCCGCCCTTTTTGCTGATTATGATCTATCTTTTAACGCTTCTTCGATTTCCTCAAGCAGCATTTTCGCTCCTTCAGGACTTAAAATAATTTTGCCGTTGCCGTACTCCTGATTTTCGGAGGTAATTTCCCCGGTCATTAAGCAAATGCCGTGCGGCTTGTATTTTTTTAAGACAATTTTGTCTCCGTCAACGAAAAATTCAATACTATCTTTAATAGCGATATCCAATGCTCTTCTCAATTCAATCGGCATGACAATACGCCCGAGTTCGTCTACTTTTCTTACTACACCAATTGATTTCATAGAAATCCCCTACTTCCTTTAATGTCTCTTCTTTATGTCCAAGGAAAATCCTTCATAAACGTAGACGAAAGGAACGGAGCAAAAGTTTCTCAGCATCCGGAAATGAATGTTTTTTACAGAAAAAAAGCCTTTTGAAATACGGGATACAGACTTTCCCTCCTTTTTTACAAAAACATTTCATTCCCGGCGGAAACCCCCAAAAATCGTGGTTTTTCTCAGAAACTTTAAATGTAGAATCAATTAAATCAGGATAGGGATTGGGTGAAAACATGTTTCAATCAACTGAGATCGGAATCGACTTAGGAACCGCTAATATACTTGTTTACAGTAAAAATAAAGGTATTATTTTAAACGAGCCTTCCGTTGTCGCTGTAGATACAACAACGAAAGCGGTGCTTGCCATCGGAACGGATGCCAAAAGCATGATCGGAAAGACGCCGGGGAAAATCGTCGCCGTACGGCCGATGAAAGACGGTGTCATTGCTGATTATGATATGACAACTGACTTATTAAAACACATTATGAAAAAAGCCGGAAAAAAAATCGGAATGACCTTCCGCAAACCGAATGTCGTCGTCTGCACGCCTTCAGGCTCAACAGCCGTTGAACGCCGCGCCATCAGTGACGCTGTCAAAAACTGCGGAGCGAAAAACGTTCACTTGATTGAAGAACCCGTAGCCGCTGCAATCGGGGCCGACCTCCCTGTTGACGAGCCGGTCGCAAACGTCGTCGTAGATATCGGCGGCGGTACGACTGAAGTCGCCATCATCTCATTCGGTGGCGTCGTATCCTGCCATTCGATCAGAATCGGCGGCGACCAGCTTGATGAAGATATCGCCTCGTTCGTCAGAAAAAAATACAACCTGCTGATCGGGGAACGTACGGCAGAACAAGTGAAAATGGAAATCGGATTTGCATTGATCGAACATGTGCCGGAAACGATGGAAATCCGCGGGCGTGACCTCGTAACCGGTCTGCCGAAGACAATCAGACTGCAGTCTAATGAAATTCAGCACGCGATGCGTGAGTCGCTCCTGCATATTCTTGAAGCGATCAGAGCGACACTTGAAGATTGTCCGCCGGAGCTCAGCGGTGATATCGTTGACCGCGGCGTCGTGTTAACCGGCGGAGGCTCCCTTTTAAACGGGATGAAAGAATGGCTGACAGATGAAATCGTCGTTCCCGTTCATTTGGCGGCAAATCCGCTTGAATCAGTGGCTATCGGCACTGGGCGTTCATTAGACGTCATCGACAAGCTGCAAAAAGCGATTAAATAATAAGATTGTGCTTCTTTTTTCTCCGGCCGGCTCATATTGTGAGAACTGGAGAAACATTAAGGAGGAAGCATATGCTTAGAGATGTGGGAAGACGCGTAGCAGTAGCCGTCATTTTAAGCGGAATTATTTTGGGGGGTATGAGCATTTCACTGGCCAATATGCCCCATTCTCCGGCCGGCGGCGCCGTAAAACTGAATCACCCGTAAGACGCAGCAAAAGCTGTGTCTTTTTCGTTTGTGCTCCTTTCTTTCCTTTATGAGGCGATATTTGATATGATGAGAAAAACCGATGAGGAGGAATGAACGATGAGTTCGTTTACTGAAAAGTTAAATACATATGCTCAGCTGGCGGTAGAAGTCGGCGTCAATGTCCAAAAAGGACAGCATGTTGTAATCAATGCCTCAACTGATGTCCGGGAACTTGTCAGACTGCTTGCCAAACATTCTTATGAAAAAGGCGCAAAAAACGTCACCGTAAATTGGCAGGACGATGAACTGTCCAGATTAAAATACGAGATGGCACCTTTTGAAGCGTTTGAAGAGTATCCTGAATGGGAAGCAAAAGGAAAAGAAGAGCTCGCGAAAAAAGGGGCTGCGTTTATTTCTGTCGTCTCATCCGACCCCGACCTGTTAAAAGGCACTGACGGCAAACGGATTGCAGCGTTCCAAAAAGCCGCCGGAAAAGCATTGCATACATACAGACAATATATTCAATCAGATAAGGTCAGCTGGACGGTGATCGGAGCTGCTTCAACAGGCTGGGCGAAAAAAGTGTTCCCGGATCAGCCGGAAGAAACAGCCGTTCAGCTTTTATGGGAAGAAATTTTCAAAACGACCCGTGTAAATGAAGAAAACCCTGTGGAAGCATGGAAAAAACACGATCAAAATCTTCATGAAAAAGTGGAACACCTGAACAAAAAACATTACAGCGCCCTGCATTATCAGGCTGAAGGAACAGACTTAACCATTGAACTGCCGAAAAAACATGTATGGGCAGGCGCGGGAAGCGTGAATGAAAGCGGTCACGAATTCATGGCCAACATGCCGACAGAAGAGGTTTTCACCCTTCCGCAGCGTGACGGGGTGAACGGCACGGTTTCCAGCACGAAACCGCTGAGCTACGGCGGCAACATTATTGATAACTTCACTCTTACCTTTGAAAACGGCCGCATTGTCGATGTGAAAGCTGAAAAAGGCGAGGAGATTTTAAAAGGCATCGTCGAAACCGATGAAGGCTCACACTATCTCGGTGAAGTGGCCTTAGTGCCTTACGATTCACCGATTTCACAATCAAATATTTTATTTTACAACACACTGTACGATGAAAACGCCTCTAACCACTTGGCGATCGGCAGTGCGTATGCCTTTAATATTGAGGGCGGCAAACAAATGACACGGGAAGAGCTTGTTAAAGAGGGCTTAAATGAAAGCATTACACACGTAGATTTTATGGTCGGTTCCAAAGACATGAATATCGACGGTATTACCGCGGACGGGAAAAGAGAACCGATCTTCAGAAACGGAAACTGGGCATTTTAATAAAAAAAGGAGGCGATCAGGCCTCCTTTTTATTTCGCTTCATACATTTGCAAGTTGGCGCAGACGGTTTCCAAAACAGGTGTATCAATTGACAAGCCTTTCGCTTTCTCAAGCAAAAAGCCGTGTAAATGATCACCTTCCGTCACCCTGCCCTTTTCCATATCTCTCAGCATCGACGATTTCATATGGTAAGACATGCTTGTCAATGTGCGATAACTCTCTTCTTCCAGACCAGGATCTTTCGGGATGCCGGCAGCCTTGAAAATGGCTCCGATTTCGGCAAAGAGGCGCTTTGCCGTGCTGCGGCCGCCTTCTGTTTCTAAAATCGGTCCGACCGGCTGTTGAAACAGAGTGGTCACTCCCGCCTGCGCGGCAATAAACATATATTTTTTCCAAATGTCCTTTTCAATATCCCCGCTGATGATGACATCCGCTTTCACGCCTGCAAATGCGTTTTCCAGCTCGTTCATACGTTCTGTGCGCTCCCCGTTCCATTCACCGAAAACAAACCGGTGGGCAGCGCTCGTATGAAGAATTTCCCCTTTGTCGTTATGGGCGCTCTCAATAAAGCAGAGGCCGCCCAGCACCTGCCGTTTTGAAAAAGCTTCAAACAGCTGGTTATAGTGCCTGTATCCGTTTAAAAAAGGAAGAATGACCGACGAAGGTTTGACAAACGGTTTGACATCCCCAATGACGTCCTGCAAAGAATACGCTTTTGATGCGATGATAACGGCGTCAAACTCTCCATCTTCGCCCGCCATGATTATTTTCGGCTTGATTGAAACATCACCATTTGCACTTTTGACGGTCAATCCCGTCTCTTTTAATTGTTCCGCCCGCTTCTGACGGACGAGAAACGTAACGTCATTTCCCTTTTCTGCAAGTCGCGCGCCGATATATCCGCCCACTCCCCCAGCTCCGACAACTAAAAACTTCATGATGCATTCCTCCGTCTCTTTTCAATTTATGTATTCCTTTATTGTAATGGGAAGTCAGAAGATTGAAAACTTTTTTCATAAATAAAAAAGCAGAGTCTCCCCTGCTTCTTTATTACGCGTATAGCTCTTCAAGCTTTTTCTGCACATCCGCGTTTTCAAGAAATTCGTCATAAGACATTTGTTTGTCAACAATGCCTTTAGGCGTTAATTCAATGATGCGGTTGGCAATTGTCTGTACAAACTGATGGTCATGAGATGAAAACAGCATAGCGCCTTTAAAGCTGATTAAGCCGTTGTTAAGCGCCGTAATGGATTCCAAATCTAAGTGGTTTGTCGGTTCATCCAGAATTAAGATATTCGCGCCGGAAAGCATCGCTTTTGAAAGCATGCAGCGTACTTTTTCTCCTCCGGAAAGGACGTTTGATTTTTTGTTGACTTCTTCTCCTGAGAACAGCATGCGTCCTAAGAAACCGCGCAGAAAGCTTTCGCTTTGGTCATGCGGCGAGTATTGGCGGAGCCAGTCGACAAGGTTCGCATCGCTGCCGTCAAAATATTCGCTGTTGTCTTTAGGGAAGTACGCCTGAGAAGTGGTCACGCCCCATTTAAATGTGCCGCTGTCTGCTTCCATTTCCCCGGAAATGATTTTAAACAATGTCGTAACGGCAAGTTCGTTGCGGCCCGTAAATGCAATTTTGTCTTCTCTGTTCATAATAAAGCTGACGTTATCAAGCACCTTAACCCCGTCAATCGTTTTTGTTAAGCCTTCAACCCGCAGCACGTCATTTCCGATCTCGCGTTCCGGCGTGAAATTGACATAAGGATAACGGCGTGATGACGGTTTGATATCATCAAGCGTGATTTTATCAAGGAGTTTCTTTCTTGATGTCGCCTGCTTTGATTTAGAGGCGTTGGCGCTGAATCTGGCCACGAACTCCTGAAGCTGTTTAATCTGCTCTTCTTTTTTCTTGTTGGCTTCCTGAGAAAGCTTTAAAGCAAGCTGGCTTGATTCATACCAGAAATCATAGTTGCCGACGTACACTTGAATTTTATTAAAATCAAGATCGGCGATGTGCGTGCACACTTTATTTAAAAAGTGACGGTCATGGGATACGACGATGACTGTGTTCTCAAAGTTGATTAAAAACTCTTCCAGCCACTGAATCGCTTTCAGATCCAAGTGGTTGGTCGGTTCATCAAGCAGCAGAACGTCCGGCTTGCCGAACAGCGCCTGTGCCAAAAGCACTTTCACCTTTTCTGAACCGCCTAAGTCGGCCATTTTCTTCGTATGCAGGTCTTCAGAGATGCCCAGCCCCTTTAACAAAATAGCGGCTTCACTTTCAGCTTCCCATCCGTTTAATTCCGCAAACTCTCCTTCAAGCTCAGCGGCGCGGATGCCGTCTTCATCTGAAAAATCAGGCTTCATATAAATCGCGTCTTTTTCCTGCATGACTTCGTATAAACGTTTATGTCCCATAATGACGACTTTCAGCACTTCACAGTCTTCATATTCAAAGTGGTTCTGCTTCAGAATGGCAAGACGTTCGCCCGGACTCATATGGACATCGCCGGTCTGCGGCTCCAGCTCACCGGATAAAATTTTCAAAAATGTTGATTTTCCGGCACCGTTTGCGCCTATTAATCCGTAGCAGTTGCCCGGCGTAAATTTAATATTGACATCTTCAAATAACTTGCGATCCGCAAAACGCAAGCTCACATTATTTACAGCAATCATTTAGAATCCTCCATCGTGTCTATCATCATTAAAAGTATACCATGAATAAAGGGGAAGAGAAATGTTTCCCTGCGAATATACGGGTTTGAAAAGATGCAGGCGTCAAACCCGGAGCGCTGTGATACAATAGATATATATACATATTCATCACGGAGGAACAAGTTGAAGCTTTTAACACTCACAGAATACTGTCTTATGATTTTCTTCACCGGGGTTTTTCTGGCCGTCACAGGCTTTACGGCACGTGACCTCGGCTTGTACGTCGGAATCGCCCTCATTTATACGTTTTCGCATCTCTTTTCAAAACGGATGCTTGAAAAACGCGGCAAAGAGAAGAAGCAGGTGAATCTTTTTTTCAGCGTTCTGGCCATTGTCGGATCAGTGTTGGCCACGGTATTGTTCATCGCCGTCGCGGCCTCGTTTGCCAAATAAAAAACGCCTGCTGTCCGAATCGGGCAGCGCGGCGTTTTTTATTTTGTCTGACGCATATCATGAAACGGGAAGAACACAAACTTCGAGGTGCCGACGATCCGGTTTTCGGCTATTAAGCCGAGGCCATTCCGGCTGTCCATTGAATTCAGCCGATTGTCGCCCATGACGAAGTATTTGCCTTTCGGAACCTTTACGGGGCCGAAATCTCCCGTCAGGTTGACTCCCAGTTTTTTCGCTTCTTTTTTATTGCTCGCGAGGTACGGTTCTGCGATTTTTTTGCCGTTTATATAAAGCGTGTCATTTTTCATTTCCACCGTTTCTCCAGGTTTTCCGATGAGCCGCTTTACATAATGGACTTTCGACGTATCGCCGTTAATAATGACGATGTCCCCCCGCTCGATTTCTCCGATATAATTGACGCTTTTGTTGACAAACAGTCTTTCACCGTCATGTAATGTCGGGTACATTGATGATCCTTCCACTAAGTACGGTTCAAACAGGAAATGGCGGATTAACAGCGCAAGTGCAACCGCTATAATGATGGCCTTTCCCCATTCCCAATATGTGTTGGATTTTCTTTTTACCGATTTTTCAGAAGTAGGTTTTTGTTCTTCAGTCAACGTGGTTCCTCCTAGACGATCACTGTTTCGGTTCATGTACCATCTTTACTTTATCACAACTCATCACAAAATACATAACGCTTCTATGCGCATATGATTGAAAAAAGCGCCCGTAAAGGACGCTTTTCGCTTATTTCTCTACTACCGGTTTTTTGATGATTCCCAAGATAACCGCAGTTACAATCGCTCCGATCACGATGCTCATTAAGTAAAGCAGCGGATGGTTCGTAATGAATGCAACGAATATTCCTCCGTGCGGTGCAGGAAGCGTTACCCGGAAAAACTCTGTCAGTCCGCCCGCTACCGCAGAACCGACAACTGCTGCAGGGATGACGCGAAGCGGATCAGCCGCTGCAAACGGGATGGCGCCTTCTGTAACGAAAGCTGCTCCCATGAAGTAGCACGTAATACCGGCTTCACGGTCACGTTTAGAGAATTTGTGTTTAAAGAATGTTGTCGCCAGCGCGATTCCAAGCGGCGGAGCCATTCCGCCCGCCATGATGGCCGCATGCGGCGCATAGTTTCCGGCATCGATCATCGCGATACCGAAAGTGAACGCCGCTTTATTGAGCGGGCCGCCCATGTCGATAGCCATCATACCGCCTAAAATAATCCCCATTAAGACAAGGTTTCCAGTTCCAAGGCTTTCAAGCCAATTTGTTAAGAAATTCATAAACGCTGCTACAGGTGTGTTAATGACAAACTGCATCAGGACACCGGTGATAAAAATACCGAGCAGCGGATAAATCAATACAGGTTTTAATCCGTCAAGAGTCTGAGGAATAAAGACAAACAGCTTTTTCAAAAGGACTACGACATAACCGGCTAAGAATCCGGCAATCAGTCCGCCCAAGAATCCGGCATTCGCCTGCGTAGCCATAAATCCGCCGACCATACCCGGCGCAAATCCCGGACGGTCCGCAATACTCATTGCGATGAATCCGGCAAGAACTGCAACAATCAGCTTTAACGCATTACCGTCACCGATAAAGTTCAGCGCGGCAGCAAACGTGTTGTATGTCGAATCTTTCGGATCAGCTGAATGAATTCCCCAGAAGAATGAAATCGCAACGAGAATTCCGCCGCCGACGACAAATGGAAGCATGTTGCTGACACCGCTCATTAAGTGTTTATAGAAAGTACTTCCGATGCTTGTGCCTGATTTCTGTTTCGGGCCGTCTTCATTTGAAGCGGAAGATGCTCCGCCGCTGCCCTCGTAAATCGGCGCATCTTGGTTAACTGCTTTTTCAATCAGTTCCTGAGGACGTCTGATACCGGCCGTTACAGGCACTTGAAGAACATGTTTGCCTTTAAAGCGCTCCATTTCAACCTGTTTATCAGCCGCCACGATAATCGCAGGCGCGTCTTCAATTTCTTGAGCCGTCAGCTTATGTTTAATACCGCTCGAACCGTTTGTCTCGACTTTAATGTCAACGCCGAGCTCTTTCGCTTTTTCTTTCAGTGCGTCAGCTGCCATGAACGTATGAGCGATACCTGTCGGGCATGCCGTAACGGCAAGGATTTTTCCTTTTCCTGACGGCGCTGCCTGTTCTTCCTGCTCTTCTTCCTCATCGTCATCTTTGTCATGCTGATTGATGATGTCAATGATTGCATCTTCTGATTCAGCTTCAAGAAGCTGTTTGCGGATTTCCTCACGCATAAGAAGCGTTGAAAGTCTTGATAATGCTTCAAGATGCGTATTATTTGCTCCTTCGGTTGCCGCAATCATAAAGACCAGGTGTGCCGGCTGACCGTCTAATGATTCATAATCCACACCATCTTTTGAACGGCCGAATGCGATGGCCGGGTTAATGACGCTCGCCGTCTTCGCATGAGGAATGGCAATGCCTTCGCCGATTCCCGTCGAGCTTTGGCTTTCACGATTTAAAATGGCTGCTTTGTAAGCCTCTCTGTCATTTAATCTGCCGGCTTTGTCAAGCACTGTCACCATTTCATCGATAACGTTTTCTTTCTCTTTGCTTTCTATATTGAGATGAATTGTATCTCTTGTTAACAGCTCAGTTATCTTCACTTTTCTTTCCTCCTCTATAGACGTGTGACTTTAACTTCAGGAAGAAGCTGCTGTACAAACTCTTCAGTTCCGAGTTCTTCAGAAAATGCCGTCGCGCTTCCGGAAGCAACTCCTAAACGGAACGCATCTTCCAAAGGCAGCTGTTTTGAAATTCCCGCAAGGAATCCCGCGACGACGGAATCACCCGCGCCTACCGAATTGACAAGCTTTCCTTTAGGAACATTGGCGAGGAAAACCGCCTCTTTCGTAAATAAAAGCGCACCGTCGCCAGCCATCGAAACAATCGCGTGTTCAGCGCCTTGTTCAATTAATTTTTTACCGTAAGGAACGGCAGCTTCGGCTGAATCAATGACCGTATTGAACATTTCCCCAAGCTCATGATGATTCGGCTTCATCAAAAACGGTTTCATTTCTGTCGCTTTCATCAGCGCTTCACCGGAGATGTCCACCACTACCCGGGCATTCTGCTTTCTGCATGCCTCAGCAATTTTTTCATACGTGTTATGCGGCAGGGAAGAAGGGATGCTTCCCGCTAAAACGACGATGTCTCCCTCTTCCAGAGCGGAGAACTGTTCTAAAAAGGCATTGAACACTTCGTCTGAAATCGTCGGGCCCTGTCCGTTAATTTCCGTTTCATCGCCCGTTTTCAGTTTTACATTTATACGCGTGTCTTCATCCACCTCAGAAAAAGCCGTTTCCAGACCTTCCTGCTGCAAAAATGACGTGATATAATTTCCGGTAAATCCGCCGACAAACCCCAATGCTTTTGACGGCACATGGTGTCTTTTCAGTAATCTCGAAACGTTGATGCCTTTTCCGCCGGGATACTTCGTGTCATAGCTGGAACGGTTTAAACCGCCTACGGCAAAATCTTCAACGTGAACGATATAGTCAACAGACGGATTGAGGGTTACAGTGTAAATCATGGTTTCACTACCTTTACGACAGTTTTTTCTTGGTAATTATCGAATGCAAGTTCTTCAGCTTCAGTGGTAATGATAGCTGCATCGCCCAAGGCGGCGAACGCTGCGAAAGAAATCTCGCCGAATTTAGAAGGATCGGCTAAAACATACGCATTTTTCGCCTGTCTCACAGCCTTTGTCTTCAGAAGAGCCTCATCCGGATCGGGTGTTGTAAAGCCGGCTTCAATGTGCACGCCGTTCACCCCGAGAAAGCTTTTGTCAAAACGGTACTGGCTGACCGCCGTTAATGAGGCGCCGCCGATCATCGCACCTGTTCTATGCTTCACATATCCTCCGAGAAGATAAAAAGGAATCCCTTTCCTTATTAAAGCGTCGATATGCATAACCCCGTTTGTGACAACCACAATGTCCTTTGTATGATCTATAAAATCAATCATGTGCAATGTAGTTGTTCCCGCATCAAGGTAAATACAGTCACCTTCTTCTAATAAAGATGCCGCTTCTTCAGCGATCTTCAGTTTATCCTGAAGGTTTTTGGAGGATTTTTCAAGCATATCGGGTTCTTGCCTGCTGTTGGAAAGTTTAGACGCCCCGCCGTGAACGCGCTTTAAAAACCCGCGCTCTTCAAGTGTTGATAAATCTCTTCTGATCGTTGATTCAGAAGCGTTTGTCATGCTTATCAGCTCTTGAATCTTCACCACATCTCGCTTTTCAATCTGATCCATAATCAGCTGATACCTTTCAGGAGTGAGCATATTCCGCCTCCTTTGAAAACGTATTCATTTCGGCTGCAAGATAATTGTAAACGCTTTTTTTACTTCAAGCAACTAAAATCACTCAAATTCATTCAATAACTATCAAAATCTTTCACATTTGTTCATATTAACGTATGTACATAGGGTTTGTAAACTGTAAATTCGACAAAAAGGGGGACAATTGTATGACATTTTCTTTTTATCATAAATGAAAAAAGTCTATTATATTCATTCAATCATTAAAACACAAAAAACCCCATGCAGACTGCATGGGGCGCCGGTTATTCATACCGTAACGCTTCAATCGGATCTAAGCGTGATGCTTTGTTGGCGGGCAGCATGCCGAAAATGACACCGATCAGCATACTGAACAGCACGCCGATACAAACCACCTGCCAGGAAACGAGCGACGGCCAGCCTGCGATAAGGGAAACGAGTGTTGCTCCCCCGTAGCCGAGACCGATTCCGATTAAGCCGCCGATTAATGTAAGCACAACAGATTCAATTAAGAATTGTGTCAGAATCTGTCCTCTCGTGGCACCGAGCGATTTGCGGATGCCGATTTCTCTTGTCCGTTCCGTCACTGATACGAGCATAATATTCATGACCCCGATCCCGCCGACAACGAGAGAAATACCGGCGATCGAACCGATGATCGTCGTCATAACGGTTGTGACCTGACCGATTCCCGCCGCGATTTCTTCCATATTCATGACTTGATAGGCCTCTTTTGTACCGTGATTGTCATTTAAGAGACGGGCCGCTTCTTTTCCTGTTGTTTTGATTTGATCAGCGGACTCCGTCTGAACGGAAACGTTGCTGTAGTCGTTAATACCGAAAGACGTTTTCAGCATGTTGAACGGCACATACATTTCACTGAGTCCTAACGATAAAAAGCCGCTCTCTTCTTTCAGTACGCCGATTACTTCTACGGGCTGTCCGCCGGCCCAGACGATTTTTCCGAGCGGAGACGTTTTCCCGAACAGCTTTTCAGCCATTTTTTTCGAGATGATTCCCGCTCTTTTCCCGGAAAGAAAATCATTGTCCGTAAATGTCCGTCCATCTTGAACGTCCAGCTTTTTTACGTCCAAGTAGCCGCTGTTAATGCCGTTCAGCGTAATATCCGTGTCTTCTTCATGGTAACGGGCCGTCATGGATTTTACCGCGGAAGCGACAACCTGCTTTACGCCGTCCACTCCTTTTAATCCATTAATATCTTCTTCTGTAAAACTCGCTTGCTGTAAGGCGTTCGGATTGGCTGTTAATTCTTCATCACTCGGCAGGTAAAACAATTCAATCGTATTGCCCGGCCCGCTGATGGATTGCTTCAGCATTTGCTCTCCGCCCTGGCCGACAGCCACAACAACGATTACTGAACCGACGCCGATAATGATTCCGAGCATTGTCAGAATCGATCTCAGCTTGTGAGCTCTTACGGAACTGAGGGCCATCCGGAGATTTTCTGACAGGCTCATTCCCCCACTCTCCTCTGCTCAGAATCGCGGGAAACGATCATTCCGTCACGGACGAAAATCACTCTGTTTGTACAGTCCGCCACTTCAGGCTCATGAGTGACAAGCACCACGGTCACGCCCTCTGCATTAAGCTCTGTGAACTGCTCCATAATGGAAATGCTTGTTTTCGTATCCAGCGCGCCGGTCGGTTCATCAGCTAAAATGAGCTTCGGTTCGTTCACGATGGCTCTTGCAATCGCGACACGCTGCTTCTGGCCGCCGGACAGCTCATTCGGCATGTGACGCATCCGATCCGCCAAACCGACTTTTTCCAGCGCGTGCTCAGCCCGTTCCTCACGCTCTTTTTTGCCGATACCGGCATAAATCATGGGGAGTTCGACATTTTTTCTTGCATTCAATCGCGGCAGCAGCTGAAACTGCTGAAAGACAAATCCGATTGATTTGTTCCGGACCGCCGCAAGCTCTTTTTCGGTGCATGAAGAAACATCTTCGCCCGCAAGCCTGTAACTGCCGGACGTCGGTCTGTCCAGACAGCCGATGATATTCATAATCGTAGATTTTCCCGATCCCGACGGTCCCATAATTGACACATATTCTCCTTCTTCAATCGTCAGGTCGATTGAACGGAGAACATCAAACGTCTCCTTGCCGATCTGATAGCTTTTTTTCACCTTTGAAAGCTGAATCATCTATGCTTTCACATCCGTTCCGTCAGTCAAACCGTCAGCCGGATTCAGAATGACTTTATCATCCTTTGAAAGCCCCTCTTTTATCTCCGTAAGCTGATTTGCGGTATCGCCGACTTTAACTTTCACGCGTTTGGCCTTCCCGTCTTTTACCGTAAAGACCCAGTGCTCATCTCCGTCTTTTTTGACTGCGGAGGACGGCAGCGTATCGGCTTTCCGTTTGTCGGTTTCAATGTTCATAATTAATTTAAATCCCGGCTTGCCTTCCGGAAGGTTTCCGATCAGCTTAACCTGAAACGGATACTGGACGGCTTGTTCCGTGCTTTCCCCCGAAGCAGCGCTTGACTTTTGATCCGGAACGAGGCCGACAGCCGCCACTCTCCCTTTCCACGTTTTGCCGGGGATGGCGTCTGAGGTGATTGTAACGCTTTGGCCCTTTTTCACTTTCAGCGTGTCGTATTCGGACAAATTGCCGGCAACGACCAGGTGTTCCGGGTCTCCTATATGTATAACCGGTTCTTGAATATCCGATTTTTTAGAAGCCGCTTCTTGATTTACCGAGATAACCGTCCCGTCCATCTCACTCTTAACATTGAGATTCGACACTTGATTTTCAAGAGACTGCTTTTGCAAATCAGATTGCTTTAATTCGATTTCCGCCGTTTTTTGCTGAAGCTGCAGATCAGTCCGTTCGGATTCAATTTGTTTTTTGGCTTCAGCTTCTCCCACTTGTTTTGCCAGATCTTGTTCCTTGCTGTTTAATGCTCTGAGTTTTTCTTCAACTTGTTCGATTTGCATCCGTTTTGATTGTTCTGTCAACTCATTTTGTTCTTTATCAAGGTTGAGCTGCTCATTTGTATAAGTGACTAACGACGACCCTTTTTTTACTTTGTCGCCTTCTTTTACTTTCACTTTATCAAGAGTTCCTTTATCTGCTTCATAAAAAACATACTGTTCTTTAGAGAATTTAAGTGTTCCCGGAACCATAACCGTAGATGAGATTTCTCTGTTTTCCATGGTTCCGGTTTCGATTTTTTTTCCGGCGCTGCCGCCCGCGGGAGCGGCAGACTTATAAATATTGATACCGATGAATACTGCAACAATTACGGCGATGCCGATTCCGATCCAAATTTTTTTCATGTTATACACCTGCTGTCACTGAACTTAACAGTCCTCCGACTGCCGAAACCAAAAGCATAATAACAAACAGGACAATCGCGGAAGTCCAGGCCGCTTTTTTCGAAATACCGCCTGTATAGCGAAGTCCCAAAGCGAGCAGAATATAGCTCCAGATGCTGAAAATATCGATCGCGCTTAAAAAGACCGATACGCCGTCTCCGGCCGGTATGACACTCGCCAAAGATGTGACAGGGTACAGTGAGCCCGCACCGGTAAAATAAATGACAAGTCCGTTAATGACTAAGCCGATGTTAGTAATAAATGCAGTAAAGAGGCCGAGTGAGAGCATTTTTTTATAAGTTGTCACGCCGCCTGACATTTTGACGCACAGCCAATAAATGAGCGGAACGATAAACAGAGCGATAATGCCCCCGAAGATTCCTCCGAACATCGTGCCGAATTTAGCGAAGGTTTTGGTCATTTCAATCTGATCTTCCGTCAAACCGTCAAGAGATGAGCTGTTCAGCACTTCTTCATAATTCATCCCCAGCCCGCGCAAAATACTGCCGGCCGCGATGAGAATGATGACAATCAGGAGAGGAATGCCGATGACCGGCTTTTCTTTTAATCTTTTAAACTGCACAACAGGACTTGTAATGACGCCGAAAATTGACGGCTTTTCCGTGACTGCCGTATTGCTTTTTTCCAGGTTTGGTTCCATATGGCTGATGCCTCCTATGTATTATTCTGTTTATACGTACGCTTTAGGCTGAGAGAAGTTTCAATTTTTTTGCCGTTTGCGTATTTATGCTAAATTGTAACACAAATTCTCAGCTTTACGTTCCATAATTATGTAAAAAAAAAGCATCGTCAGACCGGTATGACGGGTGGCTCAAAACCTTGTAAAGGCACTGTTATCAGCCTATTCATGCAGTGAAAACCGCCTCAATTGAAAAACCCTTTAAATCCCATTTAAATATTCTCTGAAATTCAGCGCCTATAAACAAAAAAGCCGGATGGCAATGATGCACATCCGGCTCTTTTTTCACCCTCCGCTTACAGGAGGGATAAAGGCAATGGTATCACCTTCTGTTACGGTGCTGTTGTCTTTTACATATGTTTCATTGATTGCGATCATGGCATTGTCAATCGTCTGAAGGCCGTACCGTTCCTTTAACAGCGTTTTTACAGCAGACGCCGCCGTCTCTTTTTCGTCAAGTTCAATGACCGGTGTTCCCGCCTGCTCCGCAAGCCCGGCAAATAATAATACTTTAATCATCGCGATTCCCCTTTATCCAAATCCGGTTTTCCGTTCGGATAGGGCGTTGTTTCCAGCTGATCGCCTATCCATTCTTCCCCGTCTTCCCAGATTTCCTTTTTCCATATCGGCACAATCTGTTTTATCCGTTCAATTGCATATTCATTCGCCTCATATGCCGCCTTTCTGTGCGGAGAAGACACGGCGATTACGACCGCTGCTTCACCGATATCAAGGACGCCGACACGGTGAGTGATTGCAGCTTCGGCTCCTTCCCATTTCGCGCTGATTTCACTGCCGATTTGAGAAAGCATTTGAACAGCCATCGGTTCATACGCTTCATATTCTAGACGCACTGTCCGCCGTCCTGCAGTCCACTCTCTGACCGTGCCGATAAACGTTGTGATGGCGCCGGCTTCACGCTTTTCAACTTTTTTTACGATATTTTCCGCAATGATAGGTTCCCTTGTAATTTGAAAACGTTCCATTTAAGCAGATTCCCCTTTCAGCTGCGAAAGCACAAACATAATGGCAGCCGGATCGTCCGCATGGAATACGGGCTTGCCTGCATCTGTCGGCATATGCTCCGTATTTCTGCTGACAACCGCGATCACGCGCTCCAAATGCTTCAGCTTTTGCCAATCTTCGCTGTTTTTGATCATAATGATTTTCGGATGCGGTGCATGTTTAAACCCCTCTATGAGAAGACCGTCAATTCCCAGACATTCATACAGACTGATCAAACCCGCCAGATCCCATTTTTTTCGCGCCGTAAGCTGCAGGACGCCGTCCCCTTCTACTGCCGTAACCGCGGCTCCGGCTTTTGAAAAACGCTCCGAGTCTTTTCCGTCAGAAAAAGGTTCCGGTTCTCCGCCATGTCCGTGATGTTTTAAACATCCAATATCGCACTCTTTCGGCGCCGCTTTCAGCACACGTTCAATAAACGTTGTTTTACCGCTGTTTTGAAAACCTACGATCTGGACGATCGGGAAAGAATTGACCACGGCCATTCACTTCCATTCTCATCACGAATAAGGAGCGCGTGAACCGTCCGGCCCGCTTCATACCCCCTCGTTCCTCCCGGCAGAAGGATAAACGCGTTTGCTTCGGCAAGAGATGTGACTGAGCTTGATTTGTCGAGACCGACCGGTGACGCCATCATTTTTCCGTCCTTATGATAAACAAATGCCCTCACAAATCTCGTAAACGGATTCGGCTTCGGAAAGTCGTTTGTTAACACGGCTTCCGCCCATCCGGAATGAGGTTTTTCATTCAGAAGCCACGTCTGAATCATCGGTTTGACAAACAGGGTGAATCCGACATAACATGCGGACGGATTGCCTGAAAGGCCGAACAGCAGCATGTCATCGGCCCGGGCGACAGTTGTCACGCTCCCCGGGCGCATTGCCACTTTGTTAAAAAGAACTTCCGCTCCGAGCTTATTATAAATGTCTGGAAGAAAATCAAAATCGCCGACTGACACGCCGCCGGTCGTGATCAGAAAATCAACTTTTTTCATAGCTTCCTTCACCGCAGCATAGCTGTCATCAAAATCATCGGAAATTTTCCCTAAGTTCAGCGGTACCGCACCCGCTTCAATGACCTGGGCATACACCATGGCAGCGTTGCTGTTGCGGATTTTCCCCGGCTCAAGCGGATCGCTGACATGAAGAAGCTCGGTTCCCGTTGCGATAATGCCGACAACCGGCTTTCTGACCACGGGAACGGAAGCATAGCCGAAGGTTGCTAAAAGAGCGGTTACGCCCGGCGTGATTTTCGTCCCTTTTTTTAATAGCGAGCTGCCTTTTTTCGCATCTTCTCCTTGATATGAAATATTATCGCCCGCATCAAAAGGGCGTTTCACTGACATGTAATTCGTGCCGTTTTCAGAAAACGTTTTTGTCAGCTCAAGCATCACTACGGCATCCGCGCCTTTGGGAATCTGCGCCCCCGTCATAATGCGGACCGCTTCATAAGGCCCGAGTTCTTTTTCTGACACGGCGCCGGCTCCGATATGGTCAATGACTTCAAAGGTGACGGCATTGTCACGGGAAGCCGTTTTTGAATCGCTCGCCCTGATGGCAAACCCGTCATACGGGGAACGGTTAAAGGCCGGCACATCATGATCCGCCTTAACATCCTCCGCCAAATAGCGGTGGAGACTGTCCTCAAGCGCCACCCATTCGGTATCCCCCTGTTTTTTATACCGGCTCACCCGGCGGACTGCTTCGTCCACCTGAATCGGCGTTCTTTTTTCAAGCATAGCAATACATCCCCTTCCTACAGTCCGATCACTCTGGCCAGAACTGAATTTGCTTCTTTTATATCGTTTGTACCGTGAATCAGAGCCCGTCCGTCCTGAAAAATAACGATTCTGAAGCGCTCGTACGCCATGTGCAGCAAAAACTCATTTGCTTCCACTTTACCGATCTGCTTCAGACGTTTGACAAGCTCTTCTTTATCCAGCCTCTTTAAGGCTTCCGATCTGATTTGAACGGTGTCTCTTCCGCACAGCACGCTTGCTTTTGGCCTGTTTTCAGGCTGCAGATACGGATATACGGGCTCCGCGCCGCAGGAAGGGCAATGATCCCGTTTGATCTGATCCACATTTATGCTCATATTGGTGTTATTCCACACGTCAAACGTGAAAAAGCGCCGATTTACCGCCGCATGATTTCCTGTCAGCAATTTCAGCGCCTCTGCCTGCTGATAAGCGGAGACGATATGAACCGCCGGAGGTATGATGCCTGCTGTATCACATGTCGCTCCGCCCACGGGCATTTGCTCAAACAGGCAGGATAAACACGGCGTAACCCCCGGAATAATCGTCATGCACATTCCCTGACTGCTGACACAGGCACCGTAAATCCAAGGTGTTTTCGTTTTCAGTGCCAGATCATTGATGACCATTCTCGTTTCAAAATTATCTGTCGCATCCACGATGCAATCCGCTTGTTCGATCAGCGGTTCGAGCGTTTCCGCCGTACCTTCCGCCGCGTAAGCATCGATATGTATATCACTGTTTACCGCTAAAAGACGCGCCTTGGCCGCCATTGCTTTCGGCAGGCGCTGTCTCGCGTCTTCTTCTGTATACAGCTGCTGTCTTTGTAGATTGCTCCATTCCACATAATCTCGGTCAATAATCGCCATACGGCCCGCTCCGGCTCTTGCCAGGCCCTCTGCCGCGGCTGTTCCGAGGGCTCCGGCTCCGACAATCAGGACACTGCTGTCAGCCAGCGCCTGCTGCCCTTTTTCCCCTATCGGCTTAAATCTTGTCTGCCGCGAATAGCGCTCTTCCATCTGTGTTGTCCCCTTGCATTTTTATTTCCATCATACCATGTTTCTTCCCGATCAGTCCTGATTTGAAGACTCGACATGCGCCAAAAGTCTGGTGTAATCATCCCGTGTGTTGACATTAGCGAACTCCTCCGGCCCGGCGCCGATGTCTTCAGCCTGCACATAACAGACAGACAGCCGTTTCAGCGTGTCTGTCATTTTCAGTTTGTTTTGTGTCAGCTGATCAAAAAGCACATCCTGCACCCGTTTATGGTAAACCGCCAAGAGGGGCTGCTCTCTGTTTTCACAAACCGGTATGACAGCGTCCAGGTTTCCGGTCAGCTTCATTTCAAGCGCAGCCATCGTTTTTCTTGTCACGAGCGGCGTGTCACAGGATATGACCGTATATGTTTCGCCTTCCGTTTGTTCCATTGCCGTATATATGCCGGCAAGCGGGCCCATTCCCCGAAACCGCGGCTCATCGGCAAAAACATGCCGCTCCGTGTTTGATAAGAACTTTTTTATATGCTCAGGGCGGCTGATAATTACCGTTTCTCCGCCGCCGAAGGCTTTTTTCACCTGTTCATAAAACATGCCGCCCTTCCACTTTGCAAAAGCTTTCGGTTCTCCGAATCTTCGGGAAGCTCCCCCCGCTAATATTACATTCACCCGTTTCATGTCATCTCTCTCCCATTCTATATAAAAGCATAGCAAACGCCTCAGCCGAAATACAATATTACGTTGCTTGTCTGTTTAATTAAGAGGAATAGCCGTTGTTCCTTTCCCATATTGTAGTGTTAACATCATGAGGGAGATGGTTCTTATGAAAATATCAGGTCCGTTTTTCCACGACACTTCTCAAGAGAACCTTTACTTGAAATCCGAACTTTCCAGATGCAGAAAAATAATTTCAGAATTTGAAGCAAGCTACTTCCATCAAAAAAATAATAAGCTTCAGGAGGAAAACGCCAATATTAAAGAGCGGCTTCACAAGCTTTCTGACGAATTGGAAGCCATGGCTCAAAAACACAAACAGACAAGTGACACGGAGCGTTCTTTGCATGAAATCAGAGCCGGGCTGCTCGATAAAATCGTCATTCTGCAAGAACTGCTTCAGCAGGAAACGTTTCGGCGGAAAAATGAGATGGAAGAAAAGCATCGTCTGCATCTTACAAATATAAAATTTGAAGAAGAAAATAAAAACTTACATACCCGCATCCGCTCACTTGAGACCGCCATTCAAACCGAACGGACTTCTCACGAAGATATGAAACAGCGTTATCATGCCGCTGCAGACGAAAATACCCGGCTCCAAACACAAATGATAGAAAAAGAATACCAGCTCAAACATATTAAAATAGAAATTAATCATATGAGAGATCGAATACTAGAAACAAAAGAACGGCTTGTAGAAATAGAAAAAACGAAAGAAAAGTTATTTCAAGAAACCATTCTTTCGTATAAACGGCAGCTGGACGAAAGTGATGCTTGGATTGCCGGCCATTTTGCTGATATTGACAGCCGCACGGCGGAACCGGCGGAACAAACTCTGGAAATCCCTTCCGTTTCCAAAGAGACTGTTCAGGCAGAAGACTTGCTTACAGCCGTTACCGAACAAGTCATCTCCCTGCAAAAACAATTTGTACAATCAGAGTCCCGCGATCAGTCGTTTGATGAAAAACTGGATGCGTTGAAAGAACGCGCTGACGGCGAAAAGCCTTTCCAAAAATATGTTGTCAAGCTTGAAAAAAAGCCTGGAAAAGATGCGTCACTTCCGCAGAATAAGCGGGAAAGCGCAAAAAAACTGCTTGAGTAACGCAAGCAGTTTTTACTGTTTTATTCAGCAGCCGTATCATTTGCCGTTTCTGCTGTTTCCTGAGAAATTTCTCCCTCAAGAATATATTGGCCGCGGTATGGTTTTTTCACTTCCGGATACATTTTAATTAAGCTTTGCATAAATGTTGTCATATTAGGAATTTCAAGGCCGCTTTCCTTTTCAATTTCCTTTTGCAGTTCGGAACTTTTGATCGCTGCATTGTGGCGTTTCAATGTTTTAATCGCTGCTTCGCGCAGTTTTGCCGCTTTCGATCCCGGTCTCGCCGTCCCTCTTCTTCTTCTTGTAGAACCGTCTGGAATGCCTGCGGGAAGAGACGTAATAGACTGCATCTGCTGCTGGGAGGATTGAGGCTGTGTCTGCGGCTTTTGATAGCTTCTCATTTCCTGTGCTGCAAGCTCTGCAAGTACCGGGAGGGAGTCATTTTTTTTCTCCGGACGAAACTCTTTTTTTGTATCGGACAGGCTGCCCGTATTGTCTAATTCTCTCAGTTTTGCATATATTTTATCACGTTCTATTTGATATTCACGAATGACTTTTACCTCTGCTTCGTTCAATTGTTCTAAACGTAAGCGCAGCGCTTCTCTTTCATTAAACATGTGTAAAACCCCCTGTCAAAAATTTAAACGCTTTTATTAAGATATTAGATTACAAAAGTAATTTTATCAACTATTATTTTATCATTTTACTATTTCATTTACTCTATGAAAAATTGCTTATTTTCTGAAAATGGTACTTTATATACAAAAATCCCTTATCATATAGGGGATTCTGGACAAAGTTCCAATTTATTCAACCATTTCAAAATATAACTTGAAATTACTTGTTTAATGAAAATTAGCGTGATATCTACAATTTTCGACTATAATATGTAAAAGATAATGATATGGATAAAACAAGCGGTACAGCGTGTTTACGGCTGTTTCTCTTATTTTTAAGCCAAACATGCCATATTGGAATTTTTTATCCAATAGGCACAAAAAAACCCTGTTACCTAACGGCAAAGGGTTTGCAGAACCGAGACAATAGTCCGACGGAGATTGTCCCGATTACTCAGAAGCCTGCTCCGTTTCTGAAAGTACCCGGCTGATGCGTTTTTCAAGCATTTTCATCCCGCTCTCTCCCGCTTGAAAATGGCGGAGCTGTCCGTTTTTATCAAAAACGTAATAAGCCGGCACATATTCATTTTCAAATACGTCAGTCAGCGTATGATCGCTGTCGACGCAAATCGGCTGAGAGATATCGTGCTCAGCCGCTGTTTTCTTGATTTTCTCAAGATCAAGATCGTCTTCGGAACGGGGCGTGTGGACGGCCAACACATTCAGCTGATCTTTATATTTATCACGAAACCCGTTCACCTCAGGCATCGCTTCTTTACACATGCGGCAGCTGGCGGACCAGAAGTGAATCAGTGCCGGCTTTCCGCCGACCAGCTGTTCCTTCGTGACTTCTCTGTTAATCCATGCTTTAGCGCCGGGCAATTCAGGCATTTGCTGATGTAATTTCATCTCATTTCCCTCCTTATGAAAAAGTTTTTTGCCGGGGCTTTCAGTCCGCCGGGCAACGTCCTCCTGTTTTCTCTCCAAAGGATATGATTTGGCTGAATCACCGTGTTAAAATGAGTGTGGAGATTCTTTAGTACATATCTTCACAAAAATGAAGATATTGAAACCGGGCAATATGAACAAATCATAAATGTGATAACTGGTTTCTATGAAAAGGTTTATCTTATTTAAAAAACGGGTATATCACTTTTAGCTTTTTCTGCAATAGACTTGAAAGGAAGACATCACTATGATTGATTTAAAACACTTTGATTGGGCCGGGCTTCTCACATCTGCCGGGATTTTCATCATAAAGCTGGCTCTCATTATTTTAGCGTACTTTATTTTCCGGACGGCAGGAAAAAAGCTGATCAAGCATCTGTTCCAGAAATTTGAGCAACAAAACAATCTCTCCACGGGTCGCGCTTATACTTTGCGAAGCCTCGCGCTCAATGTGTATGGATACATCCTGATATTCGTTTTTATCGTGATGATTTTGGATTTATTTCACTACAATCCGAGCGCTCTCATTGCCGGTGCCGGCGTGGTCGGTCTCGCAGTCGGCTTCGGGGCTCAGGGGCTTGTCAGTGACATCGTCACCGGATTTTTTATCCTTTTGGAAAAACAGATTGACGTCGGTGATTATATTACGGTTGCCGGCTACAGCGGCATTGTCGAGCAGGTCGGTCTCCGTACGACGCAAATCCGGAGCTTTGACGGCACGCTTCACTATCTTCCCAACCGGGGCATCACGAATGTGAGCAACCATTCCCGCGGAACGATGCAGGCGCTTGTCGATATTAAAGTGCCGCTTGAAAAAAATCTTGATGAAACCATTCAAATCCTTCAAACCGCGTGTGACAAAGCAGCCGCTGAGCTCCCGCAGATTAAGGAAGGGCCGGACGTCATCGGGGTTCAAGATTTAAGCACGTCAGAAATGGTGATCAGAATCATTGCCAAAACAGAAAATATGGAGCAATGGCGGGTTGAACGCGTACTGCGGAGAGAAATAAAAATCGCGCTCGACCGTTTTAAAAACGCCGCTTCCGCCGAATAGAAAAACCGAAGCGTAAGCTTCGGTTTTTTCTTTTTAATGAAATTTTTTTTCCACTTCGCTGCAGATTTCGTCGGCGGTCATTCCGGAAGCCGTAATGACGGGAGCCTGAGTTGACGTATCAGCAATTCCTTGAACATTGCTGTCAAGTCCGGTTACGACACAGCAGTCACAATTCTTCGCATCCTCAGGAGTCTTCATCATCACTACGTCATATCCTTTTTGTTTTAACGCCTGTTCTACATCCGATAAAGATTGTTCAATTCCAATTTTTTTCGTCATATTGAACACCTCCGTTATGTAGAATGCTCAATTTTTGTTAGATTATTCTTCTTTTCGGATTTAATTGGCATACTTCGAAAAATATCCGACCATGACATTTACCGCGGTTTCCATCGCATCTTCATCCGGGTTCAGCTTTGCGTGATGAAGCCCGTGGGATGAATCGGCCCCCAGCCAGAACATAAAGCCGGGATATTTTTTCAGCATATATCCGAAATCTTCTCCGGTCATCGCTTCTTTCGCCGTTTTCACGTCAGCAAGCTGATGATCGCTGACAAATTGCATAAATTCTTCGGTCAGGCCGCTTGTATTATAAACTTGATGATAAACGGACGGATACGTGACTTTTCCTTTGCATCGGAAGCCGATTTCAATTCCTTTGACAAGCTCTTCAATCCGCTTTTTCACCATACGCATTGATTCCTCGGAAAGCGTCCGGATGGTTCCCTCCAGATGAGCATGCTCTGCGATGATATTTTGCGCCGTGCCCCCGGTAATCGTTCCGACAGTTATCACAGCGCTGTCAAGCGGATCCGTATTTCTGGATATGACCGTTTGCAGCTGCGTGACAAGCGTGCTCGCGGCAACGACCATGTCATCTGCTGTATGCGGATATGCCGCATGTCCGCCTTTCCCCTCAAGATCGATGACAAGCTCGCTCGTATTGGCAAACAGCAATCCGCTTTTGGTGGAAATGGTGCCGACCGGCAGCTCAGGTGCTATATGGAGAGCCGTGATCAAATCCGGCGTCCATTTTTTCAGCACATCGCTTTCAAGCATCGGTGCCGCCCCGCCCGGTCCTTCTTCAGCCGGCTGGAATAAAAAGAGCAGATCATGTTTGACGGGATGATGAACAAAATGATCAATAATGCCGAGCGCGATGGTCATGTGCATATCGTGGCCGCATGCGTGCATAAAACCGGGGTGCTCAGATGCAAACGGAAGCCCCGTCTGCTCTTCAATCGACAGAGCGTCTATATCCGCTCTGTAGGCGAGCATTTTTTCCGGAGCCGTGCCGTTGACTTTGACAAAGATGCCGGTTCTCCAAGTTTCGATTTCAATTCTTTCTTCCGGATATTGGTTTAATAGATTCAGCAGGTACTGCTGGGTTTTATATTCCTGAAAGCCGATCTCCGGAATGCGGTGCAGATCTCTTCGGATGGCAATGAGCCGCTCTTTTTCCATATGTATTCCTCCTTGAGATAAGAATAAGGCGTGGATTTTATCATCCACGCCCATTCTATCAAACCATTCCTTACAGCTGGCGTAATTCCTGTTTGATTTCTGTTTTTCCTTTTGTTTTTTCATCGATATCTTTGATTTTTTTCGCTGGTGTTCCCGCTACAACGGTATACGGCTCGACGTCATTTACAACGATGGCTCCGGCGGCGACAACCGCGCCTTTACCGATTGTTACACCTTCAAGCACAACCGCATTTGCGCCGATCACAACGTCGTCTTCTACGACAACAGGCTTAGCGCTAGGCGGCTCAATAACGCCCGCTAATACAGAACCCGCTCCGATGTGGCAGTTTTTGCCTACAGTCGCGCGTCCTCCGAGAACAACGTTCATATCAATCATCGTACCTTCGCCGATGACTGAACCGATATTAATAGATGCACCCATCATGATAACGGCATTGTCGCCGATTTCGACTTGGTCGCGGATAATAGCGCCGGGCTCGATTCTCGCTTTAACATCTTTTAAATCAAGCATCGGGATCGCAGAGTTGCGGCGGTCATTCTCAATGACGTAATCCTCAATTTTGTCTTTGTTTTCTTCGATTGCGCTTTTAATTTCAGCCCACTCGCCAAAAACGACGCCGGATTGGCCGTTCAGGAATGTTTTAGCGGAATCGCCAAAGCTGATTCCTTCAAGATCGCCTTTTACATACACTTTTACAGGCGTTGATTTTGTACTATTTTGAATAAATGAAATAATTTCATTTGCATCCATCATTTTCATATGTATTGTCCTCCTCTGATTTTCTACCTCATTACTGTAACAAAGGAAGGATACAAAGACAAGAAAAAAAGGAACAAGCCTTTATTCTGCCGGCTGGCTGCACAGCGCGGCAAACTGTCTTCCGAATTCCCGGAGCTCTTCTTCCTCACTGCCCTCAGGGTTGTTTTCAATTTTGACCGACGGCAGCACCACCCGTCCGCCACGGGCCGTGATTACTTTTTCCAATTCGTCAACCGCTCCGCAAAAAAACTCATAGGACGTATCTCCGGAACCGAACAAAGCAAATGTTTTTCCCGTAAACTCCAGGTTTTCCATATCTTCTACAATATCGAGCATTTCATCAGGAAGATCCCCGTCTCCCCACGTATATGTGCCTAATAAAATATACTCGTAATCATTAAAAAGTTCGGCATGAATATCCATCGCTTCATATCTGTCTACGGATGCTTGTGCTTCGATCAGCCCTTTTTCAATTAAATCCGCCATCGCCTCGGTGTTTCCTGACATTGTAGCGTAAACAAGCAATACATTCCCCATCTTCGTCTCTCCTTTATGCATAAAAACTAATGTGCGAGCCGAACCGCCTCATACGGTCTGACAAACTTACTTTCGTAAAGGCCCGCGCAAAAAAAGTTTTCTTCCCGGTTGGCCACCCGCCATCCGTGACCGCGGATCGTATCAAACCACTTTAATTCACCGGCGGCGAGATCAGCTTGATAAATACGCGAAAATCCGCTTTCGCCCTGTGACGATGTGACATAAATAGTCCCGTTATCCTCAGAAACGTCGAGAAATGACTTTTCCCTTACAGCGTCCCCGGCTGTAATGGCAAACTCCTCTTGCGTCCGCACGTTTCGAACGGCAACCTCCCCCCGTTCTCCCTTTGCCGCGCCCTTTGCTGCAATGAGCCAGTCATTCTGATACATCATCATTGAAGCCGTCATGCGCTGCCTTTCACGGCTTATACGCCGGATGCGGCCTTCCGTCAGATCATACGCCCAAATGCCGCCATGATTCATATGAATCCGGGTGCCGATATAAATCGTCTGACCGTGTAAACAAAGCGAACGGATGACAGGCGGCTCCTTTAATTGTGAAAAGGGCTTAGCCACATGCCAAGTGACGCCGAAATCATCAGATAAGTAGAGGCAGTATGTGCCGTGCGCACAGACAAATCCGTCATTCCGTCCGGCAACGGCCCATACGGAGGCGCTGGTCGGAAATCGGGAGGCCGTCCAAGTCTTTCCTTGATCGGCCGATCTGAGGACGGCGCCTTTTTCTCCAGCTGCGAATATGTAGGGCCCTATATAAGTCAGCACATGAATCCTGCTTTTCACTCGGAATAGTCTTTTCCAGCCTTCTTCCGCCGAAAAATGAAAAATACCTTCGTCTTTCACAGCGACAAAAAATCCCGAAGATACTGATGCCATGACAGCCGTCGCGCCTTTATGAAACATGGCACCGGTCTCCGTGGTGAGCGGCCCATGCAAGAAAACCGCGGACAAATTCTTTGCAGCATTCTTGATCTTCAGCCGTCTCGGGCGCCAGCTCAATTTTCAGCGTTTCCGGATATAAATTGGCTCCGGCCTGTTCAAACGCATCGCAAAACAGCGTGACCGCTTCACAAAACTTCGGGTAGGCGTGATCGCCTGAACCGAAACAGGCCGTTTTCAGTCCGTTGAGCTGGCTGTGCAGAATATCTTCGTAAAAATCTTCCGCTTCGTAAGGAAGATCACCATCCCCCCATGTGTATGTGCCGACAAAAACATAATCATATGCTTTGAGTGAATCCGCATCTGCTTCGTCCATGTCAAGACTGTCAACCGCTATCTGATGCCCGCTCAGTGTTTCTTTAATAATGCCGGCAATATCCTCTGTATTCCCCGACATGCTTGCGTATATCATTAATGCTTTCTGCATATGATCACCTCGTAATTGATAATGATTTTCATTAACATATATAACACTTTAAATGATAATGATTTTCATTGTCAATAAAAAATAAAAAAAGACAGCATGATTGCTGTCTTTCTAAAATGGGCGTTCCTGTTTCAGCATATCTTTAATGACAGAAACAAAAGCCTGCACCTGTTTTAATTCAAATGCCGGCTCATAACCGAGCAGCCATGTGTCACGGCCGATGGGATGATCCTTTGTATCAAGCAGGGGCATTTTATTTACTTTGTCTTCCTCTTCTAAGGTGACTGACGGCAGAATGGCATAACCGATCCCGTGCAGCGCCATCTGCTTGCACGTTTCAATCTGATCGACAAGGATGGTCTGTTTCGGCGAAGTTTTGAATTTTTGATGCCACCAATGCTGAATTTCCTGAAAATATGTACTGTCACTTTTGAATTGAATAAACGGCCGATCGGTATGGGCAATATCATCAATACAGGAAATTTCCGTATCGACCAAATATAAATGATCGGTCATTAAATAATCTTTCCGGCCTTTCCATTCCGGATTTCCCCGGATAATGCCGATATGTACCTGATCTTCATACAGACTTTTCAGCATTTCGCTGCTCCACCCTGTAATGAGAGAGACCTTTGCATTCGGATATCGTTCCACATATGTTTTTAACACTTTCGGAAGCCAGTGCTGCCCGATAATCGAGGCGACGGCAAGCTTTAATGTGCCGTGAATCTCACCCTCAAGTTCATCAATGTTTTCTCTGATTCTTTCTTGCCGATCCGTGACGTCATTTGCAAATTGTATGATTTTTTCTCCTGCCGGCGTTACCGTAAGTCCTTTTTGAGACCTAAGAAAGATCTTTGTTCCCCAGGCTTTTTCAATGGTCTGCAATCGCTGGGACAGAGCCGGCTGTGACACGAATAACCGTTCGGCAGCCTTCCTCATGTTTAATTCCTCAGCTAAAACTACGAGCATATGAAGCTCTTGAAGCTGCATGTCGTCCTCCTTTTCAATGCCTTTTCATATTTCTTATCTACCATTCTAATCAAATAAAGGCTGCCGAGGCAAGCGCCACTCATATGTATGCGTTTTCTTTTTCTGGCATGCGAAAGAACAAATAGGCTGATCGTGCGAGCCTACTTATTCAATGATCTGATATGACTGCTCAACTGCTTTAATACGACTCTTCTCGTGAAAATGCCTTCAAAGACGCCTTCATCATTTTCAACGCAGACAAAGCCGTTGTTAATGACCATGCTGAACCCTTTGATAATCGGATCATTGATGTGGAGACGGGGAATGTCTTTCAGCATGACTTCCTCAACCGTAATTTGATCCAGCTTCTCAAACTCGATCCGTTCAAGTCCGAAAATGCTGTTCATAATCATATTTGTCCCGATCAAACCGTGCAGACGGTACGAAGCGTCAAGGACGGGAATGGCGGTATAGCCGGTTTTCGTCAGCACTAATAGAGCATGCTCAAGGTTGTTTCCGACTTGAACGTGCGCCACTTTATCCGCCTCGATCATAAATTGTCCGACTGTTGCATCAAGAAGCTGATCTGATTGTAAGCTAATCATGTCACTTCGACCCCTTTACATTTTTCATCAAAGCATGTATTCCCTATATTGCAATAATATAAACATTATCATTTTTTGTCGAAAAGTTTCCGTCAATAAAAAAGATACTCTTTGCAATCGAGTATCAATTTATAGGCCGCTGATTAATTTTCGTTCCGAAAACGGTCATAGAGCGTTACGAGTTTTTTATAAGTGGTTCCATCAACGCTTTTTGACCCTGCTTCTATATCGTTGATTTCGCTGGTCAAAAGCTCAATGGCATATTCTTGATTGATCAGGATATTCAGCAGAAGTTTCTGTTCTTCTTCCGTAAATCGTTCACCGATAAGACTCATACGTAATCAGGCCCCCTATTTTTAACTGAATACCTCCGAAAGCAAGGTGAAATTTGCTTTCAGCTCTACCGCTAGAATAAGTAAACAGAAAAAAATCGTCAACCGCATAATTCGACATTTTGCGGATTCTGTATGAAATATTATTTTGTGTAACGATTGGCATAACTGAATGCTGTGCAGGAATCGGGCTTGATTTTCGCTTCAATGCCCATCGAGGTAATGCGGCCGGTCATTTCTTGTATCAATTCTTTTGTCAGCCCTTTTTGACCGATATCCAGATGCACTTCAAATGAAAGATCAGCCCCTTCATCCGCAAAAGGCAAGAGCAAATCTGTCAGTTCCATAAGACGGCCGTCGAGGATATGCGCAGCCATCTCCTGACTGAACGCGGTTTCCAGCGAAATTTTTTCGCGAAGGCTATGTATCGGTCTTGCAAGATCGTGATTTTTCAAACAGCCCCAAGCTCCCTTGCCTGTACGGTGCAAGTGTATAGCCGTAATAAACTTTGTGAAGTCGCGGTAAACTTGTGAATCAGTCCCTACAGACAGCACGTATGCTGAACGGGGGTCTTTATTGACAAAGCGTTTCAGCCGCTCCGTCACGTCTTGAAAGGTCATCTGTGCCTCAGAAAGATTATAAAACAGAAAAGAATCAGCCATGTACGGACACTCCTCTTTCCAGAGTCTACAACCAAACGAACAAGCACGTTCCTTTGCATGATTTAATAAAGCTCCGCTTGCGGAAGACCGGAAGCTTGGTCAGCCTGAAAAATCAAATCACATTACTGAAGGAGCTCAAAAATTTCAATAGAAATCATGTCAATGTTATCAAACGGATATGTGTTAGGTTTTTCACCTTTTTGGAAAACCGTCAGTTCAAACGTTTGATTTTTTTCGAAATATTTAACACTGCAAATTTTTTCGCCGTTAACTTCAAAATAACGCTGCATCGGCTCGTTAGCCGCTTCCGCTGTTTCTTGCAGACTTTGCAGCCGCGTGATGATACCCATTAATTGTGACATTCTAAAAAAAGACTCCTTTCAAAAAACAACTTCAAATCAACAAGTATTTATTATAATACAAGTCCTACAGAGCATCATACCATAAAGTAGACCGGGATGGCATTTTCCCGCTGGATTTTCAATAAGAAAATAAACGGGAAAACTGTGTTTTCGAATAGTTTGAAGCTTTTTTCGGAATGTCATACACCTTTCAAAAATAATTTTTCGCTTTTTGAGCCGCCATTGTCAGATGTATGTGAGGAGAAGCCTTTTTATGAGGAGACAGCATAAAAAAACTTGGCGGGGGTAGCGCCAAGCTTTTTCGGATCTTGATCTGATAGAGGGGTTGGGGAACAGAGAGTAACTTCTCTCTATAACTAAATGATAATGATTATCACTATCATTGTCAATCGTTTTTTAAAACTTTTTCACATTTATAAAAAAAAGCGGCATACAGCAGCCGCTTTAAAGTAACCCGTCCTGTTCATATAAATAAGAGTAAGGCAGATCGATAAATAAATACATATTGTCATCCATCGGGTATGAAAAGGTTCTGATCATCTCACCCGTCTCAATATCACTGTACAGGTCACTGAAAAAGCCTTTTCTTGAATTCCGCATCTTCATAATGTTTTCTAAAAAGTACGGACGCCAGCTCCAGTTTTTCTCCACGTATTCAGGCTGATAAAGCCATTCGCCGGACTGCTTGAACACATTTCCCGTCAGCTGATAGCCTTCTTCATCACACATATAAATTCTGAAACAGCAGTCGGTCAGGTTTTCCGCCAGTTTTTTAATAAACTCATCGTCCGCCTGATGGGTTTTCTTCAGCTCGGAAACTGCCTGATTGACCCGCTTATAAAAATTCTCAGAGTGTTCGTATACTGTCTCCAGCTTCTTTTTTTCTCTCGTGATAAATTGCTGAAACTCCGTTTTCAAGCGTGCTTTTAACAGGCTCCGGTCTATAAAATCGCCGCTCGGCGCCTGCAGATAATAGCCTTGAAAAAATCGGCCTCCGTTTCTCCATGCGTACTGGAGCTGAAAATCAGCTTCTATATCTTCATACAGCAGCGCGGCGCCGATTTTTCTCGCCAGCAATGAAATGCTGTACAGCACATGCTCATATGATGGTGACGGCTGAGATACCTTCAGCGCCTGCAAATCTATTTTCAGAAGGTCCGGTGAAAGGAGCGCGATTCTGTCCAGGTTGCTGCTCTCCTTACCTATATTGTCCACCGCGATTTTAATGCCGTATGTACGATAGTAGGCAAGCATATGGTACAGCTGTTCAATGTCGCCTTCGAAATTGTGCTCGGTGATCTCAAGCACAATACGGTTCAATTCAATGCCCTGCTCTTCGTATTCTTTCAAAAGCTCAAGAAAGCTTTCTCCGTGGTCAAGCATCAATACATTCGCATCCTGATTGATAAAAATCAACAGATCGCGATCAGCTTCTTTAAACCGCTCCAGCGCCTGCCTGATGACTCTGTCATCGACCTCAAGCTTATATTCTTCCGGAATGCCGGAATCTAAGAAAAACGGCCCGAGGCTCTCAATCTCCGCATCTGCCAAAATCCGCCCAAGCACTTCGTAGCCTACGACTCTTTGTTCCTCAGCGTTAAAAATCGCTTGGTAATACGGAATGACATCATCAATATTCGTCAGTATATCAAGTGGGTCCAACATGTTATCACCTGCTTCTCTATCTTTGTCTGATTATACACAATTATATCAGCACCACAAATGTTTAGATTAGAGGAAAAAGGAGGCAGTATGGCAGCAGTTTAAAATAAAAGGGGAAAACTTTTTAAGATCACTCTTCAGACCGGTTAATTAAGGACGTTATTCATTTGTTTCACCATCACAAATAAAAGGATAAATATAAGAGCATGATAACCGGCGGCTGTCCAAAAATAATGGCTCCAATCAGTACTGTTAAATATCCAATCATCATCATGTTTCAACTGAAAGAAAGTTCCTTTTTTATCTAAAGTGCCAAATGTAAGAGTTGTTAACCCGCCAGCACTCTTGGAAACGTCAACTCCATACATTGAACCGGCATGATCAGTATGATTTATTGGCATATACGTATAATCAGATAAAATTGTTTCCGCCAGCTTGGTTGCAGAGACAGATATAATACAGCCGATGTATCGCCTCCGAGCCCACTCAAATACTCCCTGGCTTTAATAAATTTCGTTTCATCAGGAAAATCTATGTGATATAGCTTTTCAAATCTGATTATTTCATCAGATGTAAGATTGGTATTTTGATAATACTCCGGAGTAAAAGCGCAAATGATAAAGTACCAAATATTAAAGATTATAACGCAATTGCTTACAAATAGTACAATGAACCATTTTAATAATTTCTTCACTTATTCACCTCTTAATCTTTAAAAATTATATCATAATTTTGAATAGAAAAATAAAACAAGCGAACGTTCACCTTTAACGTTCGCTTGCTTCGCAAAATATGTCATGTAAATTAAAACGGGTAAGGATTCAGCCATTGCCCCCCGTCCATTGTGATACAATCCCCGTTTATATAGGATGCTTCATCGGATAGCAAAAACGCTGCCAAAGCGGCGATTTCCTCCGGTGTCCCCAGACGGCCGAGCGGCACACTGTTCATAGTGCGGGACACCGCTTTTTCCGATTCAAACAGCTTTTCCGCACCGCCTGTCCGTTCAATCGGGCCGGGGGCTATCGCGTTTGTCCGGATGCCGTATTTGCTCCCCCATTCAACGGCCAGCGTTCTTGTCAGTGACAATACCCCCGCTTTGGCTGCAGCGGAATGAACGACACCCGCTCCCGCTCCCCATGCGTATGTAGCGGCCATATTTAAGATGACGCCCTTCTGCTCCTGCTCGATCCAATGCCTTGCCGCGGCTTGGCTGCAGAAAAATGTGCCGTTTAAAACAATCTCAATAACAGCTTTCCATCCATTGGGCGTCAGCTTCTCTGCCGGGCAAATAAAATTGCCGGCCGCATTGTTAATCAGCGCATCGAGCCGGCCAAAGACTTTTTTCGCTTCTGTAATCATGTCTGAAGCGGCGGAATCAGAACGGACATCCATTTGAAAACAGGCGACCTGCCCCTCAAAGGTCTCAATTTCTTTTTTTGTTTCCTCAAGTGCTTCATGGTTCCTCCCTGTCACCATGACATGCCATCCTAATTCAGCCTGTTTTTTCGCCATTGCTTTTCCCATTCCGCTTGAACCGCCTGTAATGATTACCGCTTTCTTATCCATAACAAACCCACCCCTTTTATTGAATGAATAATCATTCATAATTTTATCATAGATGTCTTTCCGCGTCATTACATGCTGAGAAGGGATTTTTCAGCCAAGCTGATGATATAATAGAACAACTCTGACAAAGGTTGGGTTTTACATATGGAGAAAATGACGAGAAGAACATTTTTAAAAAGAGGATTCGGCATTTTGGGTGCAACTCTCGCAACGGCTTGCGGAGGTTACGGCTATGCCCGGTATATTGAACCGCGCATGATTGAGATCACCCGTCATACAATCACCAACCGCCTGATCCCCCGCGGCTTTGACAATTTTAAAATCGTTCAATTCAGCGATACGCATCTCAGTGATGTGTTTACATCCGGTGACTTGAATAAAGCAGCGGAAAAGATCAATCAGCTGAAACCCGATCTGCTTATCTTTACGGGAGATTTAATTGATAAGCCGCATTTATTTAATGATCACCAGCAAGCACTCGCCGTGCTGCAAAATCTGGAAGCTCCCTTCGGCAAACTTTGTGTTTACGGAAATCATGACCACGGAGGCTACGGTACGAACACGTACAAGGCTCTGATGGAAGCGGCTGATTTTCAAGTGCTTCGAAATGGCTGCCGTCAGGTGCAGCTGACAGACGGAAGCCGGATTGAACTCGCGTTTTTGGATGATGTAATGCTCGGAAAACCCGATTATGAAGGCACCCTGTCCCGCCTTTCCGAAGATGCGTTTTCCATTTTAATCGTCCACGAGCCTGATGCCGCTCTCAAGATCGGCGGATATCCCGTAAACCTCCAGCTGTCGGGACACACTCACGGCGGCCAGGTCCAGCTCCCATTTTTCGGCCCTCTCATTACGCCTCCATACGGAAAAACGTATACCGACGGCATGTATACGCTGCATGACACAACCGTCTACGTTAATCGCGGGCTCGGTACGACAAGACTGCCGTATCGATTTTTAGCCAGACCGGAAATCACGCTGTTCACATTGAAAACCGTACAAAAATAAGACTTTTATCCCGATGCACAGACACCCCCTCCGTAATATGTATATGGAAAAGAGCAAAAAGGAGGGTGATGAAACTGCTGACATATCAAGTGAAACAAGGAGAAACCATCTCAAGCATTGCACAAGACTTCAGAATAAGCACTGCTGCTCTCCTTCAGGCAAATCCCTCAATCCAATCGGTCATATACGCGGGACAGCATATTATCATACCGAATCTTCCCGACCCATCCACCATCCCCTATTCCATTGTCGTGTATATCGGAGCGAAGAAACTGGAGTTATACCGCCTTGGCAGGCTCATCCGTACGTACCCCATCGCAGTCGGAAAAATATTGACGACCACGCCGACCGGAGAATTTTACATTGTGAACCGCCAGCCCAAGCCCGGCGGCCCGTTCGGCGCTTATTGGCTCAGCCTCTCTAAAATTCATTACGGCATTCACGGAACAAATAACCCTTCCTCCATCGGCAAAGCGGTATCAAAAGGATGCATCCGGATGTATAATCAGGACGTCACTGAACTTGCCGCTACCGTTCCTAATGGAACAAGGGTGACCATTATAAGATAGAAAGATCTTATTTGTTAATGGAACGAGCTGATGATAATATATTACAGTGGGACCTTTAGGGTAAGGAGCGTGTTTATGGATATATTTAAAAATCGCAATTTTGTCCGTCTCTTTTTCGCAGCACTCGCTTCTCAAATGGGAACGACTGTAGGTAATATGGCTTTCGCTTTTTACTTGCTGGACCATTTTTCAAACCAGCCGGCATATACAACTTTGGCTGAGCTGATGTATTCACTGCCGACAGTTTTCGTATTTCTGATTGTCGGTGTCGCAGCTGACCGGCTTGACAGGAAAAAGGTCGCAGAGAATTGTGACTGGATCAGAGCCGGACTGACGATCGTATTATTTGCCGCATTATACACCGGGAGCATCCCTCTCGTGTTCTGTATTTTGTTCATCAGAAGCGCCGTGACCAAGTTCTTTTTCCCGGCGGAAGCCAGCCTTGTACAAGCTATTCTGCCTAAGGAGCATTATGCGAAAGCGGCGGGACTTAACCAGATCCTGTTCAGCATCTTTATGGTATTCGGCGTCGGTATGGGCGCGTTTATGTATAAAACGATCGGTATGCACGGAGCCATTATCCTTGATTTTGTCAGCTTTATTGTATCAGGCTTTCTGATCCGCGCCTGCCGCATTCCGAAAGAAGCCCGTCAGCCGAACGGCCCTTTTAAATGGGGAGATTCGTTTCTGAAAGACTCGGTCGCTGATTTTAAGGAAGGGATCGTATATATTGTTAAAAACAAATTGCTTGCTTCCCTTATTTTCGGCTTTTTTATCTTTGGTTTTGTCAACGGCGGCTTTGCCGTACTGCCGATGTTTACGATGAAATACGGACTTGCGCCGGACCATTATGAATCACATACTTCCATCTTCACCGTCGCACTCGGCTTCGGCCTGCTTGCAGGAAGTGTGATCGGAACGATGATCGCAAAAAAAGTCAAACCGCATCATTTGATGTCGATTCCTATTTTGGCAGCCGGACTGCTCATTTTTGTCCTCGGCTATACGGATAAGCTGTGGATTTATTATGCGGCGGCTTTCATCCTCGGCATGTGCATCGGCCCCGTCAATATCGCCATCGGCGGCTGGATGCCGAAAATCGTTCATCCGAAAATAATGGGCCGGGTCAGCGGCTGGCAGGACCCTTTTATGATGTTTGCCCAATCGATTACACTCGGACTGGTTGCCCTGTTATTTCCGAAATTCGTTGCCAATATTGATTACCTTTATTACGGCATGGGAATCGTGATTTTAGCGGTATTTGTGTTCTATTTTATCGCTCTTCCGAAATACAGCGCCGAGGCAGCAGAGGTCGATGTACAGCAATCATTAAAGGCTGATTCCGAAAAACATGCGAAACCTGTCTAATAAAGGAAAAAAATGCGCCCTTTTCATCAGAAAAAGGCGTATTTTTATAATCAATATTTGCATTTCAACGCTAAAAAAGTATAATCTATATATGAACTTGATCAATGCAAAGGAGAGAAATAATGGACGACCACGCTTATTCGAAAGAGCTGCAGCCAACCATCGAGAATCTTTCAAAAGCTGTTTATACTGTGAACCGCCATGCAAAAACCGCCCCCAACCCTAAATACCTTTATCTGCTGAAAAAACGGGCATTACAAAAGCTTGTGAAAGAAGGCAAAGGGAAAAAAATAGGGCTTCATTTTTCAAATAATCCCAGGTTTAGCCAACAGCAGTCAGACGTACTTATCTCTATCGGAGACTACTATTTTCACATGCCTCCAACAAAAGAAGACTTCCAGCATCTTCCGCATTTAGGTACGTTAAATCAATCGTACCGCAATCCTAAAGCACAAATGTCATTGACAAAAGCGAAAAACGTATTGCAAAAATATGTGGGCTTAAAGGAAAAACCGCTTGCCGCCAACAGGCAGCAGCCCGCTTATCATAAACCCGTATTTAAAAAACTTGGTGAGAGTTATTTTTAATTCCGCCGCAAAAAAGCCGATGCGTCATGCATCGGCTTTTTTCTATTCAATCACGTACGTATCCACTTTTTTAATGAGCTCGCTGATTTCAGGCTTGCTGATCTGTTCATCCGCTCCGACTACTTCGCCCCGGTGGCGCAGGTCGTCCGTAATGAGGGACGAGAAAATCATAATCGGCACATCAGAGCTTTGTGGGTTATCCTTAAGGAGCTTCGTCAAACGATGCCCGTCCATTTTCGGCATCTCAATGTCACTGATAATCATGTCAATATGATCTGACAGGTTTGCTCCGTTATCCGTCAGTTCCACGACGTAATCATACGCTTCTTTTCCGTTTTCAAACGCAACGATTTCACTGTACCCCGCCTCAGTCAGCTCATCCGTCAAAAGACGCATCAGAAGCGGCGAGTCTTCAACGATAATCAGTTTTTTACCCGCCCGTCTTTCATCAAATCCTTCCTGATGGACATGATAAGTCTCAACACCGGATGCTGATTCAATATCGTAAATGATCTTTTCATAATCAGGCAGAAAGATCATCGTGTCTTCCAGTTTGATGATTCCCGTTAAGTGCCGCTCCATGCCCTGGTTCAGGGAAGTCGGCTTTTCAATCGCCTCCCAGGACACCCTATGGATTTGTGAAACGGAACCGACGTGAAAGACGATTTTCCGCTTGTTGAATTCCGTTACGATATATTTATCGTCTTTTGCTCCTTCGGCATCAACGCCGAAAAAGGTATACAGACTGATGACGGGAAGAATTTCGCCTCTCAGCTTAATCATCCCTTCTACGTCTTTATGAGACTGAGGCACAGATGTGACATCTACCGGCTGAATGATTTCCCGGACTTTCATCACATTTATGCCAAATGTATTGACGCCTACTTCAAATTTGACGATTTCTAATTCGTTTGTGCCTGAATCCAATAAAATATCGTATTGTTGTAAAGACAATTCAATCCCTCGCTATCCGCATTCAGTATTGTACTGTATATATCGGCTGTAAACGGAAAAAGTGAATGTATTCGGGCCAACTGGCCATGAACTCTTTATAAAAAGATGCTTTTTTCTGATATCCCATTGACTTTTTGACATCGAGTGGTAAAATAGTCAAGGATTTTTCAGGAAGAAGGGTGTAATAAATGGGTACAGTAGTCATATTCGACCAAGATCAAATGATGGTGTTAGAAGATATCAGCAAAACGGCTTACCTGCAAATGAAAAAAGAGGCGAAAGATCGTCCCGACAAGCCTGCTCCATACATCTTATGGCGGGAAGACGTCAGCTTTGAATACGGGTATTAATGACATTCGCCACATATCACAATAGATAGATCATGATACAATGAAGACAATCATTTCAGCTGGTTGTCTTATTTTTTTCTGAAAGAAGGTATGTTTTCACATATCGGACATATACTCGGGATAGTTTAATAAAAAGATGACAAATGCTCAGCTAGTGGTAAAATAGGATAAACTCAATATATAGTATAAGGTGATGAATTATGGAACATTTGCTTAATCCGAATGTAAAAGAAATTGAAATTTCAGGAATTCGCAAATTCTCAAATCTTGTAGCTCAGCACGACAATGTCATTTCGCTTACGATCGGCCAGCCGGATTTCTTCACGCCGCACCATGTCAAAGCGGCTGCCAAAAAGGCAATCGACGAGAACGCAACGGCATATACTCCGAACGCGGGCGGCCATGAGCTGAGACAGGCCGTACAGCTTTATATGAAGAAAAAAGCTGATTTGAATTATGAGGCTGAAACTGAAATCATTGTCACAACCGGGGCAAGCCAAGCGATTGACGCGTCTTTGCGGACGATTTTATCTCCAGGCGATGAAGTTATTCTCCCCGGCCCGATATATCCGGGCTACGAACCGATCATCCGCATGTCAGGCGCCGTTCCGGTCCATGTAGATACGACGACTCACGGATTTAAGCTGACGGCGCGGCTCATTGAAGAATCGCTGACACCAAAAACAAAATGCGTCATTCTTCCTTATCCGTCAAATCCGACCGGAGTGACATTGTCTGAGGAAGAGCTGCAAAACATCGCAGCCGTCCTGAAGGGCAGAAATGTTTTTGTCCTGTCTGATGAGATTTACAGCGAATTAACCTATGACAGACCGCATTATTCGATCGCGTCTTATTTGAGAGACCAGACGATCGTCATCAACGGCCTGTCAAAATCACACAGCATGACGGGCTGGAGAATCGGTTTCATTTTCGCACCGAAAGAAATTGCCAAGCACATCTTAAAAGTTCACCAATACAGTGTGACATGCGCGTCTTCAATCTCTCAGAAAGCGGCTCTTGAAGCGGTGACAAACGGTGTTGATGATGCGCTTATTATGAGAGAACAGTATAAAAAGCGGCTTGACTATGTATATGACCGTCTTGTCTCAATGGGGCTTGACGTCGTAAAGCCGTCAGGCGCATTTTATATCTTCCCTTCCATTAAGTCATTCGGAATGTCATCGTTTGATTTTAGTATGGCTCTTTTAGAGGATGCAGGTGTGGCTCTTGTGCCCGGCAGCTCGTTTTCAAAATTGGGTGAAGGGTATGTGAGGCTGTCATTCGCATATTCACTGGATACATTGAGAGAAGGCTTGGACCGGCTGGAAGCATTTATTTTAAAAACGAGAGAATCCATGCAGACTATTTAAACAACGGCATAACGCCGTTGTTTTTTTATTGTTTCGGGAATGTAATGTGAAAGGCCGTGCCTCTGTCCGGTTTGCTGTCTACTTGGATGGCTCCCTGATGGTTTTTAATAAGGTTGAATGTGACCATCAGCCCCAGGCCGGTTCCTTTTTCTTTCGTTGTCAAAAACGGTTCGCCTATTCGTTTCAGCACGTTTTCCGGTATCCCGTCACCCTCGTCTTTCACCGTCACATTAACGGAATACTCATCTTCTGTCATGATGATGTGAACCGTTCCCCCATCCGGCATCGACTCAACGGCATTTTTAATCAGATTGATAAACACCTGTTTCAGCTGATTTTGATCACCGTTAATATACATGCTGTCATGTTCGTAATCCGTTTTGATAAAAATCCCTTTAAGATTCGCCTGCGTCTCTAAAAGAGCGGTCACTTCACTTATAATTTTCTTTAAGTTTACACGCTCTTTCACGGCGTTTTGCTGAGGTTTGGCAAGCATTAAAAGCTCACTTAAAATTAATTCGATTCTGCTCAGTTCAGAAAACACAATTTCAAAGTAATGTTCGTTTTCCTCCATCGTCGGCTTCATGAGCTGTAAAAATCCTTTGATCGCCGTCAGCGGATTGCGGATTTCGTGAGCGATCCCCGCCGCCAGCTGCCCTGCGATAGACAGCTTTTCCGACTTCAGCATTAATTCCTCCGTCTGCTTCCGCTCAGAAATGTCACGCAGAATGACCTGCACGGCCGTTTCTCCGAAAAACGTCGTCGGAATGCAGACCATTTCCGTGTAGATCAGCCGGTTTTTAAAGGTAAACCACGATTGCTTAATGATTTCTGACTCGGTCTTTCGGTTGATAATATTTTGGATCCGCTGTTTCACGCCGTCATGATCACAGGGATGAAGCTGATCATAGACGTTTTTCCCGATTAAATCTTCATATGTTTCAGCCTCAAACAGCGAAATGCCCGATTCATTCATGAATACCCACTTATCATTGTGAATCACGGCGATCGTGTCAATTGAATTCTGAATGAGGAGCTGATAACGCTCTCTGCTTTTTTGCAGAATCGTTTGGAATTTTTTCCGTGAAGAAATATCAATCAGAAGCAGCAATTCCGCCCGCTGATTTTTATATGTCGTCGGTGCCGCCTTCACTTCTAAATGAACGGGCGTGCCGTCGAGCCTTCTCCACGTCTGTTCGATCATTCCGACTTCCATTCCTTTTTGCATCCGCACAATTCGGTTTTTCACAATGTCGTGATACTCTTCTTCAATAAACTCATAAGAGCGCCTGCCGATTACCTCGTCTTTGCTTTCGGCTCCCAGCATGGCAAGCATCGCGTTGTTGGCGTAGGCGATTGTGCCGTTGATGCTGACATATAAAGGATTCGGCAGCATTTCGACAAGACGCTCGAATTCGCCGTTTCCAGCCGCATCTTCAGACTGTTGTTCTGCCTTTTGCTTCTTTTGTTCATACATATAAGGCCGGCGGGGCGTCTTCTCCTCAAGCACCTTGATTTTGAGGATGATTTCCCGATCCGTCCCCTCCATTTGCGGTGTGACAATTTCCACACCCGCTTCAAGCCATACGATGGTATGATCTTTTTTAATAAGACGAAAGGTGCAAGGCATCAAATGATGCTCATTATAGAAGTAACTTTCAACCAAAAATTGATCTTCTTCATGCAGGAACGTTTTGAGAAATGACCCGATCATCTCTTCCTGAGAATAACTGAAATACGATTTGCAGTTTGCAGAAATATACATAATACGCCCGTTAGACGTCAAAACGGCATGAAGATCGGTTTTCGATTGAAACTGTTTGACATGCTGAGTATCCTGTTCCACAGAATCCCTCCTTTGCATTATACTCGCACTGCAGGCTGGACACGGACTGATATAAAAAGAAATTCCACTAGATTGATTCGCTAAAAAATGAGCATTCTCCTTCTATTCTTATTGTGAACGTCAATTTTCCTGAATGAAAGAAAGGGCGCACGAGATGTTCGGCCGCCCTTTCATTTGTTATTTTTTATTGTATTTCTTTTCAAGTTCTTTGTAAGCGTCAATTGCTCCTTTAGCAATGTTTTTGCTGACATGATCGTGATCATCCTGAACAGTCGGTACGACGACGCTGAATGCCACTCGTGGATGTTCTGACGGATAATAGCCGACAAAGGTCAGGTTATACGTGTCTTTCCCCCACCAGTTTTTGTTCGTGCCGTAATAGTGCGTCTCCGCGGTTCCCGTTTTACCGGATACATCAGCGCCTGAACCTTGAAATGTTGAATAAGCCGTTCCCTGAGGTGAGCTTGTAACCAATTTCATCCCTTTATGAACTTGGTCAAAATCGCTCGGGCTGTTATTTACTTTGTTCAAAATTTTACTATCTCGCTGTTCAATCGCTTTTCCAATCTTGTTTTTGCTGTCCGGTTCATGAATGCTTGTGACGATCCGCGGCTGGACGCGATACCCGCCGTTTGCGATGGCTGAAATATATTGAGCCATTTGAAGCGGCGTATACGTATCAAACTGTCCGATCGCAAAGTCAAGCAGCAATCCCCCGACCATTTGCGGATTTGACTGCATGCCCGCTGATTCCTGCGGAAGATCAATCCCGGTCTTCACACCCAAACCGAATTGGGCATAGTAGTTCCGCATTTTTTTAATATCGTCTAATCCGGCAGGCAGTGTACCGTACGGCCTGTAGTTAATGCCGGCGATATGCATGGCCACATGAAACATATATACGTTTGAACTTCTTTGCAGCGCGGTCAGCTCAGTAATGGCTCCCATTTGTGTCCACGATTGTTTTCTCGTTTTGCCTTTAAATACAAGCGGTGCATCGACAAACGTTTTATAATGCGGGAGGCCGCTTTGGTAACCCGCGAGAACAGTCGCTCCTTTAACAGCAGAGCCCATCTCATATTGGGTCGTAAATGATCCGATCGCAAAATCCTGTATTTTATTTGTTTCGAGATCGATGCGTTTCCCCGCCATTGAGAGGATATCCCCGTTGTTCGGGTCCATCATGACGGCAAATCCTCTGTCAACCATATAGTTGCCTGCGGCGCGGCTTCTTCTCAGCTCTTTTTCAATGACTTTTTCAACTTTCGACTGCAATTCCATATCGAGCGAGAGCTGCAGATCGTAGCCTCTGCTGCCTTCATCGACGGGCTTTTGGCTGACGACTTCACCTTTGCTGTTTTCCACATACTCTACTTTTTCTTTATGTGCGTTTAAATAGTCTTCATACTGATATTCAATGTAGCTTTTTCCCACCCGGTCATTCAGTGAGTATCCTCTTGTAACATAATAATCTTTCCGTTCGCCCAACAATCCCTGTTCCGGTGTCGTCACACCGCCGAACAGAGAGTACAGCGTTTTGTCGTACGGATATTTCCGCGTCCAGTCATTAATTACGTCAATGCCGGGGAGCTCTTTCAGGTGCTCAGATACGACAGAAACTTCTTCATATGTCAGGTCGCTTTTCGGTTTCTGTTTGTTGTTTTCATGTTCGTCAAGCAGTGACCCGCTGTTTCCGTTTCCGTTCAGCTTATTCGGGTCCATTGATTTGACGACTTGCGGCTGATAGGCGTTGCCGCTTGAAAAACGCGTATAAATCGCCGCAATTTGCAGCTCTTTTTTATCTTTTTTGATCGCGTCAATCTCCTGCTTCGGGACGCGTTCAATCTGGCGTTTGTACACTTCTTGGGATTTCAGGCTGTTTTCTGAATCCTTCATAAGCTTTTCCGCCTTCTTCGGATGTGCGGCAAGCCAGTAATCAATGATATTTCGATCCTTCATAAATTCAGTATCAATATGAATCAGTGCAGCGAGATTTTTTGCCGTTTTCAATTTGTCCTTTGCCGAGGTTTTTGAGGTGGATACATATACAATTTCGGGCACGGCCTGGTTATCAACCGCCACTCTGTTCCGCTTGTCATACATTTTTCCCCGCGGTGTCGGATAATAGGCGGTTTTTGCATTTGCCTTCTCCGCATCCTGGCGGTGTTTATCCCCTTCGACAATCTGGACGATGCCGAGTTTAAAAATCAGTGCCGTAAAGAGAAGAAAAACAATCAAAAAATAGAGATTCATTCTCAGCGCTCTGTAACGTTTCGTTTTTTTCTTTGGTTCGCGCGCGACTTCAGCCACTTTCTGTTACACCTCTCAAATCATTGAATATATTTACATAAACAGATTTTAATTGTAACATTTTTGTAAAAGTTGTTACAGCGAAAACGGGTAAAAAAAACTGTCAAGATCAAATTATCTTAAAATATATCTAACACTTCAAATAATTTGAAGAGATGTAACGGATTTTAAAAAATAAATACAGATCGTTTTTCCTGATATAAAGCCATTTTTCTGTGCTCAATTACAATTATGACAAACGTTTGTTGTCAAAGGAAATGGCTGGCTGCATTATGACAAAAAAGCTGTGATAAGATTTTTCATGTAGAAAAAAACAACTTCTCTGGGAGGCTATTAACTATGAAAAAAGCATTTCTCTTATCTGCTGCCGTGGCAGTCAGTTTGATTACATTCGGAGGCATTCAGCAGGCATCTGCAAAAGAGCTGTCATGCCAGCACGTCGTTACTGTGAAAAAAGGAAACACCGTACAGCATCTGACTCTTCAAGAGGCTGTTGAAAAACTACATATGAAAACGAGCGCGAAACAGCTGAACGTTAAAAATGAGAAAGAACTGACTCAGCTGCTGCAAAAACACGCCAAGCATTCTGACATGACAGTTAAGGATGTACAAAAAGAAACACCGGCAAAAACGGCTCCGGCAGCTGCCGAAAAACCGAAAGCCGATCAAAACCAGACGGCTGACAATGCAAAGCAGACAGATAACACAAACAACAGCAGCGAGAAAACTCCTTCATCTGTCAGTGCGTACGAAAAGAAAGTCGTTGAATTGACAAATGCAGAGAGACAAAAGCAAGGCTTAAAACCTCTGCAGATTGATGAAAAATTAAGCAAATCAGCTCACGCAAAATCACAAGATATGAAAGACAAAAACTATTTCGATCACCAAAGTCCGACTTACGGCTCACCGTTTGATATGATGAAGTCTTTCGGAATCACTTATAAAACTGCCGGTGAAAATATCGCCAAAGGACAGCCGACTCCTGAAGCTGTCGTTAAAGCTTGGATGAACAGTGAAGGCCACAGAAAGAACATCATGAATCCTGAGTTCACTCAAATCGGTGTCGGTTATGTAGAATCAGGAAACATCTGGACACAGCAATTCATCGGAAAATAAATAAAAAAAGATTGCCCCGGCGGGCAATCTTTTTTATTTCACCCAAAGCTTATAAATACTTTGAGTTCCGCTGTTTTCTTCACCTTGCGCGGAAAGCTTGTCGTACAATGATTTGGCCAGCGCCAATCCGGGCATTTCTTCTCCCATGAGCTCCGCTTCTTCAAGGGCAATGCCCATGTCTTTAATAAAGTGTTTCACGTAAAATCCGGGCGCAAAATCGCCTTTCAGCATACGGGGAGCGAGGTTTGACAATGACCAGCTGCCAGCCGCTCCGGTTGTAATGCTTTTCAGCACTTGTTCCGGGTTCAGACCGGATTTTTCCGCGTAAGCCATCGCTTCAGCCACTCCGACCATCCCCGCTGCAATCGCGATCTGATTGCACATTTTCGTATGCTGGCCGCTGCCAGCCGGCCCTTGATACTGAATATTTTCCCCCATAACGGAGAAAAGCGGCAGGCATGCTTCAAACGCTTCTTTTTCTCCTCCGGCCATAATGGCAAGCGTTCCGTTCCTCGCGCCGATGTCTCCGCCGGAAACGGGTGCATCCAGGGCGTGAATGGACTTTTCTTTGGCTTTCTCCGCTATTTTCTTCGCCAGAGATGGTTTTGATGTCGTCATATCAATGACAAACGCCCCTTCTTTTGCGTGCCGGAGAATGCCGTTTTCGCCGAGATAGATTTCCTCGACATCACTCGGATAGCCGACCATGGTAATAATGATGTCAGCTTTTTCCGAAAGGTCTTTGACCGTCTCCTGCCAGACCGCTCCCTTATTCAGAATCTCTTCCGCTTTTTGTTTCGTCCGCGTGTAGACTAAAACAGGATAGCCCGCTTCTAAAATGTGCGATGCCATACTGTTTCCCATGACGCCCAAACCGATAAATCCGACCGTTTTGTTCACTGCGCTTTCCTCCCCTGATGCGATTCATATATCACTCTTTCATGTCTATATTACCATATTATAGGCTGATAGAGACCGCGTCACAAGGTGAATTTAGAAATGGCGCTGATCAGATCTTCGCTTGCGCTCTTTAACATATCAGTCGATTGCTTCACTTTTTCAAGCGTAACGAGCTGTTCATCAGTAGAAGCATTCACTTCTTCCGCCGCTGCCGCAGATTCTTGAGAAATGGCGGAGATGCTTTGAATCGCTTCTTGAATCGCGGCTTGTTCTTCACTCATTTTTTGAATGTCATTGTAAATATGATCTATACCTTGAACGAGAGACTGCATTTCCGTCGTAATCAGATTGAGAACCTCACCCGTTTCATGAATGGCGCTGTTTTGTTCATCATTCATTCTGCTTGCCTCAATCATCGCGTGTGACGCTTCTTTTGTCTCTGATTGAATCAGACGGACCGTCTCACTGATATGGCCGGAAGAAAGAGCTGATTGTTCAGCAAGCTTGCGGACTTCTTCCGCGACGACGGCAAAGCCCCGTCCGCTTTCTCCCGCTCTTGCGGCTTCTATGCTCGCATTCAGCGCCAAGAGATTCGTCTGGTCTGAAATAGCGGATATTGCCGTCACGACTTCTTCTATGTTTTTCGTTTGTTCTTCCAGGTCATTCAGCATTGCCTCTACTTTTTTCGTTTCTGAATTGGCTTCGTTTGACTTCATCAGCAGCTGCCCGAGCGCGTCCAATCCTTTGTAGCTGGCATCCTCTGAAGATTTTGAGAGTTGTTTTATGCTGCCTGCACGATCTGCGATTCCTTTTATTTTGACTGAGAGATTTTCTGATTTTTCGTTGATCGTCTCAACCTCTGACGCTTGCTCTGTCGCTCCGGCGGCGACTTCCTCTATCGCTTTTGCGATTTGTCCGCTCGTTTCATTTGTCTCCTGTGAGATGACAGTTAGTTGGTCAGATGTATCAGACACATTTTCTGAGGAGGCCTTGACCTGTTCGACCATCTCTTTCATATTTTCAACCATTTGGTTAAAGTCTTTTGTTAACTCGCCTACTTCATCTTTTGATTTCGTCTGAGCGCGGACGGTTAAATCTCCCGCTGAGACTGAATTTGTTTTTGCGATCAGCTGCTGAATCGGCCCGGTTATCGTTTTTGCGAGGAAATAGCTGAGTCCGATCGTAATCACAAGGGCGATCAGTGACATAAAAATGCTCACCGTGTTCATTTTGTCGGCTACTCCCATCAGCTGATCTTTTTCAAACTGCGTTCCGACTTTCCACCCTGTTTCTTTTACCGTTTGGTAGACGACCATGTTCCCCTGCAGCTCTTTGATGCCTTCTTTGTCCGTAGTGATGTCTTTTAACGTCTGATCTTCCGAAATATTTTTTCCCTGTTTTGCCGGATGGGCCAGAAGAGAGCCGTTTTCATCCGCTAAAAAGGCAAATCCTTTATACGGAACCTTTTGCTCGTTGACCATGCTCTGAATAGAGGACAGCTTCAAATCTAAGCTCGCCACTCCGACGACGGTTCCGCTGTTTTGAATGGCTTTTGACGCCGTCACGATCATGTCTCCCGTCACTGCATCTTTATAAGGGTCAGTCCAGACAACCTTATCGGGTTTTTCAGCCGCCATCTTATACCACGTTCGATTTGTCGGATCATAGTCTTTGGCAAAATCGGCCTTTGGATATGTAAACATTTGTTTGTTTGCGGTTCCGACGTACGCAAGCGCGACATATTTGTCATTCTGTCCGATCTGTTTTAACTCATCGTTAAAAAGCCGCGCGGTTTCTTTCTTCCCATCTGATAGAAAAGACCGGGACAATTCACCGTCTGCTAATCTCATTAATACGGTCTCATCATTTTTCAGCTGAAGCTCAATGTTCTGACCGAGTGAATTGGTGACATTCTCTGTCGTACGTTTTGCTTCCTCCGTCATCATCGGCTTTAATGTCAAATATGAAGAAACCGTTAAAAAAACAACCGTTACAATAAGCATTGCCGAGACAAACACAGCAATTTTGATATGCATTTTTTTAAACATAACCATCCCCTCCTGAGAGTTATATCGGTCTTTCGGCCAAGAAAATGAATAAATCTTGAAATAAATATCAAACATTTCCGTCATTTGGCGCAGCAAAAAAAAGAGCCGTCATGCCGACAGCTCCGCCTTACGTAAAATATTCGATTTTCGCTTTCGGAAAATAGGTTTCGATATAAGATTCGAGTGTTTCCCTTAAGGCATGTTCTTCGTCTTTTTGGTATATATATTTGCCGATTCCGTAGCGTCCCCATTTGTACCTGCGCTTTTCTTCATCAAGCTCAAGCTTTGTTTTCGGATAGTTCTTCTCAATCACCCGTTTGGCCGGTTTTGTAAAACGATGCTGGATCAGTTCAAATGTGATGTCATGCCGAACGTCTTCACCAAGCGCCGCATCCAGTTTCTCAAACAGCTCCTTATAGCCTTCCTCCCAGCCATCGTGAATATAAATAGGCGCCACGATGAAACCGAGCGGATAGCCCGCTTTAGCGACTTTGACGGCGGCTTCGATCCGTTTGTCGAGCGGAGAAGTTCCCGGTTCAAAGTTCTTAATGACATAATCCGCATTGATGCTGAATCTGAACCTAGTCTTTCCGTTATGTTTTGCATCAAGCAAATGATCGACGTGGTGAAATTTAGTCACGAATCTGAGCTGCCCCAATTCGCTTTGTCCGAAATGTTCAATGGCTCTTTTTAATGTATGTGTCAGATGATCGATTCCTACAATATCAGACGTACAAGAGGCTTCAAATCTTGTAAATTCCGGCGCCCGTTCTTTCATATACTCATCAGCCTGATCCAGAATCTCTTCCACATTGACATATGTCCGGATGTAAGGCTTTGATCCCATCGTCGTCTGCAGGTAGCAATAGTGGCAATGCCCCATACAGCCCGTCGCAAATGGAATGGCATATTCGGCGGACGGCTTTGAAGAATCGAATTTCAGTGTTTTCCGGACGCCGATTACCAATGTTGATTTCGCGTTCCGGTATTGCTGCAAGTGATTTTTCCCCGGAATATTCCGGACTTGATTATGCGATGTTGTTTCTCTGATCTCAAGCCCCATGTTTTCAAACTTATTCTTCAGCTCTTGTCCTAACGGGTATTCGAGCGCTCTCGGTTCTATATAAACAAGCTGGGGCACAAACGGCTTCAGCATGAACTGACACTCCCTTTTTACATTTTCTCATGTTGTTACTTTCCGTTTAAAAGAGAGTGAATATGCGTTGTAAACATTTCCTTTGATCAATGGTACCGGTCTTCTTCAAAAAGCTCGCTGTAAAGCGCTTCCGCTTCCTCATATGTCGAAAAGACCGCGTCATCTTCGGCCAGCGGATGATAGGTTTCGTATAAAAACAGAGACAGTTCTCCCTCATGGTACGGGTGATGGACGATCTCCGCCTCTTTAATATGGGCAACATTGGCGGCATGCGGATTGCGGTAAATCACATAGACCGTATCCCCCGCTGCAAATGATTTTGTCATGATAATTCCTCCTGTTGAACGTTATTGTTCCCCCCTTTTTTCCGAATATGAAAAAAACCAGACGGCTTATACCGTCTGGCTGTTGTATTACTTATTGAATGTTTCTTTAACGAATGCGACAACCTCTTCTGTCGTGCTCATAGACAAGATTGTTTCTTTGAATGATTCAGCTTCTTTTTTAGAAAGCTTGCTGATCTGCGTTCTTGCCGGAAGGATGGATGTAGCGCTCATTGAGAACTCATCTAAGCCTAAACCGAGAAGAATCGGAATCGCAATTTCGTCTCCCGCCATTTCTCCGCACATGCCGACCCATTTGCCCTCTTTGTGAGCGGCTTCAATAACAAGGGTGATCAGACGGAGAATCGCCGGATTGTATGGCTGATACAGATAAGCTACGCGCTCGTTCATGCGGTCAGCAGCCATCGTGTATTGGATCAAGTCATTTGTTCCGATACTGAAGAAGTCAACTTCTGTAGCAAACTGATCTGCGATAACGGCTGTAGACGGAATCTCTACCATCATACCGACTTCAATATCGTCAGAAACCGCTACGCCGGCTTCGACGAGTTTTTCTTTTTCTTCGAGAAGAATCGCTTTCGCCTGTTTAAACTCGTTTACTGTCGCAATCATCGGGAACATGATTTTTAAGTTTCCGTATGTACTTGCACGAAGCAGCGCACGAAGCTGAGTTCTGAAGATTTCTTGCTCTTCAAGGCAAAGGCGGATGGCTCTGTAGCCTAAGAACGGGTTCATTTCTTTAGGGAGCTGCAGGTAAGGAAGCTCTTTGTCGCCGCCGATATCCAATGTCCGCACGACAACTGATTTTCCTTCCATACGCTCAAGAACCGTTTTATAAGCGTCAAACTGCTCGTCTTCTGTCGGAAGCTGGTCGCGTCCCATGTAAAGGAATTCCGTACGGTAAAGCCCTACAGCTTCTCCTCCGTTTTCAAGAACGCCTTTTACATCGTCAGGTGTGCCGATGTTTGCGGCAAGCTCTACATGATGGCCGTCTTTTGAAACAGTCGGTTCATTGACGAGCTTCGCCCACTCAGCTTTTTGCGCCAGGTAAGCACTGTGCTTTTCTTCATATTTCTTTAACGTTTCACTGGAAGGATCGATGATCACATCACCATCGATGCCGTCTACGATTACCGTAACACCGTTTTCAATTGTCCCTGTAGCCGCTTTTGTGCCGACAACAGCCGGAATTTCAAGCGAACGGGCCATGATCGCGGAGTGTGAAGTGCGTCCGCCGATATCAGTTGTAAAACCTTTTACAAACTGGCGGTTTAATTGCGCCGTATCAGACGGTGTCAAATCTTCAGCCACGATAACAACCTCTTCTGAGATCATGCTCGGGTTCGGAATTTCCACGCCCAGCAGGTGCCCCGTCACACGTTTTGTTACGTCACGGATATCCGCCGCACGCTCTTTCATGTATTCGTTATCCATTGATTCAAACATAGTAACGAACATGGAAGCTGTTTCTTTCAAAGCGAATTCAGCATTGACTGAATCTGTGCTGATTTTCTCCTTTACCGGGTTCAGCAGCTCAGGATCACTCAGAACTAAAAGGTGCGCGGAGAAAATGTCAGCTTTGTCTTGTCCCAGTTCTTTTAAAGCATGCTCTTTAATTTTTTCAAGCTCTTCTTTAGAACGTACAATCGCTTCATCAAAACGGCTTACTTCAGCCGCAGCATCAGCAATGTTTTTCTTTTCAACCGTTAAGTCCGGCTCTTCAAGCCGGTATGCTTTCGCAATCGCAATTCCGGCTGAAGCGCCTATTCCTTTTAATTCTTGCATTACTCGCCGAGTCCTTCGCTTTTCATTGTTTCTTCTAAAGCGTTAAGAGCATCGTTTTCGTCAGCGCCTGAAGCGGAAATTGTGATTTCAGCGCCTTTAGCGATACCTAGAGACATAACGCCCATGATTGACTTAAGGTTTACTGTTTTGCCGTTATATTCTAAGTTTACGTCAGCATCGTATTTGCTTGCAGTTTGTACAAGAACTGTCGCAGGACGAGCGTGGATTCCGGAATCTGCTGTTACTTTAAATGTTTTTTGTGCCATGATTATCATTCTCCTTTAAATTAAAGCTATTTTACTACACAATATTATATCATACAGCCGTACTTGTCATCTGACAAGTACGGCGTATTTATATGCTTATTTTCCGATTTTCACAATATCTTTTTGTTCCCGTTTTACGGTACCTTCGGCCGAAAGGGAAATCGCTTCACCCTCGGCAAGATTTGTAAAGACAATCGGTGTCATTAATGAAGGAACATGAGGTTTAACCGCTTCAAGATCAACTTCAAGCAGCTTTTGCCCCGGTTCAACCCGGTCACCCTCAGAAACAAAAGAAGTGAATCCTTCGCCTTTCAGACTGACTGTGTCGATTCCGAAATGAATCAGGATCTCTCTTCCGCCGTCAGACTGAAGACCGATCGCATGTTTTGTCGGGAAAACATTCAGCACTTTTCCGCGGACAGGCGATACGACGATTCCTTCTTCAGGAAGAATCGCAAAACCGTCACCCATCATTTTTCCTGAGAACACCTGGTCAGGCACATCGGTAATCGGATGGATTTCGCCGGTGATCGGAGAAGCGAACACTTCTTCACCCTGCTCGTTTCGGAGCGGATCTGCGATAACCTCTTCAACCTGCTGGCTGACTTCTTCTTGCGCGGATACTTTCGGTTCAGGTCGCGGCGTGCGTCCGGCGATAATATCCTGCATCTGTGTTTTTAAACCGTCAGAACGCGGGCCGAAAATGGCCTGAATGTTGTTTCCGACTTCAAGAACGCCTGAGGCGCCAAGCTGTTTCAAACGAGTCTTATCCACTTTCTTCTGGTCGTTGACCGTAACGCGGAGTCTCGTGATACAAGCGTCAAGGTGCTTAATGTTTTCCTGGTCACCCATTGCCTGCAGGATTTCATAAGGAAGGTCGCCGGCTTCGCCTGAGGCGCCCGCACCTTCATCCGCAGCCTCTTCTTCACGGCCCGGCGTTTTCAGATTGAACTTTCTGATCGCAAACCGGAAACCGAAGTAGTAAATGAGTGCTAGTCCTAAGCCGACCGGAATGACAAGCCACCAAGCCGTCCGGTTAGGCAGAATTCCGAACAGGAAGTAGTCAATCAGACCGCCTGAGAACGTCATACCGATTTTTACATGCAGCAGCTGCATAACCATAAAGGAAAGTCCCGCGAATACGCAGTGAATCGCAAACAGGATAGGAGCCACAAATAAGAATGAGAATTCAAGCGGCTCGGTAATTCCCGTTAAGAAACTTGTCAGAGCGGCAGAACCCATGATTCCGGCTACAAGTTTTTTCTTTTCAGGCTTCGCTTCATGATAGATTGCAAGCGCTGCCGCCGGAAGACCGAACATCATAAACGGATATTTCCCCGTCATAAATGTTCCCGCCGTCAGCTGTACGCCGTCTTTGATCTGAGCCATGAAAATCCGCTGATCTCCGCGGATGATGTCTCCGGCCGCATCTTTATAGCTGAAAAATTCATACCAGAACGGCGAGTAGAAAATGTGATGAAGACCGAACGGAATCAATGACCGCTCAATCATCCCGAAAATAAAGGCCGCCAAGGTTGGATTCGCTTCCACAAGACCCGTGGAGAAGGAATTCAGACCGTGCTGGATCGGAGGCCAGATCACTAACATAATAAGTCCGAGAATTAATGCGGAAATTGATGTGATAATCGGGACGAACCGCTTACCCGCAAAGAATCCGAGGTACTGCGGAAGTTCAATTTTATAAAACTTGTTGAACAATAACGCGGCCAGAACCCCGACGATAATACCGCCGAACACGCCCGTCGCCAAAGTGGGTATCCCCAGCATGTTAATATAGGCCGGATGGTTTTCCGCAAAAAACTTTGCCCGTTCAATTTTGTCAGACGGAATACTGCCGTTCGCCATAAGCACGGCGCTCATGGATACGTTCATGACCAGGTATCCGATAATGGCCGCGATTCCGGCAACACCGTCTCCGTTGGCAAGACCGATCGCAACCCCTACTGCAAAAAGAAGCGGCAGGTTGTCAAATACGATTTGGCCGGCGCTTTCCATGACGTTCGCCACAAGCTGAACGTTATCATTGCTTAAGAAATGCATGACTTGAATCATATCTTTGTTCTGCATGGCATTCCCTAACGCAAGCAAGATCCCCGCAGCCGGTAAAATCGCAACCGGAAGCATAAGAGCACGGCCGATTTTCTGGAGAACGCCGAATAATGCTTTAAACATAAAAGATGTACCTCCTCTGTTAGCTAGTGTGACCTTACAGCGAAAATTCATGACAACGAATTCACTGGCGCAAGTCTTCAGTTTAACCGTTTACATTTGCCCTTTTACACAACAAAAAAGGCATGAGTAAAAAGGGTGTGCAAAATAACGGGATCGTTCTTCCCGTTTTTTACCCTCAATCACTCATGCCTGATCGAATCAGTGACACGTTTTTAAGGTTTCAACTGAAATTATGAAATTTTATTGGTTAATCGGTACAAATGAAGCGTGAGATAAACCGCTTCCGCCTCATGAACTGGTTTTTTCAGTATTTGCTGCAAGATTTTTATCAGTTTCCAAGCAGTATTGTAGCATAGCGGGTATTCATTTTTCAATAATAACATTAACTTTTCTGGTTCTTTTGTCTGCTCTTCCCGATTAATCCTGTCTATGGTAAATCTGATATGCCGGATCAGCCGCAAATAGTGGACGCTTTCTTTATTCACTTTCATCTGGAAAGATTCCTCAATCACCTGAACGAGGCGGGACATCAGCTGTGAATGCTGATTGACCTCTGAAAGGGGCCGATTCGTCAGGGCGGAATGGATATGCAGAGCGATAAAGCCGATCTCTCCTTCCGGAAGGCAGATTCCCGTCTTTTCATTAATCATGCCGACGACTTCACGGGCAATTTGGAATTCTTCCGGATAAAGCGTTTCGGTTTCCATGAGAAACGGGTTTTTAATGTCAAAACCCTGCTGCAGCCGCTTTACCGCAAAGGCGATATGGTCAGTCAGCGCAATATGGATATGCTCATTTAACGGTTGGCTTGTCCGCTTCTTGATATGATAAATGACGTCATTGGAGATGTCGACAAGTGTCTCGTCCACATAACCGAGGAGCTTTTTAAATTGTTTTTGTTCTTTTTCATCCTTTAAGATGAACATCTTGTCATACCCTTTATCTTCAATGACATCCGCTTGTTTTTTTCCAAAGCCGATCCCTTTTCCGATTAAGACGACCTCACTGTATCTATCATGTGTTGCGATGAGCACATTGTTATTTAATACCTTTTCAACTGTAAAGGACCCCTTCATGATCCTCAGCTCCTTTGTCATTCAATACCTCATATCGTACAAAACGAACGGAAAGCGCGTCAATTCTTTTTTTAGACGGTTGATCGTTCAATAAGGCGGTAATCAAGAACTTTCCTTGCCGGAGGCCCGCCGCTGATCCGGTTCTCAAGCATGTGAAAAGCCTGCTTTCCCATTTCTTTTGTTTGTATATCTATTGTGGAAATACCTAACATCTTGCTGATATCATGATTGTCGATGCTCAAAATCGCAAGCTCTTCCGGGATGCGCGTCCCGTTTGCCTTGGCTTCAAGGTAAAGACCTGCGGATACTTGATCATTCGCCGCAAACAGCGCAGTCGGTTTGTCATCCCAGCTCTTCCATCTATGAAAAAGGGCTTTCCCGTCAAGCAGCGTCAGCACCTTTTCCACAACCAGCTCTTCCCTGTAAGGCTGCCCGATCTTCTTCAGCGCCTCTTTGTATGCGGCGATGCGGACTTGACTGTTTTTTCCCTTTTTTCTGGCCAGGCTGATCGCTATTTTCCGGTGTCCCTTTTCGATCAGATAATCCAGACCGTGCCGAAATGCTTCCCGATGCGGATTACTGATGGAGGAAAGCCCCGCCGCATCAGTGTACTGGCAGAGGATGAGCGGTTCTTTCACGGTAAGCAGATGCTCATCAGGAATTGCTTTGGAGCAGATAATCAGGCCGTCCACTTGGCGCTCCTGTAATTGTGATAAAGCAAAACGTTCTTTTTGCTGCTGATAATCTGTCTGGTATAAAGAAAGATGCACGCCTGACGCTTCGGCAGCCTCGGCAATACCTGCAACAAGGTCTGCAAAATACGGAAGATTCACCGACGGAAGCACAACGCCGATCATATCGGAAAAACCTTTGGATAAATGCACAGCATGAATGTTGCGCGTGTATCCGAGCGATTGCATCGCTTTTTTCACTCTTTTTCTTTTGTCCTTACTTACATAAGGATGATCATTTAAAACTCTTGATACCGTTGTAACGGAAACCCCGGCAGCGCCGGCAATGTCTCTGATCGTAGCCATGGCGTCCCCTTTCTTTTTTTCCCTTGATCTGGAATGCGTTTCATACAGTAAGCTAGAAACAGATACATCCTATTCGTTTGAAAGGAGAAGAACAGCGATGGGGATTCTTTGCTTAATCGGTTTGTGTCTGGCCATACTCGGCGGCAGTTACCTTGCCCTGCGGCCCCTGAATGAAAAGCATGACATCAAACCATTTCAGCATTTTGATGATTTTTTCATTTAAAAGGTGATAAAAAAGGACGCTGCGTTCCAGAACCGTCCTTTTTTATCACAAAGCTTTCTATTTCAGAATCGTTAATTCTTTCGGATACTGCGTTAATGCTTCGGCGCCGTCTTTTGTGACAAACACATCGTCTTCTATGCGCACGCCGCCGACATCCGGTACGTAAATCCCCGGTTCTATCGTGTACACCATGCCTTCTTTGAGGAGTGTGTCGTTCGCGCTGCTCATTGATGGATATTCGTGAACCGAAATCCCGAGTCCGTGGCCGAGGCGGTGCGGGAAATAGTCTCCGTATCCGGCTTTTTCAATAATGCCGCGGGCTTTTAAATCAAGATCGCCGATTCTGACGCCGGGTTTGCTTAATTGAAGCGCCGCCTGTTCAGCTTTAAGCACCGTTTCGTAAATCTCTTCCTGTTTCGGGCTGATTGATTGGTATGCGAATGTTCTCGTAATGTCTGAACAGTAGCCGTCAAGAATAACGCCCAGATCAAACAGAACAAAATCGCCTTTTTTCAACCGGTCTGCACCCGGATTCCCATGGGGCTGGCCTGATTTTTCCCCGAACAGCACCATCGTTGAAAATGACATGCCCTGCACACCTTTTTTCTTCAGCTCAAACTCAATCTGTGCGAGTACTTCGGTTTCACTCACACCCTCTTTAAGCGCCGCGACACCGACTTCAACTCCGTAATCCGCGAGTTTTGCCGCTTCCCTGAGAATGCTGATTTCCTTCTCATCTTTCACGAGACGGAATTGGTTGAGCGTTTCTTCTGCCGAAACAAATACAGCGCCCCCAGAAGCTTGTTTGAGCTGTTCTGAGCGGGAAAGAGAGATCGAATCCTTTTCAACCGCGATGGAATCAAGCCGCACATTTCGTTTTGTGAGCTCGGCTTTGATCAGCTCCCACGGATCTTCGTGATCGCCGTAGCCGATAATACCATGCTCCCATCCGGCGCTTCGGGCTTGTCCGGCTTCCATTCCCGGACAAACGAAAAACGGCTCCTGTTCCTGAAACAGGAACAATCCCATTAACCGCTCATGCGGATCCGTGTAAAAATCAGTTAAATAAAATACGTTTTCCTTTGTATGTATAAACGCCGCATCATGTCCTTCTTTTTTCAGCCAAGATGAAACACGTTCTAATCTGTTCATTTTTTGCTTTTCCTCCTTACCAAAGTGACTCTTTATTCATTCTATCAGTTTTCCGGCGTTTATGCTGTGAACGAACATTAAAAAAACAGCCGCCCGTGTGCGGCTGTCATGTTTATTTTAATAATCTCAGTCCGTTCAGTATGACCAGAATCGTGCTCCCCTCATGCCCGATTACGCCAAACGGCAGTTCCATCACCTGCAGAAAGTTAGCGCAGATCAAAAGGCAGATGACCGAGAGCGAGAAAACAATATTCTGCTTAATAATCCGGTTCATTTTCCTTGAGAGTCTGCACATTTTCACAAGCTTGTGAAGATCATTTTTCATAAGGACTAAGTCAGCCGTTTCAAGAGCCACGTCCGTTCCCCCGCCCATCGCAATACCGACGTCAGCGGTTTTCAGAGCGGGCGCGTCATTAATGCCGTCTCCGACCATGGCGATTGTGCCGTACGTTTCTTTCAGCTTCTTCACTTCTTTTGCCTTTTGGTCCGGCAGACAATCGGCAACAACCGTCGTCATGCCCGCCTCTTTCGCGATGGCAGCCGCAGTTTCAGACTGATCGCCGGTGAGCATGGCTGTTTGAATGCCCAGTGATTCAAGCTCAGCCATCACGGCTTTGGCTTCAGGGCGGATTTGATCCTTTAAGGCGAAGCAGCCTGCAATCCGGTCATCTTTTTTAACAAAGACCAGTGTAAAGCCTTTATCCTTTAATTCTTTTCCCGATGTCTGCAAAAAAGCATCTGCCGCATGTTCGCCTGCAAATCCCGCTTTTCCGACCATCCATTTGACGCCTTCTATTTCAGCCTGAACGCCGAATCCCGACGTCTCGTCAATCGATAGATGGCCTGCGGGCGCGGCGCCCCGGCTTTCGGCAAATTCAGCTATCGCTTTTGCAAGCGGGTGGCTTGATTGCTTTTCTATCGCATACACCGCCTGCATGATCTCATCTTCACTCACATGTTCCGCTGCTTGAAATGCCGCGACTGCCGGCTGTCCCTTTGTGACCGTGCCGGTTTTGTCAAATGCGATCATCCGTACGCTTCCCAGCTGCTCTAAAAACACACTTCCTTTAACCAATAATCCGTTGCGGGCCCCATTTGAGATAAGGGAAAGCGCAGCGGGCATAATAGAAGCGACAAGCGCGCACGGGGAGGCGACCACCATAAACACCATCGCCCGGTAAAAGGTTTCACTCCAGCTCCAGCCTAAAGCGAAATGAGGAACGAATAAAAGCAAAGCCACGGCTAACAGCACGCCTTTGACATAGACACTTTCGAATCGCTCAATAAATGCCTGAGCCGGTGACACGCTGTTTTGGGCTGATTCCACCAGCCGGATGATTTTTCTGAATAAAGACTGTTCATTTGTTTTCGTCACACGGACCGTTAAGGAGCCGTTTCCGTTTACCGTTCCTGTAAACACAGAATCTCCTGCTGTTTTTTCCGCCGGCATCGCTTCACCCGTCAGCGCCGATTCATCGAGGCTCGTCACGCCAGACTCAATGATCCCGTCTGCCGCTACGCGTTCGCCCGGCTTAATGACGATCATGTCACCGATCTTAAGTTCAGCAGCCGGCACCCGCTTTTCCCGTCCGTCCGCAAGCAGGGTCGCTTCCTCCGGTTCCAGTTTCATCAAAGATGTTAAATCACGGCTGCTTTTATTCATCGTATATGTTTCGAGCGCGCCGCTTAACGAAAAAATAAAGATAAGAACAGCGCCTTCCGCCCAATAACCGATCAGGGCGGAGCCGACAGCCGCAAAAATCATCAGCAGTTCCACATTTAACGCCTTCGTCTCAATGGTATCCTCAATTCCCTCTTTCGCTTTTGCAAATCCCCCGATCAGGAAGGCAAGGATATACAAAGTGACGGACAGGCCTTTTGTTTCGGTAAAAAACCAGGCCGCAAGAATAAGGACGCCGGATACGAGCGCCGCAATGAGTTCTGCATGCTGGAGCCACTTTTTTCCGGCCCGCTCTTCTTGTATCTGCTGTTGTGAATGGGTTTGTGTCATCACTTGTTCATTCATTATGAATTCTCCTTTCTAATTGAGAACGCAAATCATCTTCAATTCCCCGATAAAAGTAAAACAGCCGCCTGACAGGCAGCATTTTCACAGTGTTATCGCAGTGTTTTCTTTATTATAGCATGCCGGCGGAAGATTTCAATTATAATTGTTTTAATTTCTTTTTGATAATAATTATCATTAGCGTTTCTTCAGCTGTTCATTATATGCAAAAAAAGGCGCGGGAGGAATTCCTCCCGCGCCTTTTTAATTCTCTGACCATTCTTTTAATTGTGAGGCGGTCATCGGACCGACGATCTTTTTTTCGATTTCTCCTTTTTCATTCAGCAGAAATGACGTGGGAATCGTCATGACATCGTATTCCTTCATAAGCTCGCCTTTCGTGTCAAGAACAATCGGGAATGTGAGATGGTGCTGAGTGACAAAGTTTTGAACGGTATTTTTATTTCGCTCGGCATTCATCAAATTTACCGTTACAAGGCTTACATCATCAGACTGATGCTGTTCAAAATAGGTTTGGAATTGCGGCAGTTCTTTTTTGCACGGCGGACACCACGATGTCCAAAAATGTAAAATCGTTTTCTGCCCTTTATTCGGAATCGATATTTCGTCTCCTTCAATCGTCTTCATCAGAAACACGGCGGGAACTGCCTGTTTTTCTGATGAGGCTTTTGCTTCAGGCATCCAGACGGCGGCAGCTATCAAAAGGACTGCACATACAATTAGGCGGGTTTTATGCATATGATCTTCCTTTCACGCGTTTCGGATAGCTTGCCCTTCCTTATTGAAATGTATCAGCCTTTTCAGCTTTCGATCCGGGGCGCTGTTCTTCCGCCGCCCGTCAAAAACACGGAGACACCGAGGTCTTTGCAGATCGTCGCGTAATGTAAACTTGTCAGAAGAATCATGCCGGTATTCATACCGAGTATAATGCCGAGCATTTGCAATTCCGGCATAGAACCGAGCACATACATCATCGAAAGCCCTACAATGCTGCTCCATACGTTATGATAAAACGCCGTTTTCACGTGGCCGATGCCGATCAGACAGGCTTGAAGCGGCATCACAAACAGATGAAAAAGAAAAAACGGCCACAAAAGCTGCAAATAATACTGCGCTTCCGGAGACTGAAAAAACAAATGGGTCAGCGGGCCTGCGAACTGAAACATGACCCAGACCGCCGGAATGCCGTAGCCGAATGTAATAAAAATCGCTTGTCTCAGCCGTTTCAGCACAATATCATATTGGGACAGCGCATATGCTTCTGAAATGCTGGGAATCATGACGACCATCAGCGAATGGGCGATAAATGCGGGAAACGAACCGATTGTCATCGCTACACCGGCAAGCATGCCGTATTGATCAATCGCGGCGGTCCCGGCTGCCCCGGACGCCAGCAGCGCTCCTTTAACCAAGAAGGGTTCAACTGCGTTTGTCACCGCATGAAATATACGAAGTCCCGTTGTCGGGATGGATACGGCCAGGAGGCGTTTCCGCACGTCTTTCCCGCGAAGATGAATGTGCTGATGGCCGGAAAGCGCCCTCCGCGCCAAAATAAACTGCGTATACAAGTAAACGAACACCACAACATCGCTTGCGACCAGCACAAATAACGAAATGAGCACGGCCATATCAATTTCAAAAGAGTACCATTGAAAAAAGATAAACAGACAAAGCACTTGAATGATTTTTTTCAAGACATTCGCAACCGCGATTTTTCCCATTTGCTGCACACCCATAAAATAACCTCTGGCGATGGATGTAAAAGCGACGACTGGAATCAGCCCGATGACAATCCCTTTAATAAAGGGGTGATACGTATCGAATACAGGAATGAACGGCAGCGCGATGCTTGCGGCCGCGGTTGAAAACGCGGTAAAAACGGCGGTCATTCTGAAGGCATGCCGGAGCATGCTTTCATGCAGCTTCTGATTGGATTCCGCGATGAATTTTGAAATAGAGATCGGAAGCTCCAGACTGGCGATCACGATAATTAAAAAGATGGTGGGCAGAATGCTCATGTAAAGCCCCATCCCATGCTCGCCAAGCTCCCGCGCCAGTATCATATTCACGACAAATTCCAGACATTCCGCGAAAAAGGCGGCGATGGATAAAAGAATGATCCCTTTCACAAATCGATTCATGGTGTCTCTCCTTGTCTCTCGTTCTTCCATCATCATATGAGACAAGTTCTGAAAATATTTTCGATTTCTCAAAATTGAAAAAAGCATAGCGGGGATATTTTTGATCCCGCTATGCTTACATCGCAAATACGTGTCTGCCGATCCGTTCGATAATTTTTCGGGAACGGATCCAGTGATCAGATGCCGTTTTCGGATTGTAGAAAAACAACGCGTTCGTTTCTCTGCCCGGATGGTCAAGCGCCTCATTTGCAGCGGCGATGGAATCCTTATCCGGCTTTTGATTAATGCTTCCGTTTGCTACCGGTTCAAATGCATTCCTTTGATAGATCACGCCCCGAATAGTATCCGGGAAACCGTTTTTTTCAGTGCGGTTCAGCACTACGCTGGCTACGGCAACCTTCCCTTTATAAGATTCACCTTTCGCTTCTGCGTGAACGAGACGTGACAGGAGTTGTCTGTCAGCGCGGGAATACGTTTTTTTCGGCGGCTGATAAGCCGTCTCTTCCGGTTTTGCTTTCATCTCTTGGTGAGATGAAAGCTTTATCGGTTGGATAGAATGCTTATGATCCGTTTTTGAAAGCTTCGGAACCGGGCTTTTTTTATTTAAATCAGCAACCAGGGTGCTGGGTTCTTGCTTTGGCTTCTTCGCAAAAGTAAACAGAGCTTCTGTATGTTCAATTTTTGATGCAGGCATAAAACATAGAAAAAAGACAGCCAAGGCAGCAAATTTTGTCGTCATACGATTTCCTCCTTAAATACTTCACTACCTTAACAAGAGCTGTGCGCAAATTCACGTTTAAAGATTTTCCAGTGCTCCCAATCAGCTTTTATAATGGAAGAAGTTTGTTAACATCCTTGTTATTGGCAGGAAAACAGCCGTCATTTTCACAACATTAACCAAATAGCAGTAAAAGTATCCATCGGAGGGATTTTACATTTTGTTTACATCTGTTACAGCCAGATGAAATGAGAAACTGAAACCAAAAAAAGACTCCTCATGGGCGAGGAGCCGTCAGCTTCTTGGCTGTTCTAAATACTGGAAGATAACATCTCCGCCCTGCTGGGCAATACCGCGGAAATGCTTAAAATCTTCCTGCTTCGACAAAACCGCTCGAAATGCAAGAAAATGTTCTTTCTGCACCCTGAATTCTTTGATTTCACCGGTGCGCATTTGGTTGATACGTTCTGAAATTTCCTCAGGCAGCAACGAATACAGCCTCCTTTTCTCGGCTTTTTCCCGAAAAACAATATACCATCTTTCCCCCGCCGGGACAATGATTGAGCGGGCTGATACCCATATCGCTTTACTTCTTAAAGAAAATACTGCAAAATATTTTCAAACAGGATTTATGATAAAGGAGAGGAAGCTCGTGAAAATTGCTAAGGTTGGAAACGTCATTGAATTTAAAAACGGATTAACCGGTATTGTTGAAAAAGTAAATGAAAACTCCGTCATCGTTGATGTAACCATCATGGATAATTATCGTGACCTTGAATTAGATTCCCTCACTGTCGTCAACCATAAGAATTATAAAATCATCAGAGACTCCTATTAAACCCCCCGAACAATCCGAACCATTTACATATCCCGCACAAAAGCTGCCGCCCGGCAGCTTTTTCAAATGAATTCAGATCTCAGTCATTTCCACAAAAAAATCACCGGTCTCATCTTTATTGTAAAGATTTGTGACGGATGTATAGCAGTTGGTTATTTTACCGCGGAATTCAAGCCCACGCTCGGGCGCCTTGATGTCAAATGTTTTTTCGTACAAAAGGACGGCAATATCATGATACGTTTCAGAGGTCACCTTCAATACGAATGAAATCATACGGCCGTTTTTACCCGCACTTTCTTTACAATCATACATTTTCAGCCTTACACCGTTTAACTCTAACGGCTCCATAACGAACACTCCTTCTTTTTACAGGACATGCTACCATGCTGGCCATTCCTTTACAATTGATCCGCTCCGAATAAGAAAAAACAGCTCAGGCCTTTACAAACATACGTTCCCTATTTTATAATGAAACAGACGAGCTGCCATCCAGCACCCGTCACGTATTGAAGCGGCGAGTACACTCCCCCCGGGTTTACTCGTCTTTTTCTTTTCTCCAAATGATCTCTCTTTTCCTTATAGAAGTTCTGTGCGAATATCATGCACCTTTTTGGCTGCGTGGCAGAGACGAAAAATACCCCCCTCTCTAATTACATTAGTTGTAAGGTCAGAAATTTTGTCTTTACCAGCGTTTTCAATAAAAATAATCATATCTTCTAAATAGCTAAGCAATCCTTGTTCTATAACTTTACTAGAAGCAAGGTTATTGAATATTTCAGCTGCTTCATCGGTTCCAACCCCTCTTCCTCATGGGCTAGACGTAGACACACCAAGACATGTTTCATTTGGTTCACTTAGATTTACAAATAGATTCCTTGCTTCTTGCTTTCTTCCTACTCTATACAAGTCAAGAATATAATGAAAAAAACTTTGTTTAGTTCTGTGAGCATCAACCGACCAAGAATCAGTTCTTAAAGATAAAAAGTATGGATCTAAAAATAAAGGTAGTCTACTTCAATATCTATATCTACAAAGTCTAACTGACTTTGATCTTTTTCTAAGTTAAATATTTCACTTATTCTCAATTGCAGAACCTCCAATTCACTTTTATAGTGAATTTTATTTTTTCATTATTATTCATTTATATCTACTCAATAGAGTAAGAAGCAGCCAGTGAAGGTAATGTTCTTCCGTGAATTAGCAAACCTTCGCTCTCAAAGACTACTAATTCAAATTCTCCGTTTTGTTTACTATGTCTAACTTCACCAACAGCACAAAATATTACATTAGTATTCTCTGTTGCAAACCGACTTATATAATGAAATAAACCTTCATATTGAGGAACCGAAGCAAAGAAAGCTTCTTCAAACTTAATATTTACGAATATACCGTTCTTATAAACCCTTACTTGAGCACTTTTCTTTCCTGTTTCAACACTTTTAACTATTCCAGTTACTGTTCTCGTATGACCTAAATCTGTTTCTCTTAATGCATCCGCATTCCTTTTATACAGTCTGCCATTAACCCTGTTTGAATCTTCTGTCTTTTTAGCAGGATCAGTTACTATTCTGATGGCTGGCTGCTCTACGTTAGCAGTAACTTTCCGACGTTGCTTTCTGCTTTGTCGTTTTTGTCTATCTGATTCTCTTCTTCTTACTCTTTCTTCCTCACTTAATATAGCCAATTCAAAAGCTTCTCTTACTGACTTTCTCATTTGATCAGTTGAAACACTTCCATTTTGAACACCCGATTGTCTAACGCCAATCCTTCCATCTTCTTTTTCAAAGAAATGAATACAAGATTGTGAATGTGGACTTTCTCTCCATGTTCTGAAATGGCTCCTTTTTCCAGGTCTGTTTACATAAGATAATTTCGCCTTACAACTAGTTGTAGTACAAAACAATTTCCCTCTGTACTTTTTCAAATAGTCTTCCATATTTATATCATCTAGATTGATCAATACTTTTTCCTTTCCGTTATTGTATATAGCTTCATAGATGCTGACCACGTTTTCCCACCCCTCTTTCTAAAAATTCACAAACTCTATTTAAGAAACAACTTTATTTGATATTTTTTCGTCTACATCTATAATTATACATAATTCCCATAAAATCATCAATATTATGTCCTATACACCCATAAGTCCATAAATTTTTCATTGTGGATTTTAAAACTTAAAACATAAAAGCACCTATTTCGGTGCTTTTAAAAAGTCAATTATCTAGTTACTTAACTATAATGAGGGCTGTCAGTAGGGCAAGTCTTTCTTTAAAGAAGTCTTTGGGTAATAGAGTCTAGTATAAGTACTTAACTAATTCAGTCAGTTTTTCTTCACATTTTTCAAACCTTCTTATGCCCACTTTATCATTATACTCGATATAAATCAGCATATAAGCTAGATATGGATTTATCATATTTAAAATCATTACCTGTTATTATGTCTATTTAATCAAACTCAAGTCCTTATAATTTGTGAACTCATACGATTTGATCTAAAACGAATAGTTTTGTAAATTTTAAAAGTCGTTTGTCCTCAATATGCTCGAAATACTGTTCTTCTTTAAGCAGTAGCTTCTTTCTCAACATATGATTGTGTAGGTAAGCATACGAGTGCCATTTAAATATTCCTTCATTAATGAAATGTTACTTTTATAGTCATGCTTGGTAAGAAGAATATTACCTCCCTGTTACTACCACCAAAATAAGTTATTACATCCTTTTCAAAGTTGACTTCGCGCCGAACCCCCTACAACTCTATTGTAACAAAGTTTTTTGTTGCTTCTTTTTCAATCATTCTCGTTGCTAAATCATCAAGCTAAAACACTTATTTTTCTTCCAAAAATCAAACTAACACGTTTAAAATTCACCTTTCATTTTGACGAGTATAGAGCAATTCGTGATAACACACCGTTAATAGTTTAGGTTGCTACTTTTAAATTATATTTAATTCATTAAACAAAAGAGGTACTTTCAAATGAAAGTACCTCTTTTTCGTATAACGTTGTGGTAACACCGCTCTATTTTCAACTTTAATATACATTTTCTGAAAAAAGCTTTTTTTCTGGTCATATTTTATCCAGTTTTTGCGTAACCTTACTATCTTTCTCTACCCTTAACGGTTGTCAATCGTCTCCGGATACATATCATGATTCATCATCCGATGTTCGGCCATTTTTTCATATTTTGTTCCCGGTCTGCCGTAGTTTGTATACGGGTCAATGGAGATTCCGCCTCTTGGCGTGAATTTGCCCCATACTTCAATGTAGCGGGGGTCCATTAATTCGATCAAATCATTCATGATGATGTTCATGCAGTCCTCGTGGAAATCTCCGTGGTTGCGGAAGCTGAAAAGATACAGCTTCAGCGATTTGCTTTCCACCATTTTTTCGTCCGGAATATAGCTGATGTAGATGGTTGCAAAATCCGGCTGTCCCGTTTTCGGGCAAAGCGACGTAAATTCCGGGCAGTTGAATTTAACGAAATAATCACGGTTCACGTGTTTATTCGGAAATGATTCCAAAACCTCCGGCGCATATTCAAATAAATAGTTTGTCCCTTGATTACCCAGGAGCGTAACTCCTTCTAATTCTGATTCTTTTCTTGTCATATAAATCTCCCTTTCTATTAAACTCCCCGTTTATTGCCCCAAAGCAATGTATGCAGCTGAGGCAGGACTCTGACGAGATTCAGATCCGAATCGGCAGAAACCTTATCAACGAGTGTTTCGTATTTTCCGAGCAGATGTGCGATCAATGCCCGGTCGTCCGTCGTATGGACGTTATCGTTTCCGACCTGAAGGTAAAACGGAATATTCGGATACCGCTTGTGCACGGTTTTCGCGAATTGCAGATCTTCATCATTAAAAATGACGACCTTTAAGCTGACCGCGTTAAGCCTTTCTGCCGCATCAAGCGAAGACACAATGTGATCGAGCTTTGCAAAATCGGTTGTCATCCCCGAACTTGGCGGCTTCGGTGAAATCGTCAGGTCGTTAATCATTGTGAACCAATCCTGATAGACCGTTCCCTGCGTTTCTAAAGCGGCGCGCACCCCGTGCTCTTTCAGCAGCAAAATCAGCGCGTCAAGCTGCTTTAACAGCGCCGGGTTTCCTCCTGAGATGGTGACATGGGAAAAGGCGTCTCCGCCGATTTCTCTCAGCTCGCGGTAAATGTCTTCCGCCGTCATCCAGCGGATATCTTTTTTGGCTGAGCCGTCCCATGTAAAAGCGGAGTCGCACCAGCTGCAGGAGTAGTCGCAGCCCGCCGTGCGGACGAACATGGTTTTCTGGCCGATAACCATGCCCTCCCCTTGTATCGTCGGTCCGAAAATTTCTAATACCGGAATTCCTTTAGCCATTCCTATCACCTTTTTTCGGGCGGTATACGCAATAGCTTGTCGGGGTTTCCCTGACAAAAACCTGCACGCAGACCGGCTGATTCTCCAGTGTTTCGAGGTAGGACTGCACCTTATCATAAATCGTTTTGGCCACGACCTCGGTCGTCGGCAGTGAATATCTGTCATCTTCAGAAAATTCCTCATGGTCATTCAGCAATGTATGGTCATAAGCGCCGTGCACCAATTTCTTCAGCACGCTGAAATTCACGAGAAAGCCTGAATCATCCAGTTCATCCCCCGCAACTGTAATATTTACCGTATACGTGTGCCCGTGGACTCTGCTGCACGCTCCGGCGCTTTCGCGGGGAATAAAGTGCGCGGCTGAAATGTGCATGTCCTTATTCAACTCAAACGAATAAGGATGCTGAACCTGCGGGTAAATTTGAGAAAGCAATTAGTTCCGCTCTCCTTTCATTTTCATATATTCATCATATCCTTTATTGCGGAGCAGGCATGCCGGGCATTCGCCGCATCCGTCCGCAATGATGCCGTTATAGCAAGTCAGTGTATTATTCTTTACAAAATCAAGCGCGCCGAGCTCATCCGCAAGTTTCCACGTTTCTGCTTTGTTCAGCCACATAAGCGGCGTATGAATGACGAACGGCTTTTCCATCGCCAAATTGACGGTGACATTGCAGGATTTGACAAACTCGTCACGGCAGTCCGGGTAGCCGCTGAAATCAGTCTCGCAAACACCGGTGATAATGTGGCGCGCGCCGATTTGATATGCAAGAATCGATGCAAAGGATAAAAATACAAGGTTGCGTCCCGGCACAAAGGTTGTCGGCAATTCCCCGTCCTTCGCTTCAATTTCGATATCATCTCTTGTCAGCGCATTCGGCGCAAGCTGATTTAAAAGAGACATATCAAGCAAGTGGTTTTTGACACCGAGCTTTTCGGCAATCGATTTTGCCACATCGATTTCTTCTTGGTGACGCTGATTATAATGGAATGTAACAGTTTCCACTTCTTCAAAGTTTTGTAAAGCCCATAATAAACAAGTCGTGCTGTCTTGGCCTCCGCTGAACACCACAACCGCTTTTTCTTTTTTCATGTCTTTCTCTCCCTTATCTATCATTCCATAAAAAAAGCGCCTTTTTCGGAGAAGGCGCCCTAAAAAACATAAAAAAACCGTATCCAAGGATACAGCTCGTCCTTAGTTTTTTATAGAGGGTGTAGCTAGAACCTCTCCCGCATCAATACGGATTTTCTTCTTTTTTCACTTTTGCTATCATACCATAATATTGTTTCCCGTGACAATAAAAAAACAGCCTGAAACCTGTGTCAGGCTGCAAAAGCGGGTTTAAGCCCCGCGTTTTTTCCCCGGAAATACCATCAGCGCAATCCCGATCAGAACAAATAGAGCAGGCCAGAAAACAGAAACCGGAATGATCGGCTGATACGTCATCATAAAGCAAAGTGCTGTCAAGGTCAGCACCGCAACCGGGATGAGCAGCGCCTTCTGTTTCCCGCCGAACAGCCACAGCTCAAATAAACCGAATGCCGTTGCCAACAGGTAAACAGGCCATGTCACATCGGAGTAGGACCAATTGGTTGCCGTTTCAAAGACAAACAAGAACCCCGTAATCAATAAGATGCCGCCCGGTACGAGAAGCCCCGCGTTTTTGACAGGTTTCGGGCCGAAAATCGGAATGTGAAAAGCGGCGCCCAGCAACAGAATGAGAACGGGCCAGCCGCGTTCGCTGATGACTTCATTTGCATTGGTGAATATGCCGAAAATGCCCGCGGCGCACAGAACCGCCGCAGCAGTCAAAAGCCCTCTTTGCCTTCTGCCGAACAGCCAGGCTTCAAACAGGCCGAACGCAACGGCAAAGAGGTAGACAGGCGATGTCACATTTGCGTATGTCCAATCCGTCAGCGTTTCAAACCATAACAAGCCGCCCGTCACAAGCAAAATGCCGCCCGGAATAAGAAGGCCCGATCTTTTTTTCGGCTGCATAAAGGCAGCGGCGTGAAACAAAAGCCCGGCTGCGATGATCAAAAGCGGCCACAGCCCCGTCATCAGCATTCCGGCAAAGCATAGTGCTCCCGCGGCTGTCAGGATGAAAGCAGGAATCAATACGCCGATCTTTCTCCCGCCGAAATACCACAGCTCAAACAGACCGAGAGCAGGCGCCCATATATAAACAGGCCACGTCACGCCTGAATACGTCCATCCCGTTGCGGTCTCAAAACAAAACAGGCAGCCCAGCACAAGAAACATACCGCCGGGAACGAGCAGTCCCGCCTGTTCAGGCGTTTTTTTCGCAAAAATAAATCCGGCGTGAAATCCTGCGGACATTATAATGAAAAGAAACGGCCACGCCGAACCTGCGGATATATGTATAACTCCCGCCTTCTGTAAAAAAAACGCAATGCCGATACAAATAAAAATAAATCCCAATAATACACGTCGATCCTTCATCTCTTACTCCTCCCCATCATTTCCCAATTCATTATACAGAAATGGCAGGGAAAAAGAAGGGGAATTCCCAAAAAATACAGACATTTTCCTTATATCCTTATTTTTCTTTCGGGATTTTTTTGCAAATCAATGCGCCGATGAAAGCGAGGCTCACATACCCAAACACCGGATAAACGGTGGAAATCAGCTGACCGTAACCGATTTGGCTGATAATGAAAGCAAACGCCAAAATGCCGCCGTAAATATATGTACTTTTTATATGAAGAAAACTGTTTAATTGTTTTTCCAATCCGTATAAATTGCCGATAACCGACGTAAACACTTCCCCGAAAATAATAAACAAATAAATGATATGAAGCGAACGCGAATACGAATAGACGACTTGAGCCATCGGAATGTCAAACTCCAGCACATCCGGCAGCACCGATAATGATAAGAAGCTCGCGGCAAGCACCAGTGTCAACAGAACGCCGCCTAAATAAGCTCCCCTTCTGATCACCTTCTCTGAAGACATTTCGTTCGCAAGCGGCACAAGGACGGCTTGGGCGAGCGATAAATTTAACGCGCCGTAAGAGACGGCGGACAAAAGCCAGTTCCACTTATCAGGCCATACCCATTCGTCCGCGTTTCTCGTGCTTGTAAATACAAATGAATCAGCTGTCACGATAAAAGAGAAAGAAATTAAAAGCGGCACAACCAATATATTGACGCCGACCACACCTTTAACACCGCTTGTCATGACGGCAAGGCTCAGTACGATCGTCAGTAGGATCCCCGCTTGTGCGGGCCAGCCAAGCTGTTCATGAAACAGCGCTCCAGCTCCGGACAGCATGACAGAGGTCACTCCCAGCAATATAAACATCATAAACATGTTCACGGCGCGGCCGATGGACTGGCCGAATAAATATGTGTTCAATTCCTGATAAGATGCTGCATGAATCCGTTTGGAAATAATCATGATTTTGGCGCCTAAATATGTAAACATCAGACCGCTTACCACGATACCGAACAGACCGATCCAGCCGAACTTCAGAAAAAACTCAACGATTTCCCGTCCCGTGGCAAAACCGGCTCCTACAACCGTGCCTACGTATACAAATGCAAGCTGACTTGCAGAACCTTTTGTTTGTCCCATTTCACCCTCCGGCTAAGCGCATATTTGTCCAGGCCTTTATATATGCTTATGAGACAAGTCTCCCGAAAAGACGAACAAATCGTCCTTCCCCGGAGAAAACAGATTCAGCTCTCTCCTCTAAGCAAAAATATTGAAAGAAAAAAAGGGCCGGCGTATACTCTTCATCAAGAAAGGTCAAATCATTTCATTTCCTTTCTGACTATATTGGTCAAAAATAATCAAACCTCACGAATATCACTTATCATGCTGTAAACATTTATTTTTCGGGGTTTGAAACAAAATACTTGAAAGTCAAAGAAGGTCAGAGTATACTAATAATCAAAGAAGGTCAAAGTTTCGGCCTTATTTTCTAATCCATTTGGTCAAAGATGATCAAACATTTTTCGAGGAGGTTTTGGCAAATGCGTTGTCAACATTGTCAGAAAAACGAGGCGACGATTCGCCTGAACATGCAAGTCAATTCCATTCAAAAACAATTCGTTTTATGTGAAACATGTTATACAGAATTAACCCGAAAACCGTCTATGAGCATGGGGCCGCAATCATTCGGATTCCCGTTTGAGCAAGGTTTCGCTCCCAATCAAAATAAACAGCAGGCCGGCCCTGAAAAAGGCCTGCTCGACGAGCTCGCTCAAAACGTCACAAACGGCGCAAAAGCAGGTCTGATTGACCCTGTGATCGGCCGCGATAATGAAGTGGCGCGCGTAATTGAAATTTTGAACCGCCGGAATAAAAACAATCCGGTGCTGATCGGTGAGCCGGGCGTCGGTAAAACGGCTATTGCAGAAGGCCTCGCGCTTAAAATCGCTGAAGGCGATGTGCCGAACAAATTGAAAAACAAAGAACTTTACCTGCTTGACGTCGCTTCTCTCGTCGCCAATACAGGGATCAGAGGCCAGTTTGAAGAAAGAATGAAACAATTAATGAACGAATTAAAAGAACGGAAAAACGTCATCTTGTTCATTGATGAGATTCACCTTCTCGTAGGCGCCGGCTCTGCCGAGGGATCAATGGATGCCGGGAACATCCTGAAACCGGCCCTTGCCAGAGGCGAGCTGCAGGTCATCGGGGCGACAACGCTGAAAGAGTACCGCCAGATTGAAAAAGATGCGGCGCTTGAAAGACGCTTCCAGCCTGTCATGGTTCACGAGCCTACAATAGAACAAGCCATCAGCATTCTGGAAGGCATTAAAGATAAATACGAGAAATATCACGGCGTCACATTCAGCAATGAAGCGATAAACGCCTGTGTTACGCTTTCATCCCGTTACATTCAGGACCGCCACCTGCCGGATAAGGCGATCGACTTATTAGATGAAGCCGGCTCTAAGGCGAACCTGGAGCTTGATACCGTAAATGAAGAAGATGCGGCTGAGAGACTCAAAGCAATTGACGCGGAGAAAACAAAAGCGCTTCATGAAGAAAATTATGAGCTTGCCGCGAAACTGCGTGATGAAGAAGCGGCATTGGAAAAGCAGCTGGCGCATGAAACACCGACCTCTTCACCTGAAATCGGGGCGGAGCATATTCAAGCCATCATTGAACAGAAAACAGGCATTCCGGTCGGAAAACTCCAGGCTGATGAACAAGTCAAAATGAAGGAACTTGAAGAGCATCTTCATCAGCGTGTCATCGGTCAGGAAAAAGCCGTGAAAAAAGTGGCGAAAGCGGTCAGACGAAGCCGCGCCGGCTTAAAATCCAAAAACAGACCTGTCGGCTCCTTCCTCTTTGTCGGACCGACCGGAGTCGGAAAAACCGAGTTATCAAAGACACTCGCAGATGAACTGTTCGGTACAAAAGATTCCATTATCCGTCTCGATATGAGTGAATACATGGAAAAACACGCCGTATCAAAAATTATCGGTTCACCGCCGGGATATGTCGGACACGATGAAGCCGGTCAATTAACGGAAAAAGTTCGCCGCAATCCGTACAGCATCGTGCTGCTCGACGAGATTGAAAAAGCCCATCCTGATGTCCAGCATATGTTTCTGCAGATTATGGAGGACGGCCGTCTGACAGACAGCCAGGGCAGAACGGTCAGCTTCAAAGATACCGTTTTGATTATGACTAGCAACGCTGGAACCGGTGAAAAACAGGTGAAAGTCGGATTCCAATCTGAAGAGAGCGTCATGGAAGAACAAACGCTGATTGATTCACTGAGCGCGTTCTTCAAACCGGAGTTTTTAAACCGGTTTGACAGCATTATTGAATTCCAATCCCTGAAAAAAGAACATCTCGTGAAAATCGTCAGCCTGCTTCTCACAGAGCTTGAAGACACGTTAAAAGAGCGCGGCATCAGCCTGAGCGTCACCGATGATGCGAAAGAAAAAATCGCTGAAATCGGCTACCACCCCGCTTTCGGAGCACGCCCGCTCAGAAGAACCATCCAAGAATTGATCGAGGACGAAATGACAGATCTTCTATTGGATGACAACGAAATCAAAGCCTTCCATGTCGTAATGGAAGAGGACGGCATCAAAGTCCGGGCACAATAACAAAAAAGCGGTTCCCTCCTCGCGGGGAGCCGCTTTTTTGTTTCTTTCTCCATGCCGGAAGGGAGAAACTGTGAAGAATTCGGGAACAATTTCTCAATCACCCTAAAGTTCCATGCACTGCCACCGATATTAACCATAGAAAGCTAGTATAAAGGATTTGGTGAAAACTATGGATAAAACATCGATTATCGGTATCATCCTCGCCGTGATTGCTTTAAGCGTGGGCATGGTGCTGAAAGGGGTCAGCTTAAGCGCACTCGCTAACCCGGCAGCTATTCTGATTATTTTGTTCGGTACGATTTCTGCGGTGATCATCGCATTCCCCGGAAAAGAAATCAAAAAAGTGCCTGCCCTTTTTAAAGTGCTGTTTAAAGAAAACAAACAGCTGACAATTGCGCAATTAATTCCTATGTTCTCTCAATGGGCGCAAATCGCCAGACGTGAAGGTCTGCTCGCATTGGAAGCAAGCATTGAAGACGTGGATGACGCATTTTTGAAAAACGGCCTGAGCATGGCGGTTGACGGACAAAGCGCAGAATTTATCAGAGATATTATGACTGAGGAAGTTGAAGCGATGGAAGACAGACACCAGGCCGGCGCAGCCATCTTTACACAAGCCGGCACATATGCGCCGACACTCGGCGTTTTGGGTGCGGTCATCGGCCTTATCGCCGCTCTTTCCAACATGAACAATACCGAGGCGCTCGGACATGCCATCAGTGCGGCGTTTGTCGCCACCCTTCTCGGGATTTTCACAGGGTATGTACTTTGGCATCCCTTCGCCAACAAACTGAAACGCAAATCAAAGCAGGAAGTCAAACTGCGTGAAATCATGATCGAAGGCGTTCTGTCAGTGCTTGAAGGACAGGCCCCGAAAGTGATCGAACAAAAACTTCTCATGTATCTTCCTGCGAATGAACGCGCAAAAGTCGCTGAACAAGAAGGAGAGGCAAACAATGGCGAGAAAAAAGAAGAAGAAGCATGATGACGAGCATGTGGATGAGTCTTGGCTGATCCCGTACGCGGATTTGCTCACCCTTCTTTTGGCTCTGTTCATTGTATTGTTCGCCATGAGCTCGGTCGATGCGGCGAAATTCCAAATGCTGTCTAAATCATTTAACGCCGTGTTTACCGGAGGCACGGGTGTTCTTGAATATTCAAGCGTCACCCCTCCTGAAAACGAAAAAGACGGCATTGATCAGTTAAAAAAAGACAAGGAAAAAGATAAAGAACAGAAAAAGAAAGAAAGAGAAGCAGCCGACCGCGAAGAACTTGAAGGCGTGCAAAAGCAAGTCAATCAATTTATAAAAAACAAAAAGCTTGAAACTCAGCTGGAAACAAAGATGACTAAAGAAGGGCTCTTAATTACCATTAAAGACAGTATCTTTTTTGATTCCGGACGGGCGGATATCCGTCAGGAAGATATTCCGCTTGCCAAGGAAATCTCGAATCTCCTTGTGCTGAATCCGCCGAGGAACATTATCATCAGCGGACATACGGACAATGTGCCGATTAAAAACTCACAATATCAATCTAACTGGCATTTAAGCGTCATGCGGGCCGTCAACTTCATGGCTATTCTCACGGAAAACCCGAAACTTGACGCAAAAGTATTCAGCGCCAAAGGTTTCGGAGAGTATAAACCGGCCGTGTCGAACAAAACCGCTGAAGGGCGCAGCAAAAACAGGCGCGTCGAGGTATTGATACAGCCTAGAAACGCCGCGACTGACCAAAATCAGTAAAATAAAAAAGGAAGCCTTTCAAACGGCTTCCTTTTTTATTTCTGATGAAAATGTTTAGCGTTTAACCCCACTCTTTTCAGCATTTCCGTACACATTTCTATCTCTTCATCACTCAGCACACTGATCATTTCTTTAATTTCTTCAGCATGATCAGGGAAAATATCGTCCAAAAGACGGATTCCCTTTTCGGAAATTTGTGCGAAAGTCACTCTTCTGTCAGTCGGCGAGGCTTTTCTGATGAGAAGTTCTTTTTTCTCTAATTTGTCAACAACGTATGTAATACTTCCGCTCGCTAATAAAATTTTGTCGCCGATCTGCTGAAGCGGCTGGTTGCCTTTGTGGTACAGCAGCTCAAGCACCGCAAATTCCGTCGGGTTCAGACCGTGCTTATGAATATGTTTATTCATATGGTCGTTAATAGATCGGTACGCACGTGACAGTACAATAAATAATTTCAATGAGTTTTCTGTTTTATCCGTCATACATTCAATCATCCTTTTACAAAAGAAACCGTTACAGAGAAACATTAATAAACAAAATGAAAAATGTCAACAAAAATGTTTCCAAAATTTCTCTTCTTTTTGTCTGGCCTTAATAAAATAATTTGTTTTTCTATCATTTTGGTTATTTTTTCTTATTAAAGAAGTATAAAAATGATATAATACCTCTATTCAAGTGTAATGTTGGAGCGATGCAGAGTGAATACATTTAAAGGTGCCCGGGGAAAGATCAAGCTTTATCTCATATTGGTGATCATCCCGGCACTTATTATCAGCTTTTTCATTTATGAAAAAGAAAAGCAGAAAATAGCCGATAAACACATACAGGAAGCCAGTATGATGCTCAACCTTCACCGCAATAAGCTCAATTATTTAATCGGTGAAACAAAAGCCCGGATGACAACACTTGCGATCGCTGTCGATAAGCCTGTCAATGAAGAAAAGATCATTGATATTCTCGATCAGGCTTTTGAGGATGAACCCAGATTCAGCGGTCTGTATATGCTGAATTCCAAAGGTGATGTCATCGCAAGCACGACTGATCTGAAATCAAAGGTGAATTTGGCCGACAGACCGTATTTTACGAAGGCGAAAAAGACGAAAAAAACGGTTATCACAAATGACTACTCCAGCAGAATTACAGGCCAGCGCATCTTCACGATCTGCGTGCCGGTGTTAGACGCAAAACGGGAAGTCACGGATTATTTAGTAGCCGCCATCCAAGTCGATTATTTGAGAAATATGATCAATATGCTGAGCCCTGACGTTTATGTCAAGGCAACCAATCAGAATAAAGTGATATTTGCCAGCGGACGGGCTGATCAATCAGAAGGGGTTCAACCGGTCAGCGGCTATCTGGATGATATTAATTGGAATATCAATGTTTATCCGAAACCGGTTGAGCTGAACGAGCTGACCAAAAGCGTGCTGCTGCCGATGTCCAGTATTGCCGTGCTGCTGAATATTCTGTTCATCCTCGTTCAATATTATCTGCTTAAGCGCAAGACCCAGCTGGAGCGCGCTCAAAATGAAGCGCAGAAATTGGAGCTGATCGGAACGCTTGCCGCCAGCACCGCCCATGAAATCCGCAACCCGCTTACAGGGATCAGCGGCTTCATTCAGCTTTTGCAGAAAAAATACAAATCGGAGGAAGATCAGCTGTATTTCTCAATTATTGAGCAGGAGATTAAACGGATCAATCAGATTGTCAGTGAGTTTTTAGTGCTCGGTAAACCTACTGCTGAACGGTTGGAAGTGAACTCGCTGCAGGATATTCTTGATGAAATTTTGCCGATTATTTATTCTGAAGGGAATCTGTATAATGTGGAAGTGAATGTGGAGATTCTCGTCAATCGGCCGCTCAAGGTCAACTGTACGAAAGACCATATTAAACAGGTGATTTTAAATGTCGCAAAAAACGCACTGGAATCCATGCAGGAAGGCGGCCGGCTGTCCATCTATTTAGAAGCCCGCGACCATAAAGCAGTCATTAAGGTGGCCGACAACGGAATGGGCATTTCTGAAGATATGCTTGAACACATTTTTCTTCCGTTTGTAACGTCAAAGGAAAAAGGCACCGGCCTCGGCCTTGTCGTATGTAAACGAATCATGCTGATGTACGGCGGTTCGATTGACATTCAAAGCGAAGTCGATAAGGGGACAGAGGTCACCATTACCCTCCCTGCCGCTTCACGATGAAAAAAACACCCTGGATCGGGGTGTTTTTTATTTAAAGAAGAATATGTGTAAGAGGATATACCAGAGGAACGGCATCATAGCCGGCAGATAGTACGAGGCGCTTCGTGAGCCGTGCCAGCGGAAAAATCTGCTGACTGTACGCGGTCATCTTTCGGATGCGGCGCTTGATCAGGAAGCGCATTCAGTCTTCGTTATCTGTTTTATCATCAATCATTTGTTTGCTTCATATGCAGGCATGACGTCACCGCGGGAGAACAAGCCTATTTTCTTCACAAGGCCCTGTATTCCTTGGTGATGTGTACGATCACGGTTTACCAGCTGCTGATACGCGTTCATCAGACAGTCCAGTTCCTGGCTGTGCCTGATCGTGTCATATCCTGTAAACCCTTGCCTGTTAGCCGCATCTATCATCATTTTTCTTTTTTTATCAATAGATACAAGCAATTTTTCTTGTTCAGAATAACTGCCCATTCACTTCACCCCTCACCGCTAAAAGAATAGGAAACAAGTTTGATTGGGTTATTGAGCATTATTACAGATTATACTTTATTTGTAAACATTTTTTTACTAAATAACTTATTTTTTCATTTCATATTGGAATCTTTAGCATGAATACGAGAATAATACCCATTCAGGTAATGATATAAACAGAATGCGGCATATTCAAGATTTAAAAAACAGCCACAGCTGACTTTATATTACAATAAAAAACCTCTCATGCCGGCGGGGGCATGAGAGGTTCGGGCGTCTATCAGTTTTGCATACTTTCATTTTCGTAAATCGGCACCCAGCCCTCTGTCGTCACGAAAATTCGGATTGCGACGACCCGGCGGTCTTCCTGAAGCGTAAAGTAGTGGCGGATGTTCTCCGGAACTGAAATCAAATCTCCCGGATTTAAACGGACGTCGAAAAATGTGCCGTCTTTGCCTTGAATGACGAAGATGCCGTGTCCGCTGACGATAAAGCGGACTTCATCATCCGTGTGGTGATGTTCTCTTTGGAAATTTTTTAATAATTCATCAAGATTCGGCGTGGTATCTGATAAAGAAATGACATCCTGAGACTGATATCCGCGCCGGGCTGAAATATCCTGAATCTCCTTGTCAAACACTGCGAGAATCCTTTCTTTTTCATCTTCTGTCAGATTGTATTTCTCCGAAAGCTCAGACGGAAGTTTTTCAATGTTCCACTGCTCATAGATCACCTCTTGTTCGTCTAAGAAGCGCGCTACTTCTTCCTGTTTTTCAATGAGCGTATTCTTTTCGTCATGAATTCTGATGGTCGCCATTTTCTATTCCTCCTTTTATTTTACAAGCTGCGGCCGCAGTGACAGAAGCTTGAGGTGGCAGCTGAATAAAAATTCATAGGCTTCCAGCACCCTTTTCGCTTCAAATGCGGTCCGCCCCCATGCCGTAATGCCGTGATTGCGGATTAACACCGCGCCTGAGCCGGCGTCCGCATGGTGCGCGAAGTTTTCGGCCAATGCCGGGATGTGCGCCGGGTTGTCAATGATCGGAACGGTCACGGACGCGTTTTCCTCCCATAATCCGAGCGCCTTAATCATCTCCTGCCCCTGAAAAGTGATTTGTTTTTCATCCCCGTAAAGCTCTGAGATGACATTATTATTGACGGTATGGACATGCAGACAGCAGCCTGCGTCTGTCTTTTGGTATAAGTAAGTATGGAGAAGCGTTTCCGCTGAAGGTTTTAAAGAATGGCCGGTCTCAGCGGGCTTCCCGTTCTCATCGATTAAGAGAAAATCTTCGTCTGTTTCTTTTCGTTTGTCTTTTCCGCTCGCCGTAACGAGGAAAGTCAGCGGCGCGTCGGATACTTTGATGGAAAGATTCCCGCTCGTTGCCGGGAACCAGTCTCTTTCGGCCAGCTCGCGCTTTACCTCGGCAAGTTCGCGCCAGCGTTCTTCTTTTGCAGCCATGCCTGCACCTCCCCGATGTTTTCAATGCCTGTTTTCACCTCATGAAAATCTTGAAAAGGCAGATGCCGGAGGCCGAGTTCTTTGCATTCAGTCAAAAGATAATCTCTTGCAAAACACATATCGGATAACTTTGCAGCCTCGACATCCGTGACCGAATCACCGATCATAATGAGAAATTTCTGCTGATCGGACAGCTTCCGGATGACTGACGGTTTGCAGCAGCCGCATTGATTGGTGCAGCCTCCGTCACAGGCGTGCGGCCAGTCTATATGAATATATTCATTGTCAAAGGATGCATGATTGCAGAAAATCCGCTCCTTTTCTACGATCCCTTCCAAAAGCGGATGCACAAAAAAGTCCATTCCTCCGCTTACGATATAAAACGGGAGGCCGTTTGACCGGACAAACGAGACAAAATCCAAAAAGCCGTCCCGTATTTTCGCATCCTTCAGAATAAAGCCGGTCAGTTCTTCTTTTAAGCTGCTCGGCAGCAGTCCGAACATCCGGCCGACTCCTTCTTGGATTGATATGCTTTTAGACAGAACACCGTCTTTTAATTCAAGCCACTCAGGAGGCGCGAATTCTTTCATCATGCTGACAATGTTGTCGTTCACGGTGACCGTGCCGTCGAAATCACAAATAATCAGCGGTGTGCGGGTCATACGGCTTCCACCCTTCCCCATTTGTCTAATGCGAGCTGAAGATCTTTGCACGACGCGGCTTTTTCTTCAATCGGCTGCGCTTCAAGCACCGCATCAATGATGGCGCGGAACGCTTTTCCGCCGCCCTCGGCTCCTTTCGGATGGCCGTGAATGCCACCGCCGGCATTGATGATGTGATCGATGCCGAAATCGCGCATCAACAATGGCACCATACCGGGGTGAATGCCTGCTGACGGGACGGCAAACGACGGATGAAAGACATCGTCTTTTACACATTCATCATGGATTGCAAGCGCGGACTCCTTCGGAAGAGCAACGGATCCGTAAGGTGACGGAAATAAGCTGAAATCAGCGCCGCAATAGCGGTTCAGCTTGCCGAGCAAAAGCGCATGCGACAAGCCGTAAACGGGAGATGATGTGAACGCGCCGCTGACTGCCGGATGCGCCATGATCGGAAGCGGGATTTCCCTGTCTTCGGCAAGGCTCTGCATCACATCTAAACCGTAAGCGAACACATTCAATAAAAGCGCGTCCGCCCCGAGTTCTGCCGCGCGCCTCGCTTTATCCCGCAGTTCAGCGGTCCTTCCCGTAAGGTTTACGGCATACAGCGTTTTATGCCCCGTCTCCTCCCGGGTTTCCTTCAGGACTTGTTTTCCTGCGATAATGCGGGTTTCAAACGGAGCCAGTTCATTTTCAAAGAAAATTTCGTCATCTTTAATCAGATCCACGCCGCCGAGCGCCAACTGTCTGAGCTGCTCTTTAATGTCGGCGAGATCCCGTCCGATCACGCCTTTAAATATGCTCATCAGAAGCGGTCTTTCAAATTCGCCCAGCAGTTTGCGGATGCCGTATATACCGAATTTCGGCCCGGGAAGGGAGCGTTTAAACCCTTCGGAAAATTCAAGATCAGTCAATTTTATTTTTCCGTCCAGTGACAGCTTTCCGAATACCGTCGTCAGGACGGCCGGAATATCTCTTGAAAAGTTCGCCTCAGGATAGGCGATGGTGATGACGGATTGTGTTTCGTTTTCTGAGGTTCCTTCTTTCTCCTCAACTTTTACGACCCGGCCTTTATGTTTTCTGAGCTGTTCCTGCTTCACCAGGGGCAGGTCAGTCCAGGAGCCTACCGTCAGCCCCGCCGCAATCTGTTCCGCCCGCTTTTCACTGTCCGTTGTGTCTGTCAGAAGATATGTTGCCAATACTTCGCTCATGCGTGAACGCCTCTCTTTCTTTCACAAAACATAAAAAAACCTCTTCCGTATGAGCAGAAAGAGGCTTCGTGTTATGTCCGAATCTTATCTCTCAGCTCCTGCTGCAAGAATTAGCACCGTGCTTTATCAGTCGGTTGCCGGGCTTCATCGGGCTCGTCCCTCTGCCTGCTCTTGATAAGAATAATGATTTTATAAAGTATTTTGAATTATCGCATTGTTATCCTGATATGTCAATGCTTTTTCAGGTGAAAAGATTCAGTTTCCCGATCCGTTCCGCAGCTTCTTTAAGTCTTTCTTCACTTGTCAGAAGACCGACTCTTATATAGCCTTCCCCCCATTTTCCGAACCCGTTTCCGGCAGCGACGGCGACATCCGCTTTCTCGAGCAGCAGATCTGAAAACGACTGTGACGTATAACCGTCGGGCACAGGGAGCCATGCAAAAAAGGAGCCCGCCGGAGCCGTCACATCCCAGCCGATACCGCGGCAGGCTTCAATCCATGCATTGCGTCTCGATTCATATCTGTCATTTTGCGCTGCGACGCATGCCTGATCCGCTAAAAGAGCGGCTGCGGCCGCCTGCTGCGCCGCGGGAAACAGGCTGACAAACATATGATCCTGATAAAGGTTGATCGCTTCGATAACAGAAGCGTTTCCGACGGCAAATCCGACCCGCCAGCCCGCCATATTATACGTTTTGGACAAGGTATAGATTTCGATTCCCGTCTCCTTTGCGCCTTCCGTCTGCAAAAAGCTCAGCGGTTTATGCCCGTCAAAACCGACGGCTCCGTACGCGAAATCATGAACGACACAAATGCCGTTTTGTTCCGCAAAACCGACCGTCTCCTCAAAAAACGCCTCTGTCGCCACAGCACCGGTCGGATTATTCGGATAATTGAGATACAGCAGCTTCGCCTCGCTCCGCACCTTTTCAGGAATTACGCTGTAATCAGGGAGAAACCCTCTTTCTTCCGTCAGCGGCATCATTTCCATTTTCGCTTTCGCAAGGGCGACGCCCGACCAGTAATCAGGATATCCGGGATCAGGCACCAGAATGGTATCTCCCGGGTTTAAAAGACATTGCGGAAGCTCAACAAGTCCCGCCTTGCCTCCGAACAGCACGGCTACTTCCGTTTCCGGATCAAGCGTGACCCCGTACTCCCTTTCATAAAATGCAGCGGCTGCTTTTTTGAAGCTGTAAGCGCCCCGGAATGAGGAGTATTTATGATTTTCCGGCCTTTCGACGGCGAGCTTCATTTCTTCAACGATATGCTGAGGCGTCGGCTGATCAGGGTTTCCCTGCCCTAAATTGATGACGTCTCTGCCTTCTTTCAGCTTTTGATTCACTTTTTGCACCAATGATGCGAAAAATTGTTCCGGCAGCTGTTTGAGTACATCTGAGATTTCAAAGTTCATATTTTTCACCTTCTAAAAATGTCTTGAAATGATAGTCCATCATCATATATGGTTAAATAAAAAAAGTAAAGAGAAACTTGAGGTGTTAAAAAATGAAATGGACCGTTTCCTGTTTGCAATTTGATATTTCATACGGAAATCCTTCAGAAAATTTTAAAAAAGCAGAATCTTTGATTGAGCAAGAAAGCCGCCATGCGGATGTAATCGTGCTTCCTGAGTTGTGGACGACCGGCTATGATCTCACACGGCTAGACCAGCTGGCGGATGAAAACGGCAAAGTTTCGGAACAGTGGCTTAAAGAAACGGCAAAAACATACAACGTACACCTCGTTGCCGGATCTTTTGCGGTCAAAGAAGGCGAAAATGTCTATAACACCATGTACATCGCCGATAACAGCGGACAGATCGTGAAGCGGTATCAGAAAGCCCATCTGTTTCAGCTGATGGATGAACACCTTTACTTGTCAGCAGGAAACAGCGACGGTTCCTTTGAGCTTGACGGTGTCAAGTGCGCCGGGCTGATCTGCTATGATATCCGTTTCCCCGAATGGATCAGAAAGCATACGTCCCAGGGCGCGAATGTCCTGTTTATCTCTGCGGAATGGCCTCTGCCCCGCCTTGATCATTGGCGAAGCCTGCTTGTCGCCAGAGCAATTGAAAACCAATGTTTTGTCGCAGCCTCTAACTGCACGGGGTCCAATCCCGATAATGAATTTGCCGGCCACAGCCTGATTATTGACCCGTGGGGCCGGATTTTAGCCGAAGGAGACCGGACGGAAGGCGCAGTCCGGGCGGAAATTGATGTGTCAGAAAGCGCGGCCGTCCGCGGAACCATTCCGGTTTTCCAAGACTTGCGGCGTGATTTATATTAATTTTCAAAAAAACGTTGACAAGAATATCCGGCACCTGCTAATATTTTCATCAACTGATTAATCCGAATTGTGATACAAATCAATATATTTTCTCTTATCGAGAGTTGGGCGAGGGAATTGGCCTTTTGACCCCAACAGCAACCGACCGTAATTCCATTGTGAAATGGGGCGCGTACATTTTGCGCCGAGACGATTGTCTCATAAGGCACGGTGCTAATTCCATCAGATGTCATCTGAGAGATAAGAGGCGGACTGCACTGTTTCAGCCTCCTTCTCTTTCAGAGAAGGAGGCTTTTTTTCGGGCGTATTCTCCGTCACGATCTCTTACTGCCACTACATAATTGGAGGGTAAATCCATGTCAGCAACTAAAACAAGTCTTTATGAACAATTAACAGAAAGCTCCGCCGCCGCGTTAGCCGTCAAGCTCGGCTTATTCCAAAGCAAAAGCACTCTGACATGCCGTGAAATCGGCGACGGCAATTTAAATTACGTCTTCCATGTTTACGATAAAGAAAACCAAAAAGGACTGATTATCAAACAGGCGATTCCTTACGCGAAAGTCGTCGGTGAAAGCTGGCCGCTTACAATTGATCGGGCGAGAATCGAAAGCAGCGCCCTCATCCGCCAGGGCGAACACGTGCCGCACCTCGTTCCGGCCGTTTACTATTCCGATACTGAAATGGCCGTCACGGTAATGGAAGACCTCTCACATTTGCAGATTTCAAGAAAAGGGCTGCTGGAAGGGCAGCATTATCCGAACTTATCGGTTCATATCGGTGAATTTTTAGGGAAAACGCTTTTTTACTCATCCGATTATGCGCTCGATGCGAAAGTAAAGCAGCAGCTCGCAAAGCAGTTTACAAATCCTGAGCTTTGCAATATTACAGAAAGGCTTGTGTTTACAGAACCGTTTCTCGACCATGAGACAAACGATTTTGAAGAGGAGCTGCGCCCATACGCAGAAGAAGTTTGGAACAATTCCCGGCTGAAAGAAGGCGCTGACGAATTGAAAGCCATCTTTCTGAATTCCGCGGAAACATTGGTTCACGGCGATCTGCACACGGGAAGCATCTTCGCCGATGAACATGAAACAAAGGTGATTGATCCCGAGTTTGCTTTCTTCGGACCGATCGGGTTTGACATCGGCCAATTTATCGCCAATCTGCTGTTAAACGCCCTCAGCCGCGACGGTGACGACAGACAGCCGTTATATGACCATACTGCCGCCGTATGGGATACATTTGTGAAAACATTCAGTGAAGCATGGGAGAAAGACTGCCTGCCTTCCCGCAGACACCTGCTGGAAGACACACTGAAAAACGCGTTTGAAGAAGCGGTCGGTTTTGCGGGATGCGAATTGATCCGGCGCACGATCGGACTCGCCCATGTGGCTGACTTAGATGAAATCACTCCGTTTGACAAACGAATCGAACGGAAGAAACTGGCGCTTGACATCGGCGCCTATTATATCGAAAACAGAAAAGAACTGAAGCATATCACCGAGGTTCTGGACCAATTTAAGCTCCGTGTAAAGGAATGATGCAGCATGACCAATGAATTTGCCATCCCCCGTTCTGTGGAATGGAAAGAAACCTACATCCGCATTTTAAATCAGCAAAAGCTTCCCGACGTCACTGAATATGTGGAACTTGAAACAAAGGAAGATGTATTCGACGCGATTGTCACGCTGAAAGTAAGGGGCGCCCCGGCCATCGGTATAACTGCGGCGTTCGGACTCGCGCTCTCCGCCAAGTCATTTGAAGCACGCGACCTTTCAGATTTCCGACGTCAGTTCGCGGATGTCAAAGCGTATTTAAACAGTTCGAGGCCCACTGCCGTCAACCTCGCGTGGGCGCTTGACAGACTGACGGATTCCATCAGGGATGCGATCTCAATCAATGAAGCGAAGACAACGCTCGTTCATGAAGCCATTCAAATTCAGATTGAGGATGAAGAAACTTGCCGAATGATCGGCCAAAATGCGCTGCACCTTTTTAAAAAAGGCGACCAGATCATGACCATCTGCAATGCGGGCTCGATTGCTACAAGCCGGTACGGTACGGCGCTTGCTCCCTTTTACTTAGCGAAACAAAAAGACCTCGGCCTTCATATCTACGCATGTGAAACAAGACCCGTTCTCCAAGGATCACGGCTGACGGCGTGGGAGCTGATGCAGGGCGGAATTGATGTCACCCTCATTACGGACAGCATGGCCGCCCATACAATGAAGGAAAAACATATTTCAGCAGTCATTGTCGGCGCTGACAGAATTGCTAAAAACGGAGATACGGCCAATAAAATCGGAACGTACGGCCTCGCTATTTTGGCAAACGCCTTTCAGATTCCGTTTTTTGTGGCCGCACCGCTTTCGACCTTTGACTTGCAGATTGAAAACGGCGATCAGATTCCGATTGAAGAAAGAGATCCGGATGAAGTCAGACAGATCTCAGGCATACGCACCGCTCCCGAAGATGTGCCGGTCTTCAATCCGGCCTTTGACATCACACCGGGCAGCCTGATTTCAGGCATTATCACCGAGAAAGGAATTGTGACCGGTTCTTACACGGAAGAAATTGAACAATTATTCGCTGACTGCCAGTTGAGCTGAAAAACCGCTGATGATGTTGCCTCAGGCAATGTCAGCGGTTTTTTTGTCTGCACAATGTAATCACTTCATCTTTTTGGGCGGCTGTAATGAGATGCATTTTAAAAAACAGCTCTGCATAACCGGCTATCTTTTGCGGACGGCTCATTTTCATCAGGCTTCGTCCTCCTTTTTCACCAGACCAACTTTTTTCACTTAATAAAATGATATGTCGGACGCGAAAAAACGGAACGTGCCATATGTTTTATTTTTCTTTATAGGATATTTGTTCGATGTTCAGCAGCACCGCTTTTACATCCGTCTTCGTGCCCGCGTATCCCGTTAAGGCGCTGTTTTTGCCGATTACCCGATGGCACGGGACAAAAATCGGCAGCCGGTTTCGTTTATTGGCTTGTCCGATGGCTCGCACCGCTTTCGGTTTTCCGATCGCTTCAGCCATATCGCCGTAGCTTCGGGATTCCCCGTAAGGAATCATCGTCAGCGCGTTCCACACCCTTTCCTGAAAGGGTGTGCCTTTTTGTCTAAGAGGCAGAGAGAATTGCTTTCTTTCTCCTGAAAAATATGATGCCAGCTGCTGTTTCGCCTCCGACAGCAAAGCGGTTTCGCACGGCTTTACGCCGGGTGCGTCTTTTTGCCATTCCTCAAAATCTTCCCCGGTGAGAAACAGGCCGGTAATAAAGCCCTCTTCCTCTGTTACGATAACGGTTCCAAACGGCGCTTTTACACTTGTAAAACAGATCATTCCCCGCTCCTTCTTTCTTCCGTATTCTGCCGGATCGGAAGTGTCAAATGAAAAACCGTGCCCTTCCCTTCTTCACTTTCCACATGAATGCGTCCCTGATGCTCTTCGATGATTTTATAGCTGACCATGAGACCGAGGCCCGTTCCCCTGTCTTTTGTCGTGTAAAATGGCTCGCCCAGACGTTTTAATTTGTCTTCGGAAATGCCTGTTCCTTCATCTTGAAAAGAAATCAAAATGTGGTCTTGATCAGAAGGCTGGATGGTCACATAGATATTGCCTCCGCCCGGCATGACTTCAATGGCGTTTTTTAAAATATTGATAAACACCTGTTTTAATTGATTCGGTTCACAGTAAATCGGCGGGATGTTTCCGGTCAGGTTCAGATGAATCTGCACATTGACAAGATTGGCCTGGGCATTCAAAAGATCAGCCGTGTCTTTCATAATCTGCGTCACGTCTTTTTCTTCATATAATATCGCCTGAGGTTTCGCTAAAATTAAAAATTCAGTGATGATAGACTCGATGCGTTTTAATTCTGAGGTAATGACGTTAAAGTACAGGGAATATTCGCCTTCAATGCTTCCTTGAAGAAGCTGAATGAACCCTTTCAGCGCCGTCATCGGGTTTCTGATTTCGTGGGCGATGCCCGCCGCCAGCTCCCCTACAACATGAAGAGTGTCGGATTTCCGCAGCCTCTCTTCAAGCTCTTTGGCCTCTGTGACATCTTTAAAGATGGCCAGATTCATATTTTGAATGATATTTCTTTTGAAGGAGAATTCCAGTTTGCGGCTGTCACTGCTGCTTAACAGGAAGGGGATTTCATTATCCATTCCTTCTAAATCAATCTTTCTGGCGGGAGCACCAGCGTTTTCAATATCAAATAAAGAAAGAATATCCGGAACGGTGTACGCTCTCAGCTCCTCATCCGGCATACCGAGTATACGGCTTGCGAGAGGATTCGCGTCAATAATACGGAATTGGTTGTCAAATAAGACCTTGCCGTCCATTGAGCCGTTGAATACTTTTCTGAATTTCAGCTCGCTTTCCCGCAATTCTTTTTCCATCCGCTTACGATCGCTGACATTTCTTAAAATGGTTAAATGCTGACCTTCAAGTATGGTTCGTTTTGATGTGAACTCAAGCTCTTTAAATTGGCCGTTTGCCATCTGAAACAGCATTTCTTCACGGATTTCCCCGTATTTTTCATATTTCTTCTTAATCTGCTTGTATTTTTTCTGCGGATCAACGATAAACGTACATAAATTCGTCTCCACCAGCTTATCCATCGGCAGTTCGAAAATGCGGCAAGCCGATTCGTTTGCTTTGGCAATCTTTCCGTCATCAGACCAAATGACAATCGCGTCCATGGCGTTTTCAAAAATTTCGCGGAATCGCTCTTCGCTTTTAAAGAGTTTCAATTCCATCAACCGTTTCTCTGTTATGTCTCTCATAATGGACATGTAGAACCCGCTGATTAAGTTGGACGTAATCGTAAATTCAAACAGCTTCTCTTCACCGGACCGAAGCTTGACGGGCAGTTCTCCTTTGGCGTTTCCTTTTCTGCGGAGGGTTTCCCAGATTTCTTTCAGATGCTTTTTGTTTTCTCCGTCGGTAAAATGGTGGAGCGACAGATGGGACAATTCATTCTGGCCGATCTCAAAGCTTTTGCAAAAAGAGAGGTTCGCATCAATAAACCCGCCGTCCTTATCAAACAGCACGATGCCGTCGACAGCCCTGTCAAACAAATCTTTAAACAGCTGCTCGTTCATGGAGAATTCGCGCTCTAATATTTTTTTAGAGGAGATGTCCCTCATCACCACAAAAAAATAATCCTCCCCAATTCCGTCTCTGGCGAGGAATTCAATGTATTTCGTCGCGCCGCTGTCAAGCTTAATCGGCACCTCTTTCCACAGATGGCCTTTTTTTAAAAACCTTTTCACGGCCTTATTCAGTTCTTCCTGAGGCACGGAATATAAAAAGTCCAGGACGGAGCGGTTAATAAGGCTCTCTGCCTCAATCTGCATCATCCGGGCCGCAGCCTCGTTCGCCTGGACGATTTTCATTTCCTTACGGCATATAAAAATGGCATCAAGCGTGTTATTCATAATCACATGATACCGGTTCAATTCACTCTTCAGGCGGTCATTTTCCTCTTTCATCCGCTTCAGCTGCTCTTTCAGCGACTCGTTTGTTTGCAAATCCAGAGTTTCAGCCATTCAGTACACTCCTTCTTCAAAAACCTATCCTTCAATATTTCTACAAAATACCTCATCTTCCTTCATTCGCCCTATACATTTCAGAAAATTTCAATGATATGACAAGTTAAAGTCTTTTTCTACGATCCTTACCTCCCCGTTACATCATCCTAACAATCCCTTTTGTCCTCCTTCAATTTTTTGTTTTTTATTTTAAAATGAACACCAACAGGAAATAATCATGCAGTGGATGATTTTTGAAGAGAAGGTGATGCTATGACAAAATCGCGAGACAGTTACTTTGACAACGCCAAGTTTATCTTGATTTTTCTGGTGGTGTTCGGCCATATCCTCCGGTCATTTATTAACGGAAATGAGTTTATGCTCCATCTCTACAAATTCATTTATACTTTTCATATGCCGGCCTTTATCCTGGTTTCCGGCTATTTCGCAAAAAACTTTAAGCGGAAAGGTTATGTGAAGAAGCTGGCTGTGAAGCTGATTATTCCGTACCTGATTTTTCAGGGCATTTACTCGGTTTTTTACTATTTGATTCAGGATGAAAGCATGGCAAGCGTCAATCCGATTGATCCGCAGTGGTCTCTCTGGTTTTTAGTCAGCTTATTCTTTTGGAATCTGCTGCTTTATCCCTTTACGAAGCTGCCGAAAATGTGGGCGCTTGGTGTGAGCTGCGGGCTTGCCGTCATGATTGGGTATCTTGATTTTATCAGCAGCACGCTGAGTCTTTCACGGACGTTTGTCTTTCTTCCGATGTTCCTCGTCGGGTTTTATTTGAAAAAACAGCACTTTGATTTACTTCGGGCTAAAAGGGGCAGGCAGATTGCCGCGGGCGTACTGGGGATTGTTTTCCTCTTATGCTGGTGCATTGATTTTGATTACTCGTGGCTGTTCGGATCGGAGCCTTATTCTACATTCGGCACAGTGTCGCTGTTGAGCGGTCTGTCACGGATCGGCTGGTATGTTTTGGCCTTTGCCGCCACTTTCAGCTTTTTGGCGCTCGTTCCGCAAAAGCGTTATTTCTTTACGAAATGGGGTACGAGAACGTTTTACGTGTATCTGCTGCATGGATTCATTATAAAAACGCTGCGGCAGATCGGGCTTGAAGATCACTTGTCTGATTATCAGAATTTAGTCATACTCTTAATGTTAACGGCCGCCCTTACGTCCATTCTCTCCAGCAATGCGGTGAAAACGGCCGCACAGCCATTTATTGAGCTGCGGATAACAGGCTTGCTTCAAGCGGTGAAAGGAACAAGAAACGGTGCTTATTCGAAATAATGCAAAATACCTCTTAAGCGTTGCCGCCTAAGAGGTATTTTTTATTTTTTGCCGTCTTCTTTTTTCTTCGGCTTCGTCTGTTCAAGCGTTTCAATCCATTTTCCGGCGTTATAATCACCGAGCTCGCTTGAAAACTCTTCTTCAAGCAATTTAGGGTCCATCGGCTTTTTATGGTTTTGCATGTCTTTGCTGTGGCGGTTTTTTTTCGTCATGTTACTCGCCTCCTTGTTTGCCGTGTTTTGATTTGCGGTTTGCGCCTCTCAGTCCGGGATCACCGTCGTATTGTGTTTTGTATGCATTTTTATCCATGCTCTCAGTCGGTGTGTTGTTGTTGGTCAAAGCTTCATTCTTCGCTGCTTTGCGTTTCATTTGATTTCCTCCTTCTGTCAGCAAATCTGTTTTGAATTCATTAAGCATTTTTTTTAAGTCGCGCACTGTCACGTGTTTGGCCTCATCAATGAGTTCATAGCCGATCTGTCCGTTCGGCTCAAGCAGCACATATTTAAAATCTTGAATGTCTCCGAGGCCTTCCTGCCTGATCCTCATTGACAGCTGGTCTTCGGTAAAACGCATTTTTTTTAAGTTTTCCGGGATGATTTTTCCGTTTCTGACAACGGCGACGGTTTTTCCTGAAAATAAAAACTCAAAAAAGCTTGATTTGATTTCTAAATATTCCATCAGGATCAGTACCGCAATAAAAATCGCCGCCGCGAAAATGGTTTCCCATAAATTATGTTCAATAAACGGCTGAATAATAATCGAGCCGATCGAAATCATGATGACTGTTTGGGTCACCGACAGCTGGCTGATTGATTTCCGTCCGGCAATCCGCAATAAAAAGGTACCGACCGCTATCATAACTACCGACTTCCAAAATACGGCAAACAATGACGTCACCTCTTTACAAGTAGAATCTCCAAAGAAACTGTTTCCACTCATCCATTTTACGGCAATAAAAAAACACCGCTTTCTGAAAAGCGGTGTCAGCCGATAATCATTCTTTCCTTCGGATAATGATAATTTGCTTCGATTTCTTTTCGGCCGATCAAATAAAGGAACGTCAAAATGCCGATCCGGCCGATAAACATCACAATCATGATCACACATTTTCCGATGTCGCTTAAATGCGGAGTAATCCCGAGCGACAGGCCGGTCGTTCCGAAAGCGGAACACACTTCAAAAAGCAGCCCGAGCAGCGTCTGATTTGTCTCCGTCACGGAAAGAATCAGCGTCGACCCGAACACGAGCAGAATCGCCATCATCGTAACGACCAGCGACTTCATGACATCAGCCTGATGAAGCTCGCGTTTAAAGACCTTGACCGCTTTATTCCCTCTGGCAAAATGAAACAGAGCAAGAAGGTTAAGCGCAAACGTCGTCGTACGGATTCCGCCGCCGACCGAGCTCGGTGATGCGCCGATAAACATGAGGGCACAGATGAAAAATAATGTCGGCGCCGACAGCTGGCTGATATCAATTGTTGCAAGCCCGCCGCTTCGCGTAGCGGTTGATTGAAAGAGACATAAAAATAAAACATCATGCCAGCTTTTCCCCTTCATAACATGGCTTGCTTCAAGCGCGTAAATGCCCACGGCTCCGAACAAAACGAGCATTCCGAACGTAACGGTCGTAATTTTCGTAAACAGCGTGAATGAGTATCTGCGCTGTTTTGAAAACAAAAAGTCTTTTACTTCTACGAGCACCGGAAAACCGATCGCACCGAAAATAATCAGAAGCATCGTAATAAACTGCACGAAATAGTCATGTCTGAACGGGACGAGTGAATTTCCCGTAATATCAAAACCGCCGTTTGTCGTGGCGCTGACGCTCGCAAAGAATCCGTGCAAGTACGCCTGTTCAAACGAATCATAATACGTTAAAAAATATGTTCCTAAGATGATGCCGCCTAAAAACTCGATTAATAAAATCAAAAACAGCACTTGTTTCATCAGGTTGACGATACCGGAAAACTGCGATTGATTCTGATCCACCATAATGAGCTTCCGTTCCCGCAGACCGATCCGTTTGCCCATAATGAGCCAGACGAATGTTCCGAGCGTCATAATGCCGATTCCGCCGAATTGAAGCACGAAAGCCAAAATGACAATCCCGGCCGTGCTGAATGTATCAGCCGTGTTGACGACCGTTAAACCGGTGACACTGACTGAGCTGACAGCCGTAAACAGCGCGTCTATAAACGACCAGCTGGCCCCTTGTTTGTGGGCGGCCGGCAGACTTAGCAAAATAAATGCCACCGTCACAGCAAGAAAATAATATAATGCAATCAGCTGTGCAGGCGACAAGATCTGTATGAATTTTTTCAGTTTTAATTTCATAAGATAGTTCCTTCTGCCTCTCAAATGTAGTACGTAATTATTCTAATGATATTGGGAGAATTTTTAAAGGTCTTTTTAGAAAGATTTTTCATTACCTTATGTAATTTGCCGATCTTTAAACAAAAAAACCTCTGAAACGATTGTCAGAGGTTTTGTTTATTATTTTGCTTCCAGCCTGCGGATACGCTCATCGAGATCAGGGTGTGTGGAGAACAGTGACGAATGCTTTTTGCCGTTAATTTTTAACGTCTGCACCGCCGTCTGGTCTTCTTCATTCACATGTCCTGTATAAGACTTCAGCGTACGCAGAGCGTGAATCATTTTATCCTTGCCGGCAAGGTCTGCACCGCCGCGGTCAGCGTGAAACTCTCTGTGCCGCGAGTAGGCAAAGACGACAAGACTGCCGAGAATGGAAAAGATAATCTGAAATACGATCATCGCGATAAAATGCACGACCGGTGCGAGGTCTTCTTTGACAAAGCGGCTTGCAACCCATGCCGCGATTCGGGAAAGGAATACGACGAACGTATTGACGATTCCCTGCAGCAGCGTCATCGTGACCATATCACCGTTTGTGATGTGTGCGACTTCATGGGCAAGAACCCCTTCCACCGCAGCATCATCCATCTGCTGCAATAAACCTGAAGAAACCGCGACAAGCGAACGGCGCTTAGAAGGTCCGGTCGCAAAAGCATTGACTTCCGGGGAATGATAAATGCCGACTTCAGGCATTTTCGTCATCCCTGCGGCACGGGACAATCTGTGCACACGGTCAACCAATTGCTGTTCTTCATAGCTGAGTGACTGTTTCTTCGGATTTAACACCCGGACGCCCATCATCGTTTTGGCCATCCATCTGGACATTCCGAGAGAAATAAAAGAACCGACAAAACCGACGACAAGACTGAACACGAGCAATGCCATCAGATCAATGCGGCCATTTTGTATATACGAGCCGACACCGGTAACGCTTGTAATAATCGTAAGCACAATTCCGATTGTCGTAATGACCAAAAGGTTCGTTAAAATAAACAGAAATATTCTTTTCGCCATAATTACCTCCGTCTTTTTTAAGATCAAAAGAACTTATTTAATTAAATTATAAATGATCTGTTTGAAAATGCAACAATTTCGACGTATGATGTTAATGTAATTCTCAGTGATATCAGAAAGTGAACACGTAATCAATCAGAGGTGAACCATGAACACGTTTAAACTGACCCGAACTGATATGGTCCGGCTTCTTTACGCGTTAAAAGGCCAAGGAGACGCAACTCCTCTCCAAATCTTATTGCAATCAGCGGATATGACATTGGATGAAGCGGAAAGCCGTCTGCATATCCCTGAATTTCTGACGAGATTCGAACGAAAAAAAGAGAAAAAGGAATACGGGCTTTCAACTAACGAGATTGTCGAGCTGGGAAATCTGTGCGAGCTGACGTCTTTAAAATCAACCGCCGTCCAAAACTGGGTGAAGCGCGATATTAAAGATTTAATCGGCCACCCCTTACTCGGCAAAAAATATACAATTGAACAAGCTGTCATCCTTCTCATTGTACGTGATTTAAAATCAATTTATGACTTCGAACATATACGCGGCATATTAAAAATCGCTTTTAACACGATCACAGACAGATCAGACGACGTCATCAGCCCGATCAGCTACTATGAAAGCTGCGCCCAAGTGATTGATTATCTTCATCATAAGGCAAACCCGCCGATGAAGGAAACGAGCCTGCAGGAGCTCGTTGAAGAGCAGACGGACAAGCTCAAAGGCTGCTTTAAAGAACTCGGAAGCGGACAATGGAACGATATCAGATCCATCATCGCGGTCACGGTGCTCTCCGTTTTGACTTTCCATATTCAAGCCTCAGCCTACAAAATGACCAGCCATTTATTATAATTCATAACGCTTCTTCGCCCCGGTGTCTGCGCCGGGTTTTTTTGCTGTACAACAATTGCCAGCATAATCAATACCGTTCCGTTTGAAACTAAAATGCGTAAACACATCTTGCCAGAGAAAAGGAGATGAAAAAGATGGCGAGCAGAAATAAACTCTTAGTTCCAGGGGCTGAGCAGGCACTTGACCAATTTAAATACGAAGTGGCTCAAGAATTCGGCGTGAACCTTAGCTCTGATACAGCAGCACGCGCAAACGGCTCTGTAGGCGGGGAAATGACAAAACGTCTTGTACAGCAGGCTCAATCACAATTAAACGGGAAAAATCAATAATGCAGCTTATTCGCCGGGACTTCTCGGCGAATTTTGATATTTATCGGCATTCTCCTTTCCGTGCCGGTAGCCGTTCGGATTCCTGCGGTCTGATGAATCTTCATGATGCCGATAGGAGTCCCAATGTTCATTGCGATCATGATTCCGCTGATTCCAGTAATGATTGTAATACTTTTGCTTAGGCTCTTTGTCATTTCCGTTTTCCTGAGGATTTTGTGTTGGGGGCTGCTCTGTTTCCCCATCTTGTTCCTTCTGTGTGTTTTCTTCTGATCCGGAAGCTGCATTTTTGTCGGTTTGCTGACTGCCGTCCTGACTGTCCGGCTTCGCTTCTTCCGTGCCGGGCGTCGTTTCATTGTTTTCCGGCTTCTCTGCTGCCTTTTCTTCATCAGGAGCTGTCTTTTCATCAGCCGCCGGCTTTTCTGTGTCCGGCTGCTTGCTTTGATCAGCGTCTGTTTCGGTATCTTTCTGATCTGTTTCATTGCCGTCGGTTTGCTTTTCAGACTGTTTTTCTTCTGTTTTCTTTTCGTTTCTTCTTATGTAGCTGCCTGTTGACATCCCTTCCTGTTTTGCTTTTTCTCTTGTTTCCATATCAGATTCAAGCGATTGTACCTGGTAGGTGCCCTTATATTTTTCAGTCATGTCAGCCAGCTGTTTTTTAACGCCTTTTTTATATGTATTGTCATCTGTATTTTCATAAACCGTGGAAATTAAAATCTCTTTTGATTCCTTTACATATCCATGCTTGCTGCAATCGGTAATAATATTACTGATGACTTCCTTAAAATCGCTGCTTTTCCAATCTCCGATGTCACTGATGACCTGTTTGGCGTCATGGTTCAGCGGTGTCAGTTCAATGACTTCATATTTGCTGTTTAAAGCCATTTCAATGCTGGGATTAATGTCAAGCGTCATATACGCGTAAGCTTTGTTATCAGAAAAAACCGGGAGCAAAATTAAAATAAACAAAATAATAGCAGTCATCGTAAACACTCCCAATTTAAAAGGGCGCAGTTTCAGAAAATCAAAAAAGCTGGCCCTTCTTCCCATACGCGTTTCGCCTTCGAACGTAATTTCCTCTCCGATTTCACAAGTGCGGTGATCATTTTTTGTTTTTAAAAATTGTCCGTCAGGGGTTAGCAACGTGACGAATTTTTTATTTTTCTCTACTATGATCCCTCTTCTCATGAGTGCAACACCCCTTTAAGATAATCTTTTAAATAAATATAATCACCTGTAATAATAATACTCATGGCGATGATATATTTTCGGTTCCGTTCGATCGTTTTTCTGCTGACCGACACGAGCTGCTCCAGCTGTTTGACAGGAAGCTGTTTTTTCTGGTGCAAAATGGACGCCAGCTCTTCATTTTCAACAAGCGTGTAGGCTACCTTAATCGCATTCTGCCTCGCATCTGTATGCTTCGGCGATTGTTCCAGCAGCTCTTTAAAAGACAGGCCGTATTCTTTCAGCTGCTTCTGAAAAAAAAGAATTTCTTCCCGGCGCTGTTCCTGTTCTATCTGTTTGCGGTATTCATCAATGGAAAGCTCCGCTTCGATAAGGCTCTGCGAAGATTCCTGATCGTCGCCCTCCTGCACATCCATATTGATATGCTGAGCGGTTCTTGCTTCTTTTCTGATATAGTCTATCACTTTTCTTTTTATAATCAGCTCTGCAAATGCAAGCAGCGAATTACCTTTTTCAGCCGAATACTTTTCAATGGCTTCGTTAAACGCGATCAGCCCGATGCTGAATTCGTCGTCTTTTTCATCTATATATCGTTTACAAACGGATGAAACCGTCTTCGCGATAAAAGGCTTATATTGCTGTATTAAATCGTTCTGCAGATCTTTGTCGCCTTTTTGTATTTTTTCAACAGATGTTTCAAGCGTTTGCTTCTTTTTTCCCAATTTAAACAAAAGGCTAAGCACTGGTTTCACCTCAGTTCCTCCCTATAACTACTCATAATCATAGCTAATTTAGTAGGGATTCGCAAAGGAAGAAAAAGAGAAATCGATTTCATTTGTCTCAATTATGACAAGCCAATAAGACGTACTATACATGATTTCGTGCCCCCATGCAGAATTAAGGGGGTTTTCTCTGTGTTTTTTGTAACAATGCTGTTATAAAATTGTTATCATATGTCTTAAATGTAAGCGTTTCAAACAAAAAAGGGAACCTGCTTTTTAAAAAGCCAGACTCCCTTTTTGATCATTTTACGCGTGTTCTCTTTTTTCCGATGCCGCGCCGGACTCTGTTTGTTTTGCTCCTGACATAAACCATCCGCAAACCGCAATGGCAGCCAGAACCGCCCAGAAAATGATTTTCCAGGCCGCCGAATGGATGACATCTGCCGGAATTATACCGAGTTCCTCATGGGCCAACGTATAAAGAGCGAGCTTCACGCCTACCCATCCGACAATCACAAATGCCGCCGTTTCAAGGCCCGGCCTGGTTTTCAGTAAGGATACGAACATTGATGCCGCAAAACGCATAATGATTAAACCGATTACGCCGCCGGCTAAAATAACGAGAAACTGACCGCCGTCCAAGCCGCCGATGGCGGGAAGCCGTGTTCCCGGGAGCGTTACGGCAAGCGCGACCGCCGCTAAAATGGAGTCAACGGCAAAAGCGATGTCTGCGAGCTCCACTTTCAAGACAGTCTGCCAAAACCCGCTTTCTTTCTGCTTTTTCTGACCGGCGTTATCTTTGAATACATACCGCTTCAGCAAATGGCTGACCGCAATGTAAAACAGATATAAAGCGCCGACGGCCTGGACCTGCCAAACATTCACCAGAAATGAAATGGCGAACAGCGACCCGAAACGCAAAATAAATGCGCCCGCCAATCCGTAAAATAAAGCCTTCTTCCTTTGTTTTTCTGGAAGATGCTTCACCATCACAGCCATCACCAGCGCGTTATCCGCCGCCAAAATCCCTTCCAGCCCGATTAAAACGAGAAGAACCCATCCATACTCCAATAATAATGCAAAGTCCAATCCATTCCCTCCGTTTCTTTTTTCTATCATCCGAGCTTATACCGGCGGTTTTTTTACGCAAAAAAGACCTTTGCCGATATAAGGCAAAGGTCTTGCTAGACATGAATGATTGGCATGCCAACAAAGCCGATGGATATGATCCATGAATTGACGACTTTGTTTCCGGAATATCCGGACGCTACTCCCCTTTGGGATTTCAAGAAATATTTGTTTATACGCTCATGATAAAGCCTGTTTCATCATTTGTCAACGCTTAACTTTTTTAACAAATTGAGAAATTTTTTCTGTTTTGATCCGCTGTTTTCTTCTCTTCAAAAACATCCAAAGAACGAGAAGCAACACAATGAATATACCTAGCGGCAGCGTATATTGATCGAGAATGGAACCGACGCTTTTCCAATTTTCCCCGAGTTTCATTCCGAGGTATACGTAAGCAAATGTAATCGGCAGCATCGCTGCATATGTATAGAGAGAGAACACCCAGATATTCATCTTTGCAATGCCGCACGGCAAAGAAATCAGCGTCCTGACCCCCGGTATAAAACGGCCGATGAACGCTACCAAACCTCCGTGCTTCTGAAAGAAATCATCTGATTTCTCCAGGGATTCGGATTTTATCCATATATACTTTCCATATTTCAGCAAAAACGGCCGACCGCCCAGCCTGCCGATCCCATATAAGACAAGCGGACCTGAAACACCGCCGAGTGAACCGGCAAACACGGCTCCGGCAAGCGTCATATCCCCTTTTGAGACCCAATAGCCCGCAAGCGGAAGAACAATTTCCGCCGGGATGAATTCTATACTGAGCGCCAAAAAAATTCCGGCGTAAGATAAGCTTTTAAACGCTTCAATTATTGATATGATGAAATCTTCGATGATCTATCACTCCCGGCTTACGTCTATATTCTGAAACTTAAGAATGATTTTAACACAAAACCTTGAGGCTGAAATATCTTTTAGACATGCCCTTTATAAATGTGAGTCGTTTCGGATCGGTATAGCAAGGAGGGAATGACATGCGCAATACAACATCCCGCCTTTCTCCTGATTGCTCCTGGCGGCGGTTACATCACTTAAGATCTCCGGAAAAGTTACCCTTCGCGGTAAGCGGCGGCTGACCGGAATTCAGTTCATATGGGCAGTGCGTTTTGCCGGGATCTTTGCCATCACCGAATCTGTTTTATGGGAGCGGGAAATTCTCTCAGTCACTACATGGAAATGCGTGGGCATTTCCCGGGGAATGATTCTGTATACTCTTTTTGATTATCATTGATGATTTTCGGGGACTTCAGCGCTTTAAAGAACTTACCGATTCACTGATTGTAAATAGATGAATAAGAATGCGATTTCCTTTTCAGCCGGCCATTACCGCATGAGGAAATGGAACAGCCGCTCCATGAAGCGCCGCATCACCCATAAGTTGCTACACATGGAACGGACCCGTTTATCCACAATAAAGACAAAAAGGAGTTTTTATTCATGCACACGATGTGGAAGGGTTCGATCAGTTTCGGCCTCGTCAATATCCCGGTCAAGCTCTTTGCGGCCACTGAAGATAAAGATATAAAATTCCGCAGTCTTCATAAAGAAGACCATGCGCCGATTAAATACGAAAAAATCTGCACCGGATGTGAAAAGAGTCTGGAGCCTGATGAAATCGTGAAAGGCTATGAGTATGTAAAAGGGAAATACGTCATTATGACTGACGAAGACTTGAAAGACGTAAAACAGGAACATGAAGAAAAAGCGGTTGAGATTGTTGACTTTGTCCAGCTGCAGGAAATTGATCCGATTTATTTTAACCGATCATATTATGTCGGGCCGGGAGATAACGGCACAAAAGCCTATACACTTCTGCGGGAAGCGCTGAGGACGACGGGTAAAATCGGGATTGCCTCCATTACGATCCGCTCTAAACAGCAGCTTGCGATTCTTCGCGTGTATGACAACTGCATCGTGATGGAATCCATTCATTATCCGGATGAAGTCAGAAATGCCGGACATGTGCCGGGCGTTCCTGAGCAGACAGCCGTTAATGAAAAAGAGCTGCAGACGGCGATCACGTTAATTAATGAGCTGACAACCGAGTTTGACCCGGAACAATACGAAGACACATACCGGAAAGCCCTTCTCGCCAAAATTAACGATAAGCTCGAACATGAAGAAGCGGGCGTGACACCTGCTCCTGCCGGCCCGCGAGAAGATGTCATTGATCTTGTCAGCGCGCTTCAGGCAAGCATTGACCGGACGAAGCGGCCGAATCGCGAACAGGCTGCACCGGCACGGACAAAAGACACAGCGTCAGCTGGCGGCGGAGGCAAAAAGCAGAAGACGACCAGACAAAAAGCCGGAACGTCTTAATCATGGCGCTGACGATGCAGCCGATTTTGACCTCTGTACCGCCTGAAGGCAGTGAGTGGCGCTATGAGGTAAAATATGACGGATTCCGCTGTCTTCTCCGCATAGACGAAAACGGCGTTACATTAACCAGCAGAAACGGACAGACGCTGACGAATCAATTTCCGGAAATCACGGCTTTTGCGGCCCGGTGTTTTCAGCACATGAAAGACAGGTTCCCCATTACGCTTGACGGAGAGCTTGTCTATTTAATCAATCCATACAGGGCGGACTTTGAGCATCTTCAAATCCGCGGACGTTTAAAACGGACCGAAGCAATTAAAAGCACCGCTGATAGACGGCCGTGCCGCTTTCTGGCATTTGATCTCCTCGTTCTGGAAGGCGCCGGCACCGTCTCATTACCGTATGTGAAACGGAAGCGCGCCCTTTCCAAGCTGCTTAAAGAAGCAAATCTTCCCGCCTGCCCTCATCACTTAGCGGAAGAAGCGATTCAATACATTCCGGAGCACACTGACTTTGATGCGCTTTGGGACAAGGTCGTCCGCCATGACGGAGAAGGTATCGTAGCCAAAAGGGCTTCCAGCGGCTGGTCGGAAAATAAACGGTCTCCCGACTGGCAGAAGTATAAACATATGAAAACGGCTCACGTGCTATTAACCGGATTCAATCCGAAGAACGGGTATGTGACGGCCTCTGTTTTAAAAGGCGGCACCGTCGTCCCGATCGCTTCCGTTTCCCACGGAATGCAGGCGGAAGAAAAAAACGCCGTCAGAACCATTATGGAGACCTACGGAAAAAAACAAAAAAGCGGCGAGTATACACTTGAGCCTTCTATCTGCATGACCGTGCAGTATTTAACCATAATGCAGGACACGCTGCGTGAAGTATCTTTTGTTTCTTTTCAGTTTGAAATGGATTGGACGGAATGCACGTATCAGCAGCTTATCCTCCGCTCTAAAACGCTGCCGCCGAAGCTGCAGTTCACAAGCCTGGATAAGATCGTTTTTAAAAAACATGAAAAAACGAAAGCAGATTTCCTTAGTTATATGGTGAAAATGAGCGATTTTCTTATGCCCTTTCTTAAAGATCGGGCCGTCACGGTGATCCGTTATCCGCACGGCGCGCCTGGCGAATCTTTTTTTCAAAAAAACAAACCGGACTACACGCCGGACTTTGTCTCAAGCGTGTTTGACGGGAGCCACGAGCACATCGTATGCAGCAGCATACCGTCACTTCTATGGCTGGCTAATCAGCTGGCGCTTGAATTTCACGTTCCGTTTCAGACAGTGCATTCTGAAAGGCCCGCAGAAATCGTCATTGATCTTGATCCTCCGTCAAGGAATGATTTTCCCATGGCAGTGGAGGCTGCGCATGTGCTGAAACAGCTGTTTGACTCATTCAGCATGACGTCATTCCCGAAGCTCTCCGGAAATAAAGGCATTCAGCTCTACATCCCGCTTTCACCGGAAGCATTCACCTATGAAGAAACCCGTGCGTTCACAATGCTCATCGCCGATTATTGCGTCAGGACGCGCCCGGATCTTTTTACGACAGAGCGGTTTATCAAAAACCGAAACGGCAGGCTCTACCTAGATTATTTGCAGCATGCCGAAGGGAAAACCATTATCGCCCCCTATTCGACCCGGGGCAACGAATTGGGAACGGTTGCGGCTCCCCTTTATTGGAGCGAAGTCAACTCCTCTTTAACACCTGATGATTATACGATCGATACAGTAGTGAACCGCGTCAGGACAGAGGGAGATCCGTTTTATGATTTTTACCGGAATCCGCAGGACGGCCCGCTTTCAATCGTGCTTGAGCAAATCAAGAGAAAGAGCTGACGCTTTTTGTCAGCTCTTTTCAGTCTGATACGTGCACATCAATTTTTCTTTGGAAATAAATAAATAGCAGGAGTAAGGAATGTTTTTGAGGGTGAGCTGTTTTGCAGTAAAGTATAAAATGGGAATATGGGCCGCTTTCTTAAACAGCCTGTAGCAGCCGCTGGACGGTTTTATCACATCAAAACCGAGTCTCGCCGCTCCTTTATGAAGCATTGTAATGCCGACGACTCCCTTAATCTCGTCTTTCCGGTTATGCTGGTTAATATAATCCGCTAAATGAGGCATGGATTGATATACCTTCTGATATAGCATAATCCCCCTTCTGACCGCGCTTTCAATAGGCTGCAGCTCTTTCAGGAGTTTGACATTATGAAGATGAATCTTAACTAACACGTCGTTTTTTTTAATTCTGGTTCCGTCGCTCAGGATGACTTCTTTTCCTTTATATCTAGTCAAACGGACGCGGAATACATTCGATTGCCGTTTATCAATCAGCGTCAGCCGGGTAAAGAAGAAATAAAGCGGATCAAGTAAGTACCATATAGACAGCAGACAGCTTCTCACATGTTCACCTTCTTTATATTCAAAGCACCCTCATATTTTGGCATGGGGCATGTCACATTATGATTGGTAAATAATGATGCCGCCCTGTATCAGCTTATGCAAAAACCGCGTCAGGCTCTACTGTCCGGAACATAAAAAAAACACTCTTCGTGAAGAAGAGTGTCTGTATCCGCTTTCTTTTAACGGAAAAGCAAATGCTGGCTGTGAATTCCCGCTTTTTTCAGTAAGGCTATCAGCTGTTCCTGTTCCTCAGGCATAAGTCCTGAAAACGCTCTCGCAATTCTCAATGAATGAATCGGATAAATTTTATCCAAATACTCGTTTCCTTTATCAGTTAAATGGGCGTAAACAGACCGTTTGTCCTTCGGGTCTTGTTCTCTGACCAAAAACCCGTTTCTTTCAAGCTTGTCGATGACATAGGTGACATTCCCGCTGACAAGCAAAAGACGCGACCCGATTTGCTGAAGCTTTTGCGGTCCTCTCGTATAGAGCAGCTCCAAAACGGCAAATTCAGTCGGATTAAAACCGTGTTCTTTACTGTCGCGGATACTGTGTTCAGACACACTCTTGAAAGCCCTTGCAAAAACTTTGTACAAATTCATCGAACGCATCACTTCTTCTTCGTTAAATGATAATCTCATCATATCTACCCCGTATTTAAGATTTTTATAAAAAAATAATGTAAACCCTTACAATTCATAAGAGTCGTTCTTTGTTTTATATTCTATTCGTGCCGTTTTTCAGAATTCCTTCTTTTTTATATAAAAAAATACCCTTATACATCATTTAATTTGTATAAGGGTTCCGTTCTTTATAGGGAATGTTCCGAAAAAAATACGCGTATTCCTTTCTCAGCTCCGTAATTGTCATGGAATTGAGTATTTCTTTCGTATAGACTCCGATCTGCAGAAGCTTTTTGGAATAATGGTTTCTCTCTTTGTCCAATGCATTTTGAAGCAAACGACTCATGACGGCCTCCTTTGTTTTCCGTTATTCTATGATCAGAATAACGCTTTTATATCAAAGACGTATAAAGCCATTGTAAAACTTCTGTAGATTATGATGTTTTTCGGTAAAGACCGTTCTGGACGGCTCTGAGCAGCGGAAAAGCGTGTTCCCCGGCAAGCTCCATGAACGCCTCCAGCATTTCATCGCGTTTCATATCTAATTCAATGATTTCTTTTGCCAGCGAAACCGCTTTTTCTTTCTCCATTCCTATCCTTCCTCCTCATTGTGTCTGTATAATACAGAATAAAACGGGGCACAGGACCATGCATTAACCTTGTCAATTTTTCTGCCGCTTTTTTTCTAAAATTTTCTATTTCGCGTCAGAAAACCTGACAAGCGTCAGGTTTTTTCTCTTTTTTTCTTATATAATATGAGTAAAAGACATCCAGGGGTGGAAAAATGACGACAGACGAACAATCTTACAAAGATAAAAAAGTAATCTCGATCGGCATTGTAAGCGAATTAACCGGATTGTCAGTCAGACAGATCAGATACTATGAAGAACGGAAATTAATCTACCCGCAGCGATCATCACGGGGAACGAGAAAGTATTCCTTCGCGGACGTTGAGCGGCTGATGGATATTGCCAACAAGCGGGAAGACGGCGTGCAGACGGCTGAGATTTTAAAAGACATGCGGAAAAAAGAACAGGCTCTCAAAAACGACCCGCAGCTCCGCAAAAAAATGCTGGAAGGACAGCTTAATGCTCATTTTAAGTATAAAAACCGCTGATCAAAAAAGTCCGCCTCCTGTGAGACGGACTTTTTTTATAAAGCATGAAGAAATGCAGTTGCAATGCCGAAATAAATTAATAAGGACAAAATATCGTTCAGCGTCGTAATCAGCGGGCCTGACGCAATCGCCGGGTCAATGTTCAGTTTATGAAGAATAATAGGGACGATCGTTCCGGCCATCGTACCGATAATCAACGTTGCAAGCAGCGATGAACCGACGACAAAACCGAGCGTTAAGTCTTTCTGCCAGACGGTTGCGACAATCGTTATCGCGATCGCACAGACGATGCCGATGTAGATACCGGTTCTTAATTCACGGAAAATCAGTTTAAAAATGGTTTTTTTATTCATTTCTTCTTTAGCCAGTCCTCTGATGACGACGGCGAGTGACTGTGTGCCTGTATTACCCGTCGTTCCCGCGATCATCGGCATGAAAAACGCGAGGGCGACTACTTTTTGCAATGTATCTTCAAAATAATTCAGAATGCTTCCGGAAATCAATCCGATAAACAAAAGCAGAATGAGCCACGGCAAACGTCGGTACGCCGCCACGTATGCTTTCGTATCAAATGTAATCGCCTTACCGGAGGCTGCGAACTTTTCGTAATCTTCATCGGCTTCTTTAATCACGACGTCAATAATATCATCGACAGTGACAATACCGACAAGCACATTATTTTCTTCCACGATGGGAATGGCTAAAAAGTCATACCGCTGGATCAGCCGGGCGACTTCTTCCTGGTCTTGGAGCACCCCGGCCGAGATGACACGCGTAAACATGAGATCCTGCACTTTATCGTCAGGCTCGCCGAGAATTAAATCTCTGTAAGAGAGCACCCCGACAAGCTGCTTGCTGTCATTAATCACGTACAAGTAGTTAATTGATTCTGCGATTTCCGCAAAGCTTTTCAGCTTCACGACCGCATCTTTTACTGTATAATGCTGCGGAATCCAGACGAAGCGGTTCGTCATCATCCGGCCCGCCGATTCTTGCGGATAGTTCATCAAAAGCTGTACGGCCTTTGATTCCTCAGCCTCCATACTGGATAAAAGCTGTTCTTTCAGTTCTTCATCCATCTCTTCCAGCAATGCGGCGAGATCGTCGTTATCCATTTTATTCATTGCGAGAGTGGCTTTCGTTTTACCGACTTTATGCAAAACGGCAAGCTGAAATTCCCGCTCCAGCTCTCCGATCATGTCGGTGATGTCATCAACCGTCATATATGACAGATAGCGGGCCCGGTGCTTTTCCGGCATTTCTTTAAATAAAAATGCCATGTCATAGGGCTGAAGCTCATCTATCATGTTTCGGAATTCTTTTATTTTTCCGTCCCGCAATAAAATGATAATGCGTAATATGAGTTCGTCATAGGTCATGTTTTGGACCATCGGGACTCGTACCTCCTTTACGGAGACGCGCCGTCCGTCAAGGGAAGTGCGGCGGTTTGTCTCCTCATCATGTCGTCACTGGTTATCTGGCTGTATATGGGTACTTCTTCTGACATACTCGAATGGGGAGAATCCATACTCCGCACCTCCTTATCATGCTCAGTCGTGTACGTTTTGAGGCATAAAAAAAACCTTCCGATATGAAGGCGAAAACAAGCACGGCAAATAAACGTGCGGGGCCTCCAATCGTAGAGCTTTAGCACTGTATGGCATAGGACAGCCATCCAGCTGCGTTAAGAATCACCTTATGTCGATGATTCCTGTTGACCCATTGGCGTCTTTGGACATTTTTGGGCAGCAGCGTATCTCCATACAGGAGCCTCACCTAACGAAGTTCTTATTTGAATTGACACACTGAGATTACAGAAAAAAAAGGAATGTGTCAACCTTAAATTTGTGATTTCAGCACATGCCTATAAAATAAACGGAATAAAGGCATAAAACCCTTATTCCGGCAAATCGCTTTCATCCTCTTCTGAAAGGAAATGATAGGATTCATGCAGCATGAGCGCGTATTCCCCTTCTTTCGTCGGGTGCGGTACATACTCAGCCTCGTTGATATACTGCTCTTCCCTTTTCTTCATATGACAGACCTCCTTTTCAATTTTAGATTGTCCAAAAGAAGCTCCGTTATCATAGGAAAGAAAAAATCACTTGCGGGGCGGGACATGCAGCTATATTTTTCGGATCGTGAAAAAGTTCCTAAGCAGCCACGGGCCCGGTTTGAAACCGAGCGTTAATTGCCACGCGCCGATCGCCTGCAGTCCGAACTCCCGAACGAGTACCATTTTTTCACTCATGCTCCGTACATCCTCAAACCACACTTCATGCGTTCTTCCATTTTCATCAGTATACCGGAAGTAAGGGGAACGCTCCTGCTGGGAATAACGGATCATTGATTGATGCTTCATCGCCGTTTCCATGGCGCGCTGATTGGAGATGGCGGATCCGATCGTTCCCGGACGGTACGGAATCACCCAATCATACCCGTACAGCGGAACACCGAGAATCACTTTTCTTCTCGGCACCCTGCTGATGGCAAAATTGATCGTTTGCCTGACCTCTGTTAAAGGCGCCACGGGTCCCGGCTCACTGCCGGCGTGGTGCCAGTCGTACGCCATAATGAACATATAATCGACGACGGCTCCGATTCCGCCGTAATCATATCCCCTCAGCCACGGCACTGCATCACTTGTTTTCGCCGGAACCGATATCGTTAACGCGAGCTGATGCTCTGAAAGCCGGGTTTTTAACTGCCGGAGAAATCCTGTGAAGAGATCCCTGTCAGCTTCTCTGACCCGTTCAAAATCGATATTTACACCGCCGTATCCCTTTCTTACGGTTAAGGAGACGATATTGTTGACGAGATTCGTTCTTGCCGCCGGATTTTGCAGCACTTGATGGGCTAATTCCGGACTGAATCCCCCTTCTGTCAGATTCGTAATGACGGCAAGCGGGCGCACTCTGTTCTGCCATGTGGTTTCTATTGCGGTTCTGTCGTTTAAATCGTTCATGATATCTCCGTTCGGGCCGAAATGATATTCAAACAAAGAAATCGCCGAAGAATACGGCGCAAAATCATTAATGAGCTCTCTATCCGCTTCAGGCGTCCGAATGACATAAAATTGCAGGGTTCCCGCAAGATAGTTAGAGATATCAGGGATCTTCACTTTCATACCCGTCCGCAGCCGGTTCGGCGGAATATCCGGGTTTGCCTGCATCAGCTGCATCTGCGGCACATAAGCCTTACCTGCGATAACGGCATACGTATCATTCGGCTGAACCGTATATTCATTAATGGGGATTAAAAGCGCCTGCCCCGGCACGATATTCGTTTCCTCAAGCCCGTTGACACTTCTGATGCTGTCAACAGGATATCCGTACTTTCTGCTGATGGAAAATAACGAGTCGCCAGACTGGACTGTATGAACAAACATAGATGTCCTCCGTTTCCTTTTGATCAAAAGGGGTCTTCTTATCTTTATGAATGATCCTCCGGTCCGATTCCAAACTCTGTTCGGAGAAAGGCTGTTTACAAATCAGACATGATCAACTATGATGATGTCATCATAAAAAACTGTATAGGAAACGCACTAGGGGTGCTGTTATCGGCTGAGATAAAACATGCGGCAAGCGTGTTTTGATCCCTTATAACCCGATCTGGATAATACCAGCGTGGGGAAGTGCAGATTGACCGGAGCGCAGGGTTTTTCCCCATGCGTTTTCGTTCTGCTGCTGCATATTCCCTCGGATATGCAGTTTTTTATTTTCCATTAAAAAACGGGGGAGGACACCGCAATATGAAACTTACGATCAATCGTCTTTCGTAAAATCAACTCTTTCATACAAACAACTATCCGATAAGAAAGCAGGAGATCACAATGAAAAATTGGAAAATGAGAGAAATTGTCGTCATGTCCGTCATCAGTGTTGTATTTGCTGTCATTTATTTAGTATCAACTCATGCAAGCAATATAGCGGCAGGATTTTTCGGCCGGATGAGTTATGAACCGATTTACGGTATCTGGTTTATCGTCTCGGTGATTGCCGCGTACATTATTCAAAAACCGGGAGCGGCTCTCGTTTCTGAAATCATCGCCGCGTTTGTGGAGTGCTTACTCGGAAATCCGTCAGGACCGATGGTGATTCTGATCGGGATCGCACAGGGAATCGGTGCGGAAGCGGTCTTTTTAGCGACACGCTGGCGGGTGTATACCCTGCCCGTGCTTCTTTTATCCGGTATGGGGTCTTCTGTGACAAGCTTCATTTATGACTTGTTCGTTTCCGGATACTCTGTTTTGAATCCGGGTTTATTAGCCGTCATGCTTCTCATCCGTCTGGTCTCAGGTGCGCTTCTTGCCGGCCTTCTCGGCAAAGCAATCAGTGATGCGCTGGCTTACACAGGAGTGCTGAACGGCATGGCGCTCGGAAAACAATTCAAGAAGAAAAAGAAACAGGTGAACCAAGATGCAGGCATCTGAACCCCTTCTATCGGCCAGCTGTCTTACCTTTTCTTATGATCAGGATGAAAAGCCGATTTTTCAAAACGTGTCCTTTCAGCTCCGCAAAGGAGAGCGGGCTTTATTGCTCGGGCCGAGCGGATGCGGCAAAAGCTCGCTCGCTCTCTGTTTAAACGGTCTGTACCCGGAAGCATGCGATGGGGTTCAATCGGGAACCGTTTCTTTATACGGAACACCTCTTTCACATCTGACAGAACCCGCCGCCAGATCCATCGGCGTCGTGTTTCAAGATCCGGACCAGCAGTTTTGCATGCTGTCGGTTGAAGATGAAATCGCCTTCGGTCTGGAAAATTTGCAATATACAAAAGAAGATATGGACGCGATTATCGATGACGTTTTAGAAAAATTAGAGATCACTCATCTGAAAACGCGAGCGATCGCTTCTCTGTCAGGCGGTTCAAAACAAAAAGTGGCGCTTGCCTGTATCATTGCGATGGAACCGGAACTCATTATTTTGGACGAACCGACGGCACAGCTTGATCCATATTCCGCACGTGAATTAGTGCGGCTGATCAAAGATCTTCAAGCAAAAAAAGGCTTCGGCCTTCTCGTTATCGAACATCAGCTTGATCACTGGGCGCCGTGGATGGATAGGACAATTGTCCTTGACGAAACGGGTCAGAAGGTGATGGACGGAGAGACGGACGTTATCTTTGAAACCAAGATTGAAGAGCTGATGCAGCTCGGCATTCCGATTCCGCGTGTGATCTCATTGCAGGAGCACGTCAGCATTCCTTTTACATTGTGTAAAGAAAATCTGTTTCACGAACCTGTACCATCTCTGCCCGAACCCCGGCCCGCCGCGCTTTCGGCAGAAGACGCGCTGAGCGTTCACGAGCTGTCATTCTCAAGAGGAGCAGACGTCATTTTTCAGGATGTGAGCTTTTCCGTAAAAAAAGGATCAATCACCGCGATTGCCGGCCCTAACGGAACAGGAAAATCCACGCTCCTTTCTGCCGCGGCCAAGCTCATCCGTCCGCTGGGCGGAGACATCAAAATAGACGGCAGACCGATTGATTCCTATTCTGAAAAAGAGCTGCGGCGACAGATCGGATATGTTTTCCAAAATCCTGAACACCAGTTTGTCACAGATTCCGTCATTCAAGAGCTGATGTTCGGTTTTGAAAGCAACAGAGCCGCAAAGGAGAAAGCTCTTCAGCTGTTAACCCGATTCGGCTTGAGACGCCATGCCTCACAGCATCCGTTTTCTTTAAGCCAAGGACAAAAACGCCGGCTCAGCGTCGCGACGATGCTTATGCACAATGTGAACGTTTTGATGCTTGATGAACCGACTTTCGGACAGGATGCCAAAACGGCGCAGGAGTGTATGCAAATGCTCCGTGAGATTCAAAAGGAAGGAACGGCTGTTTTGATGGTGACACACGATATGGAACTCGTCTCGGATTATGCCGACACGATCCTTGTGCTCTGCGGCACGAAACTGGTATTCCGGGGAACTCCCGACGCTTTGTTTTCTGATAACATCGGGATCGCCGAGCAGGCACATTTGGCTTTGCCGCTGCGGTATGAATGGATGAAACACGACAGGAGGCGGAGAAATGAACTTGCGGCTGGAGGCTGTTAACCCGTCAATAAAGGCGGCGGCTGTATTGTTATGCGTCATTATGCTGTCGTTTATTTATAATCCGTACACCCCTGCTTTGTTTTATATCATCATTGCGGGAGGCGTCCTCTCGGCGGGGCGTGTGCCGCTGAAAAAATGGCTGCTGTTCACGATTCCGTTTGTCATTCTGGCCTTCGGTTCTTTATGGACAGCCGCCGTATTCGGAAACGTCCCGACAACCGGAAGCAATCTGCTGTTTAAGCTCGGGCCGATTGCCGTCAACAGTGATAATGCGGCGCTCGGGATTTCTATCGCGTTTCGTATTTTATGTTTTTCCGCTTTGTCGATGATGTTTCTTTTTACAACCGATCCGATTCTGTTCATGCTCAGTCTGATTCAGCAGTGTAAGCTGCCGCCCAAGCTTGCATACGGCGTTATCGCGGGATTCCGGTTTCTCCCTCTTCTGAAAGATGAAATCCTGATCATCCGGCAGGCGCACAGAATCAGGGGTGCGGCGTCTGATTCCGGGCTGAAAGGAAAGCTCTCCGCCTTCAGGCGCTTCACCATTCCGCTATTGGCAGGCGCAATCAGAAAGGCGGAACGCACGGCGATCGCGATGGAATCTAAAGGCTTTACGGGGAGCCGAAACCGCACGTTTTACAGAACTGTTACTGTGCGCCGCGCCGACTGGTGCTTTTTCCTGCTCGTGCTTCTGTTATTCGGCGCAAGCTGGCTCATTTCATTGTTGTTTGTATAAAAACAGGCCGCCGGAGTGATTCGGCAGCCTGTTTTGTTATGTATGTTATTGATGATAATTGAGAGCCTGAGCGAGATTGGACTTGACCGTAATATCTGAGAAATTAATGCCGAGCTGTACGGCGGTTTGAGCGATTTCCGGCCTGATTCCGGATAAAGTGGACGTGACGCCGATCAATTTCAGCGCCTCAATTAATTTAAAAATCTGATGCGCCACCATCGTATCGACAACCACTACACCCGACAGGTCAATTAACAGATGTTCAATCAGCCGTTTTGCACATGTGCTCAGCGTATTTTCAAGAATGAATTTGGCGCGCTCCGTGTCAATATCGCCGACAAGCGGCAGCAGCGCCGTCCGTTTGCTCAGCGTGATAACCGGCGAGCTTAACTCCAAAATCATTTCTCTTTGCGCATTCAGCTGCATTTTTGAGTTATGCTCAGCATGATCGACAAACGTGTAAATCGTAAAATCAAATACTTGTGCAATTAAATTCTCCCATTTCTTCCTTTCTCCCTGAGCAAACGAAGATTCATGTTTATCGGCAAACGCATCATAATAACTGATGTATAGTCTCCGGTTTCTCATGAATTCACGGACCACATACTGGACGGGAGTATCCAGATGCTTCTGGTCTTTCGCAAGCTCAATCACCCACCGCTCGAACTCTTCTAAAAATTCTTTTTCCGGCATGATATACATTTTATTAATATGCCGGTAAAATTCTTTATCCTGCTCCGTCAGTTCTTCTGTGATGACGGGATTTGTCAAAGAATAAATCGAATTAGGATCCGAATCTTCCATCGTTTCGATCCACTCTTTCGCAATTTGATCCACTTGTTCTGAAAAATAGCTGTATAATGCTTCACTTATCTTCATATCTCTTCTCCTTTCCCATTTCCAATTATAGCGTCAGCGGGTCATGAATGAAAATGAAAGCTGTTAAACTATCCATTTATTTGAAATTTTTTAGTACGATAGATTACGCCTTTTTTATGAAAATGCTTCAAATGACTCTTTCCGGCCGGCATGCTCTGCCATAAAATAGTAGCAACACCCTTGTATCCACTCGCAAGCATAAAAAAGGAGGGCTTTTTTATGAATGGTGAAATGCATTTGATTCCTTATGTCACGGATGAACAGATCATGGATGTGAACGAGCTTCCTGAGGGGATTAAAGTGATTAAGGCGCCAGAGTTGTGGGCAAAAGGGTTTAAAGGCAAGGATATTAAAATCGCGGTGCTTGACACAGGCTGCGACATCAATCATCCTGATTTGAAAGACCGGATTGTCGGCGGGAAAAACTTCACCGATGATGACGCAGGCAAAGAAGACGTGATTTCCGATTACAACGGACACGGGACACACGTTTCCGGAACGATTGCCGCCAATGATTCAAACGGCGGAATTTCGGGTGTCGCGCCGGAAGCAAGCCTTTTAATCGTTAAAGTTCTCGGCGGTCAAAACGGCAGCGGCAAATACGAATGGATCATTAACGGCATCAACTACGCCGTTGAACAAAAGGCGGACATTATTTCCATGTCACTCGGCGGGCCGAACGATGTGCCTGAATTGAAAGAAGCCGTCACAAATGCGGTAAACAGCGGTGTTCTGGTCGTTTGCGCGGCAGGAAACGAAGGCGACGGAGACGAGCGTACAGAGGAACTGTCATATCCGGCCGCTTACAACGAAGTAATCGCAGTCGGATCAGTCTCAATCGCCCGTAAATCGTCTGAATTTTCAAACGCCAATAAAGAGATTGACCTGGTGGCTCCGGGAGAAAATATTCTCTCCACCCTTCCCAACCATAAATACGGGAAGCTGACGGGCACTTCAATGGCCGCCCCGCATGTGAGCGGAGCGCTTGCCTTAATAAAAGGGCTTGAACAGGACGCGTTTCAGCGGACGCTTTCTGAGGCTGAAGTCTACGCCCAGCTCGTGCGGCGGACCCTTCCTTTGGACATCGCCAAAACATTGGCCGGGAACGGATTTCTGTATTTAGACGCGCCTGAAGTGCTGATGGAAAGAGCCGAACAGGCGCAGCTGCTGTCTTTCTGATATTTTTCTCGTATAATGATTGATCAGTTTGTCACATCACCAATTTTTAAATTGTGAGATTTTCTATTGACAGTGATCTGAATAAGCTGATAAGATAACCAACAAATGATGTAACTTTTCAAAAAAATTGAAATACTTTCTCTTATCGAGAGTTGGGCGAGGGATTGGCCTTTTGACCCCAACAGCAACCGACCGTAATTCCATTGTGAAATGGGGCGCGTGATTTTTGCGCCGAGACAATTGTCTCATAAGGCACGGTGCTAATTCCATCAGACGTGATCTGAGAGATAAGAGAGGCTTGCATTTTGAAGTTAAAGCCTCTTTCTCTCATGAGAAAGAGGCTTTTTTGTTACATCTCACTTAAAGGAGGAGACTTAATGACAACAATCAAAACTTCGAACCTCGGTTTTCCGAGAATCGGCTTGAACAGAGAATGGAAAAAAGCACTTGAGGCTTATTGGAAAGGAAACACTGATAAAGAAACGTTTCTTAAAGAGCTTGACGGCTTATTCTTATCAGCTGTCAAAACCCAGCTTGACCAACATATCGATATCGTGCCGGTCTCTGATTTCACCCATTATGACCATGTGCTTGATACCGCCGTCAGCTTTAACTGGATTCCGGAGAGATTCCGCAGCATCACGGATACCGTTGATACATATTTCGCGATTGCCCGCGGTGTAAAAGACGCCGTTTCCAGTGAAATGACGAAATGGTTCAATACCAACTACCATTACATCGTTCCTGAATATGACGAAAGCATTGAATTCCGTCTGACGAGAAATAAACAGCTTGATGACTACCGCCGGATCAAAGAAGAATTCGGAGCGGAAACGAAACCTGTCATCGTCGGTCCGTATACATTCGTCACGCTTGCGAAAGGATACGAAGAATCAGAAGCGAAAGCGATTCAAAAACGCCTTGTTCCTCTTTATGTGCAGCTGCTGAAAGAACTTGAAGCAGAAGGCGTCAAATGGGTTCAGATTGATGAGCCTGCCCTTGTGACAGCTTCTTCTGAAGACGTCCGCGCCGCCAAAGACCTCTATGAAGCGATCACAAAAGAGCTCTCAGGGCTGAATGTCCTCCTGCAGACATACTTTGATTCGGTTGATGCATATGAAGAACTCGTTTCTTATCCTGTACAGGGAATCGGACTTGATTTCGTGCATGATAAAGGCAGAAACCTTGAGCAATTGAAAAAGCACGGCTTCCCGAAAGATAAAGTGCTGGCAGCCGGTGTGGTCGACGGCCGGAACATTTGGAAAATTGATGTTGAAGAACGCCTTGATGCGGCTTTGGATATCCTCAGCCACGCTGATGTTGAGGAGTTATGGATTCAGCCTTCAAGCAGCCTTCTGCACGTGCCGGTGGCGAAACACCCTGACGAGCATCTTGAAAAGGATTTGCTGAACGGCCTGTCATACGCTAAAGAAAAACTGGCGGAACTCGGCGTCTTAAAAGAAGGGCTTCTGTCCGGCAAAGCGGCCGTCAGTGAGCAGATCGAAGAATCAAAAGCGGCACTTAAGGCTTTAAAAGCATTCGCAACAGGAGCGAACTCAGCTCAAAAAGAAGAGCTGAATCAGCTGACGGAAAAAGACTTCTCCCGTCCGGCAAGCTTTGAAGAACGATTGGCGCTGCAGAATGAATCACTCGGTCTTCCTCTTCTGCCGACGACGACAATCGGAAGCTTCCCTCAATCTGCCGAGGTGCGGAGCGCACGGCAAAAATGGCGGAAAAAAGATTGGACGGATGAACAGTACCAAGCCTTTATTAATGCGGAAACGAAGCGCTGGGTTGACATTCAGGAAGAAATCGGCTTAGACGTGCTCGTTCACGGAGAATTTGAGCGGACGGATATGGTCGAATACTTCGGTGAAAAACTGGCCGGATTCGCCTTTACGAAATATGCATGGGTGCAGTCTTACGGTTCACGCTGCGTACGTCCGCCTGTCATTTTCGGAGATGTCGAATTTATCGAACCGATGACGGTAAAAGATACGGTCTACGCCCAATCGCTGACGGAAAAACACATGAAAGGCATGCTGACGGGACCTGTCACCATCTTAAACTGGTCATTCCCGCGTGTGGATATTTCAAGAAAAGAAATCGCCTTCCAGATCGGGCTTGCCCTCAGAAAAGAAGTAAAAGCGCTTGAAGATGCCGGTATTCAGATTATCCAAGTGGATGAACCCGCGCTCCGCGAAGGTCTGCCGTTAAAAACGCAGGATTGGGATGAATATTTAACTTGGGCCGCAGAAGCATTCCGGTTAACGACATCTTCTGTGCGAAACGAGACGCAGATTCATACGCATATGTGTTACAGCAACTTTGAAGATATCGTAGATACGATCAATGATCTTGACGCGGATGTCATTACAATCGAACACAGCAGAAGCCACGGAGGATTTTTAGAGTACCTGAAAGAACATCCTTACGTGAAAGGCCTCGGACTCGGTGTATACGACATTCACAGCCCGCGTGTGCCGGCAACTGAAGAAATCTATCAAATTATTGATGACGCGCTTGAAGTGTGTCCGACTGACCGCTTCTGGGTAAACCCGGACTGCGGACTGAAAACAAGACAGCAGGAAGAAACCGTTGCGGCATTAAAAAATATGGTCGACGCCGCGAAACAGGCACGAAAAAAACAAGCTCAGCTTGTATAATGAAAACAGCCATCCGTAAATTGCGGGTGGCTGTTTTTTCTGGGCATGCTACTTATTCTGCAGCGCTTCTGCAAGTTCATACAATGAATCATACTGCTTCATTTGATAGCCCCGCCCCTCTTTTTGCAAATACCCTTTTTGGCAGAATTGCGTCAGCACATGCAAGAGATGACGGTAAGATACACCCAAATAATCACAGACCGTTACGTGCTTCTCTTTATAAACCCCTTTATAAGCCGTCTGCAAAATAAAATCAGCAAGCCGGTTTTCAAGCGGGAACGCCAGACTTTGTGAATATTTCGAAGCCATAAGCGTTGCCTTAGCACTTAAAAACTTAGCCAGCTCACGCAGGAATTTCGCATCCTGCAGCAATTGCGCGCGGCAGCGGTAAATAGGCAGAGCAAAACAAACAGTCTTCGCTGAGGCTTGAATTCCTTTTGTGTAATACCCTTCATGTAATAGTTCCATCTCTCCGATGTAATCATTTTTGTTGATAAAATTAATTAAAGAGACTTTCCCGTTTTGGTGGGTTACATATATTTTCGCTTTTCCTTCAATCACGTAAAACAGGAAGTCAGGTCTCCTGCCCTCTTGAATAATCCATTCGTCCCGCTCATATTCGCGCACTTCCATAAACTCTTCAGCGGGGAAAGAGAATAAATGCGCGATTGAGTGTTTTTTTAACTGATGCCGCTTTTTCTCGCCTTTATAAATTTCCATCGTCCACCCCAAAAATATGAGATATCTCATATTGTCTTTATGTCCTTACATGATAACATGCCAATGAAAGGAGGAACGGGAATGAAAGCATATCGCTGGATGAGTCTGCATTTTTTTTGTTTTTTTATGACATGGGGTGTTTTTCTGCCCTATTGGACGGGATGGATGGTGCATATAAAAGGGGTTTCCGTATCCGAAGCCAGTTTCATTATGAGTCTGGGCCTGGCGGCAAGAGGGATTTCCACATTATTTTTCTTCCCTTATTTATCAGGAAAATTCAGCAGCAAAGCCTTATTAAACGGCGCCAGAATCGGGACGCTTCTCGCACTTTTATGTTATATTCCCGCTGATTCTTTTCAAAGCCTGCTTCTTGTCACATTAGTGCTGCATGTGTTTTACCCGGCTTTAATGCCTGCTTTAGACAGCGCTTGCGGCGTCCTTGTACAGCATAACGAATTAAAGGCTTATGGGACAAGCCGGCAGTGGGGGTCCGCGGGTTTTGTTTCAGCCGGCGTCATCCTGTCCGTCTTTACAGGTATATTCGGAGATCAAGCGATTTTATGGGCACTGCTTTTGGGCGCCCTGATATTCGCATGCCTCAGCTTTATGCATGCGCCAGCTGTTCTTTCAAAACGGCCGGAAACAGACCGTGCAAGAAAAGAGGGCATGTTTGCCTTATTTCGCATCAAATATTTCGGTCTGGTGCTCGCAATCGTTATCTTACTGCAGGCGGCACATGCATCTTACTACAATTACGGTTATCTCTTTTTGCAGGAAATCGATGCACCCGCATATGCCATCGGAATCATCATCAACATCGCCGTTATCGCGGAGATTATCTTCTTTGCAATCGCTGACCGATACTTTCATCAATTTACGGCAGGCTCTTTGCTCGCCCTGGCGGCGCTTGGTGCTACCGTACGCTGGATACTCGTATTTGCCTTTCCGCATGTCATCATTTTCTGTATTGCGCAGACGCTGCATGCCTGTTCATTCGCGATGGGACACTATGCATTTATGAAATACTTAATTAAAAATATTTCACCCGCGCAAATCCCGAAAGCCCAAGGCATATATTCAGCGCTTGCTCTCAGCTGGAGCACTGCGGTATTTACTATTTTCGGAGGTTTTTTATATGAAATTGAACCCCGGTATGCCTTTATCGGAATGATTGTTTGTACGATACCGTCCATGCTTCTCGCCCTTTTATACAGAAAACTTGAAATGAAAAAGAGCGTTTTTGCAGGAAACGCACAAGATATATAGCCATCGCTTTATAGACGATCACATGCCCCGCTGTCATTTTGACCGATTTGCGAATGCTGTACGATGTATTTTCTCTATATTTAAAGTATTTCCTTCATATATGATGAAATCAAAAACAGTGGTATAACCTGCTCAATTGCAGGTTTATTTTTGTATGCTTAATTGGTTTATTAAGGGAATCCATTCAGAAACTTGGACAGAATCAGTGAATATAATGATACAGTACTGCTTACGCTCATTTGGGGGAACTTTGTTCGTAATAAAATGATTTTCAGCCAACTCATAAGGAGGGACATTGTGTCACAGCCTAATTTGCCCAATATCACCCCTGTCGTTACACTTTCCAGAGACGATACCATTAACCTTCTTCTTTCGTCAATTGCCATGGAAGAGCTGGGAATGGCACATATTCTGAATGCGGAAGGGGAAAAAATCCAGTACGCGCTCGGAACGATTCCCGGATTAACAGGACCCCCGTCAAGTCTTGCGGATATTCTTAATCTGAATGAGAGCGTCCGGGATACGCTTGACAGCTTAATGAAACAGGAGCTTCTTCTCGGTTCAAAATTGGACAGTATCTCAAATATCCCTACACTGGCGGGGCCGACTGGTGCCACGGGGCCGACGGGAGCAATCGGCCCGGCCGGAGCGACGGGGCCAACCGGACCGATCGGGCCGACAGGGGTCACCGGTGCGGGTCTTCAAGGGATTGTTGCTTTTAATCCGCTGACCGCCCCTACTTACACGACCGGACAGGTTGTCTTGTATAACGGCAGCTCTTATGTCGCAAACGTAAACAGCCCGTCGGGAACCCCTGAAACCTCAGCTGACTATACACTTTTAGCTGCGGCGGGAAGCACCGGCGCTACTGGCTCCACAGGACCTACCGGAGTTACCGGGGTTACTGGCGGTACTGGATCAACTGGAATTACTGGCGTTACAGGACCGACCGGTGTTACCGGGGCTACCGGCATTACAGGGCCTCCGGGAAGCACCGGAACAAGTCTGACAGCCACTTCCGGCTATGCGAGCAATACGGGCGGCGGTGTTGTCGCAGTTATTAACGGCGGCACGGCCATTTCCTTACCGAATGAACAAAACCTCTCAGCGGATATTACCGCTAATGCCGCAAATACTGTATTCACCGTTGCTCCGGCAGGACGGTACTATATTTCCTACCATATTAATTTAACGGCCGGCCTGCTAGTAAGTTCGCGCATCTTAATCAACGGCACTCCGGCTGCAAGTTCGATTATTGCCCCGGTCGCGTCTTTGGCAAACTTCAATAACTCCTTTATTGTGACTTTGACAGCAGGCAGCACCATTCAGCTCCAGCTGTTCGGATTATTGGGTGCGGCCACATTGCTTGGAGGAAGTGCCGGCGCAGCTTTAAACATTATTCGATTATCTTAATGGAACATGCAAAAAAAGGATCAGGCGTTTGTCCGCTGATCCTTTTTTAATTGAGACAGAAGTTCTTGCGCGGGTTTAAATTGCGGATTGAATTTCACGGATTTTTTGGCGTAAGCGATGGCCGTCATATCATGGTTTAATGCAGCATGGCATTTCGCCATATAATAAAAAGCTCTGAAATCGCCGGCACCTTTTAAAATGAAGTGATCAGCGTTTTCTCCTTCAACCTGAGTTCCGGCTTCAAATGCTTTGATTGCCGCTCTGTACTTTTCCAAATGATATAATACAAGGCCTTTATAATAATGAAGATTGCTGTAATCAGGATAAAGCTTGAGCACTTTTTCAATCCCTTGTTCGGCTTCTTCATATCGCTTGAGCTCAAGCAATATTGTATATTTTAGAAAATACAGAAGAGACGGAGGCATTCGTTTCTCACTTAAAAATTGAAATATCGAGCCGTTGACAAGATGTAATGCTTTTTCATAGTCTTTTATTCTGTAACATTCACTTGCCAAATGATAGACTAGCCACGGATCAGGATTTTCCTCTGAAAGTTCTTCATTTAATATGCTGATATTCCGTTTATGTTTTTGCTTGATTTTTTCTTCCTGCTCCAAGTAGCCGTAGTGATGAATCACACATGGGAGCGTGAAAAAAGCATTGTTTTCTTCCTCATTGGGAGCCGAGATATTCTCGTGAATTCTGCCTTGATACAGAAGGCCTTTATGATTGCGGAACAGCCTCGGCTGCATGCTTTCAAACGCTTCGTTTTCATCGAGCTGCTTCCCCGTATAATTGATGATTTTCAAAAGTCCCCGGCTCGGTAATCCGTCATGAAGCAGCGAAGTTAAAAAACGGCCCGTCTCCTGATCGAGCTCTTCATCCGCGTCAAGCACTAAAATCCAATCCCCTTCGGCATGCTGCAGGGCGTAATTTCTGGCCTTTGCGAAATCATTCTCCCATTCGAAATCAAACACTCTTGCCTGAAAGCTTTTGCATATATCTTTTGTATTATCTTGTGATCCGGTGTCTGCGATGACGATCTCATCAGCGATGTCTTGTACACTTGATAAACAACGGGAGATGTATCTCTCCTCGTTTTTCACAATCATGCAAAGAGTCAGTTTACATTCAGCATTTCCGCTCATTTTCTCACCTTTCCCGATTTTGGAGTTGTTGATTGAACCAAGGCCGTTCAGGAGTGCCGTTCATCGTTATGATGACAGGCCGCACCCATCTGACGGCAGGTTCGGCAGTTGATTCTGCATCCCATTCCTGAAGCTGCCTGACAGCCCGCTTCGTAATGGGATGCGCCCGAAATTCGCGCGGGCTTTCAAAAATGAATTTTTTCGTTCGTTCCGTCACTGTCTTCATTTCATGAAAGTGCCGCTCATACATCTGCTTCTGTTCTTCTTCCAAGCTGATCATTAAAAACAGCCGGCCGCCTGTTTCCATCTGCCAGCGGCACAATGCGGAGAACAGCCTGATTTCTTCTTTGTAATTTGAACCCCTTCTTTTATCCACGGTCACAGATAATATATTTAACAGCGCCATCGTGAGACAATGCAAGGCTTCAAAAGATGTCTGTTTCGCTTTTGAGATGCTTGGATACGGCATATGCTTCACCCGTCTTTTTTTATGAACGCTCCCCGCCTTTTTTCTTCCAATCGCATTCCTCACAATCCCCGCACTCACAGCAGCCAATGCGGCCGTAAAACAGGTCGTCACACGGATCTTCCGGATCACTGGGATCGTCCGGATTCCACGGGTCATCAGGATCACCCGGATCACTCGGATTACTTGGGTCGTCCGGATTCCACGGGTCATCAGGATCACCCGGACCACTCGGATTACTTGGATCATCCGGATTCCACGGGTCATCAGGATCGCCTGGATCACTCGGATTACTTGGATCGTCCGGTTCTATACAGGCTTCAGCATCCTGTAAGTAGATAATGTCTTCAAGCTTCGTCTGCAAAAGGAGTTGTGATTTCATGACGGTGCGCAGGAGCCGTTCAGTGCTTCTATTGATTGATGATAATTCCCCTAAGGAGGGATCGCCGGAAGCGCTGAGAAACATTTGAATCCTTTCCGCTTCCGTCTGCAGAATATGGGATAGTCCGATTTCTTCCATAGCCACGGATGAAAGAAGGAGGTTCAGGGTCTCACATCTGGAGAGTGTAATGTCGGGGGTGATGTTCGGTATGTTTGGAAGAGACATCGATTTCTCCCTCTTTTCTCTTGGTGTCATTATGCAAAAGTGCTATATCGTATTCTTATTCCGGGAGGGAAGAGATCATTACTGATGTTTTCGTTAATAAAATATCCCGGATATGAAATCCGGGATATTCGTTCGTTTCTTTATTTCAATTCAAGTTTGACGTCTACATTTCCTCTTGTTGCTTTTGAATACGGACAGAACTCGTGAGCGGCGTGCACTAGCTTCTCCGCCGTTTCTTTATCAAGATCTTTTGTATCAATAACGAGCGTTACGCCGATTTTGTAACCTCCGTCACTCTCATCTTTTAAAAGGCTGACCTGTCCTTCAATTTCAGAGGTCATGTCGATTTTTTGTTTTTGGGCGGCGAGCTCAAGCGCTCCCCCGAAGCAGGCGGCATATCCTGCCGCAAAGAGCTGTTCAGGGTTTGTGCCGGTTTCTCCGTCTTTTTTTGCATTCGGCATGATGATGTCAAAATCCAGCACCCCGTCTTCGGATTTAATATGTCCTGCTCGTCCGCCGACTGCGATCGCTTTTGAAGTAAATAATGCCATTATTATCAGCCTCCTCATTGTACTTACTGTATATATTGCCCCTGCTCATATTTTTAAACATGATTGCAATAGGAAATGGGCCGTTTTTCGGCTACAATAGGGGTAACGTTAACAAAAAAGAGTTGGTGAAAGAAGTAATGGCAGAAAAAGATTTTGAACATATGAAACTGGAGAATCAGCTTTGTTTTTTGCTGTACGCAAGCTCAAGGGAAATGACGAAACGGTACAAACCGCTGCTTGATAAGCTCAACGTAACTTATCCCCAGTATTTGACGCTGCTTTTATTATGGGAGCACGAAGAACTGAATGTGAAACGGATGGGTGAGCTTTTGCACCTGGATTCCGGAACGCTGACACCGATGCTGAAACGGATGGAGCAGCACGGAATCATCATGAGAAAGCGGTCGGCTGAAGACGAGCGATCCGTGACGATCAGGCTCACAGATGAAGGACGGGCCTTGCAGAATACAGCGGCGGATATCCCCATTGCCATGCTGGAACAGACGGGACTGTCAAAAGAGGAATTAAAGCAGGTAAAACAGTCGCTTTATGAGGTTTTGAAAACGCTGCACGGCAAAAAATAAGGATGCCCCGAATGGGCATCCTTATTTTTATTCTGCTGCCAGAAGCTTCACTTCAATATTTCCCGCTGTCGCTTTTGAATACGGGCAGACACCGTGCGCTTTTTGGATAAGGGCTTCAAGCTCCGGTTTCTCAATGCCGGAAGCTTTAACCTCAAGCGTAACGCCGAGTTTATATCCTTGGTCTCTTTCATCTTTCAGCAGACTGACATGCGCAGTGACCTCTGTTTCAATACTCAGACGCTCTTTTCTTGCTACGAGTTGAAGAGCGCTGTCAAAGCAGGCTGAATATCCTGCGGCAAACAGCTGTTCAGGGTTTGTAGCTTGTTCGAGCTTTTTTGCTCTTGGCGTTCCCGGCATGGCAACATCAAGATTCAGCGCCCCGTCAGAAGACGTGACTTTCCCTTCACGTCCGCCTGCGGCTGAAACGGTTGCAGTAAATAATGGTTTTGTCATGTAAATTCACCTCTATTATATTGTGTACAACTTAATTTTACAAAATATAATAGAAGCCGTCAATCTTTCCGCATAAAAAAAGCTTACCCTTTTTGAAGGATAAGCTTAAAAGATTATACCCGGATTTGTCCGTTTCCTTTGATGATGATTTTTGTAGATGTTAACGCCGGAAGCCCCATCGGCCCTCTCGCGTGAAGCTTTTGCGTGCTGATGCCGATCTCGGCTCCGTATCCGAATTCAAAACCGTCCGTAAACCGGGTTGAAGCATTATGATACACGGCGGCGGCGTCCACGGCGGTCTGGAAGTAAGCCGCATGCTCGGCGTTCTCCGTCAGAATGGCTTCTGAATGGTTTGTGCCGTACTGCTGAATGTGGCGGACCGCCTCCTGTACGTCCTGCACCGTTTTCACACTGAGAATCGGCGCCAGGTACTCCGCTCCCCAATCGGCTTCTTCTGCTTGTTTCGCTTGAGGCTCCAGCCCGCATATCACCTGATCTCCTCGGAGCTCCACCCCTTTTTCTGTCAGCTGATTCAGCAGCTTTCGTCCGTGTTCTTCGGCCCATTTTTCATGAATCAAAAGAGATTCAATCGCATTGCAGACCGAAGGACGCTGTGTTTTGGCATTGATGACGACCTCGCTTGCCATTTGAGGATCTGCTGACTCATCTATGTACACGTGGCAATTGCCCGCTCCGGTTTCTAAAACGGGTACGGTTGATTCCCTGACCACAAGATCAATTAAATTTTTACCGCCGCGCGGGATCAATACATCCAGCCCGTCATTTAATGTAAAGAGCTGTTTGGCGGTTTCTTTGCTTGTATCTTCTATGAGCTGAACGGCATCAATCGGAAGCTTTGACAGCCCAAGTGCGCGCTTCATCACACTGACAAGCGCTATGTTGCTGTGGATGGCGGAAGAACTTCCTCTGAGCACAACCGCGTTTCCGGTTTTCAGACAGAGTGTGGCCGCGTCTACGGTAACGTTCGGTCTGGCTTCATAGATCATGCCTACTACTCCGAGAGGCACGCGGATTTTTTCAATGAATAATCCATTCTCTTTTTGAATGGTCTCCAATGATTCACCGACGGGATCTTCAAGACCGATTAACAGTTCCACAGCGTCCGCGATATCGAGCAGGCGTTTTTCATCAAGCGTCAGCCTGTCAATAATGTCAGGTGTCAATCCTCTTTTCTGTCCTGCTTCAATATCTTTCTGATTCTCTGTTAAAATCAGCTGCCGTTCATTTCTGAGGCCGTCTGCAATACATTGGAGCGCTTCGTTTTTTTCAGCCGTCGTTTTCATGACCATTTCGGCAGCCGCTTCTTTTGCCAAAGCCGCTTTTTGCAATACTTCACTCATTTGTGTTCCCCCTCGTCAAATAAATTCACCCAATCATCTCTGTGAATCACTTCCACCTGCTTCGTTCCTGAAAGCTGGTCGCTCCGCTTCCCTTTGGCTTCTAAAATCTCATCGGATGAGTAAAGCGTCTGGCCTTTGCCGATAATGCCGCCGGGCCCTCTGACTTCCACTACGGCTCCTTTCGGAAAACTGCCGCAGACATCGGCGACGCCGGCCGGGAGTAGACTTGACCCGTTATGGATCATCGCCTGCTCCGCTCCCCCATCAATGATGATTTCCCCTGATATCGGAGAATGAAACATGATCCATTGCCGTGTATTATTCACTGAGGACAGATCTTTATCGCCGATATAAGTGCCGTCGCCTTTTCCGTTTAAAATCACCATCAGTTTTTCACGTCCGGAGCCGGTTCCGATAAACACCTTCACCCCGAGCGACAATGCGGTCTGGGCGGCGAGAAGTTTTGACTTCATGCCTCCGGTGCCGACCTTTGAGCCTGCTGACCCGGCATATCCGAGCAATTCAGGTGTGATGTCATTCAGATAGTCAAACCGCTTTGCGTCCGGGTTTTCATTCGGATTGGCATCGTACAGCCCGTTAATGTCGGTGAGAATCATTAATTGGTCTGCATGAATCAAACCGCTTACAAGCGCCGACAGCATGTCGTTATCACCGAACGTCAGCTCTTCGACTGATGTGGAATCATTCTCATTAATAATCGGCACGACGCCGCGCTCCAACAGTTCCATTACAGTGGCATAGGCATTTCTGTACCGCTCTCTTTTTGAGAAATCATTTCTTGTTAATAAAATTTGTGCCGGCGTCAGACCGTATCTTTTTAAATGGTCCATATATTGCTGCATTAAAAGCGTCTGGCCGACTGCGGCAGCTGCCTGCTTTCCTTTTATCGTAACGGGTCGCGACGGATAGCCGAGAGCGGAAAAACCCGCTGCCACCGCGCCTGAGGTAATGAGGATCACTTCATGCCCGTTTTCTTTTAATAAAGAAATGGCTTCCGTATGTTCCTTGATTTTTGCTTCATCAATACTTCCGTTACTGTTGGTGAGCGAGCTGCTCCCGATTTTCACAACAATTCTTTGTTTTTTCATCGTTTCTCCTCCGTGGCAATCAATCCAAACCGGCTCTCGTCAATAAAAAAAGCCCATTCCATCCTGAAAAATAAGGACGAAATGGGCTTTCCGTGGTACCACCTTGTTTGAACGCGTTTTTCACGCGTCCCGCTTTCCTGTAACGCCAGGTATCGCGCCTGAGTTTTCCCCTCAGGACTCCAAGGCAGGTTCGGCAGGTTTCATGCGGCAAAATGTTTCAGCGGGCCATTTTGCTCTCTGTCACAGAAAGTTCTGCGTACTGATCCTCTTCAACGCTCAATGATTTTTTTATATTATGCAAAGAAAACAGGTTCTTGTCAAGACATTTTCATCCATAAAAAACAGCCCGCCTTCCCGGCGGACCGTCATTAATTAAATACGATCGTTTTGTTTCCGTGAACGATGACGCGGTCTTCCAGATGCCATTTTACGGCTCTTGCCAACACGCTCCGCTCAATCGTTCTGCCGATATTCTTCAGATCCTCTGCGTGATCTCTGTGATCGACGCGTTCAATATCCTGTTCAATAATCGGCCCTTCGTCAAGATCGTCCGTCACATAGTGAGAGGTCGCGCCGATTAATTTCACTCCGCGCTCATAAGCCCGTTTATACGGATTAGCGCCGATAAAGGCCGGCAGAAATGAATGGTGGATGTTAATAATCCGATTCGGATGGGCAGATACAAAATCAGACGTCAAAATCTGCATGTAGCGGGCAAGAACGATCACATCAATCTTATACTGCTCCAGCAGTTCAAGCTGGCGCCGCTCCACTTCAGCGCGGATGTCTTTGTTAGCTTTCATGTAATGGAACGGAATATTCAGCGGCTCGACCACTTCTTTCGCCTCTTCATGGTTGCTGATGACGACCGCAATTTCGGCCATCATATTGCCGCTTTGCCATTCCCAAATGAGTTCATGAAGGCAGTGCAGCTCTTTGGATACAAAGATCGCCACTCGCTTCAGCTCACTTGCCAGAGAGAGGCTCCATGTCATGCCGAATGTCTGGGCGATTGAGGCGAACGCCTGCTTTAAATCCTCTTTTTTCTCACGAATGCCCTTGCAGTCGAATTCGATCCTGAGAAAAAAACGTCCGCCTTCAGGGTCAGTCGTATATTGATTTGATTCAATAATATTCGCGCCGTGTTCAAACAAAAACGCGGACACAGCCGATACAATTCCCGGCTGATCGGGGCAGCTGACAAGCAGGCGCCCTTTTTCCTCATTCCCGCGGCGGTATTCTTTCAGCCGCTGTGTCATATATGAATTCATCTGTTTTAATCCCTCGTATCTTCATAATTCGTAACTTATTATAGATTATACTGAAAATTTGATAAAAATCAATTTACGAAAGAATTTTCAGCCCTACGGCTGCGCACAAAATAAGCGCAATGAAAAAGATGCGCTTCGCATCCTTCTGCTCGCCGTAGAAAAGAATGCCGGCTAAAGCGCCGCCCGCCGTGCCGATACCAGTCCAGATCGCATAGGCCGTGCCCATCGCAATCGTCTCCATCGCATAAGAAAGCAGGGAAAAAGAAGCCGCAAATCCGACGATTATGAAGAGAATCCACTTGACTTTCTTTTCTTTTTGAAATTGATTCATTAAAATGACCCCGAGCATTTCACAAAGACCCGCGGCTATCAGGCTGATCCAATGCATTACGCCTTCTCCTCCTTCGTCTCAGGCTTATCCTGTGTGACCAGCTTTAATCCGATGACGCCGATCAGCAAAACGCCGATCAGCACGATTTTCACCGGATCGGCCTGTTCTTTGAAAAGCAGGATTTCACTGAGCACGGTGCCCGCTGTCCCGAGTCCGGTAAAGACCGCATATACCGTTCCTACGGGCAGGCTGTCCGTCGCCTTGATTAATAGATAAAAACTGATGATGATTCCCGTAATCGTACCGCTCCACGTCAGTGCTGAATCAGCATGTTTCAGGCCGGTGACCCATACCACTTCAAATACGGCCGCTATGACCACTAAACCCCATTTCATGTTCTTCATCCTTTCTGTTTCCGGACAATACAAAAAGCCCAGAATAGTCGTCTCACATGAGATTGACTCTCCCGGGCTTTTTTCCCTCCGTGTGCATATGCGGGATATGTCCGCATATGTGTTTTCTCTCGGACCAGGCCATGTATGAACATGCGGAACCCTAGAAAACATGTCTGTTCGTATCATACTACATTTCGCCGAAACGTTCAACGTCAGATGTGATGTCAAATACCGTCAGCCGCCTCCCCCATTTGGTAACGGTCTCACCGGGCACCATGCCGATTTTTTCCGCGACGCGGACGGAGGCAGCGTTTTCCGGATCAATCAGCGCCGCTATGCGTCCGTATTGCTGCGTATGAAAACCGTAGTCCAGACAGGCGTTCGCCGCCTCTGTCGCATAGCCGCAGCCCCAGCGGCGGCGGGCAAACATATAGCCGATTTCCATCAAAGTGTTTCCGCTTATCGTCTGCGGAACGATTCCGCATTGACCGAGAAATGCACCCGACACTTTATCCTCTGCGATCCAAAGACTGACGCCGTATCCTGCGGCCAATCGTTTGTTCCAGGCAATCCATTCCTTCGTTTCCCGTCTGCTTTTAAGAGAAGGATAATATTTCATGACCTCTCTGTCGGTAAACAGCCCGTACAAATTGTCTTCATCGTCATCCCGCATAGTCCGCAGACGGATACGCCCGGTTGTCAGGATGGTGCCGGAAGACTTATGTTTCATCATGCACGCCACGTCTCCTTTCCCTGTAATAGATTATGGATCCGGCAGGAAAAGTCCTTTTTCAGCATAAAAAAACCGCTTTTTAAAAAAGCGGTTTGACGATTACCAAGGCTTATCTGTTCCGAGCGCCTCGGCCAGGGCCTTGCTGTGTTTTAAGCGGTTTTTTCGTTCTCCGGCGCGCTGTACGGCCGTATTGTGAAGCATGATTTCTTCCTCGGTTTCCGGCACGATTCGCGGAACGCGCACCGATTTCCCATTTGAATCGAGCGCGACGAATGTCAGAAACGACGTTGCCGCAAGCTCGCGTTCACCCGTCATCAGATGTTCTTTAATGACTTTGACAAACACCTCCATAGACGATGTGCCGACCCATGTGACGTAGGATTCAAGACATACGGAATCCTGTTGGCCGATCGGGCGCAAAAAATCTACAGAATCCATTGAGGCCGTGACTGTTTCACACCGGCAGTGGCGGGCCGCGGAAATTGAAGCGATATCATCAATATAGCTCATCAGCTTTCCGCCAAACAGCGTATTGTGATTATTCGTATCAAGCGGAAAAACCCTGCTTGTCTTGACAACCCTTGTTTCTTTGCAAAATCTTGATTCTGGCAACTTCATATTATTTAAACTCCCCTTTGGTGTCTGGTCGTTTTGACATTTCATCTGTACCCTATTAAACAATACTTTGCTCGTTTTGTCTAAAATTTTAAATATTAAGTTGGTTAGATATTCTATCAGAAATGTTTCATTATTTATCACATCCGGGAATAATAAACGCACATTGAATACCGATAGGAGGATATCACATGGACGTATCCATTCCCAAATCCACGCGGAAACCGGCTTGCCGCAGTGAGTTTGATGCTTTGCAGACAGTCATCTTATGCCGGCCGGAACACATGACCATCAAGGATATTATTAACGGAACGCAGAAACATTTCAAACAAGAAAATATTAACATACCCGTTGCCCTCAAACAGCATAGTGAGTTTATTGACATTTTAAGATCTCATCAGATTGAAGTCGTCCTGCTGCCTGCCGATCCCGCATTGCCTGAGCAGGTATTCACCCGGGATATCGGATTTGTCTTAGGCGAGACGGCGTTTATTTCAAACATGGCGGCTTCAGTCCGGCAGGGAGAAGAAAAAGTGTTTCAAGACCTGCTTGACGATAAGAAAATCCCTTATACGCAACTGAAAAAAGCGAACATTGAAGGCGGCGACATCTTGATCGCAGACGGCACCGTTTACGCCGGGCTGAGCAAGCGCACGGATAAAGCGGCTGTCCGGGAGCTGCGGGAGGCGCTGCCGGAGATGAATGTTGTGCCGATCCCTCTCAAGGAGGATTTCTTACATTTGGACTGTGTATTTAATATGATCTCGGAAACGGAAGCGCTATACTGCAAAAATGGCTTGCGGCAGAAAGAAATTGATCTTCTCGCCGAACGTTTTGAGATGATAGAAGTGCCTGAAGAAGAGCAATTCACGCTCGGCCCGAATATCCTGTCCATCGGGAATCAGACAATTATCAGCCTGCCGCAGCACCGTCATACGAACCGCGAGCTCAGAAAAAGAGGTTATACGGTCATCGAAACCGAGTTTTCCGAAATTATCAAATCAGGCGGTTCCTTCCGCTGCTGCACCTTGCCGCTTGTCAGAACATCTTAAACATTTACAAGGCAGTTTCCTTCAAGATACGTTAATATAGAGAAGACAAGACTCTAAAGGGGGAAACCGAATGGCTAAGTACATAGGATACGCGGGAACATATACAAAAGGCGGAAGCGAAGGCATTTATTGTTTTGAACTTGATACAGAAGCGAAAAGGCTCAGCCGACCGAAGCTGGCAGCAAAGCTCGGCAACCCGACATACGTCACTCCGAATTCTGATAACAGCATGCTGTATTCCATTGAAAAGGCAGACAGAAAAGGCGGCGTCGCAGCCTATCAGATTCATCAGAACAGCGGGGAATTAACGTTTGTAAACCACCAGCTGATTGAAGGCCCGTCTCCATGCCACGTCAGCATTGATGATAAACATGAATATGTGTTAACCGCTAATTACCACAGCGGAAAAGTGCACGCCTTTCCCGTCAATGAGGACGGAAGTCTGCAGGAGCCGGCTGCCGAAGCCGCTCATACGGGAACAGGTCCTCATGAAAGACAAGAGAAACCGCATACCCATTTCGCAGGCTATACACCTGAGCATAACTACATTGCAGCCGTCGATTTAGGGACGGATACGCTGTATACGTACCAAATGAAAAACGGTTCGCTCACAGAGGTGAAAACTCACTCTTTCGCACCGGGTTCAGGGCCGCGCCACATCGTTTTCCATCCGGCGGAAAAATACGCCTATGTCATGACGGAAATCAGTAATGAAGTCATCGCGCTTGAATACAACCCGACCTTAGGTGAATTCAGAGAGCTGCAGGTCATTTCCGCTTTGCCTGAAGGCTTTACGGACAAATCGCAAGGCAGCGCGATCCGAATATCTAAAGACGGCAGATTTCTTTATGCCGCCAACCGCGGACATGACAGCATCGCCATCTTTAAGATCAACCAATATTCCGGTGAATTGTCTCTTATTGAATGGGTGCCGACAGAAGGCAACTGGCCGCGTGATTTCGCGTTTGACCCTTCCGAGACATTCCTTGTCGCGTCAAACGAAGAAACGGGAAATCTGGTTTTGTTTGAACGCGATCCGGAAACAGGCAAATTGACTCTGCTTCAATCTGACATTCCGGTTCCGTATCCGGTCTGCGTGTCATTTCTGCATCAGGTTTAATCAAAAAGAAAGCTGACATTATATTGTCAGCTTTCTTTTTTGTATAAATGGCAGGCGACAAAACGCCCCGCCTTCACTTCTTCAAGTTCAGGCGTTATCTTACCGCAGAGCTCCATCGCTTCAGGACACCGCGTCCTGAATACACAGCCGCTCGGCGGGTTAAGGGGGCTCGGCAGCTCCCCTTTCAGAATAATCCGTTCACGCTTGTCCTCAAGAAGCGGATCAGGAATCGGGATTGAGGATAAAAGGGCCTTCGTATAAGGGTGAAGCGGTTCCCGGTAAAGCGCAGCGCTTTCTGTAATTTCCATCATGCGGCCCAAATACATCACGCCGATCCGGTCGCTGATATGCTTGACCATTGATAAATCGTGGGCGATGAATAAAAATGTCAGCCCTTTCTCTTTCTGAAGCCTTTTTAATAGGTTGACGACCTGAGCCTGTACCGACACATCCAGCGCGGAAATCGGCTCATCCGCCACGATAAATTCAGGATGCAGAGAGAGCGCTCTGGCAATTCCGATTCTCTGCCTCTGTCCGCCGCTGAATTCGTGGGGATACCGGCTGCCGAAATCGGGATGGAGCCCGACAGCTTCAAGCAGTTCATCCGCCATCATCAGACGGGCTTTTCTTGTATTGTAAAGATTGTGGATTTCCATCGGCTCCATAATAATTTCCCTTACGGTCAGGCGCGGATTTAACGAGGCGTAAGGGTCTTGGAAAATCATCTGCAGCTTGCGGAAGAAGACCGACCGCTGTTCTGCCGCGGCACGGTGTATATCCGTCCCTTCATATGATACCGAACCGGCCGTCGGGTCATACAGACGGAGAATAACTCTTCCGAGCGTCGATTTACCGCATCCCGATTCTCCGACAAGTCCGAATGTTTCCCCTCTTTTAATGTGAAAACTGACACCGTCGACTGCTTTTACGGCTTTCTTTCTTCCTGCGTCAAAATGCATTTTCAGCCCGCTGACTTCAAGGAGCGGAGATGCCGTCATTTTCTATTCCCCCTTTTCGCTTATACAGCGGCGTACGGTGCATAATTCTTTTTCATAGACGGTTCCTTCCAAAGACAGCACTTCGATTGTTTTTCCCGTTTTCGGGGAGTGCAGCATTCGGCCGTCTCCCAGCGCCAAACCGACATGGTGAATCGCGCCTTTTCCTTCTCCATAGGCGAAAAACAAAAGGTCAGCCGGCCGGATATCGTTTACCGCCGCGCCGCACCCGGCTTTTGCTTGGTCCTTTGCATCACGGGGAAGGGTATAGCCGTTTGCTTTAAATATCGAATACATAAACCCGGAACAGTCAAACCCGAAACCGCTCAGTCCTCCCCATAAATACGGAAGCCCGAGAAACATCATGCCCGTTTCGATGACATCGGCTGCCCGTCCTTCCGTATGCCGGCACTCGTCTGCGTCAGCTTCATTTACGAACCGTTCTCCGAGAGGCGTCACAACCCGAAAAAAGCCGTTCTCACGTCCTGATGCCGGAAGACGCGTTATGAAACTTACTTCCAAGTCCGGTTCGCCGTTTGTGTGATATAAAAAAGCTGTCGGTTTGGTAATCCATACGGCGGGGGAAGATGTATAAAAGCCGTCTTTTGAAAGCTGGCTTTTTTTCATCCAGCCCGGATATCCGCGGGCATCCTTGTTTGAAGGCTGGCCGGGAACGGCAACAAAAGCCCATTCCCCTTCCTCTTTGAGAATGATCACCTCTTCCCCGAAAAGCGCTTGCGTTTGGACAAGGTTGTCTGTGCATAATTGCAGCCGCTCTTCATATCCCATAGACGCTAACCATTTTCTGATCTGCGGCGGGTTTTCAAGCATCGGCGCATCATACGAACGGGGAGATGACGGCAGCGTCCATACGTTGGCTGCCGCCGCTGTAACGGCTGCTCTCATCTTTTCGCCTCCTCTTGTATCGACACACCGATAATGCCGAGACCCGGTTCATCGGGAATCGTAATCTGACTGCCGCTGTATGTGATGCCGCCTTTAATCAAATCATCTTTCAGCATAAGCGGCGCATCAAAATCAAACCTTGTCACATTCCGTTTGCCCGCGGCAAAATGAGCCGCGGCGGTGATGCCGAGCTTGGTCTCAATCATGCTGCCGACCATGCATTCCACGCCGCATGTTTCGGCCATCGCATTGATTGTTTCCGCCTGCTTTATGCCGCCCGCTTTCATCAGCTTAATATTGATTAAATCGGCGCTTCTCGTCTGCAGCACGCAAAAGGCCTGACGGGGGGTAAAGACGCTCTCATCCGCCATAATCGGCGTGTCTACGGCATCGGTGACCTGCTTCAGCCCGGCGATATCGTCTTTATGAACAGGCTGCTCGACCAGCTCAATGCCGAGGCCGGCGTCTTCCATCTTTCGGATCGCAGTCACGGCTTCTTTCGGCGTCCAGCCTTGGTTGGCGTCCAATCTCAGTTTGACGTTTCCGCCGACACGTGATCTGATCGCCTGAATCCGGGCAACATCGTCCGATATGTCACCTATGCCGACTTTTATCTTTAAAATATGAAATCCCTTGTTCACATAGCGGTCTGCATCCCCCGCCATCTCCTCAGGAGAATTGACGCTGACGGTAAAATCTGTTTCCAGTGTATTCCGATAGCCTCCGAGAAGCCGGTAAAGCGGCTGTCCGTGCATTTGCGCCCATCCGTCATATACAGCCATATCCACCGCGGCTTTTGCGCTTTGATTTCTTTCCAACAGTCGGCTGATATCATACAAAACAGCTTCCATGCCGGAAAGGCTCCGCCCCAAGAGAGCAGGCTTCAGCACATCGCGGACGGCGCTTTCAATACCGTCCGTGCTGTCGCCTGTAATAACAACCGTCGGCGGCGCCTCGCCCCAGCCGGTCAGACCGTTGTCAAAAGTGAGCTTCACAATGACCGATTCAGCATTGTAAACCGTGCGCAAAGCGGTCTTAAACGGCTTTTTCAGCGGCACGGACATCCGTCCCGTTTGAATATCTGTAATCCTCACGCCTGATCACTCCCTTCCGGAAACCCCCGATTCAATCGTTACCGCTTTGGCCGCCGTATCCATAACTGCGCGGGCTCCGATCGGAACGGCGAAGCTCGGTGAACAATGGCCGATTTTAAAGCCTTTGAGCGCAGGCTTCCCTGATTTGACAATGTAATCGTTCAGCACTTGCTCTAAAGTAAGCGACTTTTCTTTATGCTTCGGTTCGCATTGGTGAAAATCACAGACCAGTATTCCGGCTGCGTCTGACAGTTTTCCGGCCATCTTTAATTGATTCAGCATCCTGTCGATTTGATACGGCTCCTCATCAATATCCTCGATAAACAGCAATTTGTCTTTCGTATCAATTTCAAACGGCGTGCCGAGTGTGGATGTAATGAGCGACAGATTGCCGCCCGCAAGCTCTCCCTCGGCCCTTCCGCCTGTCAGCACCTCCAGCGGAGAAATGTCCTCCGTATAGGTGAATTCCGTTTCTGTAAAAAGCTGATGATACGACGCTTTTGTCAGGGGATCAGCATCTTCAAGCCCGACATCCGTGCTCAGCATCGGGCCGTGAAATGTGACGAGCCCCGTATTTTGATGAATGGCGGTATGTAAAAACGTAATATCGCTGTATCCCCAGAAAATTTTCGGATTGCGGCGGATTAAGCCGAAATCGATGTCGGCGGCAATGCGGCCCGTGCCGAATCCTCCGCACGCGCATATCACCGCTTTGACATTCTGATCACTAAACATGTCATGGAGATCATCGAGGCGCGCCCGGTCTTCTCCCGCCAAATAGCCGTGACGGGTCTTCAGCGCCTGGCCGAGTTTCACTTGAAGGCCAAGCTCATTCTCTAAAAACAGCAGCGCGGTTTGCAGCGTCCCGCTCTCAGGCGGGCTTGCGGGCGCAATCACACCGACCGTGTCGCCTTTTTGCAGTGCTTTCGGTTTATGGTTCATGACTTTTTCAATCTCCTTTCCGGATTGAAAAGTGAAACACGCCGCTCCTTTAACGGCAAAAGAGCGGCATATGTTTCCGCTGTAAGATCAGGACTTTTCCGCCCATTTCAGATCAATGTACCCGACGGGGTGCCGGACAATGCCCTTCACGCCGCTGTTCTGCAGATGCACCTGATTGTAAAAGTAAATCGGAATGATCGGAACCTCGTTCATGAGCAGCTTTTCCGCTTTATGCATGAGCGCAAAACGTTTTTTGGCATCGGCTTCCTGTTTTGCCTGCTTGATGCAGCCGTCGTATGCCGCGCTGCCCCAGCCGGTGCGGTTCATGGAATTATCCGTTTGGAAAGCCTCAAGAAAACTGATCGGATCTGCGTAATCCGGTAAAAATGAGCTTTGAGAGAACTGGAACTTCAGTCCTTTCTGCTCTTCTAAAAAGACGTTCCATTCCATATTGGCGAGCTTAACGTCTATACCGAGCACACTTTTGAGCTTCTGCTGAATCGCTTCCGCTATTTTCTTATGCTCCGGTTTTGTGCTGTATGTCAATGTAACGGCGGGCAGCTTGTCATAATGCTCTTCCGCCATGCCTTTTTCCAGCAGTTTTTTGGCTTCTGATTCATCCGGAGTTAGTAAACTGCCGCCCGCTTCGCGGAAATCTTTCCCGTCAGGCTGAGTAAATCCCGGGGATACAAAGGCATGTGCCGGCTTTTCACTGTTTTTGGTCACATAATCCGTGATTTCTTTCTGATCAATCGCTGCAGCGAACGCTTTTCTGATCTTTTCATTTTGAAACGGCTCCATTTTAACGTTAAAACGAAAGAAATAGAGTCCGGCCTGATCCCACGTGCGGACATTTTTTCCTCCCATCAGCTGCTCGCTCAGCTCTGCCGGCACAAAGGCGGTATCCAAATCCCCCGACTGGAACATCTGATAGTCGGTATTCCGGTCACTGACCATCGCCCATGTCACTTTATCCAGTTTCACCGTCTTTTTATCCCAATACGTCTCGTTTTTGACCATCGTCATGCTGTCGTCATGCTTCCATTCCGTCAGTTTGAACGGCCCGTTGCCGACAAAAGTTTTTGCTTCAGTGAACCATTTCGGATCAGCCTTGGCGACCTTCTCATTAATCGGGAAATACGCCGGATTGGACACGACGCTCAAAAAATAATCCTGCGGGGCCGCCAATGTGACGACAAGCGTTTTTTTATCCTTTGCCGTGACTTTCACGTCTTCTCGTTTGCCTTTTCCGCTGTTAAATTCTTCTCCGCCTTTGATCATGTAGCCGAGAAAAGCGGAAGATGCGCCCGTTTTCGGATCGAGCATCCGCTTCCAGGCGTACACGAAATCTTCCGCCGTGACGGGATCGCCATTTGTCCATTCGGCGTTATCACGGATATTGAAGGTATATGTCAGCTTATCAGCGGACACCTTCCAGCTTTCCGCCATGGCCGGTTCGGGCTTATTATCTTTTCCGAGCCTCGTCAATCCTTCCATGATGTTATTCAGCGGCTGCCAGGAAACATTATTAAATCCGATCGGCGGATCAAGTGAGGTCGGCTCATTTTCGTTATTGAGCCGCAGCACCGTCTCACCCCCCTGTTCTTTTGCTTTGCCGGGTTCTGTCCCCGCCTGTTCATTGGCTGTACAGCCCATCAGAGCAAACGAAACAACAGCAATCACACCGATCGCCCATCTCTTTTTCATTTCAATCCCCCTTTTTCCTCTGCTGCCGTCAGCTGCTGCTTCAGCCGCTCTGCACGGTGATCCTGAAGCCAGCAGTTGACGATATGGCTTTTGGATTTCACGGTTGTTGCCGGGTATACCTTTTCACAGACGATCATCCTGTCCGGGCAGCGGGCGGCAAACGGGCAGCCCGGCGGCGGATCGAATAAATCAGGCGGCGTCCCGTCAATCGGCGAAAGCTCACTATCCTCCATATCCAGCCGCGGCACTGAACGAAGCAGCCCCTTTGTGTATGGATGAGCCGGGCGGTAAAAAATATCATGCCTCGTGCCGATTTCGGCGATTTTCCCCGCATACATGACGGCGACTCTGTCGGCGGTCTGAGCGACGACGCCGAGATCATGGGTGATCAGAATAATAGACACGCCTGTTTTTCTTTGAATCTTCTTAAATAATTCAAGGATTTGTGCTTGAATTGTCACATCAAGAGCCGTTGTCGGTTCATCGGCGATCATAATTTCCGGCTCGCAGATCAGAGCCATCGCGATCACGATCCGCTGCCGCATGCCCCCGCTTAATTGGTGGGGGTACTGCTTCAGGCGGGATTTCGAGTCCGGGATACCGACCAGATCCAGCATGGCGAGAACCTCGGATTCAGCTTGTTTTCTTGTCATGGCGCGGTGTTCCAACAGCGCTTCTGAGAGCTGATCCCCTATGGTCAAAGTCGGGTTGAGCGCCGTCATCGGGTCCTGAAAGATCATAGAAATATCGCGCCCCCGGATTCCCCGCATTTCCCGATCCGACATTTGGCAAAGGTCTTTCTGTTTAAATTGTATGCTTCCGGATTCAATCTTTGCCGAATGTTTCGGAAGAAGACCCATCACGGCTTGTGACGTCACGCTTTTTCCGCATCCCGATTCACCGACGATCGCAAACGTTTCACCTTTATATAAATCGAAGCTGACGCCTCTTACGGCTTTTACAGTGCCTCCGTATGTTGAAAAAGTAACATGCAGATTTTGAACGGAAAGAACTTGCTGCGCCATTTTTCCTACCTCCTCAGTTTCGGGTCTAACGCGTCCTGCAAGCCGTCTCCAAGCACGTTAAACGCGTACATCGTTAAGGAAATGAAAAAAGCGGGAAAAAACAGCCGCCACCAATGGCCTGATAAAATCGCCGGAAGCCCGTCATTTGCCATGACTCCCCAGCTTGCAAACGGCGCCTGAATGCCGAGTCCGAGAAAACTTAAAAATGATTCCGCAAAAATCGCCGCCGGCACCGTCAGCGTCATTTGGACAATAATGGCTCCCATCGTATTCGGCAGCAGATTTTTCTTAATGATCCGAAATGTTTTCGCTCCAAACGTTTTCGATGCCAATACGTGTTCATCATGCTTCATCCTCAGCACCTGCCCTCTCACAATCCGCGCCATGCCGACCCATCCCGTCACGGTCAGAGCGACGATAATGGAACTGAGCCCCGGCCCCATCAGCACCATTAACAAAATGACAACGAGCAGATACGGCAATCCGTAGAGAACCTCGATGATTCTCATCATGGCGCTGTCTGTCCGGCCCCCTTTGTAGCCCGCGACGCCTCCGTAGATAACGCCGATCAAAAAGTCGATCAGCGCCGCCATCACACCGACAAATAAAGAGATTCTCGCTCCGTACCACGTTCTTGTAAACACGTCCCGGCCAAGTTCATCGGTTCCGAACCAGTGTGAAAAAGACGGCGGAAGATTCTGCTCGGCGAGCGTCTGCCTTGTCACGCTGTGCGGTGATATCAGCGGGCCGAACACAGCCGCTAGAAACAGGCAGCATAATATCACAAGTCCGGCCATCGCCAATTTGTTCTTTTTAAGCCGCCGCCACGCATCCTGACTGTAAGACAGGCTCGGACGCTTGACCGACTCGGTTTCACCCTTTCTTTCCGCGCCCGGCTGAAACCAGTCATCAGGCACTTCTGTGTGTTTTACCGTTTCTTGCGGGAGATTCATCAGGATCACCCTTTCTTATGAAGTTTTATGCGCGGATCTAACAGGCCGTATGCCAAATCAACCAGAAACAGCAGGACGATCAGAATCACACTGTAAAATACGGTCGTTCCCATGATGACCGGGTAATCGCGCTGATTGATGCTTTCTACGAAATATTTGCCCATTCCCGGTATGGCAAATATTTTCTCGATGACGAAGCTGCCCGTTAAAATACTTGCGGCAAGCGTCCCGAGGACGGTCACAACAGGCATAAGTGCGTTTTTCAATGCGTGTTTGATCACAATTTTGACGGGAGAAAGCCCCTTTGCTTTTGCCGTGCGGATGTAATCCTGAGTCAGCACTTCGGCCATGCTTGATCTTGTCAGCCGCGCGATAATGGCCATGGGACCGACGGCAAGCGCAACAGTCGGCAGAACCATGTGAACGGGACTCGTCCAGGTAGCTGCCGGAAACCATTTCAGATGAACCGCAAATTGCTGAATCAGCAGCGTAGCCATAATAAAATTCGGAATGGAAATCCCGAGCACCGCAAGGCTCATGGCCGCATAATCGAGAAAGCCGCCGCGCCTGAGAGCGGCCGTTATGCCGAGCGCGAGTCCGGAAATCACAGCGATGATGATCGCCGTTATCCCAAGCTCGAAGGAAACCGGAAATCCGCGTTCAAGCATGGCGTTTACACTGTCTGACGGTTTTTTGATTGAAGGACCGAAATCAAAGGTAAGAATGGATTTTAGATAGATGGCGTATTGAGTGATAAGAGGTTCGTTCAGATGGTAGTAGGATTCAAGATTTCGCTGGACCGCTTCGTTTGTGCCCCGCTCTTCGTTAAAAGGCGAGCCGGGTATCACTTTCATCATGACAAATGTCAGAGTGGTGATGACGAGGACGGTCATAATCATGGCGATAAAACGTTTGATAAAATACCGCAGCAATGCCGTTCACCCCTTTAACAGAATGTTGTTCTCATGGCGAGTTCTGTCATGACGAGCATGGCCTGATAGGCTTCCGGCATGTCTTTTGCCTGAAATTGAACGATTGTCGTTCCCGGGATGATTTCTGTGCCCGGCATTAAATGGGCCCATTCAGCCTGTCCGTAATTGGCAAATTCAATGCCTAATACAGGTCTTTCAGGCGGAGTCAGCGGTTTGACCTTATCTTTATTTTTGAGCGCATAGGCTGTTTTTTCCGTCAGGAGCCGTCCGGCTTTTTGAGGAGACAGGCATTTGACCGCAGTTCTTGAAATGGTTTGTTTGACGGCGGCAGTCGTCACATTCGGAATCAGCTCCTCCGCCTCTTTTGCGGCGCAATCATCTCCGGCAGCCATGATGACCGGTACATCGTAAAATCCGGCGAGATAGGCATTTAACCCCAGTTCACCGACCGGCTTATCATTTATGTAAAAGTGGCGGACGCCGAATATCATGCTGTGCGACATGACGCCCGGCATCGACGCTCTCGCATGATAGCCGATAAACATCACACCTGAATACGATTCATCAAGCCCCTGCATCATGGAAAACGGCTTGACATCCCCCGTAATCAGCTCTGCCTCAGGGTGAAGCTTTTCCGCGAGCAGATTATTCATCTTTGAGTGGCTGTCATTCACGGTCACTTCCGTGCATCCGTTATTAAACGCTTCTGCGATGCACCAGTTTGCTTCTTCGGTCATCAGAACCCTGCCGCGCTCATAATTGTGCATGCGGGAATTGACAAATGTTTCATCAGGCAGTCCGGAAATCCCTTCCATATCCACAGATAGATACAGTTTCATGTAATGCCTCCTTTTTTACTTAAAATTTCGATATTAAATTATGAATATTCTAACAAATTATATTAAAAAAGGATGAAACATGCAATATACCATTCTGCCATTATGGGAAAAAACAAACCCTTTTCACCGGGAAAAGGGTTTGCTGGTAGAAAAAGTTACATACCGTTTTTGTTTATAGGGTGACCCCGAAACTGTCTGACCGCACTTCTGTATTCGCGATCGGGAATGACCTGATGCCTGATCGGTCCAGGAGCCTGCGGCGAAGGCTCTTCAGCCGCCTGCTTACAGACGGCATGCGGTTTATGCGCCAGCTTATGTCCCATGCCGGTCGCATTCATGACAAATGATAAACACACTAAAAGCAAGCTTAAGATGAAAGCAATAAGAAACAAATCGCTGTATGTCCCCATCAGCAGGTCATGCGGCGATTGTGTGCCGCGCGCGCCCCGAAGCATGCCGGAAGCATCTCTTTTCGTAAAATACCCTATTAAAACAGGTGCGCCCATATAAATGAACAGCCTTAAAAACTGAACGGCCGTCATGCGTTTTACCAGTTCCGGAAGCGGTCCGCCCAACGCGGCGCCCATCAGTCCGGCTGCTACGATAAGCCCTGTCCCGGCCGCCAGCATCACGAAAAGCCCCGCAAATAGAATAAGGGGTATATGATGATCCGCCGTCATCCATTGGAAATTCACGAACACCAGTATAACAGAGCCTGTTATGCCGAGCATGCCCGGACCGACTTTATCATATGCTAATGCACTGATAACAGCGGCGATGGCCACGCCTCCCAAAAGGCTCGCATATAGGAATACCTGTTGAGTTTGTGACATGTGATATGCGGTCTGAAGCTCCCCGTGAAATGCAGAAAGACTGACCGCTATGGAAATACTGCCCGCAGCGATCATGAAAACACCCAGAATCGGCTTTGGAATCAGCATAAGTTTAATCGAAATCAGCGCATGTTCGTTTCTATACTGCATGATCAGCAAGATCAGAAGAATGACGATGCTTCCTCCAAATCCCGCCAATGTCTGCCATGATGAAAAGCCCCATTTCGGCAGATGAATAAATGTATAGGCGGTCAGCACGGCTGATACACCCGCTAACAGAAAACCGATGCCGTCAAATGGAGATTTTTCAGTATTTTTATGAGCGTCATCCCGCAGCCACATATAACTGAAAATGAGGCCGAAAAAAGACAGCAGGCCAAAAATGCCGAACAGCCAATGCCAATGGCCGGCGCTTGCCGCCGCCGTGCCTAAAACGGTCCCCATAATGACGGACCCGTAAAATCCGCCGATTAACACAAATAATGCGTAATTCCGGCGTTCAATCGGAAACGAAAGCACCAGCATCGGAATCATAATCATCAGCATAGTGCCCGCCGCAGCTCCCTGTAAAAAACGGCCCGCGGCGAGCGGATAAATATCATTTGTCACAGCAGCAAGCAGCGCTCCGATGACACCCGCGGCCATCGAAATCATATAGACAGGCCGGGAGCCGAATCTTTTTCTTAAATACGGCCCCGCCGGCACGAATAAGGCAAATGCCATATTACCGATAATAATCGGATGAAAAGAGTCAAAGTTTTCCCCGCCGACCGTCTGCCGGACAAGGCTTTGGACAGCCGAAAGAGCCGTATTCGACATCAGCCCCGGCCCGACCGCCAGCACAGCAAGCAGAGAAATGATCCAGTGATGTTTTTCTTTCATTTGACAGCTCCTTTCTTAACTATTTGACAAAGTGAAAAAGCTAACAGATTTCCCCCATTAGCTTGACAGAATTTTTTATATCTTTTCATGTGAAGGATTGAACATAATATCCCATTTATTATTTCAAATCCGATGGAAATTGTCAATATAAAGCGCCGCCGTCCGATTTCGTCTTTTTCACAATTTCCCACAATCTTTTCATTATTATCCCACACTTTTTGTTTAAGATGGAGTCAGTAATAATAGGCAAATCATGCTATGATGAAATAGAGAAACGGAGTGAACATGATGGATAACTATCGTGATGAAAATCGGACAGACCAAAAAGAACAGGAAGTCCTTTTAGTAAAAGAAAACCCGCAGCCGGCCGGATATTCCGCGCCGGATGAGGACAAGAAAAAACGAAGCTTCGGCTGGTTCAGACCGCTTCTCGGCGGAGTGATCGGCGGAGGGCTCGCCCTCGGCATCTATACATTTACACCGCTTGGAGACCATCAGACTCAAGATACTTCCAATCCGGCTCCCGCTCAGGAAACGTCATCGGTAACCGCTAAGCAGACATCTTCTGAATCCGGCAGCGGCAAATCGGCAAACAGCTCATCGGCAAATTCAAGCAGCATTTCGAATATGGTGGAAGACATTTCACCGGCGATCGTCGGAATCACCAATCTGCAAAAGCAGCAAAGCAGTTCCGATTTATTCGGATTCGGATCAAGCTCAGATTCAAACTCTAATGCATCGGGTGATGATGCGGAAACGGGATCGGGTTCAGGCGTTATTTTTAAGAAAGCAAACGGCAAAGCGTATATCATTACGAATAACCACGTGGTCGAAGGCGCCTCTTCCCTTAAAGTGTCATTATATGACGGCACCGATGTAACAGCTAAACTCGTCGGCAGCGACTCTCTGACAGACTTGGCCGTTTTAGAAATCAGTGATAAACACGTAACAAAAACGGCAAGCTTCGGCAGCTCATCCGCTCTCAGAACGGGTGAATCCGTCATCGCCATCGGTGATCCGCTCGGAAAAGACCTTTCCCGCACCGTCACACAGGGCATCGTGAGCGGCTTAAACAGAACCGTCTCGATCTCCACGTCAGCCGGTGAGTCAAGCATCAACGTCATCCAAACCGATGCCGCCATCAATCCCGGAAACAGCGGCGGACCGCTCTTGAATACAGACGGCAAAATCATCGGCATCAACAGCATGAAAATCAGCGAAAATGATGTAGAAGGCATCGGCTTTGCCATTCCGAGCAACGATGTAAAACCGATCGCCGAAGAGCTTCTCACGAAAGGACAGGTGGAGCGCCCTTATATCGGCGTGAGCATGATCGACTTGGAACAAGTGCCGCAAAACTATCAGGAAGGCACACTCGGCCTCTTCGGCAAACAGCTGAATAAAGGGGTTTACATTCGCGAAGTGGCGCAGGGATCCCCTGCTGCCAAAGCCGGATTAAAAGCAGAAGACATCATTATCAGCTTAAAAGGGAAAGAAACTGACACGGGCAGCGAACTTCGCAATATTCTCTACAAGAATACGAAAGTCGGCAGCACCGTTGACGTGAAGATTATCAGAAACGGCAAGGAAATGACGAAAAAAATGAAACTGACTCAAAAAGAAGAAACATCTTCTTAACAAAAATCCAAGGCAGCCGCCTTGGATTTTTTTATATACAGCTGAAACTTTAGGCCTGGATCAGCCGTATGACTCAGTGTACAAAGGAGGATACATACACATGAAACAAACTGGACTTTTGCTGGTCGTTACCGGCCTGATCTTGCTCCAGCTGAGCATTCAGCTTCCTCAGCAAAACGCTGCTTGGGGAATGACGCTTGGTGCAAGCATTTTACTGAACCTTTCGGGAACCGGACTGATCATGCGCTCTCTGCACACGCAGACCGGCCGCAGATGAATGAAAAAAGCCGCGGGACATTCTGTCATCCCGCGGCTTTTATTTTACATAAAAACACCCTGCCCGCTGGCCGGACAGGGTGTTTGTTAAGACATATGCTGGTCCCGATAAATCTTTTCGTTTTTCATACCGTACGCTTTTTGCACGATATAGAGCGGACGGTCTTTTGCTTCGTCATAAATCCTTCCGATATATTCGCCGATCATTCCGAGCATTAATAGAACGATGCCGCTGAATAACAGCTGTATCACAATCAGAGAGGACCAGCCCGTAATGGTGCTGTCTGTAAAAAGCTTCATGTATAAAACGATAAACATATAGAGAAAACCCGCTCCGGACATGAGCATTCCCGCATAGCTTGCCGCCTTGAGCGGTTTATGAGAGAACGTTGTGATCCCGTCCATGGAAAGCTTCAGCATTTTTTTAAGCGGGTATTTCGTTTCCCCCGCAAGCCGCTCATCTCGTTCATATTCTACAGCAGTCTGCTTAAAGCCGACCCAGCTGACGAGTCCTCTGACAAAAGGATTTTTTTCTTTTAATCTTTTCATCTCATCACAGACTTTTCTGTCCAGCAGGCGGAAATCCCCGGTGTCGAGCGGAATTTCAATATCAGTCACGCTCCGCAGCAGCCGGTAAAACAGAGAAGCCGTCTGTTTCTTGAAAAAGGTTTCTCCCTTTCGTTTCGTTCTGACGGCGTACACCACATCGTAGCCTTCTTTCCACTGTTCAATCATATCAAGGATTAATTCAGGAGGGTCCTGCAAATCGGCGTCAATGACGGCGATTGCATTCCCCTCTGCATAATCCATGCCCGCTGTGATCGCGATCTGATGTCCGAAGTTTCTGGAAAAATCAATAATTTTCACTCTCGGATCAATCAGACTTTGCTCTCTTAAAATCTCAATACTGCGGTCTTTGCTCCCATCATTGACAAAGATCAATTCATAATGCTCTTTTGTTTGATCCATGACTTCTTTCAGGCGCTGATAGGTTGTCTGAATGACGAGTTCTTCGTTATAAACCGGGACGACTATTGAATATTGAATATGTCTGCTCATGTTTTTTCCTCCTATTCATCAGATTGAAGTTCGTATAGTGAAGCTGACTGATTCATTCCGCCCGGCCCGCCGCTCATCCGGCTGTTTTTACCCGCGGCCCTGCTGCTTTTTGTATCAGCTGCATCATGATTTTTCGTTTTCTGATCTGTGCTTGATTGCCATTTGTCTGAAGATACTTTCTTTCCGTTTTTCTCAACCCATTCAACAATATCGTTGTTTCCGCCTTTGCCCATTCCGGATGTTAAGAAGTATTTTACTTTCCCTTCTTTTACGAGCTTTTTAAATTGAGTCAGCGTAATGGCCGGGTCAGACCCGCTGAATCCGCCGATCGCCATGACCGCTTTTTTCGTTTTTATAATGTAAGGCGCCGCTGTGTTGGAATCGGTTGTAGCAAATAGATAATCCGCTCCGGCGTTATGTTTCTCTAAATAGTTGATCAGTTTTGTATTGACAGATGCGTTATCCATTCCCATGCCTTTTCCGCCTGCTGACGCAAGCTGAGGGCCTGTTTCAGGCAATGAGCTGTTGCCTCCGTACAGAAGCGGTGTGCTCGCCCAATAAATCGGCATCACCATCAAGACGAGAAGGGCTGCAAGTGAAACATAGTAACTGAGCGGTTTTTGGCGCTGTTTGAATACGAACAGGGCGATTGCTGCCACTGCGCCGAGAACGCCTGCGCCGATGCTCCAGCCTGCGCCGATTTGATCATTGTAGTTTCTAAGGATAAACAGCTCAAATCCGGTTGTCACAAGAATAGCGGCCGGCAATAGCCAAGTTTTCCATCCCGCCTGCTTGCGGTACAGACGAACGAGGGCGACCCATCCCGCACCGGTAAGAGCAGCAATCGGAGGCGCCAGCATAATGAGATAATAATGGTGGAAAAATTCCGCCACACTGAAGAATCCGGCAATCGGCACAAGCCACGCTGCCCAAAAGATCGTTTCCTTCTGTTCTGCTGATAATCTTCTTCTTTCTCTCGCTCCGGCGATCAATAAACCGGCCAATCCAAAAATCGCAAACGGCAGGAGCCAGCTGATCTGATCAGATAATTCTTGTTGGAAGAGTCTCAGCGGACCGGGTGTTCCCGTACCGAACATTCCTGACCCTGACTGCATTTTCGAGCCGGTGCCTGTACCGCTTTTTCCTCCGCCAGGACCGCCTTTGCCGCCGTCTCCGCCGCTTGGAGGGCCTCCTTGACCGCCGCTTGGCATTTGTCCGTTAGATGGAGGTGCCGTCATACTGCCGGTTTGCGATTTGTCTCCGCTTGCTGACTGGCCGGGCGGTTTTTGCATTTGTGAAGAACCGCCGGAAGAAGACATCTCTTTCGATGCGTTTCCGTCGGGCCCGCCCTGGCCGCCGCCGGAACTTTGCCCTGTCAGCCGCTGAATCCCGTTATATCCGAAAGCCAATTCCAATACGGAGTTTGTCTGGCTGCTTCCGACATATGGCCTTTTGCCGGCAGGAATATTGTCAACAATGAGCGGCCATGACAATGAAACGGCTGCTAATACGGCCAGCGCGCTTACCAGTGAAATGATTTTTTTCTTAATCGTGGTATTTGCCGCCATCATATAGAACAGCAAGAAGGCCGGTAAGATCATATAAGCCTGAAGCATTTTTGTGTTAAAGCCTACTCCGACGACAAAAAATGCCGCCAAAAGCCAGATCAGTTTTCCTTTTCGAATCGCTTTAAAGAGAAGCCATGTGGCGAACAAGAGGAAAAAGACCAGTAACGCATCGACATTGTTTGTGCGCGCTACGGCTACAGCAATCGGCGTACACGCCATGACAGACGAAGCGATGCGCGCCGCCGTTTTTCCGAACGTCGGCTTTATTAATAAGTACATGAATAGAACTGAACCTACCCCCGCCAATGCCTGAGGCAGGATGACACTCCACCCGTGCATACCGAATATCAGCGCGCTGATCGTTTGAATCTGGTATGTAACAGGCGGTTTATCTACCGTGATAAATCCGGCTGCGTCAAATGAAGCGTAAAAGAAATTATGAAAGCTTTGAAGCATACTCGTTACCGCTGCGGTGTAATAAGGATTCACCGTATCGTCATTCCAGATGTTGTACATATTCAAGAATGCGGAAGCGAGTAAAATGAGGATTAAGACCGCGTCTATCTCGCGTTTTTTCATTTTCACCTGTGTTTTCACTCCTTTTGTTTAACTTTGAACAAGTGTAACAACCAAATGTGAAAAATTTATTAATAAACAAAGACAATTATTTTGCCGTTTACAAATAGGTAAAAAGAATGACAAAACGGGTAAAAAAGCAAAAAAAAGATGCCCCCGTCAAGCCGGAAGGCATCTTTCATTATTTCTGATTTACTGAATCGGTTTCAGCCGCGCTTCTATTTCAGAACGGCGGTGTTCGAGATAAGGCGGGAGCGCAACCGTTTTGCCTAGCTCTTCAGGTTTTTCATCAACCATAAATCCCGGACCGTCCGTTGACAATTCAAACAGAATTCCGTTCGGTTCCCGGAAGTACAGCGCTTTGAAATAATAACGCTCTACAATGCCTGAGTTGCTGAAACCATCTTTCGTAATGATGCGGTGCCATAAAGCAAGCTCCTCCTCATTCTGAACACGGAAGGCCACATGGTGCACGCTGCCTTTTCCAGGACGCTCGCGCGGAAGATCGTTTCTTTCAATGAGATGGACTTCTGTACGCGCGCCACCGTTTCCGGATTCGAGCACCGTAACCGTGCCCCGGTCTTCATGTGTTTCTTTCCCGATTTCAGTGAAGCCCAGCACATCGGTTAACACACGCAGCGTCGGTTCTGGGTACGGGACGGTCAATTCAACGGGACCAAGACCGCGGAAAGAATATTCTTCCGGTATGCCGCTTTGCTTCACCGCTTCACCGATGTCTTTTCCTTTTTCGTCAGCTGTCAGCACAAGCCGCTGTCCTTCATGATCCTGAAAAGCGAGTGTGTCCCTGCCCGCTATTTTCACGATCTCACTGTGAGAGACCTGATGCTCTTCAAATCGTTTTTTCCAATATTGAAGCGCTTGTGCATCCGGAACACGCAGGCCGATTGAAGAAATACTGTTTGTCCCCGCATGGAACGGCGCGATCCGAGGAATCTCGAAAAACGTCAATTCCGATCCCGGATTGGCTGATTCATCACCGTAAAATAAGTGATACATCGTCGGTTCATCCTGGTTTACCGATTTTTTCACAAGCTTCAGCCCCAGGATATTTCGATAAAAATCTAAATTTTTCTGCGCATCAGCCGTCAATGCTGATACATGGTGTATTCCATTAACTTTCATTATGTTATCCTCCAGTCAATTATCTCGATTTCGAGATATTTTATATATACAATTTATGTTATCCGGATCGTAAAGTCAACCCATCTGCTTCACAGACGGTCTGCAGACTGCCGTTCTCAAAATAACGAACTTTTGATATTAAAAAAACCATTAACGTTCGCTTTTAAAACAGTATTTTTTCCTTCTCAAAAGCATAAACCTTTATCTTTTAGGCAAAACACCAAAATCAGAAAATTTATTTTATTCGTGTTTCAGCAATTAGGGTTTACAATATGGAAAATAGTTTTTTCAGCATAACGATTTTACATCTGGAGGGAAAGGATATGCAGATTGAAGAGAATGGACTTAAAAAAGAGATCGGCCTTACCATCGCCCTCTCACTTGTTATCGGCACCATCATCGGTTCCGGCGTATTTATGAAACCAGGCGCCGTGCTTGCCTACTCCGGTGATGCGAAAACCGCGCTTATCGCGTGGCTGTTAGGAGGCATTTTGACGCTTGCCGGCGGCTTGACCGTTGCGGAAATCGGCACTCAGATTCCGAAAACGGGCGGACTTTATACATATCTCGAAGAAGTGTACGGCGAATTTTGGGGCTTTTTGTGCGGATGGGTTCAAATTATCATTTACGGCCCCGCCATTATCGGAGCAATCGGCTTGTATTTCGGCTCCTTGATGGCCCATCTGTTCAGCTGGGATTCCGGCTGGTCTAAATTGATCGGGATTTCAGCCGTTTTGTTTTTAAGCATCATTAACATTATCGGAACGAAATATGGCGGCATCGTACAGGGAATTACGACTGTCGGCAAATTGATTCCGATTATCTGCATGATCGTGTTCGGCCTTTGGAAAGGCGATCAGCATATTTTCACAGCCGTCACAAGCAGCATGTCGGAAATGAATTTCGGCGCTGCCATACTGGCCACCTTGTTTGCTTATGACGGATGGATTCTGCTTGCGGCACTCGGCGGCGAAATGAAAAATCCGGAAAAGCTGCTCCCGAGAGCGATGACGGGCGGACTTTTGGTCGTCACCGCCATTTATCTTTTCATTAACTTTGCGCTGCTGCACATTCTTCCTGCGACCGACATCGTCAAACTCGGTGAAAATGCGACCGGCACAGCTGCCGGAATGCTGTTTGGCGACATCGGGGGAAAATTGATCAGCGTCGGAATCATCGTCAGCATCTTCGGCTGTTTAAACGGAAAGATTCTCGCTTTTCCGCGTGTCTCGTTTGCGATGGCGGAACGGAAACAGCTGCCGTTTGCCGGACAGATTTCGCGGGTGCATCCGACATTCCGCACCCCGTGGATTGCCGTGTCATTTCAGATCGCGCTGGCCATTATTTTCATGATCGCCAGCAATCCCGATAAGCTGTCTGAAATCTCTATTTTCATGATTTATATTTTTTACGTCATGGCTTTTTTCGCCGTGTTTATCCTCAGAAAAAAAAGCGGAGGAAAACCGCGCGCCTACAGCGTGCCTTTGTATCCGATCATTCCTGTTTTGGCCATCGCGGGTTCACTGTTTGTGCTGATCAGCACGATCATTACAGATACACTGAGCTGCGCGCTGTCCCTCTTGATCGGCCTCGCCGGGCTGCCGCTTTATTTTTGGCTGAAAAACGGCAGAAAAAACTGACAAAAACGGTTCCTTTTACGGGAGCCGTTTTTTTTCTGGCAAAATCACGTGCAAAAGTTGACAGCAAATTCACATCTTTTGTTATACTTTTTAAGCAAGATGTCTGAATTCGAAGTATGTTACGTTTTTTTGGCGAAGTGGGTAACATAAGAAAAACAGGATGAGACACGTTTTTACGAAAAAATCAAGAGGCGTTTTTTTCGACTTTATCTGTTTTTTTTCGACAAAAGGCTATATAATAATTTGATGTGTGCATTGTCTCATTCAAACAATGGAGGGTTTTTAATGATAAAAAGAAAAAAAGATAAGTTCTCACTCCTTTTAACAGAAATCGCAAAAAACATAGACGAAACCGCAGAATACTTTGTCAACTTTAAAGTGACGAACCAGACGACTTTAAAGGAATTTGCCGATACGTTAAAAGAGTTTGAAACAAAAGGAGATAATCATGTTCATGTCATGATTAAAGAGCTGAACAAAGCTTTTATCACTCCCATTGAACGTGAAGACATCCTTGAGCTGACAAACAGCCTCGATGACGTGCTTGACGGAATCGAACATTTTTCAGCAATGATGGAGATTTTCTCGATCACTTCTTCAGATGAGCATATCGATAAGTTCAGCGGATACATCAGAGAGTGCGCGAAGGAAATTTTAATCACGATTGAGCTGCTTGCAGAAAACCGATTGAAGGACATTCACCCTCACGCCATTAAAATTAAGGAATACGAGCACAGCTGTGATAACCTGCACCGTAAATCATTAAAAAATCTGTTCGGCACAGAAACCGATCCGATTAAAGTGATTCAGTACCGCGAGATTTACGAAACGCTTGAGGAAATTGCCGACTCTTGCCAAAGCGTTGCCAATAACCTTGAAACCATTATTATGAAAAACGCGTAACGAGGGGTTATAATGGATACTCTATTACTTTTAACGATATTAATTGTCATATGCGCTTTGGTATTTGACTTCATTAACGGATTTCACGATACCGCAAACGCAATCGCCACCTCAGTTTCGACAAAAGCGCTGAAGCCGCGGCACGCAATCGTCATGGCCGCCATCATGAACTTTCTCGGAGCGATGACATTTACCGGTGTGGCGAAAACCATTACGAAGGACATTGTGAATCCTTATACATTAGACAACGGGTCAGTCGTCATTCTGGCGGCTCTACTCGCCGCAATCGCCTGGAACTTGATCACATGGTATTTCGGCATTCCGAGCAGCTCTTCACATGCGATTATCGGAGCGATCGCCGGAGCGGCCATTGCAGCGTCAGGTTTTGCGACGCTTAATTATAAAGGGTTCATTAAGATTATCGAAGCACTTATTTTATCGCCGATTATCGCCTTTGTTCTCGGCTTTATCGTATATTCGATCGTGAAGCTGATTTTTAAAGACAGCAATCTGGCGAAAACAAATAAACGCTTCCGCAGAGTGCAGATTTTGACGGCTGCCATTCAATCCTATACACACGGAACAAACGACGCGCAAAAAGCGATGGGTATCATTACCATGGCGCTTATGACGGCCAATTTACATAAAAGTGATGCCATTCCTTTTTGGGTGCAGCTCTCTTGCGCCCTGGCAATGGGTCTCGGCACATCCATCGGCGGCTGGAAAATCATTAAAACCGTCGGCGGAAAAATTATGAAAATCCGTCCGGTAAACGGCGTATCTGCCGACTTAACCGGCGCAGCCATTATTTTCGGGGCCACGTTTATTCATCTCCCTGTCAGCACGACGCACGTCATTTCGTCTTCCATTCTCGGTGTGGGCGCTTCCCACCGCGTAAAAGGCGTAAACTGGGGAACGGCTAAACGGATGCTTATTACATGGGTCATCACCCTGCCGATTGCAGGTACACTCGGCGCCATCGCCTTTTTCATCTTAGATCTCTTTTTCTGATGACATCCGCTTCTTTACAGAAGCGGTTTTTTTTGTGACAGGAAAATGATGTCATGACATAGAATGAACATAGCAGACCATTTTTCGAATTGTGAGGGATGCTCATGCTTTTGTTTTTTCAGATCATGGTGTGGACGATGGCGGCCGCACTCATTTTATATGTGTACGCATCCTGGCGGTATGAGGCAAAGGTAAAAGAAAAAATGTTTGCCATCCGTAAAACGTGGTATTTACTATTTGTAGTAGGCGCCATGGTCTATTGGACATATGATCCCGAATCGCTCTTTGCCGCATGGAGACAATATTTGATTGTTGCCGTCTGCTTTGCCCTTATTGATGCGTTTATCTTTTTGAGCGCGTATATCAAAAAGCTCGCCGGCAATGAATTAGAGACGGATACGCGGGAAATTTTAGAAGAAAATAACGAAATGCTTCACTCCTATCTTGAAAAACTGAAAACCTATCAATATCTGTTGAAAAATGAACCGATCCATGTATATTATGGAAGTACAGAAGCTTATGCGGAAGGCATCAGCAGACTGCTGGCCGCTTATGGAGAAAAAATGAATGTCACGGCTTCCTTGTGCGACTATTCCGCACAATCGGATAAGGACCGCTTGACGGAGCATATGCCTGATGCGGCGGACGTTCAGTCCCGTCTTAACCGTAAAGACGTCTACTATGATCAAAAAGGCAGGCTTGTGCTTATTCCGTTTACAGTCCAGAACCGCCATTACGTGATCAAACTCACGTCGGAAAACCTGTTGACGGAATTCGATTATTTGCTTTTCACATCGCTAACGAGCATTTATGATTTAATGCTGCCAATAGAAGAGGAAGGTGACGGTTAAATGGAGCAGGCATTTCAAAACGGGCAGCCGGAACAAAGAGCGAAACCGTTCAAAATGTTTAAAAAACGTTCAATGACAAGTATCGCAAGTTACCAGGTCAGCCCTCATACCGCCAGAATTTTCAAAGAAAACGAGCGGCTGATTGACAAGTATAAACAAAAAAAAGCTTGATTACACTAAGGACAGGAGACACGGCTCTTGTCCTTATTCCTTTTTTCCTTATCTTTCATATAATAAAACCAACAAAGAGATGCGACAGGTGATGATGTGAAGAAAATTGTCAGGCGTGTAAAGTTTGTGGATTACGGACGCTTCGGGCTTTCCGCTTATTCGCTGAGGATGCGGGCGAGGAATCTCGGGCTATTGAACCGGTTAAAAAAGAAAAAAGGCTGAATCCCGCAATGTGAACGGGACTCAGCCTTTTTTGTTAAAGCTGCATCAGAATTTTCGCTTTTACAGCGGGACCGTAGACGCCGTCAGACGTCAGTCCGTTTACAGATTGGAAGCGGGCCACGGCATCTGCCGTTTTCGGACCGTAGATACCGTCAATGCCGTTATTGACAGCTCCTTTTTCAGGATAGAAATAAAGCGCTGCGAGCGCGTTTTGCACCTGGTATACCTTTTCACCGGACGTGTACGGCTCTGTCAGCTTGATCACCTCGTCCGGAAGAGAATACAGTGCTTCAACCGGCGGGCTGACGATCAGCACTTGTCCGACTTTAATCAGGTTCGGGTCAGCGATGTTATTCCATTTCTGCAGATCGGCCACGCTGACGCCGAATTTCCGCGCGATCGCCGACAGCGTATCTCCTTTTTGGACGGTATACGTCTGTCTTTCCTCAGAACCGATTCCCGCTTTAAACTCATCCCATGTATCCAGCAGTCTTCTCGGACAAAGCTTTCCTGACCAATGCTTGTGCGCAACGACATTCGCAAGCGGGATGCCGTGCGACGTCATTAATGTGCGGATGAGCCATTGGGCGTTTGCCACGGCCTGTGAAAAGTTGCCGTCTGCGTTTTCACAAATTTCAATACCGATGGATTTACGGTTGCCGTCCCCGTTTCCGTCACCGGCATGCCAGCCGTTTTCGTTCAGCGGAAGATGCTGATAAATTTCCGTATCATCGACTGTGAAATGCCAGCTTGTCGGTGTATCGGGATTTTTCACATAGCTTGCGTGACTTTTGGCGTTAGCTCCGACTGCGGTATTGGCTGTATTGTGCACCGTAATGTAAATCGGTGTCATTGCATAGCCTGGGCGGTTATTGTTTCCTGCCGGGATAAAATCCTGTGTGATTTTTACCATATTCTCATCTCTCCTATTTCGATAAATTGTTTATTTTTAATAAAGCCTGCTGTTTTTTCCCTTTTGCTGTAACATAATTGTTTTTAAACCAGGCGGCGGCAGTCGTTATGATTGTAAAAACGGCCGACCCGGCGGCATACAGCGTATCTGCAAGCTGGCTGACCTGGTCCTCCTGAATATTCAGCGGCGATTTGCCGAACATCAGCAAAGTTTGATTCAATAAAGCAAGCAAAAGAAGCACCGTCCTGACGACCGTGCCTTTGTCCGCGAATTTCATATCGGTTTCCCCCTTACTTTTGCAGCAGATTGTACATGATGGCGATGGCTCCGCCAATGACGCCCGTGCAGATTGCTGTCACGATCGCTCCTGTAATGGTCCGCTTAATCCATGTTGTGTTTTCGTCAATTTTGTTCAGTTTTTCATTCAGCGTCATGATTTGCTGATCCTGCCGGTCTGATACCCGCTCTAATGCGGCTACCCGCTGTTCAAGCACCTTTTGTTCACCTTTGATGCCTGCGAATTCTTTTTGCACCGCTTGTTCATCCAGAAGCACTTCCGCTCCCCCCTCTTACATTGTTCTCACCTCCCTTCGGAAGCTTCATTCTTAAGAAAATGCCGTGCCTTTGACAGAAAGGCTCCCGCCGGAAATGCTCTTGATTTCCATGACGATTTCCTTAAAGCCGGCAATATCAAACGACCACACTTCTTCTGTGCCTGACGTACCGGCGGCTGATGTCCCGTCATCAGACCTGATTCCTCTGATCGGCACATTTTTTCCCGAGACGGATCTCCCCCAAAACGCGACATGGCCCGACTCGGCCGTGCCGGTGATTTCGACGAGAAGTTTTTTCCAAGCGCCCGCTGAGAAGATGCTTCCCACGCCCGCCTCTGCTGCATTTTCATGAAAAATCACGTCTGTATATGAAAACGCCATATCACCGCCCGAACCGACAGATTGGTATAAAACAAATTCGGACTGTTTTTGATTTCCATTTTCAAAACGGAACCGGTAATATCTTTTTGTCAGGCAGACCCACCCCGAAGCGGTCAGCACTCCGCCTTTTACTGCGACAGAATGTGAAGCTGTCCACGAATTGTTATCCTCGCTCTCTTCGATAAAAAGAGTTCCGCTGCGGTCCGAATAAGCCCACCCCTGTGCTCTGTTTATTAAGACGGCTCCTAAACGGTCTTGTCCGAATTGGCTGTAAACTTCAATCGCTTCTAGCGGCGTATTGGTAAGAAGCTCTGCCATTCCGGACAAATCAGCAACCGGTGTGACATAATCGTTTTTGTTACCGCGATAAGCTTTTACGGCGCCGGGCCTGCCAAGTTGATCGGCGGGAAATTCAAATGAATGCTTTTTCATCGGCCGTCCTCCTTTTCTCATTTATTAAAAATGACAAATAAAAAAAGCCGTTTGGCTTATGACACAGCATTTTTATAGTTTTCGTATGTTTCACCCGTTATTTCTTGAAATTCCTCAGGTGTGACATACTTCGCGGCCACACCTTCAGCCAGATCTTCGGCAGAGCAGTCATCATAGCCCATAGCCTGTTTTACCATTTCTGTTGAGGCCCACTCATAAAACAAGGCGTAAACCCAAAAGTTAAGTTTTTTCATTTTTTCATTCTCCTTTTACGTGTAAGAGTTCCAGTTTTAAAGACGCTAATTTTTCACCTAAAGCTTTATTCAACATCTCTGTTTTCTCCCTTGCTACCACTTCGGCAGACAATTGTACACCTAAAGCATTTTGAGCTTGTTCTGCTTGTTTTCTCGCTAGTTTTTCATCTGCCAGTTGCTGTCCGATTTCTTTCAACTGTTCCACAATGGGATCCGGCTCCACCACATCCTGATACTTGTTTTTTTGATTTTCCTTATATTTTTGATCAGCAGATTCGTTCCAAATTTTATTTACTTCATCAAACTGCGGTCTCCATAAGCCGTCCGGAGGTTTTATGGTTGTTGAGTTTTGCGGCATTGTACTTGATATACTGTCTAAGATTTCAGGCCTTTGAAAATAAAAATTCTCATCATACAAAAAGACTTGCATATTCATCCCTCATTACAAAGTGAAATTATTATCTATTGAAATCCCTGTAATATTTTCCTCTATTTTAGCGAATTTTCCGCTAAATCTCAGTTCACCCGTTGGTTCGGCATAATATTTTGTTACCCCCGTTGTTCCAAAGAAAGTGGCAGCCATTGCTTTCTGTGTTGAAGGATGAGCTTCAGCAGGGAGTACAGCAAAAACACTATCGAAGTCTGGAGGAACCACTTCACCACGGGTGAATACTTGGTTGCCCCACACTGCATACTGAGGTTTTCTTCCGCCAACCTTATGTCCATTAATTAGCGTTAAATCATACCAAGTTATTTTATTAAAATCTTCTTCAGTAAATAGACGTTTCCACCCCTTAAAAACACCGTCTGTATGAACAGTTGCAATCCATACATTGTTATCGTAACTTCTCCAAGCTAAAATCGACTTCCTCCCTGACTCCCCCTCAACCACATCATAGTTAAACCAGGAATTATCATTTTCAACCGGATTGTTTTTAAGCTGAGCACCCATTCCACAATAAAACCCCGAGCTCAGCGCCAGTATGTCTGATCCGTTTTCTAATCGTGTCCGTCTCCCATCATCCTTTGTCAACTTCGCCAACTGGCCGCCGTTCCATTTGTCTCTTTCGATAGGGCTTATATGAATTGATGAATCTATCGCATGTGCATCGACCTTTGACTGCGCTCCAGCTATGGATTCAATTGGATACCAATTGATTGCTGTTTGATTAGAGTTATAATAAAACCACCATGCATTACCCTTCACGTCTACAGCATAACCATTACCTATTCCCGGCTGCCCCACTAACTGCATACCGCGCAGACTCGTATTTGACGGGTTGTCTGTTACTGCATTGGTTCCGTAAAAAGTTACAGAACCAACATCTTTTAACGAGTCATAAAACGAGCCGGAAGTTAAATTGATTTTTTGCGTGCCGTTATCAGCGGTGATTTTAAACAGCTGCCCTGCATTCCATGTATCCTTCTCAGCTTTCGTTACATGGATATCAGTCTGATTTGTGTGGGCATCGACTTTTTTTTGGGCGCCTTCCGAAGTTTCTAACTGAACCCAATCGGTCCAGCCGGAAGCTTTAAGGGTTTTTCTCCATGTGCCTCCTTCATAATCCATTGCCAGAGCCTCACCATAAGACTTGAATCCGATATATAAGCCTCTGGTGGAAAGCGGAGGAGTATGAACTCCCGTGTTATTTGTGTAAAAGAAAAAAGATTGATTAAGCTGGTCTACAATTTGATGAAAATCCAAGCCATCTTGTATACTTATTAAATATTTCCCTGAATCATCCGTCAGCTTTGTTAATTGCCCGTTATCCCACTTCTGGCGCTCTTCTTTCGTCACATGCCGGTCCAGATCTTGATTGTGCCGGTCGAAATCTTTTTTTGCTGCCTGCTGGACGTTGTCCACGTTTCCGAGGCCGATTTGCGCCTTTGTCGTTTTGTGCGGGTTGTTCATGTCGTTTTTATGGGCCGCCAGATCCGTGTGGGCGTCTTTTATGCCTTTTTCCCAGCGGTTGACATCATCTTCATTAATCGGATCGTCCGGAAGCCAGTCTGTTTTTTCTTCGTAAGCCATCGTTACACCACCTCAAAGGTAAATCTTAAATCAAGCGTTCTGTTATTGCTGAGATCTAAATTTGTTTTTCGTTCTGTAATGACGCTTCCTGTTTCGTCAAGCATCTGCACGGTTTCAATGTGTTTGACGTCTTCTTCTCTGCGTGTGAGAACGGTGACTGCGGCATCTTTTACGGAAATGTCCGCAATCGGAGTTTCTTTGCCGTTTAACAGCACTTTCGTGATCCTGTTTTTCAGATCGGCTGCGGCACGCTGTCTGTAAGCGGCTGATATCATGGTAAGACCACCTCGTTATTGTTGAGTGTGACGGAATAACCGACCTTCAGTTCACTGACTTTTCGGTATCTCCGATTGTTGAGAATGACCCGGTCTTTGATTTCCAGTGTTTCGTTTAATGCGGCTCTCAGTGTATACGCCAAATGAGCGGGTTTGATTTTTTCAAGCGTTTCAATCAGCTCGTTCATGTGCTGCAGGTCATCAAGCCCGATATCGGCATAAAAACGATACTGCCCCGGGAACATCCGAACATAAGCTGACGGATGTTTTAAAAAACGGTTTAGCGCCTGCTCGATCGCTTGATGGGTGATGGGCGGAATATTCGACATCTTCGAAATCAGCCTGAGCCGTCTCATATCCTCCGTGTCACCTGATTCCCGCGGTATTTTTAATATTTTTTCCCAGCGGTCAAGCCCCCATGTCGCCGTCGTGATAAAGAGCTGATCGGTCAAATCGAAAATATCGTTATTCTGCCGCTCAAACTCAGGAGCTTCCGCCTCAAGCAGTTGTGCCATCTCTTTTAATCGGGTTAAAAACGGCGGGAGGTACGCCGTCATCTCATCGAGTCTGCTCAAGGATTCTCACCTCTTTGAGTTTAGGAATTTCCACGTCACTGAGCACGAGGTTTTCCGCCGCACCGTTCATTTTGATATCGGCGTAGTCACTGACGGATGCCGAGTTATAAACGATGTTGTTAATTTGTGATAAACGGACGGTGTTTTCTTCGAAGGCCATTTTCTTAAATAAATTCAGGACGCCTTTTTCAATCTCCGCTTTTACGTCATCGATCGAGCTGTTCAGCTCAGGCAGCACGGAAGCGGAGATTTCGATTTCTTTCCATACGGCGCTTTCCACCGTTACTGCCGCTCCGATCGGCGCCTGTCCTTCTCCCTGCCCTTCGTCCGGATCAATATAATCCTTTACTTTTTTGATCAGAATATCTGATGCCGGTTCCAAATTCGCATTTGTGATGACAACTTTCACCGTTCCGTCTCCGTTCCAAAGCGGGAAGATTTTCGCCCTGCCGACGCCGTCAACCTCTTCGGCCCATTGTTTATAATGCTGTTTATTTGCGCTGACTGCTTCCCGGCGGACACGGGTAAAATAGCGCGCCCTTAAGCTGTTGTCGTCTTCTTCCTCACGGCCGGGAATCAATATATCGCGCACGACTGCTTTCTCAAGCCCGGGTATCGTATCAAGCGGCAGCAGGTTTTGCCCTGAAATGCCGGCATTGCCCGCTTCACCGGCTGTTTCACATTCAAGCGTTCCATCCCCCGTATATTGAAAATACAGGTTATCAACGAAGAAACGGGAGCCTGGCGGAATGGTGATGCCCGCTGTGAATTCTCCGGCTCTGACCGCTTTTGTGGCAGGTGTTCGTTCAATTCCCGCTTCAGCAGCACGCCTGTCCAGAAATTCTCCCTGAGCCGTATCGGAAAACACGAGCTCCAGCACGGTATCCAGCCAAATATAAGACTTTGCGAGCTCAGCGGCCGCAGGCGCGAGCGCATTGTAAATGACGCTGCCTTCTCTCGTATCAATGTCCGCCGTAACGCGCGCCAGCATTCTGTCCATAATGTCGTCAAACGTCTGAGCTTCAAACATCCTCACCCAGCACCTCCTTTATCTCAAGCATGCCCTCATCAGTTTCAACGGTAAAAGAGACGGTGAAGGCATCATCTTTTTTCTCAATCTCAAAATTGGTAACGGCCAAAATCCGGTCATCATACAGCAAGGCTTCTTCTATCAGTCTTGGAATCTCCATTTTTTTATAAGCATCCGTCGTGTTCTGATCTGAAAGCACTTCCTGAAGTTCGTTTCCGATATCATGGCTGAAAACCGAATATGAATACCGTTCTGTGTGAAGAGCGATATAGACGAATTGTCTGATTGCGTCCAGTCCGTTAATCAGTTCATTGGTAATCCGGTTGTTTTCAAAATCAATTCGGTAGGTTTGTGAAGTCTCAACGGCCTCACTCGCATCCTCCAAATCTTCAAATTCGATTTCCGGTGTCAGGGCCATTGCACCCGCTCCTTTTAGATTTGTTCATGTAAAAAAGCCCTCTTCGGCAGATGAAGCGGCTTTAATAGGCTGATATTCTCGTATATCTCCGTCCGGATGACGGTTAAATTTTGTCCAGTACAAAGAAAGACTGTCCTCCTGTTAAAGCGGCGGTCATCACCCGATCACCCGCCTGGAGCTGATCCTCTCCCCCGGCTCTCAGCCGCTTCGGCACAATGAGTGCATCAGACGGAATCAAAAGTTTGTCGTGATCTTTCAGTTTCAGCTCGAGCGGCGAAACGGAGGTCACTTCGGCCGGCATCAGCTCCACCGGCGCTTCAGCGTCAACCGCTCCGACGGCTAAATGTTTAATGGCATCACTTAATCTCATCAGGCTGTCCCCTCCGGAAGTGAATTTTTCTCCGTGACGTCAATCGTCATGGTATGTTTTGTTCCTTGGAATTCATGGCGGTCCGTATCTACATAATAGGTTTTCTTCAGCCCGATTTCCGGAATTGAAATATAGACGGGCAATCCGCTTTCCAACCCAGGAATACCGATCGCCTGTATATTTTTCAGCTCTTTCTTAATGCCTTTTTTCTCAGCCTGCTTCACTTTTGCGCGCTGTTTCAGCTGGGCTTCGTTAATGTCGTCAGAAACTGTTTCGGTATACTGCAAAACGCCGAATGTTTTCATGCCGGCGCTGTCTGAGGCAGAAGCCTTTATCGTTTTATTGTCTTTTTGCAGCCGCATGACGACACGGGTTGCGGTGTCATCAATTGAGGTGCTGTATTGATACCCTGTAATATTAACTCCTGTTTCCAGCACCCATATGTCAGACGGCTCCGGCCATTCACGCAAGCCGAGCCTGCCTTTTTCTGAATAGAGCTGATAATTGCGCCCCGTCTGGCTTTTTGTCTGCTTTAACGCTTTTATCATCATATCGTAAAGGCTTGTATCATTTTTAAAAACGAGTGATTTAATGGTATGGCCTGTGTTGGCAATGGATGTGACGGGAATTTGAAAATCGCTGGCGATCCTTTTTAATATTTGATCGGCGCGCTTGTTGGAAAACACGTAAACGTCCTGGTTTTTCACAAGGTATTGGAGCATATCGTATGCGGTGAAGGCGACGGTATGCTCATCGGGCGTTCTTGCAAAAACAATGCCGCGGAACAGCTCTTTTCCGTTCCATTTGAACAAAACCGTATCCCCTTCTGATACGCCGTAATACGTCTGGCTGCCCTGCTTTACGACAATCGTCGCTTCGATGGAGCGGGGCGCCTGATATCTGTGTCCTTCCAGCGTTACGCTTTCTGTGACAAGCTCAAGCCACTCCGTTTCTTTTATGACAAATAGTTCAATCATCTTTTCACCCGTTTCATTGCGGTATCTTCAGCTTCTGCCCCGGGAAGATCCAATGCCCAGGCTGCCGGATATTCCGTTTGCTGCGCTTAATCATGGCGGTTTTATTCGCGTTCCAGATTTTCCGCCACTCTGTGTGTTTTCCGTAAAACCTGCCGGCGATGTCCCAAAGCGTATCCCCTTTTTTGACGGTATATGTTTTGGGTGAAGCTTTGGACGGGCGCTTCGCTTTCGTTTTTTTCTTTTGTTTGATTTTTCTTGGCGAAGCGGTTTTATATTCTTTCAGTACGATATCAAAATTCCGGTCGCCGATTGCATTGTCACCTTCGCTGTAATTAAAGCTTTCAATACTGCATGTGACATTGATTTTTGTCCCTGTAATCAAAAACTGAACGGGTTTTTTCGCTTTCATCCATGCTTCAATGGCTGAAATGGCTTTTTCCGGTGAAGGAATGCTTTGATATTCGACAATCGGGCTGTACCGTTTCGGAAAAAAAGAAGAGAACGAAATTTCTTTCGCTCCCGGTTCTTCGATAAACGTCACCTCTCCAAGTCCGGTGACTTTCACGGAATCATTCTGCACGCTGTTTGCGATATCAATCGCTTCAGGCAGAACGGGAAGCCGGAGCTTGTCCTTCCCCTGAGACAGCCAAAATTCGTAAACAGATTTAGTCAAAAGCAACGGCCCCCTTTGCTCCGGTATAAATGTCTTTTTGCAGTTCATCAATCAGCGCCTGTTTGATTTTGGCGGCGAGGCTGTCGGCGTCCTGTCCGTTATGGAAATGCTGATCGCCGCTGAATTCGATTTTAATTTCTTTTGTTCCCATTTTTTGAACGGTTTGTCCGCCGCCTTTAACGGCTGCGGATACCGTGCCGGCTGAAAGCGCCGCCGGTTCCGTCTGGGACGGATCGGACACTTCCATGCCGAGCGCCTGAGCCGCTTTTTGCAGCAGATAACGGCCGCGGATGCCCCGCTCTTCAGGGATGATCCACTCCCGTTTGTTCCCTTCGCCGACACGGGCGATCTGCTCCTTGGTAATCAGACCCCCATTGGCATAACCGACGTACGGGCCGCCATGAGCCATACTTTTAATCCCGGGGACATTGCTGATCGAGCCGTATCGGCTTTTAATATAGCCGATAGCGGCAGCGGCGTTGTGGATTGGATTTCTGATATCATTCATGCCCGGCGCTTTGTGATCTTCAAAGGTGCTCGGAATCGTCTGCATAAGCCCCTGTGACGGGTGTCCGGCTTTGGCGTTGCTGTCCCATAGATTAATGGAATTAGGGTTGCCGCCTGACTCATGCTGTGCGATCGTCATTAATCCCGGAAGCCAGCTGATCGGCGTATTGGTTGCTTTCATTGCGGCCAAAAGCCATTCTTTGACGCTTCCTCCCGCTGCACCCATGCCGGAAAAGGCTGCTGCAAGCGAGCCTGCCTGTTTTTCGGCGTATTTTTTCACGTCAACTGAGCTGAGGCCTTTGACGACGCCGACTGAAGCAAAGCGTCCGAGACTCATCATGACACGGGAAGGAGAGTGAATATCAAGCTCTTCCCTGAATGCGTCCTCGACTTTTTTGGCCATATCTTTGGCCGCCTGTTTGACTTCGCTTCCTTTTGCAGTCATTCCTGATACGAAGTGTCCGATCAGGCCTGATCCCCAGCCGTTCGCGGAATCTCTTGATTGAACAAACGGTTTATTGATATGTGTGCTTACGTATTGCGACGTTCCCGTATCTTTTGCATTCTGTCCGGCCGAATATCCTTTCACTGTGGCGGCGCCCCATGATGACGATTGATTAACCGCCGATTGATAAGGTGTTTTCACCTTTGTTTTTAAAAATGAATCGGTGCCCGTCGGCGATGTATTCTGACCTTTGGCATAGCCCGCAGCAACTTGCTTTCCGTAACCGGATGAAGACGAAATGAGGGCATTGAACGGCGTTCCGATGTTTTTCTCCTTCCAGCCGTCCATATCCACCGCTTTATTGCTGATTCCGCTGTCAAAGCCTTCAGTAAACTGTTTGCCGAGTGATGAAGCCGTCCCGCCAAGTCCGGATGCTTCTACAGACGCTGCGGCCGATACAGATGCAGAAGAAGAAACACCGCCCGCTCCCGCCGGCACAGCAGAAGACTGAGCCGAAGCCGCACCCATATCATCGACAACACGCATGCCGAGCTTAGACGCAGCTTGTGAAAGCAGCATCTTCCCGCGGCCGCGATTGTTGTCGACGGGGATGACAAATTCTTTTCCGGCTTCACCGATCCAGGAAATGGTCGGCTTTGTAATGTAGCCGCCCGTGGCGTTTTTGTCCGGTTTTTTCTTTTTATCTCCGCCGCCTGTGACGAAGTCCATTACGCCTGAAATCAATTTGCCGCCGGTTTTATCCCAAATCTTTTTCACCCAGTCGAATGCTGCAGAAAAAGCATCTGATATGGCTGTTCCCACTTTGACAAGAGGTTCTTTTATATGTTTCTCAAACCAGCCGCTTAACCCTTTCCATATATCCTTTACCGTATCTAAAGCAGTCGTGAAAGCGTCTGATATTCCTTTTCCGACTTTTTCCACCATGTTTTTCACCGGGTTCCAGACAATATCCATGAACCAGCCGGATACCGTACTGAAAACAGATTTAATTTTATCCCAAGCTCCTGTGATTTTACTCCAAATGGACGTCGCTACTCCGACGACAGCCGATTTTACGGGCTCCCAGACAGTGCTCATAAACCAGCCGGATACTGTGCTGAAGACACCTTGAATCGTCGTCCACGCATTCACGATATTTGACCAGATGCTTGTTGCCACTCCGACGACAGCCGTTGAAACCGGCGTCCATACATTCTCCATGAACCAGGATGACACCGTGCTGAAAATCCCTTGAATCGTTGTCCACGCATTCACGATATTTGACCAAATGCTTGTCGCCACTCCGACGACAGCCGATGAAACCGGCGTCCATACATTTTCCATGAACCAGGATGAAACGCTTCCCCAAGTATCTTGTATTGTTGTCCAAGCACTTTGCGCCGCTTCGGAAATATCATTCCATGTGTCTTTCAAAGCCCCTGAATCAAAGGCCTCTCCCAAGCTGGAACCGCCTAGACTGCCGGCGATGCCGCCTACCGCGCCGCCGATTAATGTGCCCACTCCGGGAACAACGCTGCCGATTGCCGCTCCGGCCGCGGCTCCTGCAAGACCGCCGCCTGCTGAGCCGACCTTCTCTCCTGCATTATCTTTATTGATGCCGGCTAAATCAGTAAGTGATAACAATTCACCTATGCCGGGAATTCCTTTAGCGGCACCTTTTAACCCTTTCATACCGCCTTTCAGCGCCTTTGAATTCCCTAAGCCTTTCAAAAGCGCGCCGATGCCTTTACCTGCCCCTTTTGTTTTCGGCGTGTTTACGGATGCCTGTTTGCTTTCCTTTACGGAGGAACCTCTTTTCGAAGATTTATTCCGCCCTTCGACTTTACTGCTTTTACCTCTCGTCACTCCGGTACAGCAGCAGCAGCCCCCCAAAGCCCCGCCGGTTTTTTTGGCTGACCTTCCTGAAGATTTCGGTGATGGTCCCGTGCGCTGCGGACCCTTTGTCAGATCAGGACGCTTCGGGCTGTTGGTGCCGCCGGCAGAAAGGCTCCCCTTACTCTTTTCTTTTTTCGTGCCGCCTCCTAATAATCCGCCGACATTGAGTTTGCCTAATTTTTCAGCGATTCCTGAAAATATTTTTTCTATTAATTCCCCGGCTTTTTCGATGATTTTGTCCGGGCTGAATTTCTCAAATTTCTTGGCAATCTTGCTGACAATTTTATCAACAAATGCCTCGGCTTTTTCGATGATCGCATCAGGGCTGAACTTGCCGAACTTTTTATCAATGCCTCCGAACAGTGATGATGTAAACTGCTCCACTTTTTCCAGAATCTTATCCGGATTGAGAAAATCGAATTTCTCAGAAATTCGGTCAATCGTGTCATTTACAAATTGTTCGGCGCGGTCGATTAGCTTATCAGGACTGAATTTACCGACAACGTCGTCGACTTTCTTCATAAACGAATCAGTAAAATGATCCAGCTCTTTCAATATGGTCTCCGGACTGAATTTGCTGACAACGTCATCAACCTTTTTCATAAATGAATCAGTGAATTTATCCAGTTCTTTCAATATGGCTTCCGGACTGAATTTACTCACGACCCCGTCTACCTTTTTCATAAATGAATCAGTGAATTTATCCAGTTCTTTCAATATGGCTTCCGGACTGAATTTACTCACGACCCCGTCTACCTTTTTCATAAACGAATCAGCGAATTTGTCCAGCTCTGCTAATATCGTTGCCGGGCTGAATTTGCTCGCGATTTCATCCGCTTTCCCCATGAATGAGGTCGTGAACTTGTCCAGCTCGGCTAATATCGTCTCCGGGCTGAATTTGCTCGCGATTTCGTCCGCTTTCCCCATGAATGACGTCGTGAACTTGTCCAGCTCGGCTAATATCGTCTCCGGGCTGAATTTGCTTGCGATTTCGTCCGCTTTCCCCATGAATGAGGTCGTGAACTTATCGAGCTCTGCTAATATCGTCTCCGGGCTGAATTTGCTTGCAATCTCGTCCACTTTTCCCATGAATGACGTCGTGAACTTGTCCAGTTCGGCTAATATCGTTGCCGGGCTGAATTTGCTCGCAATCTCGTCCACTTTCCCCATGAATGAGGTCGTGAACTTGTCCAGCTCTGCTAATATCGTTTGCGGGCTGAATTTGCTTGCAATCTCGTCCGCTTTTCCCATGAATGAGGTCGTGAACTTGTCCAGTTCGGCTAATATCGTTGCCGGACTGAATTTGCTTGCGATTTCGTCCACTTTCCCCATGAATGAGGTCGTGAACTTATCCAGTTCAGCTAAAATCGTTGCCGGACTGAATTTGCTTGCGATTTCGTCCGCTTTCTTCATAAAGCTTGCAGCGAATTTATCCAGTTCCGCTATGATTGTTTCCGGATAAAATTTGGATGCGATGTCATTGACTTTTTTCATGAAGATGTCTGCAATGGAGTCAAGCATTGAAAAATCATTTTTCGGCGAAGCAGGAGCAGCAGATGCAGAAGCGTTTCCGACGTCCGGCATATTCTTTTGCATTGCAGCCAGCTGTGCTGTCACCGTTTCGTTTAACGATAATTGAATGACATTGTTTTTCCCCGTCAGCGAATCAATCCCCGCTGAAATTCGGCCGACTGTTTTCATGACGTGATCTATGACGCGTATGGTGACAGAGTACCCGTTCTTTAACGCAGATTGCATGTAGCGTTTGATACGTTCCATGGCAGGAGTCACTTCGTCTGACGCATACAGTGAAACGGTAAATCCTTTAAAACCGGCAGCCAGATCCCGCAATCTCTCAAATGCCGCTGTCGCGCTGTCTTTTGCTCCTATTTTAACGGTTAAAGACGCAGGCAGACCCGCTAATTGGGCTTGCACCTTTTGAATGACGGCACTGGCTCCGTCTTCAGCTGAAATAGAGATCGTTTGTGCGCCCAGCTTTCTTTTCATAGAGCGCTGGATGCGGTCAATTGTTCTTAAGACAGATTTACTCTCTTTGCGTATATCAATTTCACTTTGGCGTTTTGTCATTTTCCTGTATTTCTCAAGCGCTCTGAAGCCATTTTGGATTTTCCTTATTTTCTTTGAAACCCGATCTTCCAATTCAAAACGAGCGGTCAGCTTTGCCATGATGTCGCTCCCCCTTTCTTCGCTTGTTTTTCAAGAATGTCCAGCTTGTAACCGATTAAACCGTACAACAGCGCCTTAAAATGTCTCGGTGCTTCATATAACTCTTTCAGTTCTGATGGAGAATAATGAAGCTCATGCATCGCGTAATAGAGATACACGGCTTCCTTATTCCCATCTTTTATCAGTTTTTTGCTTCTTGCTCCAGATCTTCTAATTCATCTTCAAAACCGTTGATCTCAATCGCTTTATTCAGCCAATTTGCATACTCACCGCCGACTGAAAGAACGCGTTTTGCCACCTCGACCGGATCTGCCGTTTTGTAAGCGTCGCGGAGCTCCTTAGACCGGAAATCAGGGTAAATCGTAGATTCAACCGCGATCCGCGCATAGAAGCGCTGGCTGTCTAAGTCTTTTACGCGGCCTCTGCCCTTCACATTTTTATATGTCGTGCTTTCCTTCTCCAGTTCGTCAATGCGCTCAGTCGTAATGGCTTTAAAAATAAAAGGCACGATGTTTCCTTTTTTATCGACAAAACGCTTTGAAAGCGGAACCCGAATCTCCTCAGCCTCGACTGTTTTACCCGGCATAAAGAATGACAGATCAAATACTTGTTCGTTTTTTTCGCTCATGATGAAAACTCCCTTACTCTTTTTTTTATAAAAAACAGGCCTGTTAAAGGCCTGTTTCACTCATAATGATCCTGATTAAAACGTTTCAGAAAGCTTTTCCGGCACATCGAAATCTTCAAAGGTAAACGGCACTTCTTCTTCGAGCGCTTCTGAGTCTACGTCCAGTCCGGCGATTTTTGCAGAATCAAAGTTGACGTCATACAGGGTGACGCGTTCTGTTCCGCGGCCTGATGATTTGTCGTCAAGAACGGCTTGCAGCGTAAAATACGGGTCGCTGCCTTTTTTCACGTAATCCATCATAAGCACAGCGAATTTGGATGTGACCTTATAGAATGTTGCCGTGCCCGTTCCGTTGGCGCCTGTTGTTTTATGTCCCGTCATGCGGCGGCCCATGATGTTTACTTCTGATTTGTTTTTTTCCACGTTTGCTTCAAACGTTTTAATATGCGCCATCTCTTCTCCGTCGAGAAATAAACGGCCTTCTTTTCCTGAAATTGTGTTTTGCGCTTTTAATGCCATCTTAGTTTACCTCCACATTAAAGTAGAATTTTTCTGCCGCATCCACAGGCTGCACGGCGAGATCGATTAAAAAGCCGTCGCGGTCTTCATTAAGGCCGATTGTAATGTCTTTGTCTGAATCAAAGTTAGCGATGCCGCCCGCATCCTGAAGCGTTGTCAAATATTGAATAATCATCGTTTTGACGAATTGAAGGCCGTCATTTGTCGCTGGAAGATCGCTTCCGGTGCCTTTTTTCGATTTAATTAAGGCTTTCAGTTCACGTGTCAAATCGTTATTCACCGCATCAAGCACACGGACGATTTTGTTTTTCGCGAACTTTTTGTTTTTCTCTGCCGTAAATGTCACCAATGAGTTGATATCTTTTTCAACGCTGACTGACTTATCACGGGCATCATAAGAGAAAAGGAATTCACCTTTGGAAAGACGTTCGATCACTTCATCATGAGTCAGGCGGTGCAGCACATCGACGGCGCCTTCGTATTCAACGAATGTTAAGGATTGATTAAATGCGGCGCTGGCACTTGCGCCTGCCACCCAGGCGGTCGCATCTTCAGCTTTAATCTCAGTTCCGTCTTCCAGCAGCACACCTTCAGTCACATTGATAATGCCTTCATAATCTCCGCTGTAATGGGCAGTCACCCCTTGCACTTTCTGTCCCTGTGCATCGCGAAGGCGTTTAATGAATGCGGCAAATGTCGCTTTCAGCTGATCGTTTTCCGCGACAGGAAGAGCAATGACATCGAAATTCTCCGTTTCAGCCGCAGCTAAAAAATCCGTATAGTCTGAGTTGACCGGTGCTTTATCAGTTCCTCCCGCGAGACGGATGCCTGCCTGCGGGTTTAACGTTTCCCCGGATTCTTCCTCAGTGCCTGTCAGCGGGATGGAAGCCGACAGTTCGCCCGTTCCCGTAAATGTGACATAGCCGTTTGCTTTTAATTCTTCGGCTTTTTTCACCGTTTGTTTGTCAACTTCCGCTTCATCCATGTAAGTGGTCACATCGAAAGCGGTCTGATCAAGGACATTTTCACTGATGCGGATGATGATGTCATTTCCTTTTGAACCCCCGTACAAAGCGGTTGCTTTAACACCTTGCGAAAGATCTGCGCTCGCTCTGATTCCCTCTGTCAGACGGTACATCAAAACGGTTTTTGCTTTCTTTTTCGCCTCACGAAGCAGAATCAGTGACGGATCTTCAATACTGAGCCCCACTTTTTTATTCAAATCTTCAACGCTTGAAATGGAAACGAATGTTTTCGCTTCCCCCCAGCCGGATGCGACGGGAAGGGCGACAATCCCGCGTTCACCGATCGATACCCGCTCCTGGGCGGTTGTTTTAAAGTTAAAATAGATTCCGGCACGTTCTTTTTCTTTTCCTTGCGTAAATGTTCCGCCATTCATTATTGCATGACCTCCTTGGTTAAAAATGCTTCAATGTAAGACTTGGCTTGCGCTTTTGTCATTTGTTTTTGCTTCACGCCGAATAAAGCCCCCTGGAGAATCTCGGGTTTTACGCCGAAAAGCTCCTTCGCGTGCTTTGTTAAATCCGCCGTGTCATAAAGAACCGCTCGTTCCGCAGTTGCGGCGTTTTTCTTTTTATATTGTTTCACTTTTGTTTCACCCCGCTGTTAATGTCCACATCCCGCAGTGCGGGAGATGTTTGTTTCTGATAGTAGTAGCGGCTCGTCCAGCGGATGGTGATCACTGCCTCGCCTTTGTCTCCGACTCTTGTTTCGATACGGCTGATGCGGACGAAATCACCGGTATCCTCCCCTGATTCCGTAAGCAGCGGGATCAGCTGTCTTGATTCTCTCACCGCATCGGCGATCCGGTCGGCTGCATAGAGCGCCTGCACCGAGTCGGCATGGAACAGCTTCACATTCAGACTGTATGTCTTCTTAAAGGTGGAGACTGTGTCATTCTCGTCAAAAGCGTACGGGGGCGGGATGTAAAGTGACGGCACCTGAAATTGTTCAGGCAGTTCATTTTCATATACGGGCACGCCGCATTGCTGATACAAAAAAGCGGCGATTGAACCGGTTTCGCGATTCATCCGATATCTCCCCCCAACGTGTTAAGCCACTGATTGAAACGCTTATCCAGCGATTCGGCGAAGAGTGTTTCATACAAAAGAAGGGCTTTGTCCCAAAACCCATTTCCGCTGATCCACTGTTTTTTGAGCGCCATTCCCGTTGAAGCTGACGGATCATAGATGAACCGGGAGCCTTGAAAATACCCGGGCACCCATCTGACATTTTCATCTGAGACGGTCCAATGTCCGTCATTTATGAATGAGGCATACTCTACATTAGTGCCGATTTCAAGGGTCAGTCCCCCGTTTTCAATGATCCATACGTGATTCTGCGCTCCTTTTCGGAAAGAAGACAGCAGGCTTTCTGTATCAATCCCGCCCGAATGAATAAGCTCCTCCCGTACCAAGTCGAGAAAATCCTCTCCTGACTGTTCCAGCCATTCGCCTGCCTGACGGGCAAATTCTCCGGATGACGCCTTTTGCAGCGACCGACTCCATTGTTCAAGTTTTTTTATGTTCATAGTCTGTCATCTCTCACAGCGATAACCTCCCAATGGTGCTGTCTTGCTTTCTTCGGCATTTCCAGAATATACGCCTGTCCTTCCCAAATGATTTTGTCATTGACACGCACAACGGCCTCTTTCGGAAAATGAACGAGAAACCGCTGATATACCTTATGATCAGGCTCAAGCTGAATAAGCTGCTGCTGTTTTTCAACAAACAGACACGGCACGTCTTCAGCATCGGGCACTTCCGGATAAGAAAAGACAAGCTGGAGCTTTTCGGCGGGAATCCCGAAGCGTCCGGCCTTCGGAACTGACACCGTCTCATGATAAATATCGCATCTGTCAGTGAGCAGCCGTTCGTAGCTCATAAAGGTCTCACCTTTGCGTGTGCAGAAACCGGGGAATAACCCGGCGCGATATATTCACAGAGCAGATGGTGCACCGCCGGTTTTCTGATTCCGCCTTCACCTGCCACCGTATACGAGTAGTCGCCTATCTTTTCAGATTGATAGGCGGAAGCGGCTGCTTCATTCTGGTTGATCAGCGCAAAATATTGAGAAAGCTTTAATAACGCAAGCTTAATCTTTTCGGGAAGCGGTGAGTAAACAGGGTCAGTGAACGAATGCCCCGCTATTCTGGCCGCTTCCGCCTCCGCCTCCAGAATGTCCTGTATAAGAAGCGCCTCCGGCCTGTTTTTGACTTGATCATAAACTGAATATGAAACAACGTCAGACGGCTGAATTAACATAACTGCCACCCCCGTCTTATTCTTTAACGTTTACGATTTTGGCGCTTGCATCTTCTTCTTCAAATTTGCTGTCAAGTTTAGCCGTCAGTACGATAATAAATTTGCGGCTGCGAATATCTTTATCTACTTCGATTCGGATATTCCGTGAAAAACCGAGAATGATATTTTTCGGGTGAGTCAGAATGATGTCAGACGCATCGTACTGGGAATCACCTTCTCCGACTGAGTACGGCTGCAGATTGGACACTCCTTTGACCGGAACGCCGAATGCTGAAGACAAACCGCCCTGCACCGCAAGATCTCCCAGATTGGTCTGACGGTCAGCCACACGGTCTTTCCATTCAATCTCCATGCCTTGAGATGTGTAAAATCTGAATTCCTGAGGCAGGCGCAAATATTTTGCCGGAATGGCTTTTAAGCCTTTTTTAAATGTCGCTCTGGACAGCTCTTCCCCGTTTCCGTCAATGACGTGAGATACAGTCTGCTTACGGATTCCGTCAAGCTGTGCCAAGTACGGATCAGAAGAAGATGTATCGCCGTTTACGACAAGCTCCTCAATATCGACTGCCGCCCGCTCCGCCAAAATCTGCATGATCGTCTGCTGCAGGCCGTCTTTTTCAATATTGTTTTCAAGCGTGTCATAGGTGATATTAATTTCCGCAATGACTTCTTTCGTATTCAGCTGCACCGTACTTGTTGCCGGGACGGTCAGCTGATCGTCAGTTAAAGCTTTTCCTTCCTCAGCGGCACGCAGAATACGCTGGCCGAAACCGATTTTTTCAAATTTCTGCGAGTCATTTTCCATTTGAATCACACGCGATTCGCTGAAAATGGTCGGCGTGTTCTGCACCATGCGGATAAATGCTGAAGCTTGTGCGGGGTTCATTAAACCGCCGCTTTTTAAAGCGGAAAGTGACATTTCCGCCTTTCTGATGATATCTTGATTTCTCACTCTACAGTTCCTCCTTCTGACTGGGCTTAAAGCAGTCCGCTCCAAATGGATTTTTTAACAGGCTCTTGCCCGCCCGTCTCTTCTTCCGGCTGCTTTGATGCGCCTCTTACTTTTTCAAGCGCTTCAATGCGTTTAATAATCGGCGCCAGCATGTCCTCAACAAGCGTTTTCAGCTTTTCTTCATCAGACGGCGCAGCCGCCCCGTCTTTGTCTTCCGTGTTCTGGTCCAAACTGTCAAGCCGCTTTAAAAGCGGGTGCAGCGCGTGTTCAATCGATTCTCTTACGTCTTCTTTTCTCATCTTGTTCAAGTCCTCTCCCTTGCGGTTTCTTGATTTGCGGTCACGGTCGAGAAATTGCTTGACCGCGCCGAATAAGCCGGCTTGCTTTTCTGCCGGCTCTTCGTAAACGTCAGCGGTTCCCGCCATGCTGTAGCCCGTAATGATACCGGCTTTAATCTGATCCCATACTTCATCGGAAGCTTTGGTGACAAGCACCCAAGATCCTTTCCGGATCACAGCATTCCCGATTTCAAAGTCATCCGGGGCGACGTACGACTCCACCACCTCGCCGGTCCCGCCTTCAAAGTTATGATTTGTATCGATGTTGCGGGCGTCCGCCAAAAAACCGTGAGCGGCCTTTTCAATCTCTTCAGCCGTCATATAATCGCCATGTGCATCGGGGACATCCGGCTCGTAAACGATGCCGTAAACAAGCTTCTGCTCATCCGATTCGTTTTTTGTAAACACCTGCACCTTTTTTTCAAATGACGGAAGGCCTCCGGCTGATTTTGTAAAAAAGAATTCCGTTTGGTTCGCCGCCTTATCGACATAGCTCACAAAACTGATGACGGCATTTCTCAATTCTCTCGGCACGAGATGTTTTCACCCCCTTTCAGGATTGCTCCTTTTTCCCTTTCAGCACCGGCCTGCTGTAGTACTCTTCAGGCCATTCCTCAAGCGTCTTGCCGAGCACTCTTCCCGCCAGATCACGGAGGTCATTAGGAGAGACCGCGCCGGCGGAAATAAATGGCGTAAGCACCTTCGCAATTTCAAGCGGATCGCGAAAATCAGGCCCTTTTAATGTGAGCTGTACATCGTGGAGACCCAGTTCAGGCAAAAATAACGTGTTGAGCTTATTAATCAGCGTTTTCCGCTCCGGCTGAAACACCTGCTCCTCCGTGATTTTCCGTGCCGTATCGGCTGTGGCTTTGTTGTATTCCTGCGCCTCGCCCGTATAAAGCGGCGGGAGACGGAAAGCGGAACGGAGTTTATTTCTGCTTTTGTCGTCATATTCAAGAAACAGCGCATCATCCTGCAGAATTTCCGCAAGTGATTTAATTTCCACAGACACGGGCGTAATGTCTTCGCCTCCGTGTAGGTCTTTTTCCTTCGCAATGCCTTCCGCCTCAATCAGCAGAAATTTGTGGGCGTTTTCCACCCCTTCCAGGTCATTCATATAATCCTGAAGCTCTTTGTACGAGGTTTCTGACAGCATGCCGTTTTCAACCGTAATGGCGGCCGGCACATGACGGCCCTGCTTGAAATACATAAAATTCAGTTCTTCCGCTTTCCGGGCGCCGTACAGATTGACGATATTGCCGACCCAGCGCGGAATTCCGTAAGTGCCGCTGCCGATTTTTAAGTGAATGGCTTCATTTGCCCGGTATTCTTCAGACAGGGTCTTTACGTAATCGCCGGTTCTCATGTCCATCATGCGGGGATCGCCGTATTCCTTAAAAAACACTTTCCGTCCGTTCAGCATCTGAACATATTTACGGAACCGTTTTTGCCTTTTAATCGTTTTGGATGCGCCGTTTTCTTCATATGAAAATGTAACTTCAACGGGATCAGTCACACCGCAGACGCGCATATGTTTTACATCCAGATATTCAATCCCCGCCGGTTTTCCCGCGCCGTCCCGAAGCACTTCGAGGAAACCGTTGCCCGTTTTTTCGCGGTCTTCTATCGCATATCCGAGGACCGTCTCGGCCGATTCATCAAAATGAAGACATTTGTAAAAGCTCTCCAGCTTCATCCAGTTTTTTTCGGCCCGGGCCTTTTTTGACGGGGAGCAATCTGGGCTATTTACATCAAAGGTATATTCCACATCGAATCCAAAACCCGTAATATTGACCCGATACGCGTCAATGCACTGCTGAAGAATCGTCGAGTATTCGGCGATTGTTTTCAGTTCAATGAGATTATAGGGCGGTGAAATGATGTCTTCGCCGTACAGATCGGCAAATTGATCTTCGTTCATCTGCCTTGCCTGCGGCGCGGCCATTTTTGATTTAAAGACGGTGGCTCTAACGTTTTGATAGTTCGGCAACGCCTATCTCCTCCTTCCCCGATTCGGACGTCTCCGTTTTTGTGATGCATCTTTCAGATCCGCCGCGTCATAGTCATCCAGCGCATACCAAATGGCTGAAAGTGTGTGGGGATCAATTGAAAACTCATCTTCCGACAGAGCGCCGTTTTTGTTTTTTGCGTACGTTAAGTTCTGCAATTCGCGGATCGTATTTTCACAGCTGTCTGAGCAATAGATGTGTCTGAACCGTTTCAGCTTTTTTGTATACTGAAGTCTTGAGCCCGGAAACTTTTTGGCCGCGACCATGCAAAATCCCTGCCTGCGGAAATATTGGATGCTTTTCGGCTCAGCCGAATCCGCTTTGATCAGCTCTTTTTGATCCGCCAATTCCTGAAGCTCCTCAGCTGTCTGATCATCGGTCATTTTGTTTTTGTAATACTCCCAGAAAATATAAAGCTCTTTTTGATCCGGATCGACGGCAAGCCGAATGACCGCATTGTATGACTCTTCAAAACCGAAATCCATGCCCGTCCGAAACAGGGGGCGCCTGATGGACGCAATCCGCTCCGTTACTTCGTTGTGCTCCATGACCTGAAACTGCGGAAACACGCGGATGCCGTTGACGCCGAACTGTCCTTTGCGGGCGATCCGGTACAAATCAGGATCGTAATGCCGTAAGCTGTCCAGCTGCTTAATATAGCTTTTCGGCAAAAACAGATTATCGCACGCTGTGGAATGGTGGTAATACGTATCTCCCTTAACGACGGTGCCTTTTTCATACAGCGTCTGATCATCCAATACGAACCGTTTTTTTTGGTCATCACGAAAAAAATGCCGGTACGTCCAATTGGAGGTGCCGACGGGATTTGTGGTGCATATCATATGCAGCGAAAGCTCGGGATGACGCAGACGGCCGATCAGCTCCTTAAAGCCTTCATACTTCACTTCAGAGCATTCTTCAATCCAAATCAGTGAAATATGATGAATGGATTTCAATTTGGCCGGGTTGTCCATCCCTTTAAACATAATCCGGCTTCCGTTTGAAAATCTCAGCTGCATCGGCGAAGAAACGGCCTTTACGGCATGTCCCAGCTCAAGCTCCCCGATAATGTCTTCAAACAAGGCAAACGTAGAATCCCTGTGCGTATCGAATACTTCCCGCACGACAAGGGCCGTCCGCTTTTCACGAAGCAGCTTCAGGATGATTTTCAGCGCGGTATGATAGCTTTTTGACGAGCCGTAGCCTCCAACGAGAAATTGGTACGTTTCATTCCAATTGAACAAATAATCTTCAAAGCGCGGGTTGACCGCTTTTTCAATCATGACCGTTCCTCTTTCCGCGTAATGACAATGTCAATCGGCTTTTGGCTGTCTTCTGTTTTTTCCATCTTCTGCTGAGCCAGCTTTAATTTTTCATTTTCGATTTTTTGTTTAAATTGATCGGGGAAAAGGTCAAAGTACAAGGACAGCTTTTCAAGAGCCTTCATCTTGTCGGCAAGCTTTATTGCAATGCCTTCTTTCCCGAGTTTTGCTTCCGTGACGATGGTTCCGTCCAGAAGGTGCGAATCTTTAACGTCAACGTAGCTGATCTCCTGCATAATCGGATTATCATTTTCGTCAAAGAGCGGCCCTGATTTTCCGAAGGCCTGAACCTCTTTTTTTCCGAAGGTTACATAATCGGTAATGTCGGCGAAAGCGATTTTCACATAGACTTGAAGAACGTCCATCGCTTCGACAAACACTTTATTGACCATTTCCTTTTTCATGCGGCTGATTTCTTTAGCGACTTTTTCGTTTTTTAACAGCCTGCTTCCCGTCACATGCGCGCTTTCCGGTGAATACCCGGCTTTTATCGCAGATTGGGTGGCGTTAAAGCTTTTCACATAATAAAGACAAAACAGCCGCTGGCGTTCGTTTAACTCATCACCTTCGCCCGGGGTGTTTTTTCCGCCGCTTTCCGCGTTCTTATTGAGCGCCTCGTCCCAGCGCCCTTCTTTTTTCCATCTGCCGATCGTTCTTGCGGATACGCCTGATTTGCCGGCAAGGGCGCGATTTGTGATGCGGCCTTTATGAGACTGATAGATTGTAAATGCCTGTTCTCTTTTTGCGTTTTTCATGCTACGGCATCACCGCCACCTCCGACATGATTGTCTATAATAAAAAGCGGCTTCTAATCGGGCCGCTTTTTGTGATCGTCTATTCACTTCTAGGTGGCAAACGTATGACAACTTATGAAGCAGGCGATTGATTTCTTTGTTCCTGCTGTTTTTGAATTTTTAGAAGCGCCCGTTTGACCGTCGTTTGTACGGTTGATTTCTTTACATTCAGCAAGGCGGCGATCCGTTCATACGAAAAGCATTCCGCTTTGTGGAGCAGCAGCATTTCTTTTTCTCTATCCGTTAAAACGGCTAATGCGTCCCGCAGTCTGATTCTGTCTTCTTCAGTCACATTTGCGGACGGTTCAAACATCAGCGCCTGCGAATAGGTTTCTATGATTCTCGGATCTTTAATGAGCATTCTCTGATAAGCGTCTCTGCGGTCTATCGCTCTTCTTATGCCGGGCTGCCGGCCTTTTTCAAGCCATTCGATGACATACTCCAAATCTGTAATAATCGTTCTGATGATTTTTTTATCTTTCAGTTCTTCTGAAGTAAGCACCGTTTCATCGGCTTCCTCCAGCTGCTTGTACCACTTTTTCGTCTCTTTCAGCGTGCGTTTATAGTCAAATAGTAAGTCTTCCATGTAGATCCTCCTCTTTTTCGGAACAAAAAAAGGACACCAACCAATGCGCAGCATGTGCGCGATTGATCAGTGTCCGCAGGCTTTCCGTCTTGGACGTATTCTGTTTTTTTCGATTAATTCAATTTAAAGCCGATTTCATATTCGACCCGGGCCAGATCCCCTTTTCGCGTTTCGACAAGCGTTTTGCCGTGCTCCGGCGCTTCGGCGAGCCATGCTTCCTTCTTCAGTCCGTCTACTATAATCACCCGAACCTTGCCTTCTTCCAGCTGGCTTTTTAATGTTGTATGTTCAATGTCAGTCAGTTTTTTAGGATTCATGTTTTACGTCCTCCGTCTTTTTCAAAATGTTCACTTCATGTATGAGGCTTCCGAGCTTATTTATGAACGCTTCTTTTTCTTCAGAACTTTCTCCCCGGAGCAGGCGGAGAGCCGTTTCGGCCGCCTCAAAGAGTTCCGGGGCTTTCGCCATCAATGCCGCGTTGATCTGCTGTGAGTATGAACTTAAGTTGAAAACGGCCGCGATGAGCCTTCCGTTTGAATAAGGGAACTTCTCTTTATCCGCTTCGCTGTAAGCGGAATAAATGTAAATGGGTTTTTCTTCTCCGCTGTGTACGGCCCGCCATGGAGCGGGGCTGTGTTTTTCTTGCAATGGTGATCCTCACTTTCCATCAGCCTCATGCCATGCTTCAATTTGCTTTTCTATCCGTTTTGCCCTGAACAGCAGGCAAAAAAGCCATTTGATATATTTACACACGTGCATCAAGCCTCGCTTTTGCGTCTTGAACCATTCGTTCAAGCCGTTTAATGACCGGCGTTAAATCAGTGCCTGTTTTGCAGTTCGGGCAAGGGTGAAAGACAGCGCCGAAACCCGTTTCCATCACAATGACCTTCTTCGGCCCGCACAGCTTACACATTATCTCGCCCCCTCTAATCTGTGGTTTACGTCAAATGAATTGCCATTAATGATGACTAAATAATCGCTGCACATCTCATAAATTCTTGTGCCCAAGGCTTCATCAACCTGCACCAATCCGTCACAGGCCAGCTCGCTCGAGATAAGAACCGGCTTATGATTTAAATAGCGGTAATTCACGACGGCGTACATTTGTTCAATCTGCCAATCGGTCGCCCGGGGTTTTCCGTTCAGCGGTTTGAACAGATCGTCAATAAAAAGCACATCCGCCTGTTTCATACGGCCAAGCTTTGCATCGAGCAGATCAAAATCATTTTTTAAATCCGTAAAGCCCTCCACAAAAGGAAAATACAGCACCGGTGTCTGCTTCTGTCTCATGACATAATTGCTGAGAGCGGTCAAAAGATGGGTTTTTCCCGATCCCGGACGCCCTAAAAGGGCAATGCTGTTTTTCCGGCAGTTTTTCATCTTGTCGAAGTTCTCAACATATTCAAGGGCGCACTCATATGCGTCGACGACTGCCTGAGGCTTGCCCCGCGTGATAAATCCTTTGAAATCCAGCTTCCGAAAGGCATCTGTAATCTCACTTGCGCCGAGAATGCGTTCTACTTTCCGTTCGGCGGCGCAGCGGCACTTAACCCATACTTCCATTCCCAGCTGGTTTTTGAGATAACCGCCCTGATCTTTACAGAGCGGGCAGTCAAAGCGGCTTTTGTCTGATTCTTCCGGTCTGTCCGCCAGTAATGGACGTTTTCCGTTTTTCAGGTCGGCAAGAATCTGCTCGATCGTTCGTTTTGTCATGTATCGTATTCCTCTCTTTTTTTGTTGTGATTGTCCTTCCCGCAATTCGTGCATTCAAGCGGTCTTCCATAAACTTGGCGCAATAGCTGAAAGCCTTGATCGTTTCAGCTGAAGAGGTGCGCCGCTGTTCAAAAGCGGTAAAGCATTCGCCGAGCCATTTGATTGCTTCTTGTGCTGACGCACCGAGGGAAACAATACGGGCGATGGCCTGATAATCCCGGGGCGACGGGTATACGCTCCGCCCCTCCTGTGCAGACCTTAATCTGATAAAATGGGCGGCAATGTCGTTAATTGCTTCTTCAGCAGTATGATTTTTTGTTATATCTATTTCTCTCCGGACATTTTTGTCCCGATGATCCGCCGATATTGTCCGGTCTGTAACTTCCGGGCGGGTCAATGTCTTTTTTGGGGTGAATCTTTTCGAGTGCTTTACGGAGACGATGAGTCCGTAAGGGGCGCGGACGGTTTTGATATACTCATGCTGTTCCAAACTCTCAAGCCACCGCCTGACGGTTTTTTCACTGACCGCGAATACATCGGCCATTTCTCTTGCTTTTACGGGCTTATGTCCGAGGACGATCCCCCACTTTACGCCGTCTTTTACATGTTCCTTTGTCGTTGAGCTGATGAACCATAAAAACAGCCAAATGGCGGACCCTATTTTGTCATAATGTTCTGAATTCAATAATCCGGAATAGATGAAAAACGGGTAGCTTTTACGATTCATAAGGGACATCTCCATTTTTCTTCAGACCTATATAGCGTTCATACTGCAATCGGTTATCAAATCGGAATACCGGTAGTCCGCAAGCGGTAAAAGATATCGAACCTCCTGCTTTTCCTAAACATCTCTGGTCAGCCGGATTGCTGCTGAAACGGATGATTATCGCCTGCATCTCTCACCCTCCTGATCAATTTCTTATCGTATTTTGATACATTTTGTATCCCTATGATGTTGATTATATACGATACATTTCGTATCATCAAGACCTTTTTGATACTTTTTTTATCATCTCTTTCTTTTGATACATTTTGTATCTATAATCATAAGTAACTTAGGGTGTTGAAAAAAGAGAGGTCATTTCGGATGATAGGCGGAAGATTAAAGAGTCTCAGAGGTAAGAAAACGCAGGAAGAAGTCGCAAATCATATCGGTGTCTCGCGCGCCAGATATTCTCATTATGAAAACGGCCGATCTGAACCCGATTACGACACGCTGCAAAAGCTTGCGGATTATTTCAAAGTGTCGACTGATTATTTGTTAACCGGAAAAGAACCTTCAGATGAAGACATGTTTGCCGATCCCGACCTGCAGATCGCATATCGGGACATGCAGGACTTTTCCCCGGAAAGCAAGCAGCAGGCCATTGAATTCATTAATTATTTAAAAGAAAAAGAGAAAAACCGCAGGCCGAAACATAAATAATCCGCTCTTTTCCTTTAAACTGCTTAACGTTCAGCCGATATAAAAGCTGAATGTTTATTTTTAAAAGAAAAGGGAATTGATTCAAAGTCCGATCAGGGCTTTTCTTTCTCGCTTAAAAAAGAACATATGTTCGAAAGGGTGTATTCAATTGGGCGATTTTTTAACACATCTTGAGGAATACGTCAAAAACTTATATTGCCGCATGGGAATGACCGCCCCTCTCCATATTGATATGCAGATGATTGCCAAGGAGCTTGACATTTGGATTCATTTTGAAGATACGCACAGTATGATGCTGAAGCGGGACGGTATGTACAGCATCGTCCTGAATCAAAAAAAGTCACCCGAAGAGCAATGGCAGGATTTTGCGCACGAACTGTGCCATGTGCTGAAGCATACCGGGAACCATTTTCATATGAACAAGCTGTTCAGGGAACTGCAGGAATTTCAGGCCAACCATTTTATGTACCACTTCTGTGTACCGACCTTTATGCTGTTAAACATGGAGCTTCCCCAGCGGAGGAGCCACGCCGTTATTTTAATCGCAGCCGCTTTCCGGGTGACGGCATCATTTGCGGAAAAAAGGCTCGAGCTGTTTGAACGGCGTAAAGCAGGTATTCAATTTCAGAAGCGGCTCGCTTGTCTGTTATCCGACAAGCGGCCGAATGTGTATTATGGAAGCGGACAGACACACTTGCATGCCGCTGAAGAAAAAACGCCGTATTTTATTGAAAATTAGCGATTCTCCGCCGGCTTAAAACGCAGCCGGCAGAATGTCATCATTTTGACATCGGAGGAAAGGTTTTTGCATCATGACGCTGTAATCACCGTGCTGCCCGCCAAGCACTTCATGCGCCGCCTAGCTCCAGTGAATGTAAGAACGGGCCCCTGTTCATTTATCATAAAAACCGGCCTTCACGGTTTCTACATACCGAAAAAACAGATCGGTTGGCGTATATTTTTCTCCCCGGCAGCCAAAATTGCTGAACAGCGCGTGTCTCTGCGCCGTGCTCACTTCCAATTGCAGTCCCATTTTCCTTTTTGTCCGATTGACAATGTTGCCGGGATTTACACCTGCCAGCCGATCATTCTTCTCTGTCAGCTCGGCATCAAATCCCGCTTCACGCAGCAGATCACAAATCAGTCTTGCTTTTTCCAGATCCGCGCCCCCGACGAGTGTATTTGCCTTTTTCAGATCATGATACCCGTGAAAAGCCAATGCGTAATGATGGGCGGTCACTTTTTCTAAAGCCAGAGGCTCGTCAAAGCGTGTGCTTGTCAAGTGGAGAGAACGGTTATCGCACCGCTTCGTCCCTTCAAATAAATAAATTGAGCTTTGGTCAGAAAATGCCTGCACCAGCTCACTGACACCCGGCTCAATCCTGCCGCCGTGGGGAGCGAGGACGATACATTTACTTCCCTCTTTTTCTTCATAAATAATTCTGTATTCCGATTCAGCAGCGGAAAGAGCTGCGAAATTGTCATATCTATCTTTCATGTGTAACATGCTCTCCTTTTCCAGTCAGCACCAGTTTACTCTACTCATCTGGGAATGGAAACCTTTTTATAGTATGATTTGATAGAATACGTATCAAGGGGGAGATATTATGGGGTTCATCAATGGATTGCTGGGCAATGCGTCGACAATATCGACGGCTGAAGCAAAAGCAGAACTGGCCCGTATTTTGCTGGAAGGTGAGAATGTCAACGCCGCATTTAAGCTTGTCCGAGATATCATTGTCTTTACGGATAAGCGTCTTATTCTTGTTGATAAACAGGGACTCACGGGGAAGAAAACGGAGATTCAATCCATTCCGTACAAGAGCATTTCCAGATTCAGCGTAGAAACCGCCGGCCGCTTTGACCTTGATTCAGAGCTGAAAATTTGGATTTCAGGCGCGGAACTTCCCGCTGTCTCAAAGCAGTTTAAAAAAGATGAAAGCATTTATGATATTCAAAAGGCCCTTGCCGCAGTTTGTATGTAAGAAGAAACGGAAGCCCGGGGAGCTTCCGTTTTATTGATTACAGTTTTTCTTCAATTTTCGCCTTCGTTTTCGGGCCGTAAATTCCGTCTGCCGTTAATCCGCTGACGGATTGAAAACGTTTTACGGCATTTGCCGTTTTCGGGCCGTAAACGCCGTCCGCCCCATGATTTTTTGCTCCTTTATCGGGATAAAAATAAAGAGCGGATAAAGCGTTTTGCACTTGTTTTACGTTTGTCCCTTTCGTCAGCGGTTTCGTCACTTTGATCACACCGGATGGAAGCGGATAGGAAGACACAGCCTGACTTTTTGAAGAAGAACCCGTCTGAGCGAGCTTGATCACTTGTCCGACTGTAATGTGATTCGGATCGGTGATATGGTTGATGCTTTGCAGCGATTTTACGCTGACACCGTGCGATGCGGCGATTTCCGATAAGGTGTCGCCTTTTTTCACATGGTATTCAGACGCAGAAGAAGAAATAGAGGCTTTTTTCGCCGGCATACTTCCGCTTAATTTCTTTTCAATCTTTGCCTTCACTTCATCCCAGCGGCCTTCAGACAAAATGCGGTGCGGGCAGTACTTTCCGTTCCAGTCCTGATGCTTTCTGATTCTGTCAATCCCCCAGCCCCGTTCTTTCAAAAGCTGCGCCGCAAACGCAATCGCCAGTTCTTCTGCGGCTCTGTACCGTTCGCCGCCTGACTTGCTGTAACAGATTTCTATAGCAATCGACTTTCGGTTTCCGGTGCCGTTCGTGCCGTCTCCCGAATGCCAGGCATTCCGGTCCAACGGAATTCCCTGGATCACTTCTTTGTCATCAACCGCAAAATGATAGCTCGTTGATTCGCTGTTTCCCGTCATATAGCTGATTTCATTAGCGGCGGATGCGTCGTTTGCCGTGTTATGAATGGTAATATACTCCGGCGTCATCGGATTCGGACATTTTAACGCATATTTATCAGCCGATACGAGCCGTTTTTTCACTTCAATCCCCACTCTTCATCTCTCCTTATGCCTTTTTCATCAATAGGTGGCATTCGTAGGACAGATAACTGAGTATATAGACCCTGCATTCGGATAAAAATGGAATGGATACGCATACAAAAAATAAGACCCTTCCAAAGAAGGGTCTTTATGTTATGTTTGGTTGCGCGCGGCAATATGGAATGTGCCGTCCGCTTGGTTTTCCAAATGGCTTTCATGGCCGATCACCTGTGTAAAGCTGAACCCGACAGCAACAAGCAGCAATCCTGACAATAGTTTAGATTTCATATAGACAATCTCCTCTCTGGATTTGTTTTTGGGCGTGCACCATTTTTTCATAAAACGTGAGCGCTTTTTCAGGCTGTCCGTGTTTCATGTAAAATTTGGCAGCGTCATGCGCCAATTCTTCCACATACGGATACAGCATGTGTTCTTCCAGAAAATCAAACGTGTGCCTGACGGATGCGTTATCCATTTCCTTGCCGTATAACGCATGCAAAAATTGGAACAGATTGACAAACAATTCATCATTGTATTCGCGGGCGATACTGAGCCCGAGGCGATATTGCTTCTCTGCTTCGGCTGTAGTGTTCTGTTTATAAAGAACCTGTGTTAATGAGTAAATAGAATGCGGAAGATTATCGAACTTTTCTGACCTGCAAATGGAAACGGATGTCTCAAAATATTCGGCTGCTTTAGAGAGGTCTCCCATTTTTTCGTAACAGTTTCCGAGATTATATAAGGCTGAACTGATAAGACGGGGATTGCCTTCTTGTTTTGCAAGATCTAAAGCAAGTTCTAAGTGGGGCAATGCTCTTTCTGGATACTGCATGTCATCATAATTCCCTGCAATAACGAATTCACATTGGATTCTGCGGACGTTGTACGTCTCATACGATTGGTACGTTTCAAGGGCTTGAACGGCATAACTCATGGAGACGTAGGTTTGTTTCAGGTTGTAAAAAATCTCGGCCATTTTAAAAGCAAACTCAGCTTTCTCGATGTCATCAGAAACGAGTGCAAGGTTTTTTTCAGCCCGTTTGTAATACATCATGGCGTTTAGGAACATTTTCTGTTTAAATTCGTACATTCCTCGAAAAAAATTAAAGTAGTAATCAAGCAGTCCTGTCAGTTTATACTGGTTGCCTTCAATGTCTTCCAATAATTCTGAAAACTCAGGCTGAGAAGGGTCCTCCTTTAAGGGCTTGATGTAATCCAGCATGACGCGGTGTCTGAATTCCATTAATGAATAATACAGCAGCAGATCCTGATCTTCTTCCATATCCTCAATCTCTCTCTCTACTTCACGTTTGACGCGCTCCGCCTCAAAGACGTGAAACTGCCGGATATGGGTATACCATTCATTAATTTTGAGCCCGACAAAAGAGGACGGAATAGTCTGCTTCATCCTCAATAAATCCCCCCTTTTGGAATGACCGAGATATGTCATATTTTATCATAATTGCTAGAAAAAGAAGAACGCAAAAAGACCGCAATTGTCGAATTTCGGATATCCGCAACGATTTATCTTCATCACAAGCTTATTGCTTGTTTCTTCCGTGCCGTTGATATAGCATATCCTTGCAGCTTTTATTCTGTATTAAATGGGGGTTTTCACATGACAGCACAAAATCAATTGGTCAGCCACTTTCTGTCACATCGAAACGTGACGATTGAGCTGGCAGAAAAAATCAGCCGCGAGCATTACGACTACAAGCCGGCGGAGACATCAATGTCCGCTCAGGAACTTGTAAAACACATCGTTTATTCTTTTCTTATGTTTGCAAACGTCATTAACGACGGAAACGGATCAGCTATCCAGAACAAACCGAAAGAAGAAGCGGAAACAGACCTCGTCAAACTGGCTGAAGCATGTACTGAAAAAACGACAAACATCCTGTCACAGCTGACTGAAGAGCAGCTGAACCGCGAAATTGACCTGACTGCCTCTTTCGGCAGAAAAATAACCGGCGCGGCTCTCCTTCAGCTTGCCATGGAGCATGAAATTCATCATAAAGGCAATCTTTTCGTGTATGTCAGAGAAATGGGCCACACGGAACTTCCGTTTTATCAGCAAAAATCATAATCCGGCCATCATCCGCCGATCTGCGAAATAACAGCAGGCAGGCGGATTTTTTTGTTCTGTATAAAATTTTCCGAAAATTTAATTGATTACCGCCTCTTAATCATATATAATCTGATAAAAATAGTAGGATTATTCAGGAGGCACACAGATGACTGTAAGCATTGTGTTTATGGGTTTCTTTGTCGGAACGCTGGTCGGATTGACGGGTGTGGGAGGAGCGGCGCTTTTGACTCCTTTACTGATCGTTTTAGGGATCAACCCCTCAATCGCCGTCGGCACTGACCTTTTATATAATTCCATCACCAAACTGTTCGGTGTCGTTTCTCATTGGAAACAGCGCACCGTTCAATTTAAACTTGTCGGCTACTTGGCGCTCGGGAGCATTCCCAGCGCAACAGCCGCCATCGGTATTCTTCACTTGTTTCCCGCTTTTCACCAGCATCAGGAGCAGATTATCAAACAGGCGCTCGGCTACGTGCTGACCCTTGTCGCTATTTCCATTATCGCCCGCCTTTTTTTCGATAAAAAACTGCGGCCGAACCGCTGGCAGCAAAAAACACTTGAAGAAAAGCGGACACTCATGATACTGATCGGCGTCATTTTCGGCTTCATCGTCGGCCTGACATCTATTGGGTCCGGCTCATTATTTGCGATCGCCATGTTATACCTGTTCAGAATGAAAACGGCAGAAGTGGTGGGAACGGATATCGCACATGCCTTTCTGCTCGTAACTGTTGCCGGTCTGTTAAACGCAAGCTTCGGAAGCGTCGATTACCTGCTTGTATTGAATCTGTTGATCGGCTCTGTGCCGGGTGTGCTTCTCGGCAGCTTCTTTTCGCCGAAATTCTCACCGCGCCCGCTGCAGTTTGTGATGGCGGCGATTATTTTAATCAGCGGGATAAAATTAATCTAAAAAAGGCGGTCTGTTGTCAGATCGCCTTTTCCCTTATAACGTCACACCGGACTTAAAGATTGCAAGCTCCCGAAAATCGTTTTTTTCGTTATTGACGAATTGTCCGCTTGCAACGTTAATAATGTATTGAATAAAATCTCTTACAATGTGATCTTCTGTTGTTTCGTCTTCCGCCAATCTCCCCGCGTTGTAATCAATCCAATGCGGTTTTGATTGAAATAAATCGGTATTTGTTGATACTTTCACAGTCGGGACAAATGTGCCGAACGGCGTGCCTCTTCCGGTTGTAAACAACACGATGTGACAGCCAGCCGCGGCGAGCGCTGAAGAAGCGATTAAATCATTGCCGGGCGCACTGAGCAGTGTCAATCCCTTTGTTTTCAGTGTTTCACCGTATGTCAGCACATCAGAAACCGGTGCAAGACCGGCTTTTTGGGTGCAGCCGAGCGACTTGTCTTCGAGCGTTGAAATGCCGCCTTCCTTATTCCCTGGTGACGGGTTTTCATAAATCGGCTGCTCGTGCTTCATAAAATATTGCTTGAAATCATTGATCAATCGGACTGTTTTATGAAACACTTCTTCACTCGCCGCACGCTGCATGAGAATCGTCTCAGCGCCGAACATCTCAGGCACCTCCGTTAAGACCGTGCTCCCTCCCTGTGCAATCAAGTAATCTGAAAATCTCCCTAATAAAGGGTTTGCGGTGATGCCGGAAAAACCGTCCGACCCGCCGCATTTCAATCCGATGCTCAATTCTGACAGCGGAATCTCCTCACGTTTATCTCCCTTTGCCGCAAGGTGTATCTCTTTAAGAAGCGCTGTCCCCGCTTCAATTTCATCTGTGACAGCCTGTGATTCGAGAAATTTCACCCGATCTCCGTTCACTTCAGAAAGCGTTTCCTTAATTGCCGCCAGCTCATTATTTTCACAGCCCAGCCCTAAAACCAGCACACCGCCCGCATTTGGATGGCGAATGGCGTTAATCAGTATTTGTTTCGTATTCTCATGATCATCGCCAAGCTGGGAGCAGCCGTATTGGTGTTTTAAAACCAGCACATTGTCAAAGGGGGCAATGTCTTTCGCCTCTTTTACGAAGCGCTGCAGGATTTTCTCAGCGACGCCGTTTACGCAGCCGACTGTAGGCACGATCCACAGTTCATTCCGGACGCCGGATGTACCGTTTTCTCTTTTGTAGCCTTGAAATGTCCGGTTCTCATTTGTAAAAGGATTGTCCTCGAAGCGCGGTGAATACGTGTATTCTTGCACATCGGATAAATTCGTTTGCAGATTATGGGTATGAATATGCTCGCCGGCCGAAATCCGCCTTATCGCACGCCCGATCGAAAAACCGTATTTAATGATGCTGCCGTTTTCTTCAATGGTTTGCAGCGCGATTTTATGCCCCCGCTTTACAAGGTCCTTCACTTCAATCGTCAGTCCGTCTGTATGCAGCCGCTCCCCTTTGTTAAAATGGCGCATAGCGAGAAGCACGTTATCGTTTTTATGGATTTTTATGACCTCTTTCATTTCACTTCCCCCTTATTGCCGCAGCATTCATGTAACGCATGCTTCATCCCCCGCTTATGAATGACAGAGAGAAAAAAAGCCGTTCGTTCAGTCAGCCCCGGAAGATGGTTCAGATTCTTTCCCCACAATCGCTCTTCTCCTAATATAGAAAATGCCGCTTGAAACATATCATCTTTGCAACGGGACCGCGCCATTTGAAAACGGTTCAGAACCTCCTCGCCATCTGCCGGTTTGTTCAGCCCGTTCCAGTATGAATAGATCATGGCGCTGAATGAAAATACCAGCCTCTCAGGAAGCCGGCCCTCCTGTTCGATATAAGCCTTCAGCGTCGGCAGGTTTCTTGTTTTGAATTTCGCGGCGGCGTTAAGGGTGATGCTTTGCAGATAATGTTGGATATAAGGGTTTTTAAACCGGTGTAACACATCTGCCGCATACTGGGTGACACCCTCCATTTGCAGCACGGGAAGGATTTCTTCATTGATCAGCTCTTCGATGAATCTGCCCGTCACCTCGTGCTCAGCCGCTTCCCGGACGGTTAGCAGTCCGTATAATAAAGCCACTGGCGCCAATGCCGTATGAGCGCCGTTTAAGATTCTCACCTTTTTTGTCCTGTAAGGCGTAAGGTCAGACGTGATCAGTGCGTTCAGCCCGGCATCAGCAAAAGGAAGCTCATTCTGAAGCTGTTCCGGCCCTTCTATCACCCACAAATAATAATGCTCACCGACCACAAGCAGACGGTCTTCGTATCCGAGAAAATCGGTAAGTTCTTCCGCGGTATCAACAGGAAATCCCGGAACAATCCGATCCACGAGGGTATTGCAGAAGATGTTCGCATCATGAATCCATTGAGTAAAATCAGGCTCCAGCTCCCACAGCCCGGCATATTGAAGCACGGCCGCCTTCAGTTTCCGTCCGTTTTCTTCGACCAGTTCACATGGAAGCACAATGCACCCTTTCTCGGCGTCACCCGCAAATGCCTTATAGCGGAAATAAAGGAACGCCGCTAATTTCCCGGGGAATGTTTTTTGAGGTCTATCCTCAAGCCGGTCGCCTTTCTCTAACGTAATTCCCGCTTCTGTCGTATTGGAAATGATAAAACGAAGCTCCTCTTGTGCTGCCAGCCGTTTAAAGGAATCATAGTCAGAAAAAAGATCAATGCCGCGGCTGATGGATTTGACGATCATGTGTTCTTCAGCCGGTTTTCCGTCCTTTATCCCCTGCAAAAAAAGCGTAAACAAACCGTCCTGTTCGTTTAAACGTTTGATTTTCTCAGAGCCTCTCGGCTGTACGGCGACAACGCTTCCGTTAAAATCCGTCAATTGATTCAATTGATCGATCTGCCAGTCAGCGAAGGCCCGCAAAAAGTTGCCTTCGCCGAACTGAAGGACTTTTTCAGGATATTGAATGTATTCAATGCACATCTTTTTATTCAGCTGCCGCAAGCTGTCCGCCTCCTTCTGCATTTATGCACACGTTAACATTTTCCCGTACGAAAACCCGGATATTCAGACGGGCTGTTATGTGAGTTTTTTAATTGAGTCTCTTATCATCACCTCGGTGTTTTCGTATATTTTTTCCGCCGCCGTATCCGGGTCGGTGATAAGCGCCAAAATCTTCTCTGCGCCGAGTATGCTGATTTTTTCAACCGGGCGTTTTACTGTCGAAAGCCTCGGTGTCATGTATTGAGAAATGCCGATGTCATCAAACCCGATAACGGATATATCTTCCGGAACGTTCAGGCCTTTGGCGAAAATGGTATTCATCGCCCCGATCGCCATATCATCGTTTGAACAAAAAACAGCCGTAGGCGGTGATTGAAGCGCCAAAAGTTTTTCCATCGCCTGACTGCCGCTTTCCATATCATAGCGGCCTTTTACACTGTATTCATGCTTAATCGGGATAGAATGATCAATTAAAGATGTCAAATAGCCTTCTTTCCGCTGCGAAGCTGACCTGAATCCTTCCTTTCCCTCAATGATCGCGATATCTCTGTGTCCGTTTGCGATCAGGCAGTCGACCGCCTGTCTGGAGCCTTCTTTATCGTTTGACAGGATATTCGTGATGCTCCGGTCATCAATGTCCCGGTTCAGCACGACGAGCGGGATGTTTTTCTCGCGGATATGATAAATAAATGAATTATCACTGTCGCTTTGGCTCATTAAAATGATTCCGTCATATCTCATGGGCGTAATGGTTTCAAAGCTTTTCAGATCGTCAATCGCGCGGACGAACAAATTGTATTCCTCACTGATTGTGCGGTTTACACCTTTGATGGTATCGGAAAAAAAGCTGTGTGAGGTTCCGTTGGTGATGCTTGTAAAAAACAGTCCGATCGTATGGGACTTTTGCATGGCAAGGCTTTTTGCATTTACATTCGGTGTGTAATTCAGCTGTGAAGCGAGCTCTAATATTTTCTGTTTTGTATGCTCTTTAATGTGGGGGCTGCCGTTAAGTGCCCGGGATACGGTTGTGTGGGATACGTTGGCGAGTTTTGCGATATCTTTTATGGTTACCATCGTTTTTCCTTTCTTTCTGTATGCTGGCATTTATTTCTATTGTACCATTAACGGACAGTCCATAAAATCACTAAAGTTGAGGTTTTGCATGATGTAAGTCCTGAACGAGCTCGGCATGCTGCCGGTCCGTCAGTTTATACATTAAACCGATAATCAGCATGGCGCACGCTAAAGCGAAAGCCGGGTACAGCAGCAGAAGCCCTTTAATCCCGATTAACGTGCCTTTTGTCTGAGATGCATTCGGGATATAGCCGATAACGCTCAGCCCGATGCCTGAAAGAAAACCTGATAAAGATTGGGCGAGTTTTCTGGAGAAGTTAAAAAGCGAATATGTCGTCGCCTCCTTCCGTTCACCCGTCTTCCACTCTCCGTAATCAATAATGTCCGACACAAGCGCCCACGTAATGCCGTTTGGTATGCTGATCCCGATAAAAGCAATGCTCGCTAACGCCGTAAAGATATATACATTTGACGGGAGACAGAAATTCAGCGCATCAGCCGCGGCGCTGACGGCAAAACCGATCATCACTGTTTGCTTTTTTCCGAAGCGTTTGACGAGTTTCGGCATAAACAACACACCTAAAAATGAAGAACCGATGATGATAAAACTCATGTAGGACATCAGCTCCGCATTGTTGAGATTGTATTGGGCGAAGTAAACAAGCATAGCGGATTTAATGTTATATGCCGATATTGAGAAAATCGTCATGAAAACGACAGTCAGAAGCGGTTTGTTGCCGATAAAGCATTTGAAAACCGACATGACGGACAGCTTTTCTTTCGGCGCTTCACGGACGATAATTCTTTCTTTGCAGTTTCGGTAGCAGATCATAAATCCCGTGATTCCGATTACGGCCATCATTCCCATGACTGCCGGGTAGCCGATGTGAACGTTATCAAAATGAACGAGAATCGGGATGACGATGACACTTGTAATGAGCAGCGCGCCGAGAGAGCCGATCTGGCGGAATGCGGAAAGCGCCGTTCTGTCCTCCGCATCCTGTGTAATGGCTGCACCGAGGGAGCCGTACGGAATATTGACGAAAGAATAAGCGACCCCCCACAGCATGTAAGAAGCATAGGCGTACACAAGCTTCCAGGTGACGCTCACGTCCGGTGACACAAAAATCAATACGGTCATGACCGCAAGAATAATACTTCCGAATAATAAGTACGGCCTGAATTTACCCCGGGGTCCGATCTTTTTTCTGTAGTCAATGGCCGAGCCGACAATCGGATCAGTCAAAGCCGCAAACAGCTTGCTGACCAAAAAAATACTGCCGGCGAACGCTGCCGGAATGCCTGCGACATCTGTGAAAAACTTCAGCAAATAGATCTGCCCGAGATCAAACATAAATCCGTTCCCAAAATCTCCGAAACCATAGGATACTTTTTCTTTCAGACTCAGCTTATGCTCCTTCACTTTTGCGGCAGGTGCTGTCACGACAGGCACATTACTCATAGGCCACCTCTTTCATTCCATTTTTTAAAAGCGGAAATATTCCTCAGCATTCCGGTAACAAATTCCCTCGACAATCCTCCCTAAAAGCTCCATATCGCAGGGCGCTTCGCCTTGTTCCGCCCAGCCGCCGATCAGCGTGCAGACAAGCCGCCTGAAGTATTCATGGCGGGGATAGGACAGGAAACTTCTTGAATCCGTCAGCATCCCGATAAAACGGCTGAACAGGCCTGTGTTTGATAACGCTTTCATTTGTTGAAGCATTCCATCTTTCGTGTCATTGAACCACCAGGCTGTGCCGAATTGAATTTTCCCCGGTGTTTTCCCATCCTGAAAGCTGTTGATCATGCTGGCGATAATATAGTTGTCATTCGGATTCAGAGAATACAAAATCGTTTTAGGCAATTGCCGCTTTTTTTCGGCGGAATCTAACAGCCGTGCAAGCGGCTTTGCGATACGTTCATCATTAATTGAGTCATATCCCGTATCAGGACCGAGGCTGCTGAACTTATTTGTATTGGTATTTCTTAACGCGTTAATATGGAACTGCATCGCCCAGTCCAGTTCGGCGTAAAGACCGCAAAGATATTGCAGCGTCCGTGTTTTGAATTTCTTTTCATCTTCAAAAGACACATGCTCTCCGCTTAATCCCGCGGCAAAAATCCGGGCCGCTTCCTCTTCGGTCGTCTCGGCATAAACCATTTGATCTAATGCATGATCCGACACTCTTCCCCCGGCATTGTGAAAAAAGCGGACGCGGGATTCCAACGCATCCAAATACGATTGGTAGGTGGTGACAGCCATTCCGGAAGCGCTCTCCAGCGAACGGACCCAATTGGCAAAACCCGGGCTGCTGATGTCCAGTCCTTTGTCAGGCCGAAATCCGGGCAGCACTTGAACCGGAAAATCACTTTCTTTCAACAGTTCGTGGTATGTCAGCGCATCGGCAGGATCGTCGGTTGTGCAAATGACTTTGACATTTGATTTCAGAATGAGATCCCTTGCGCCAAACCCGTCTCCCTGCAGGAGCTCATTCGTTTTTTTCCAAATTGCCGCGGCCGTTTTTTCATTCAATACGTCATAAATGCCGAACCAGCGCTGCAGCTCTAAATGCGTCCAGCTGTACAGCGGATTGCCTATCGCCATCGGCACCGTTTTTGCCCAGGCGAAAAACTTCTCTTCATCTGAAGCGTTTCCGGTAATGCAGCGCTCTTCAATGCCGTTGGCCCTCATGATCCGCCACTTGTAGTGGTCACCGTAAAGCCATGCCTCCGTAATGGTTGCGAAGGTTTTATTTTCATAGATTTCCTTTGGGCTTAAGTGACAGTGATAATCAATGATCGGCATGTTTTCTGCGTATTCCCGGTACAGCTTTACGGCCGTTTTACTATCCAGTAAAAAGTCATCACCCATAAAAGCTTTCACACTCTCATCCTCCCTCTTAAAAAATGTTAACGTTAACAAAATGGTTCTTTTTTATTTTAGCTTCCTCTTTCTCACATATCAATTATTTTTATTTTATTTTTCAGAAAATTGCATCCGTTAACATTTTCATGCAAAAAAGACATTGCCGAGAAAAGTCCGGCAATGTCTTCTGTGTGATCTTAAGGATTAGTAAGCGAGGCTGAATAATCCTTTGATATGTGTTAAATAACGTACGTTACTTGCTTCTTTCATTAAAGATGCCGGAAGGCCTTTCAGCGGAGTAGAGTTCGCTCCGATGATGGCAACCGCGTCTTTACGTCCAAGGCTTGCAAGCGTACCAGAGTTTACAGGCTTGAATGTTTCAAGCGTTTTTCCTTCTAAGTAAGCGAACAGGTTGTAACCGACAAGTTCACCCATCTGCCAAGCGATTTGCGCTGTCGGCGGGTACGGACGGCCGTCCGGCGCAAAGTATACAGCGCTGTCTCCGACAACGAATACATCTTCGTGAGAAGTAGATTGTAAGAAATCGTTAACCGTCGCACGGCCGCGGTTCACTTCAAGGCCGGATTCGCCGACTAACGGGTTGCCTTGTACGCCGCCTGTCCATACAAATGTGTTGGCAACGACTTTTGAACCGTCTTTCAGATCAATAACGTTTCCTTCAACATTTGTAACAGGAAGACCTGTTAAGAACTCAACGCCGCGTTTTTCAAGGCTTTTTGTCGCGCGTTCGATAAGGTCATCAGGAAGAACAGGAAGAATTTTCGGACCTGCTTCTACTAATTTCAGTTTGATTTCTTTCGGATCTACGCCGTATTTTTTCGTAAGGTTCGGCATGATGTCAGCAAGCTCACCGACAAGCTCGACGCCTGTTAAGCCGCCGCCGCCGATAAGGATCGTTGCATCAGCTTCGTTTTTCGTTTTAGAGTATTCACGCACACGGTCTTCCACGTGTTTGTATACTTTGTTGGCATCAGCAGCAGATTTCAGCACCATGCTGTTTTCTTCAAGTCCAGGAATGCCGAAATAAGCCGTAACAGAACCAAGTCCGACAACAAGCGCGTCATAAGTCAGCTTAGAACCGTCAGAAAGGGCAACTTCTTTCTTATCAACTGAGAAAGAATTGACTTCTGCGATTTTAATGTCGACGTCTTTTCCTTTCAGAAGTTTTTCAAGCGGCATAGCAACAGCCTGTTCAGACACGTTGCCGGCTGCAAGGCGGTGCAGTTCCGTAATGATTTGGTGAGTCGGGTATTTGTTCACAACGGTTACGCGTGCTTCATCTTTACTGTAATGTTTGCGAACGGTTAAAGCAGAAAGAACTCCGCCGTAACCAGCGCCTAAAATGACAATATGTTTTGACATCGTATATCCTCCGTCCTTTATATCAATTTGAATCTGAGATTATTTTTGTTTTTCGTTCATGATTTCAAGATAGCTGTTAGCAAAACGGAACAGCTTTTGAGCTTGAGGATCTTTCAGCATGCGCAGCAGGCCGAAAAGTCCGATCGTTTCATTGCTTGCATCCGCGCGGTCTTTTGCTTCGATCGCAGTAGCCGCAACTTCTTTCGCTGTTTCTTTCACCGGCTCAAGAATTTCTGTAAGCGCACCCACTGTATCGCTCTTCAATACTTCGTCTGTCGCTACAGACTGTGCAAAATCATAAGACTTCGTTAAAATATTTACTAACTCAGTCAGTTTTGGAAGCTGATCCACTAAAACAGTCAGTGATTCTTGAACTTCAGGTTTTAGCAGCTGATCAATAAGATCGCGTTGGCCTTGGCTGACAGATGCATTTGTTTGATCGATTGTTTCTGGCATATCCGATTCTCCTTTACTATAAGCAGTATGCTGATTTTTTTGGAAAGGGTAGCCTTTCCCCCTTCATGCAGAAAAGCATGAAAAAGCAAGATTGTGAATTCATGCACAATCATTTACAAAAATAAATGTTTACTACCCAGTTTTTCACTTTGCCATATCCAGTATTATTTTTATATCAACAAAAACAATTGAATAAGTCAAAATTTCTTTTTCCTCTCTGAAAATAGCAAACATAAAAAACCCCAATTTGATTTACTCTTATATAATAACACTTTTTGAACAAAATTTGAACGTGAATTGTTTCGTTTATGAAATTATTTATATGGCGGGGGTGTAATAACGTTTCTTTTAGGCTATTTTTTTACAGACCGTCCGCTTTTCCCCTGTCATTTTTCCCACAATTTTAAAAGCGGGCCCGTTTTTCCCGTAAAGGGGTCACATTCCGGGAGCGGGACGCGGCTGATTTCTTCTGAAGTTCTATCATTTTTCTCCGTTTTTGTATCGTACTGCCGGCCGCCCGGATAAGCTCCGATCACGGTAAAATCAGAACTGCCCGACAGTTTTTTATGTCCGGTGCCGGCCGGAATGACCGCTGCGTCTCCCGTTTGAAGAACGGCGTCCGCCCCTTGTTCCCCGCCGAACCTCAAAACCGCGGTTCCTTTTACCGCGACAAGAACTTCGTGCGTGGTGCTGTGAAAATGATGATACGGAAATACTCCGCCCGTCCAGCTGTTAGACCAATCGTGCCGGCGGAGGACGGACTCTGCTTTCTGTACCGTTTCTTCATTAAATACCGCTTTATAAATAACAAGCGGAAGATTCGGGTTATTCGGAATGCGGCCGTCATCTTCGAAATAAAGCACTTGAATATCCTCTTTCTGCATTGTGTTCACCTCCGTATATGTCTGTTTCCCATTCATCATTTATTAAAACGCTATTTTCTCATATTCCATTGCGAAGCCTGCCGGTGAATAGTATAGTATAAAAAAATATGTGTCAAAATGAGGGATTTAATGAAAGCCATCGTGATCGGAATATTGGCATCTCTGTTTTTTGCAGTCACATTTATTTTAAACAGGGCGATGGAGCTTTCCGGCGGAAGCTGGATGTGGAGCTCTTCCCTGCGTTTTCTTTTTATGATTCCGTTTTTATTTTTGATCGTTTATGCGAAAGGAAAATGGGCGCCGCTCTGGCATGAAATCCGGAAAAAGCCGTTTTTTTGGCTGAAGTGGAGTTTTACCGGGTTCGTGCTTTTTTATGCCCCGATTACGTTTGCGGCGGCATATGGGCCGGGCTGGCTGATCGCCGGCACGTGGCAGATTACAATTGTCGCGGGTGTGCTTCTGTCGCCGTTTTTCTGCGAAACAAAAAATTCACCGGCGGGCCCGGTTTCCGTCAGACAAAAGATCCCGCTGATTTCGCTGGTTACTTCCGTCATCATCCTGATCGGAGCCGGGCTGATTCAGCTTCAGCATGCGGGTTCTCTGTCCGGCCGCACGATACTATTCAGCGTGGCGCCGGTCGTCGTCGCGGCGTTTGCCTATCCGCTCGGCAACCGCAAAATGCTGGAACAATACGGCGGAAAACTCGATACGTTTCAGCGGGTGCTCGGCATGACGCTCGCAAGCCTTCCGTTTTGGCTTTTGATCGCCGCTTTCGGCTGGTATAGAGACGGGCTTCCCTCAATGGGACAGACATTCCAATCCTTTATCGTCGCACTCAGCTCGGGCGTTATCGCAACAGTATTATTTTTCCGCGCCACCGATATGGTGAGGAATGAGCCGCAGAAGCTCGCTGCTGTTGAAGCGACGCAATCCGGAGAGGTTCTTTTTGCACTGATCGGCGAAATCGTCTTTTTATCCGCGGCGTTTCCGTCACTTCTTTCATTTGCCGGACTGTTCATTATTATTGCGGGAATGGTCATGCATACATTCGCTTCCCGGCAGACAGACCAGAAAAAGGCGGAGCAAACGTCAGCCAATCTCACCGGTTCCTGATTTTTTACGAAAGGTGTCATCCTATATGAAAGAAGAAATTCCGGCAATATCTTTTCTGTCAGCCGGCAAACGCTTTGAACAAAACAATACGTCCTTTGATGTCCTAAGCCGTGTAACCGGACATATTCAAAAAGGTTCTATCACGGCGTTGATAGGGCCTTCCGGCGCGGGAAAAAGCACATTGCTGTCACTTTGCAATCTGATGAATACGCCTGATGAAGGGGAAGTGCTTGTATTCGGAAAAGAAATAAGGCGCTGGGATATCAGGGAGCTCAGAAAAACCGCGGGCCTTGCATTTCAATCAGCTCCCGTCACGGAGGGCACGGTGCGGGACAACCTTCTGCTCGCAGAAAAACTCCACGGGGCGCAGCACTATACCCCTGAAGAGCTCGCAGATTTTACAGACCTTCCGCGCGGGCTTCTGGATCGGAATGCGAAAGAATTATCCGGAGGTCAGCGGCAGAAACTCTCATTAGCGCGAACTCTCGCCGTACTGCCGTCCATCCTGCTGCTGGATGAAATCACCTCGGCGCTCGACCCCTCATCCGTTCTCACCATTGAGAAACTGATTACGAAACTCCATCGGCAAAAACAGCTGACAATCCTGTGGATCACCCATAACCTTGAACAAGCGGAACGATTATCCGATACGGTATGGTTTATGGCTGAGGGACGGCTTTTAGAGACCGCGGAAACGAAAACGTTCTTTAAGGAACCGAAACACGAAAAAGCCCGGGCGCTTTTACAAGGGAGCGGGTGCTGATATGAATGATCTTTCACTGTTACTAACAAGTATATTTGTCATTATCGCTTTATTCCTGTCTAAATCTTTTAAAGCCGGCGTCGAAAAGGATATGATCGTCGCAACCGTCAGGGCCGTCATTCAGCTTCTCATCATCGGCTATGTGCTGTCGCTGATTTTTCGCGGTGATCACCCGATATTTATCATATTAATGGTGCTTCTCATGCTCACGGCCGCTTCGCACAATGTCGCCAAACGGAAAAAAATGCGGATCGGCTCATTTTGGCGCGTTTTTCTGACACTGGCGATCGCGGAAACCGTGACGCAGGGACTTTTACTGACCCTTCACATCATTCCGTTCACTTCAAGATATGTCATTCCGATAAGCGGCATGGTCATCGGAAACTCCATGGTGCTCTCAAGCCTGTTTTTAAGCCGGCTCAGTTCGGAAGCAGACCTGCGGAAAGAAGAAATCCAGCTGATTCTCTCTCTCGGAGGAACGCCTAAGCAGGCCGTCCGGCAGATATTGACGTCCAGTATGAAGCTCAGTATGATCCCGACGCTTGAAAGCCAGAAAACATTGGGTCTCGTTCAGCTTCCCGGCATGATGACGGGGCAGATTTTAGCGGGGGCTGATCCGATACAGGCGGTGCGCTTTCAGCTGCTGATCGTTTTTACAACGATGGCCTCCGCTCTTCTTACGTGTATCATACTCAGCGCCTTGACATATCCTTCCCTTTTCACGGAACACTGGCAATTAAAAAAATTCAGCAGGGAAGCGTAAGCTTTTTCCCTGCTGAATGATGGTTTATGACAAGGTCAGAGATTCATAGTAACGGGATAATTCAATAATCATCGCTCCCATCCGCTCAATGTCCGGAGCAAGGACCCTCTTTACCCCTTCATCCCGGATCGCTTCAGCCGTCACTTTGCCGACTGCGGCGGCAAGCACGTGTTTTTCGAATGCCTGCTGCAATTCCTTTGCGGATCCTTTTTCTTTTGCATAATCAAAGAGAGAGCGCACTTGAATGGCTGTCGTAAAACATACGGCATCGACCTCTCCGTTTAACAGCTCTCCCAGCAGTTTATCGACCGTCTCTCTTTCAGGCGGAATATGCTGATACGGCAGAACAGGGAATACCTCCGCTCCGTTTTTCTCAAGGAACTCCGTTAAAACCGGCGCTTTCTCGCCATGAAGCTGTATCATGACTCTTTTATCTTTAAAGTCAAATCGTTCCAAGGAGCGGATCAGCCCTCTTGTTGTACCGTCTTCATCTGAGGCATGCGGCGTGATGCCGAGCTTTTTTAAGGCCGCATATGTTTTATAGCCTCTGCAGCCGATTTTCGCTTCATGAACGGCCGCTAAAAATTCTTCTTTCAGACCGATTTTTTCCGATACCGACAATAACGTTTCCGTACCGATGCCTGTGGTGAATATCACCCAGTCGGCTTTTTGCTCGGCAAATGTTCTTACGTCGGGTTCCATTTGATCCTCCGCCAGGTATACGGTTCCTTGGAGGGAACGGATGACCGCCGTTCCGCCCTGCTTTTCTATTAATTTTGTGATCTCTTCTGTTTTCCGCGAACCGCCGATGGCAATCCGTTTCCCGTTCAATCCTTTTCCCATCGCTGTTTTCTTCTTCCCTTCAGATGCCGGGCGCCCTATGGCAGGCCGTCATTTATTTCTATTATTGTTACGCAATCAGCCGGGAAAATCAAGCTATGCTCCCGTTGAATCCCCCGTGCAGTTGCTGTATCATTAACCGGGCAGAACGATTTGATTCGCGGAGGGACTTTCAATCATGGAAACAAAAAAAGAGTTCGAGACAAAAGGATACGATACTTCGGTTATTTATGAGTTCAATGAATATCCTGATGTTCACAGCGGCCGATGTGACAATTGCGACTACACGCTGTTTAAAAGCTCAGTGAAGGGCGGAAAATTTTTGAGGGAATGCCGGAGATGCGGCATGAAGAAAAATATATAACAAAACAGGCAGCGGTCTTCCGGTGCGCTGCCTGTTTCTCCATCAATTTTCGACGGCCGCCTTTTTCAAAAATTCTTCAATGGCGCAAACAGCCTGTTTAGGGCCGCCGGTTTCTTTTATTTTCTGCTGCATGCTTTTCACGCGGCTGAGGATGTTTTTATCGCCGTATACGTTCTGAACGTCTTTTTGCAGACGGGCCACAGTGACTTCTTTCGGCGGCAGATGCACGCCAAGCCCCAATTCATCCACACGCTTTGCGGTAACCTCTTGTTCGTGCATTTGCGGAACGACAACGAGCGGAACACCCGCATTCATCGCCTCCATTGTACTGTTCATCCCGCCGTGAGATACGAACAGCTTTGCTTTCTCCAGCACATCAAGCTGCGGAACGTGCTGGCGGATGATAAAGTGATCGGGCACATCCGAAAAACTTTCCGGATCAATTGTTGTGCCGACTGACATAATAACCCGCCAGTCCGAGTCCCGAAACGCGTCAATACACATCCGGTAAAATTCAGGCCAGGCGTTAAACGCTGTTCCCAGTGAGATGAGCATAAGCGGACGGTCATCGGCTGCATCAATTTCCAGACTTCCCGTATTTGTGCGTTCTCCAAGAGACGGACCCGCAAAACAGAATCGTTCATCAAAGGTTTCCTGTTTCGGCTGAAAGGCCCTTGGCATAAAGACGATATTCAATTTTTCAGGCATGAAAAATTCTTCCATTGTCATCCGTTTCACTTGTTCATTTTCAATTTTCTCCTGATATTCTTCTATCGCCTGTTTGGCCGCTTCCATCGTTTCTTCGTCTCTTCCTAATTGAAAATACTCATTCATTGCATAGCTTGGGCAGAACTTTACGGCCGGGATGCCGCCATTATCCGCAAACAATTTTCCGGCAAGCGCTAAAAAATCAAACAGGACGATGTCAGGAAGGTCGTCTTTGTACAGCTCTTCCAGCTGCGGAAGCACTTCAACCGCTTCTTCCAGAAACATTACAAACGCGTCACTTTTATTTACCCGTTCTTTTATCGTCTTCGGGTCCGCCTTTATGCTTGTGCGGTATAAAACGGGAATAGCACCCGTTTTGGCAACGGAAGCTTCAAATTCCTCAGTCGTAGCGAATGTCACTTTATACCCGCGATTGACAAGTTCCTCAGCCACAGGCAGCGTGGGATTGACATGACCGTGAGCGGCCACATTAATAATGGCGATGTGTGTTTTTCTCATCTTTTTTCTTCTCCTTCATTTTCGTTTATCTCCGCTTCTAAAGACTCCAGCCCGTACATGACACTGTTTCGGATCGGCTCAATCCGGACGGGCTCAAGGTGTGAAAAGGTTTTTACAATTCCTTTCAGCGCGGCTTCCGCTTCAAGTCTGGCAAGCGGAGCGCCTAAGCAGAAGTGTACGCCGAATCCGAAGGAAAGGTGCGGATTCGATTGGCGATGAATATCAAATACGCCCGCCTTCTCAAATTTGTTTTCATCACGGTTGGCAGATGCAACATAGCAGAGAACGATCTCTCCGCTTTTCAAGCGGCGTCCGCGCAGCTCAGTGTCGTGCCGGACCGTCCTTCTGACAAACGGAGCGGGAGCGCGAAAACGCAGCGTTTCTTCCACCGTTTGCGCGATGAGAGAAGGGTCCTGTCTCAGCTCTTCATAAAGGCCGGGCGTCTCTAATATGCTGTAAACCGCATTTGAAATGAGATTAGTCGTTGTTTCATTTCCCGCCACTAAAAGCAGATTGCAAAACGGGATCAGATCTTCTGGCGTGAGCTTCTCTCCCTCTTCTTCCTCTTTTATCAAAATAGAAATAATATCTTGGCCGGGCTGTTTTCGTTTGCTTTCTATTATTCCCGCAAAAAACGCCGCCAGCTCCGCCTCACATTGGTCACGTTCCTGCTGATTTTTCTCCGCCGCTTCAGGACTCGCATCTTTCGGCATGCTGACGAGAATATCCGACCATTTTTTAAACTGATCCATACGTTCGGACGGAACGCCTAATAATTCTGAAATCACCATGACCGGCAAAGGGTAAGAGAGATCTTTAACGATATCAATCCGCCCTTTGTTCTTTGCCTGTTTCAGGAGATGATCGGTAATGTCTTTAATTCTCGGCCCCCATTCCTTCAAGACGCGGGGAGTGAAAGCGCGATTGACGGCAGATCTGATTTGGGTATGTTTCGGCGGGTCCATATTCAGCATGGACTTTGCAATCGAGCTTTTCACATCAGTCATGCGGCTTGAGAACGTCTCTTTATCACTGATGACTTTTTTGACATCATCGTATAAAAACACACTCCAAACCTTCGTCTCTTCATCAAAGTATATAGGGCTTTCCCGTCTCATTTTTTCATACCAAGGAAAAGGGTTGTATACGTCCAGGCCGTTTTTTCCTTTCATCAGGGTTCTTTGGATGGCTTGTCTCGTGCTCCTCAGCTTACTCATGTTACATCACTCCTGATTGTTTCATATTTGAATAGTTGACGTACCTTGAATTTTATCCTAGCACATATTTTCAATTTTTTTCTATTCATAACCTTAACTATTAACATAACACAACAAAAGTCATGAATCCGGAGGTGAAATTTCTCCCAAGAAAACAGCAGAAGTGCACAAAAAACCCGAGCCTTCGGCCAGGCTCGGGAGAAATGCTCACTCATTCGTCTGCGGTTTCTGGTGCTGCTTTTGGTCTTCAGGAGGCTGCGTATTTCTTTCCATATCGTCCGTATCAGCGCCCATGCCTTTCAGAAAAGAAAACAGCAGAGTGACGGCCTTGTTGATTTCCGGGTCTTTTAAAGCGCGGACGATATCAAAATACCCCGTCTTCCTGCCGCTGTCTTTTTCTTCGACGGCCTTTGTGACGCCCGCATTGATTTTAACGATAAACGGCTCAAGCTGTTTTACATCGAGCATGCCGAGAACGCCGCTTAACAGCAGGAGATTTTTCAGCATATTGGCCGTTTCCGGCGTATTCGCCTTCTTCACGAGGATATCCATCACTTTGTCTCCTTGGCCGAAGAGCCCGCGCAGAAGCGCCAAAACGCCGCGCTCGTTCATGTGCTGAAGAATGTGCAGAGATTCCAAAATCGCGTCTTTATTTCGTAAAAGAGCCGTCTCGATCTCTTCTAAGTCCTTTTTTCGTTTGTCTTCTTCTGTGACGGTCTGTTTTCGGATGCCGCTGATTGCTTTAGCCATTCTGCTGTTTCCCCCTTTTTACGGCGTCTCCCGGAAATACATAATCTTGACGCGCCCATTTCCGATCAACCCGGACACCGATCTGCGGCTGCGGGTTTCCGTAACGGAAATTGATTTTCGGAAGCGGATTAACGCCTTCTTTTTTCAAAATCTCCATCTTCGCTGATGTTTCTTTATAAGCCGGTGTATCGGTATCCTTATCCGCATAGCTGCTTGTCAAAAGGTTAATGGCAGCGTCTTTTGAATCGTTCATCGGGAGATAGACTTGTTTGCCTTTTACCCTGTCTGTGATGACGCATTTGACTTTCACATTTCCGTACGGTGATGTCAGACGGACAAGCGTTCCGTCTTCCAGCCCTCTTTCTTCGGCGAGTTCGGGCGAGACCTCAAGGAACACACTCGGTGTTTTTTCGGATATTCCTTTTGATCGGTAAGTCAGATTCCCTTCGTGAAAATGCTCGAGCAGCCGCCCGTTATTCACATGGATATCATATTCTTCATCAAATTCTTTCGGCTCGGTCCACTGAACGGGATATAGAATCGCTTTGCCGTCTGAAAACGGAAACTTGTCCGTAAATAAAAGCGGTGAATCGGTTCCGTCCGCTGCTACCGGCCATTGCAGTGAATTGTAGCCTTCGAGACGTTCGTAAGTGACGCCTGCGTAGAGCGGCGAAAGCATTGCCGCTTCTTCCATAATGTCTGCCGGATGTTCATAGCGCCAATCAGCGCCCAGCCGGTTGGCGATGTCCGTAATGATCTGCCAATCAGGCTTTGAATCGCCCAGCGGTTCAAACACTTTGTAAAGGCGCTGCACCCTCCGTTCCGTATTCGTAAACGTCCCTTCTTTTTCAAGGCTCGGGCTTGCCGGGAGCACCACATCGGCGAACTCGGCCGTCCGCGAGAGAAAAATATCCTGCACAACGAAGAAATCAAGCTTTTCAAAGGCGGCATGAACATGGTTGATATTGGAGTCGACAAGTCCCATTTCTTCCCCTTTTACATACATACACTTCAGTTTTCCCGAGTGGATGCCCTCGATCATTTCATGATTTGTCATTCCGATTTCTTTCGGCAGGTCTGTTCCCCAGCCCTGTTCATACTTTTTGCGGGCTTTTTCATCCGTTACTTTTTCATAGCCGGGGAAGCTGTCAGGCATACTGCCGAAATCACTGGCTCCCTGCACGTTATTATGGCCCCGAAGCGGATATGAGCCTGCGCCGGGCTTGCCGTAATTTCCGGTCACAAGAAGCATGTTGGAAATGGCCGTGCTCGTATCACTTCCTCCGATATGCTGGGTGACCCCCATCGCCCACAGTGCGCATACGCTTTTGGCTTCATGAATCATCCGGGCCACTTTAATTAAGGTATCCTTGTCCACACCGGTATGTTTTTCCGCATATTCCATCGTATAAGGTTCAAGGCTTTTCACGAATTCATCTAATCCGTTCACTCTCTCCTTCAGAAATGCAGTATCCGCCAAATCGTGATCAAGCAGATATTTCGATACGGCATTCAGCCAGACAATATCTGATCCGGCACGCGGCTGGAAAAACACGTCGGAGCGCTCGGCCATTTCATGTTTTCGCAAGTCAGCAACGACGAGCTTCTGTCCGTGCAGCTTATGAGAACGTTTAATGCGTGTGGACAGGACGGGGTGAGACTCAGATGTATTTGAACCGATAATCAGCACGAGCTCAGCTTTTTCTATATCTGTAATCGACCCTGAATCACCGCCGTATCCGACCGTTCTGAACAATCCGGCCGTGGCGGGAGACTGGCAGTAGCGTGAGCAGTTGTCGACATTATTTGTTCCGATAACGGCTCTTGCAAGCTTCTGCATCACGTATGATTCTTCATTCGTGCATTTGGAAGATGTGATAAACGCAAGCGCGTCCGGGCCGAAATGTTCTTTTATATCGGTAAATTTATCAGCGATCAGCTGCAGCGCTTCATCCCATTCCGCCTCCCGAAACGAGTCTCCTTCCCGGATAAGCGGTTTGGTAAGGCGCTTTTCACTATTGACGAAATCCCAGCCGAATTTCCCTTTCACACACGTCGAAATTCCATTTGCGGGCGCCTCAGCCTGAGGCTCGACCTTTAAAATGTCTCTTCCTTTCGTCCATATATCAAAACTGCAGCCGACACCGCAGTATGTGCATACGGTTTTCGTTTTTTTGATTCTTTCATCCCGCATGGCCGATTCCATATCCGATATGGCTAAAATTGATCCGTATCCGGTTTCGACGCCTTTTGTGATATCAATCATCGGCCGAAGCGTCTCTTGGCTGATGCCTGTTAAATACCCAGCTTCGCCTTCCATGCCTTTTTCCATCATGGCATTGCACGGACATACCGTCGAACAATGTCCACAGGAAACACATGATGATTCATTGATCGGCACATCCTGATCCCAAATGACCCGCGGGCGTTTCCGCTCCCAATCAATGCTTAACGTTTCGGTTACCTGTACGTCCTGACAGGCTTCGACGCAGCGTCCGCACAAAATGCACTGATCGGGATCATATCGGTAAAACGGATTTGATTCATCTTTAGGATACGGTTTTTGATCGAACGGAATGCTTTGATGATTGATTTTCATTTCCTTTACGGTATTATGTATTTCGCAGCTCCCATTGTTGTAATCACAGACCGTACAGTACAATTCATGGTTGTGCAAAATGTTGTCCATGCCGATAACCTGCGCTTTTTTTACATCGGACGAAAGCGTATCAATGACATCTCCGTCCTTTATTTGCGCGGAACACGAACGCACCAGTTCCCCGTTAACATTGACGATACAGGTATCGCACGTTTCAATCGGCCCGAGACTCGGGTGATAACACACGTGCGGCACGTCAATTGAACTATTGTTCAAAAGCTGCAAAACGGTTTGGCCGTCCGGCGCTTCCATTTCAACCCCATTGATTGTAACTTTCTTTGTATCAGCCATTTTCTTTCCCCTTTCTGTACCCCTCTATACATCCTCTATGATTCCCAACCGGCCTTTCACTAAAACATCTCGTTTATCTCAGGAAACATACGGGTATGAGCGGTAAAAAGGAGGCGTTCACATGTTGAAGAAAAAAACACTCGTCACGGGATTATCGGCAGTGATGCTCACGGGATGCGCTTTCGGAGCAGAAGCATTTTCGGATACACAGCCCGTCCATGCCGCAGCCGCTTCAAAAACGGAAAACCAGCGTGCACAAGAACTGGTGAACAGCCTTTACCAATCGGCATTTAAAGGGGAAATGCCGCAAAATGTGAAAGGCCTGAAAATCAACCAAAGCACAAGACAGGACGTTTATAATAAAATCGGCGAGCCGGAACAAAAAGCAGACAGCCGCAATCCATTTGATTTATACAGCTGGAACATGGGAAACCCCGGGTATGGATTTTCCTATCATAAAAACGGAAAAATCTCGGAAATACGCTATTTTGGAACGGGGGTCGAGCGGCGCTTAAACCTCGGCAGCGTCACACCTGACGTCTTAAGCAAACAAATCGGCAGCGCTGACAAAATCCTGACAGTGCCAGAAACGGGCGAAACAGATTACGTCTACCATACGGGGCAGTATGAGCTCCGCTTCGTCATCGGCAGTGATCAAAAAGCAGATCATGTCAACCTAAAAGCCAGATAACGCAAAAAAGCGGCCTCCCGGGCCGTTTTTTTCATAGACAGCTTCTCCGTCGTTCCTTACAATACATGGGAGTACAAAAAAAGGGGAACAGTGTGAAGTGAATAGACATCCATTGACATACGGAATATGTACCGTTTTTATCATCGCCCTCGGTTTGCTGTCCAGAACCGCATACATCACCGCCCTATTGCCCGGCATCATAAACGCTTATTTAGGAGATGCCTTGTGGGCGGCCATGATTTTTACAGGATTCGGGCTTTTCTTACGGCACATCCGGACGGAAACAGCCGCAATTTTGAGCCTCTCGTTTTGCTGTCTGATTGAATGCAGCCAGCTGTATCACGCGCCATGGATTGACGCGATCAGAAGCAGCACGCTCGGCGGGCTGATCCTCGGCTGGCAATTTGTCTGGAGTGACATTTTCGCCTATACCCTCGGGGTATGCGCTGCCGCACTTTTAGAATGGGCCGTAAAAAGAAACCGCCAGCCCTCTTCATAATCGGAGCACGCCGCCGATATGAAGGGATAAGGAGGTGGAAGCTATGGATATCCCTGCGTTATCAATCGCAATGCATCAGGCATCTCTGGCGCAGAATGTAAATATCGCTTTAACAAAAACGGTCATGCAGCATGCACAGGCTGCGGCGGAAGAAACAGTGAAAATGCTGCCGTCCCAGCACCCGACTGCCGGCCATTCAATTGATGTGAAAGTGTAAAAAAAGATGCCGGATGATAACCGGCGTCTTTTTTTTGCCCATTGTACATACACCGTACCGGGCATACAGGAATAAGGTAAACGGAACCAACATTTGAAAAGGAGGTTTTCCTCTTGTACGATCCTTTCGATCATGAATACACAGCCGAGAGCCACGAACGGGTGCCATATCATTATCCGCGGCCGCCTTATTATTACCCCAGACCATATCCATACTATCCGCGGCCGCCTTATTATTACCCCAGACCATACCCATACTATCCGCGGCCGTATATCCCGTTCTATCCTTGGTATTAATGTTTGAAAAGAAATGACTGCAGACAGGAGGCTTCCCCTGTCTGCTATTCAACTTTGACCGACAGGATATACGGGAGGGCTTGAACTTTCTCCATTACCGCTGCTTTCCCGCTTTTGCTTTTCACCCTTCCCTTCACTTCAAGCACCGCCTTATTCAATTCATAGGACGTAATCAGAATTCCTTTTTCCTCAAGAGAAGTTAAAATATCATGCATGACGGCTTTCTCTTCAATCCTGAAACTGACAGACAAAGAATGCGCCGCCGGTTTAAACAGAAAATTTAACAGTTCAAGCCCGATTAACGCCAAAATCGTGCCGCTGATGCCGATGACATACATACCTGCCCCGATCGTCAGCCCGATCCCCGACGTAGCCCAAATCCCCGCGGCCGTCGTAAGCCCCCGCACGACATGCCGCTGCAAAATAATCGTGCCGGCTCCTAAAAATCCGACGCCGCTGACGACCTGCGCCGCCACCCGGCTCGGATCAAAGGACGTATGGCTGTTGGATAACAAATCAAAAAAGCCGTATTTGGAAACGATCATCATCAAGGCGCTGCCGACGGCCACTAAAAAATGCGTCCTCAAACCGGCTTCCTTTGCCCTGAATTCTCTCTCCAATCCAATAAGAGCCCCAAGCAGACCCGCAACCGCCAGACGAATCACAAAATCAAGTTCCATCCGTCTCTCTCCTTTCCTTATCTTCTTACCCGCTTTTTACCCCCCGTATCTTTTTCAATCAGCACAGGACTGCCTGCTGAAAAAAACTGCATTTGAATATATACTTTGGTTCTTTATCATATTGTCAGTACTCTTATTTATATGCGGAAGGTATTAAGCTGCCGTTTCTTAAAATAAGGAAAATGACTTATTGAGAGTATATTAAATAAGTTTATTCGTTGAAGCTGCGGCTGCTTGTCTCTTCCAATCTTCTAAAAACAGAACGAATGCCGCTCCCTCATGCTCAAAAATTGCTTTCAATCCGCGAAAATATATCGTAATATAAGATATAATCTTAATAAACGATAGAAGGTGGATGATGATGTCTAACGAAATAATACGATTAAATGACCTCTGGACAGATATTTACTATCGGCTCCGTTATCAGCACCATGAAAAAATCACTCACCAAGGTGTACGGATTCTGCAAGTCATTCAAAAAGAGAAGGCAGTCGGAATAAAAGACATTGCCGGAGCGATTCAAGTATCGCATAATACCGCTTCGGAACATATAAAGCGGTTACTGAAGAAAAAGTATGTTTATAAAACCAGAAGTGTTGAAGATGAGAGGAAAGTCATTTTAAAACTTACCAGTTTGGGGGCGGATGTCCTTTACCGGCATTCCGGTCTTGATGAAGAAAAGCTTAAACAGCTTCTTTTTGACAACATGAATAATGAAGAACGAACACTTGTCTTAAAAGCATTCAGTTTGATGAAGGAGCGTGCTGAAGATGTTTACGATCGTTAAAATCATTGTCTCCGCTGCTATTATTGGGGTTATCACTGAAATATCAAGAAGAAGCCCGAGTTATGGAGGTATTATAGCGGCTTTACCAATTGTCAGTATGCTGAGCATGATTTGGCTGTACATCCAAGGCGAAACGAAGGAGACATTAAGTCATTTTGCATTCAGCGTGGCTTCCGGCATCCCCTCTACAGTCATTATGCTGGTCATTATCGGCATCGCCCTTCGCCATTCACTGTCTTTCATTGCCGCATCAGGGCTTGGACTTACAGGATGGCTGGTTTTCTTGTATGCTCAGGATTTTATCGTGAAACATATAAACAGTCAGCAATAGGCACCTTGGCGCTTCTTTGGAAGAAATACGAGGAATTAAAAAGACAGGGATATCCCTGTCTTAAAAGTGACTCCGAATAAAAAGCGAAACTCCTTTCTTCACGAGAAGCGCCAAACACAAAAACATCCCGTGTTGCGAACGGAGTCTGCAGCCTGTACAGCCATACCCGCATGAAAACCGGCTGATCTCTCAAACAGAATGTCCGGCAATCACCTCAAAAAACGAGGTGAAATCTGTCAGTATCCCGTCACCCGCCAGCTGTTTTTCTTCAAATAGCGCGCGGTTTTTTCCGAGCGGGTCAATTGCCATAATCTTGCCCGCACCTGCTTTTTTTGCCGCTGTGAGCCCTGAAAAGGCATCTTCAATGACTAAGCATTCTTCAGGTTTGAGGCCTAATTTTTCCGATGCGATGAGAAAAATATCCGGCGCCGGTTTTCCCGGGAAGCTCCCGTCATCAAACGTGACTTTGTCAAAATCAAACCACTGATCCAAATGAAAAACGTCAAAGTAAAACTCGACATTTTCCTTTACCGTAGCCGTGGCGATGGTCATCGGCGTTTCCGATTTTTTCAGATGATTCAATACGCCGGTCAGTCCCTTCGTCAGCTTTAACTCGTCTTTGTTTTCAAGGCATAATTCTCTGTAGTAGGCTTCTTTTTCAAAAGACAGCTTCTTGATTTCTTCATTTGTTAAATCGCCGGAAATAAAATACGTCAGGATTTCACTGTTTGTTCTCCCGTGAATGTTAACGAAAATGTCTTCATCAGAAATGGTTTTCGGTGCGTATTTTTTCACCATGAAAAACCATGCTTTTTCGTGCAGATGCGAATCTTGAAACATCGTGCCGTTGAAATCAAAAATAACCCCTTTCATCGAACCGCCCGCCTTTTTTTATTTTTTTGCGATTTTGACATCTACATATTGCTCGTAATGAATTTGAACATCTTTCATGACTTTATCATCCGTAATCAGATAGTCCATATCGTGCAAGTTATAGAACACGTAAAAATCTTCCCGGTTGAATTTTTTATTATCCGCCAGCAAAAATTTCGTCCGCGAATTATTCAGCGCGATTTGGTGAGCTTCCCCTTCTTCAATGCTGTAAGAAGAAATCTCATCATTATGTATGCCGTTGGCGCTGATGAAAGCCTTCGTAAAATTGAATTTCTGCAGATTGCCGTTCACGATGGGGCCGACGAAGGCACCGGTATTTTTTCGGAAGTCGCCGCCAATCAGGATGGTATCCGCAGTGTCACCATGTTTCAAAATATCAAATACGGGATAGTTATTTGTGATAATCCTGATTCGCTTATGCAGCAGGTGTTTCGCTAAAAGTTCAATCGTCGTGCCGGGCCCTAAAAAAACGGTATCGCCGTCATTTACATAGGAAGCTGCGAGTTCCGCGATCTTCCCCTTCTCCTCCATTTGAACACCGAGTTTTTCATTATGCGATAATTCGTGATCAATGGAATAAGATATGCTCTGTGCGCCTCCGTGAATACGTACGATTTTTCCGGCCTTATCCAGCTCGTCCAGATCTCTTCTCACTGTCATATCAGAAACTTCCAGTTCATCGATAATATCACTCACCGTAATAAACCCCCGCGAGTTTACGATATCGATGATTTTTAAAAGTCGCTCTTTTTTTAACATGTTCAATCATCCCCTCAACTTTACACACAATCTAACATACTGCGGCAATCCGGTCAACAAAAATAAACATTAACAAACAACATAATCAACATGTAAAACAACGAAAAACTTATATAACCTCTATAAACACAGATGTTATTTCTTTATGAAGCTATTGACAACAAAAATGTATGCGTTTACTATTAAACAAAAGATAACAATTACAAACATTAACAAACTCCAATTCACACATTGGCGAAGGAGGATTCAGTAATGCTCAAATTACCTCATGACTTTATTTTCGGCGGGGCGACTGCGGCATATCAAGCGGAAGGCGCCACAAAAGAAGGCGGCAAAGGGCCTGTGGCCTGGGATGAATTTCTTGAAAAACAGGGAAGATTCAGCCCTGATCCGGCAAGTGATTTTTACCGCCAGTTTCCGGAAGATATTAAACTATGTGAAAAATTCGGAATAAACGGCATCCGCCTTTCTATAGCCTGGACGAGAATTTTCCCTGACGGCACGGGCAAAATCAATCAGGAAGGTGTTGATTACTATCATCGTATTTTCTCAGAGTGCCATAAACGCAACGTCACCCCTTTTGTCACGCTGCATCATTTCGATACACCGAAAGGATTATTTGATCAGGGAGATTTCCTCAACCGCGCTGCAATAGAAGCGTTCGTCAGCTATGCGGAGTTTTGCTTTAAAGAATTCAGCGAAATCAGATATTGGAGCACGTTTAACGAAATTTATCCCACAGCCACCAACCAGTATTTACTCGGGGTTTTCCCGCCATCTGTTAAAAGTGATATCACAAAAGTCATTCAATGCCTCCATCACATGATGGTAGCGCATGCGATGACCGTCAACCTTTTTAAAGACGGCGGTTATCCGGGAGAAATCGGGGTCGTCCACTCATTGGAAACAAAATATCCCGCCAGCGGCACAGAAGAAGACCGCCACGCCTGTTTTCTGGATGACGCGTTATCAGTGAGATTCCTCCTCGATGCCACCTACCTTGGCTATTATTCTGAGGAAACCATGCGTGCTCTGGATGAAATCTGTGAGGCAAACGGCGCTTCATACGAGTTTTCAGACAGTGACTTTGACGTGATGAAAAAAGCCTCGACGCGCAATGATTATCTCGGCATCAATCATTATCAATGCCATTTCGTCAAAGCGTACGACGGAGAAACCGTTATTCACCATAACGGAACGGGCGATAAGGGCACTTCGGTCTATAAAGTAAAAGGAATCGGCGAACGAATTTACAAAGAAGGCCTGAAGCGGACCGATTGGGACTGGCTCATTTACCCTGAAGGCATGTATGACATGCTGATGCGCATCAAACGGGACTATCCGCAATATAACAAAATTTACATTACCGAAAACGGCATGGGCTATAAAGATGAGTTTGAAGACGGCATCATTATGGATAAGGCAAGAATCGACTATTTAAAAGTATATTTAGAAGCCGTCAGTAAAGCGATTACCGACGGAGTCAATGTAAAGGGGTACTTCTTATGGTCCTTAATGGATTTATTTTCATGGACCAACGGCTACAACAAACGTTACGGTCTTTTTTACGTCGACTTCGACACCCAAAAACGGTATCCGAAAGAATCGGCCTACTGGTACAAACTTGTAAGTGAAACAAAAACAATCATTTAACGATCATACATGATGAAAAGAATCTCTTTTCATCATGTGTGCCGTCTTTAGGAGGTTTTTTTCATGACAAAGGAAGAATTGCAGATGCTCGGTTTTGAAATCGTCGCCTATGCCGGCGACGCCAGGAGCACTTTATTGAAAGTCCTGAAAGAAGTCCGTGCCGGAAACTTCGAAAACACGGAAGCAGCATTGAAAAGCGCCGATGAAAATTTAACCCTCGCCCACAATGCGCAAACGAAAATGTTAGCTGAAGAAGCTGACGGCAAGGACATGGAATTAGGGTTTATTTTCGTTCACGGCCAGGACCACTTGATGACAACCCTTTTGCTCCGTGATCTTATTCAGGATTTTATAGAACTCTACCGAAGCCGCCGATAAGGAGTGGAAAAATGAACGGTATCATCAAGCAAATCGAAAAGGGAAAACCGTTTTTCGAAAAAATCTCAAGAAACATTTATTTAGGCGCGATCCGCGACGGCTTCTTAACTGCCATGCCTGTTATTTTATTCGCCAGCATTTTCATCCTCACCGCCGCTGTGCCGGAAGTGTTGGGTTTCACTTGGCCTAAAAGAGTTTCTGAATGGCTTTGGAAAGTTTATAACTATTCAATGGGCGCCCTCGGTCTGATCGTTGCGGCAACAAGTGCGAAATGCCTGAGTGAATCAATGAACCGAAAAATGCCGAAAAACAAAGGGATCAACCCCGTTTCAGCGATGCTTGCTTCAGTCGTCGGGTTTCTCATTTTAAGCGTCACTCAAATCGACGGCGGGTTCTCCACGGAATATCTCGGCACAAAAGGTCTTTTAGCCGCTTTTGTATCCGCTTTCATAACGGTGAACGTTTACAGATTCTGCGTGCTGAAAAATATTACGATTAAAATGCCTAAAGAAGTACCGGGTACCATTTCACAAACATTTAAAGATGTTTTTCCGTTCGCTTTTTCCGTTTTGGCCATGGTGATCGTTGATTTATTGATCAGGAATACGCTGAATGTATCGTTTGCGGAGGCTCTCTCCTCTCTCTTATCGCCGTTTTTTACCGCCGCAGACGGTTATCTCGGGATTTGTGTCATTTGGGGAATGATGGCGCTGTTCTGGTTTGTCGGCGTTCACGGGCCTTCTATTGTAGAGCCGGCCATCGCAGCTATTATTTACGCAAATGTGGAGGCGAACCTTCAGCTTCATAATGCCGGCGAGCAGGCGTCCAACGTGCTGACCGTCGGACTCGGGAACTTCGTCGGCACAATGGGAGGAACCGGCGCAACCCTTGTTGTTCCGTTTATCTTTCTGCTTTTCGCAAAATCCAAGCAATTGAAAGCAGTCGGAAAAGCATCCGCGGTTCCGGTGTCTTTCGCAGTAAACGAACCTCTTCTCTTTGCTGCGCCGATCATTTTAAATCCTTATTTTTTCATTCCGTTTGTTGTAACGCCGATGGTGAATGTCTGTCTGTTTAAATTTTTCGTGGATGTCATCGGAATGAACAGTTTTATGTATGTTCTTCCGTGGGCCACCCCGGCGCCCGCCGGCTTGATTCTCGGAACCGGCATGGGGCTCTCGGCTTTTGTTCTGACGGCTGTATTAATTATTGTCGATTTCCTGATATACCTGCCATTCTGTAAAGCTTATGACAAAGTATTAGCGGCGGAAGAAGCCCAACATACCGAACCTGAAACCGCGCCGCAAAAATCCCGGGAGATACAGCCCGTAATGGCCGGCGCCTCAGAAGACGCGGCCACCGTCATCAGCACAAATCTTCAGGAATCCTCATCCGCCTTGGAACACGGCACCAATGTGTTAGTGCTGTGCGCCGGAGCGGGAACGAGCGCTATGCTTGCGAACGCACTGACCGAAGGAGCCGAAGAATACAACGTGCCGATCACCGCCTCAGCAGGCGCCTACGGATCCCATTACGACATCATGAAAGACTTCGATATGATCATTTTGGCTCCGCAAGTCGGCTCTTATTATGATGACATTAAAGAAGATGCGGACCGCCTGCATGTGAAACTCATCGCAACGAAAGGAGCGGAATATATCAGTCTCACCAGAAATTCACAAAAAGCCATTCAGTTCATACTGGAGCATACCTCAAAATAGAATCGGAGGTTTACCATGGATGCCAAACTTTTGAAATCAAGATTCGAAGACATTTTCAAGAGAAGTAACGGAGAACTGTTTTTCGCACCCGGCCGGATCAACCTGATCGGGGAACATACGGATTATATAGGCGGTCACGTTCTTCCATGCGCGATCACGATCGGAACATATGCCGTATGCGCAAAACGCGAAGATCACCAGATCCGGTTATACTCAGAAAACTTTCCTGACAGCGGCATTGTCTGCCTTGATCTTTCCGCCACTGCATACAAAAAAGAAGACGGCTGGGCCAATTATCCGAAGGGGATGATCCATTACCTTCTTGAAGCCGGCGGCCAAATAGACAGCGGAATGGATATTCTTTTTCACGGTACGATTCCAAACGGAGCCGGTTTAAGCTCCTCTGCTTCCATTGAAATGTTAACCGGTTCCATTTTAAGAAAGTTATTCAGCCTGAATGTTTCCGATACTGAACTGGCGCTTATCGGAAAAAGAGTCGAAAATGAATTTATCGGCGTGAATTCAGGGATTATGGATCAATTCGCAGTGCAAAAAGGCAAAAAGAACATGGCCATTCTGTTAAACTGCGATAAGCTTGAGCACGAAATGATTCCGGCTGCTTTTAACGGATATAAAATCGTCATTATGAATACGAACAAGCGCCGGGAGCTGGCGGCTTCAAAGTATAATGAACGCCGCAGCGAATGCGACGCGGCTCTCACGGAACTGCGGCAATATCAAAATATCGCATCACTTGCGGAATTGACGGGAGAAGAATTCAACGAACTCGAACCTCTTCTCTCCCGTGAAACTTTGCGTAAAAGAGCCCGGCACGCGGTCAATGAAAACGAGCGGACCCTCTCAGCGGCGGAAGCTCTCAAATCGAATGATTTGAAAACGTTCGGGGAGCTGATGAATGCGTCGCACCGTTCGTTACGTGATGACTACGAAGTGACCGGTGACGAATTAGACGCGCTGGCTGAAGCAGCCTGGAAAGAAGGAGCACTCGGAGCGCGGATGACGGGCGCGGGGTTCGGCGGCTGCGCCATAGCCATTGTGGAAAGTGAAGAAACCGCCGGCTTTATCCGGGCCGTTTCATCTCACTACCGCAGCAGGACAGGTCTTGAAGCTTCTTTCTACATCGCGGATATAAGCGATGGCGCGGCTGAATGGAGGGAAAAATAAATCATGGCGATTCTCGTTCTCGGCGGAGCCGGCTATATCGGTTCTCATGCGGTTGATCAATTAGTAAACAAAGGATTTGAAACGATAGCTGTGGATAATCTCCAGACAGGCCACCGGAAAGCCGTTCATGAAAAAGCCGTTTTTTACCATGGAGATATCCGTGACAAACCGTTTCTTCGCTCTGTATTTGCGAAGGAGAACGTAACAGGCGTTCTCCATTTTGCCGCTCAATCCCTTGTCGGCGAATCAATGAAAGACCCTCTTTCATATTTCAATAATAATGTGTACGGTACGCAAATTACGCTGGAGGTCATGCAGGAATTCGAAGTGAAACACATTGTGTTTTCTTCATCCGCCGCTGTTTACGGCGAACCTGAAAAAGCGCCCATCACAGAAGACATGCCGGAAAAGCCGGAAAGCGCATACGGGGAATCAAAACTCATGGCAGAAAAAATGCTGAAGTGGTGCGATACCGCCTGCGGCATAAAATATGTCTCACTTCGGTATTTTAACGTTGCCGGCGCGAAAACGGACGGTTCCATCGGAGAAGATCATCATCCGGAAACCCACCTTATCCCTATCCTTTTACAAACCGCGCTCGGTCAGCGCGAGGAGGTTTTGATATTCGGCACTGACTATGATACAAAAGACGGCACGTGCATCCGCGATTATGTTCATGTTTCCGATTTAATCGATGCCCATATTCTCGCTCTGGAATATTTGCAAAACGGCGGAGACAGCGGCATTTTCAATTTAGGATCAAGCAGCGGGTTTTCCGTATCAGAAATGGCGGAAGCGGCCCGGCAAGTGACCGAAAGAGACATAAAAGTAAGAGCGTCCGCAAGAAGACCCGGTGATCCAAGCGCCCTCATCGCTTCCAGCGATAAAGCGCGGAACATTCTCGGCTGGAATCCGAAACAAACGGACATATCGGAAATCATTGCGTCAGCATGGAATTGGCATCGGCATCATCCTAACGGATACAAGGACAAATGAAATGGAGGCGGCGGTCATTGACGTTTTTGAATCAGTGGCAGGGTTTCTGAAAGAAAGCACTGTCTTAGGCGACATAAATGAAACAGATGTGATTTATACAAGAAACAGACTTCTCGATCTGCTCGGACTGACGGATTATGCAGAACCGAAACGTATCAAGAAACAAAACAGGCTTCACTATGTGGACGAAATGGTGAAAGACGCGGTAAAACGGTCAATCATAAACGATACGCCGGCTGAAAGAGACATGCTGGGAAGCAGAATCATGGACGTAATCACACCGGCCCCTTCTCTGATCAATGCCGCATTCAGCAAATTGTTATCAGATTGCCCGAAAAAAGCAACAGATTATTTTTATAGATTGAGTCAAAACAACGACTATATTAAGACGCGGGCCATTCGAAAAAATATCGTGTACCGCTCAACAACACCTTTTGGAGAATTGGACATCACCATTAATTTATCAAAGCCCGAAAAAGACCCTAAAGACATCGCCGCGGTAAAAAACAGTCCGGAAAACCGGTATCCGAAATGTCTGCTCTGTATGGAAAACGAGGGGTATGCCGGAACACCGCATCACCCCGCCCGTTCAAACCACCGCATCATCAGGCTTGACTTAGCGGGAGAACAGTGGGGTTTTCAATACTCTCCTTATGCGTATTACAGCGAGCATGCCATCTTTCTTTCAAGCGTACACAAGCCGATGAACATCAGCCGCGACAGCTTCAGAAGGCTTCTGGCCATTACGGAAATTTTCCCGCATTATTTCGCGGGATCAAACGCAGACTTGCCGATCGTAGGAGGTTCCATTCTTTCACACGATCATTATCAAGGCGGCGCCCATGAGTTTCCCATGGCAAAAGCGGGTTCCCTCTACCCTTTTCATATGCGTCATTTTCCAGACGTTCAGGCCGAAGCCGTAAAGTGGCCGGTATCAGTGATCCGCCTTCGCGCAAAAGATCCGGATTTGCTGACAGATGCCGCTGCCTATGTTTTTGAAAAGTGGCGGGAATATTCAGACGAAACCGTCAGCATCATCGCGAAGACAAATGAACCCCATAATACCGTCACCCCGATTGCCAGACGCAGGGGAACGGATTTTGAAATCGATCTCGCTCTCAGAAACAACCGCACCTCCGAAGATTATCCGGATGGCATTTTTCACCCGCATCAAGACGTTCATCACATCAAAAAAGAAAATATCGGTCTGATTGAAGTGATGGGGCTCGCCGTTTTACCTCCCCGCCTGAAAGATGAGCTGGCAGAAGTGAAAAAGTATTTACTGAATGAATCTCATGACATCAAGGACATTCATCTTCCGTGGGCTGAAAACATCAAAGCGGATAAAGACGTGACACCGGAAAATGCAGCCGCTGTTTTACAAAAAGAAACCGCGAATGTATTTTTACGCGCGCTGACCGATGCAGGCGTTTTTAAAATGACACCCGAAGGAATTCAGGCGTTTCAGCGTTTCACGACGTTATTGGAGAATGACAGCTGAAACATTCAGAGTGAAATCAATCAACAATCTTTTTTATCAGGAGGTATTGTGATGTTCAAAAACCGATTGAAACGTGTATTTGTAAACGCAATCTGTCTTTCTCTCATTTTCACCGCTTTTACAATTCTTGAGAAGTCTCCTAAAGCAAGAGCGGATGCCCCGTTTGCCTATGGCGCTGATATAGGATGGCTGAAACAAATGGAGGATGAAGGTGTGCGCTGGCTGGATGACGGCGGGAAACAGAAAGATGCCTTGCAGATTCTTAAAGATCACGGAATAAATGCCGTGAGACTGAGAGTGTTTGTGAATCCGCCAAGCAGCTATTATTGGCTGAAAGACGGCACAACATGGACCATGCTCGGCTATAGTGACAAAGCAGGCGTACTTGCGGCGGCCAAAAGGGCAAAAGCGTTAGGAATGAAAGTAATGGTTGACTTCCATTACAGTGATGTGTTCGCTGATCCCGGCCACCAGATCAAGCCGAACCAATGGACCGGCTATTCAAACAGCCAGCTTCAGGCAGCCGTGTATAACCATACGTACGATGTCATGAAAGAACTTAAAAATCACGGTATCTCCCCTGATTGGGTGCAAGTAGGGAATGAAATGAATTCAGGAATTTTACTGCCCGACGGCAGCACGAGCGATTTCAGCAAATTGACCGGCTTACTGAACAAAGGCTATGACGCCGTGAAATCCGTCAGCCCGGCCACCAAGGTAATCAGCCATTTAGCACACGGCACGGACAACAGCCTATTCAGATGGTGGTTTGATCAATTCTTTAAAAACGGAGGGAAAACCGACATCATCGGCGTTTCGTTCTATCCCTATTGGGAAGGTAAGCCGTACTGGGAGCTCACCGGCCATTTATCATCTAATTTGAATGACATCGCCTCACGCTACAACAAGGAAGTCATGGTGGTTGAACTGGGCGGAGATGAAAATAATCCGAAAGATTCCTACTGGACCATAAAAGACACCATAAAACTGGTGAAAGCCGTTCCGAACGGCAAAGGAACCGGCGTATTTTACTGGGAACCCGAAGCTCACTCCAGCGTTCTGTCAGATGCGTATCCACTAGGCGCAACCGCAAAAGTGTCTAAAAACGTCTTGAAATACACAACCGCAATTGACGCTTTTTATGATGCCGCAACAGGAAAATGATTGATGCAATTCTAAAGCAGGCTCTTTTCGCAGCCTGCTTTTTTGTAAGGCTGCAGAGTTAGCCTGTTATGAAGAGCTAATAACGAATACGGAAAGAAACATACTCGAAAAAACACATTTCGGTTAAAAATAGGATACTTCTTCTGTTCCCCCTCCTTCTTATTTCTGCGCACTATCTCTCAGTTCCTAAATAATAACTTTACGATTGTTGAAAAAGAAACAAACATTTTATAATATTGTGTAAGCACCACCGAGCAGGAGGACGGGTCATGGACAAAAAAGAACAGCTCCTCACGGATTTCAGGGACTTTTTTAACAAGATGGTGTGGCTGAATAGGCTGAAGATGGAAGAAAGCCTTAAGGGGCATAAACCTTCTGAAGTGCATTGCATCGAATTCATCGAAAAAATTGAAGACGCCAATGTGACAAAACTTGCGGAGTCCCTTTATATGACAAGAGGCGCTATAAGTAAATTAACGAAGAAGCTTATCAATAAAGGCCTTATCGAAAGCTATCAGAAGCCGCTTAACAAGAAAGAAATCTATTTCAGGCTTACCGAGCAAGGAAAAGTCATTTATAAAATTCACGAGGAATTGCACAAAGAGTTTCAAGAACGGGACAAAATCGTGTTTGAACAAGTAACTGATGAACAATTTGACACGATGCTGAGCTTCGTGGAAACATACAGCAGGCATTTGGATTCAGAAATAAAGAAACTTGGTGCAGACATGAAATCGGAATAAAACCATAGGCAGCCCCGCTCCATGAAAACGGGCTGCCTTTTTATATCCTTCTTATTGTTGACAAAGAAACAAAATCACTCTATTATTTTGTTGACAAGGAAACAAATACAGCAATTTTGAGAGGAGAATAATATGTCAACACATAAAAGAAAGGAACTTTTGCTGCCAAAAGAAGTTCTCACAGCCGCCTGGGCTATTGCACTGGGAGCAATTGCTCCCATGCTTGACTCTACGATGGTAAACATCGCCATCGACAAACTGACCAAAGACTTCAACACGACATTGGATACCATTCAGTGGTCCGTTACAGGCTATATGTTAGCACTTGCGATTGCAGTACCCGTATCCGGCTGGCTTATGAATAAATATAACGGTAAGAAAATCTTCATCGGCTCAGTCATCGCCTTTGGTGTCATTTCTGTTTTTGCGGGAATGAGCCGGGACATTTCCAGCTTCATCTTCTTCCGTTTGCTTCAAGGATTCAGCGCCGGCATTATCACTCCGCTTATGTCAACACTCTTGGTTAAAACGGCAGGTCCGGAAAACCTGGGAAAAGTGATGGCAATCGTCAGCACCCCTATGATCTTCGGCCCGATCTTAGGACCTGTCATCGGAGGCTTCATCGTCCAAGGCGCTTCATGGCATTGGATTTTTTACATCAACGTGTTCATCATTTTGGTTGCCGCACCGCTTATGATGAAAACCATTCCAGACTTTGAACCATTCAACAAAGTTCGTAAACTCGATATTTTCGGGATTATCAATTTGTCATTAATGAGCGCGGCATTGATGTACGGTATTACGAAAGCGGCGGATCATGCATCATTTAACAATAGCGACACCATTTTATGGGCGGGCATCGGTCTTGTTTCAGCAGTCATTTATCTTGTATATAATCTGATCAAGAAAAACCAAACCGTGCTGCCTATGAATTTGTTTGCAAACAAGAGCTTCTTAGCATCTTCGATCGGGTTGTTCTTAGCGAATGTTGCCATCATGGGGCCGATGTTAATACTTCCGCTGTTTTTTCAAGACATTCGTCATTTCACGGCAGTCGGAGCAGCACTCGCTTTAATCCCTCAAGGAGTCGGAATGCTCGTGACTCGTCCGCTGATCGGAAAAATGATTGATAAGATCGGTGCGAAATACGTGGTTACGGTCAGTCTTGTTCTCTCGCTGATTGGATCTATCCCGCTTATTCTTATCACCGATAACACAAGTATGATTTGGATTTCCGTCGTATTATTTATCCGCGGCACCAGTTTTGGAGGAATTATGCTCCCATTAATGAGTGACGCTTATACAGGTCTTGACAGCAAACAGCTTCCGGAAGCAGGTGTCGGTATTCATATGATTGAAAACCTCGGTTCCAGCTTTGGGTCAGCTGTGATCGCAACCGTTACCGCAACTGTCATACAAGGATTGCAGCCAACGATTCCGAACAGTTTAAAAGGCTACCATGCCGGATTCTTAGTATCCGTCATCATCCTTGCGGCCATCTTCATTCCAAGTCTGTTCCTTACCCATAAAAAGACTGCGATATAAAGAACTTTTCAAAGTAAAAAACCCTTGCGCAGCAAGGGTTTTAATGAATGAAACTGATGATTGTTGCCGGCAGAGTCAGCCAACAACAGACAAAGCCTTTTACTCATTCACATTGCTTTTCATTAACCATTCTACTTCCGTTAATTCTTGTTTTTGAACGTCTTTTGTGTGCTTTTTCGTAAAATGGACTTTAACAGCTTCTTCGTTTTCCCAAATCTCCCAAAGCATAATTTTGCGTTCTGATGGTTCGAGCGGATGAGCATGGAACTGAATACAGCCTTCTTCTTTGTTCGTTTCTTCCTCAAGTTTTTTGAATTCCTTCATTATTTCATTAAGGTCTTTATCACTGATGATTTTTAAGCATGCCGTTATGTAATGCATCGAAACTCCCCCTCTTCCCATCATTTTATGGCTTTACATTATAACATCGAAACCCGCATACCGCATTCTCAACATATAAAAAACCGTCCATAAAAAATGAACGGCAATGTTTATTTAAGATCATGAAGAGCGACTTTTGCAGCCTCAGCGATAAGAGCATTATGATAATCGGCATCTTCCGTAAATCGGTTTGACAGGATTGCCAAAACAATCGGAGCTCTGTCAGGCGGCCACACGATCGCAATGTCGTTTCGCGTCCCGTAACTTCCGGCTCCGGATTTATCGCCGACTTCCCATCCTGCAGGAGCGCCTGCCCGAATCAGTTCGTCGCCGGTAGCGTTGCCCCGCATCCAATCCGTTAAGATCGTGCGCTTGTCAGTCGTGAGAGTGTTACCCAAAGTGAACGCTTTAAGATCGGTTGCCAGTGCCTTTGCTGTGCTTGTGTCACGACGATCCCCGGGAATCGCAGAGTTTAGATCCGTCTCGAATCGATCCGCTTTCGTTACATGATCCCCAATCTGTTTCAGTGATTTTTCGAAACCTTTAGGGCCGCCAAGCTGCTGCAGTAATAGGTTCCCGGCGGTATTATCGCTGTAACGGACAGCGGCTTCTGAGATTTCTTTCAGGCTCATGCCTGTATCCAGGTGTTTTTCTGTGATTGGAGAATATGTAACTAAATCGTCTTTGCTGTAGCGGATGATGGCATTAAGTTTTTCATTTGAGCTTTTTTTCAGAACAGCAGCTGCGGCCAGAACTTTATAAGTTGATGCGTAAGCAAACCGCTCATTCGGCCGATAGGCAATTGTCTTGTTTGACCCCGTATCAATCGCATAAACCCCAAGCCTGGCATCAAATTTTTTCTCAAGCTGAACAAATTTTTGAATCGTTATACAGCTTGACATTTTTGTGTTTTCTATGGATTTTGCTTCAGCGTGCGTAGAGCCGAATAAAGGGCTGAAACCGGTAAAGCTTAAACATAAAAGTCCAATGCATAGTCCAACTTGTATTCTCGCTTTATTTTTCACACTCAGGCCTCCTCATTATAATGTTTTTGTATACATCTTCTAATTAACATTACAAACAGGATGAAAGTCAATATATTTCCTGTGAGATGTTTTCCGTGACAGTTAGGAAAGCAGCTGAAATTTTAATTTCCGGCAGATATTTCGAGAAGAACCCATGTGATACAGCGTTTGATTTCTTGCCGGAGCCGCCCCGCCGCTCTCATAAGTAACACAATTGATAAATAATTGACTGAATCGTTTTTTCACCGTCATTGCTTCCCCTGTTTTTTGTATTCTGCGATTTCCTTAGGGGTAGCCTTTCGGACTCCGTCTGTGTCTGTCCTGTTTGCTACTTGAACGCCTTCCATGTTTTTTATCTCGCTGACGACTCCCAAATGCTCTAAATACACATGATCACCAATCTTGAAACGATTCAGTTTGGCCCGCTCCTCTGTCATGCTCCTGTATTCAGCCGCGGCTTTCATTTTTAATTCAGCCAGACACATTTGACAAAGGGTTACTGTTACAGAATTGCCGTTAAAATCAGTAAACGAAACCGATCTGACAGATTCCTTTCCCGGGTGCATCGTGCATGTTTTCTTCATAGGCGATGGCCGTGTAAATTCAATCATTCCGCTTCCTCCTCAAAAAAAGTCTTTTCGTCCCTCTGACATAACTCGGATGAATGGGAAGTTCCATACACCCGCATTCGAACTGTCACAACACATGGAGATTGCCTTTCCTTCGCCGTCTGACGGATTTTCATACATCTTTCATAGCTGTAAGCCTATATTCCTTTATATTCCCAATGCCCGCCGCATTTCCCTGTTATGATGAAGTTTTTAAAGCTGTTGACCAGTTGCCCATGTTAGTTCCATGCGAAAAGCGGTTTGACCGTCGTATCCTAATTCATTCGGGTGAATTTCAGCCCTCTAATATGTGTGTATGCTTTTCAAAGGAGGTGCGTCACATGATGTTCTAACAACCGATTCAACCCAAAGCTAACTCTACTCCAATTCCCGATCTTAAAATAAGTAAATTTACCCAGAACAAATTAATCATTTTGCACTTTCAAAATACTTATTTGGCTTTTCCTTCATTCTTCCATGGTAATATCTTGTTGAAGTATTTCGCATGAAAGGATATGGTCATGAAAGTTTTCGAAGCAACCACCCTCCTGGCCGCCGCCAAACAGCGCGCGGGTGAATACAAAAAACTGCGCGGCCAGATGGTTAATCTGAAAAAAGCGTTTCAAGGCATGGCTGACCTCGGTGACGGCGATTTCTCTGGTCGGGGCGCAGATAACATCAAAGCCTTTTTCCAGGACCACGCCGGCGTCACAGACAGCTGGCTTGATCTGATCGACATGAAAATCGCATTTCTCACAAGCCTTCCCGGCAAGGTCGAAGATGCCGGACTTTCCAGTTCGCATGTGGAGGAATCTTTCCTGGAGCATGAACTCACCCACGCCCTCAGTAAATCAAAGGCGATTATGGAAGGGCAAAAAAAGGACATGGGGTCCATCCTCAGAGAGATCGAAGACATCATCTCGCTTGATCTGTTTTCAACGGAAAGCACGGATCAGAAGCTGTCTTCAGCTGACAAAAAAAGAAGCGAAACCATACATAAGCTCGGCAAGCTTGATCACGATCTAACGAAAGAATACGCAGAAACGGAAGCGAACGAACAGTTCATCCAAGCTGACTTCCAGCAGCTTCAAAACGCCACGGGCAAAGGAAAAAGCGCCACGCCGCTTCACTACAACGCCAAGGGGTACCGTGAAAGCGACATCCATAAGAAGAAAGGCGAGATTGCAAGACATTCGGATGCTTATTTGACGATTAAAAAGGAAGAGGCGAAAGAGCGTGAAATCAAGGATCTGAAGAAAAAGCTGGCTGATGGTGTAACCGATCCGGATGAGTATTTGGAAATCGCGAAGAAGATCGGCTATGAAAACCTTGAACCCGCTCAGGTGCAATATGTGATGCAGCTCGAACAAGCAAAACAGCTTGAAGAAGTCGGAGAAACAGCTTGGGATATCGTCAAAGGAATAGGCGTCGGCCTTTATGATGTGGGAAAAGACACCATAACAGGCGTCAAAGATCTCGCTGTCGGCGCATGGGATTTTTACCATCTCTCTGATGAACAAAAAGTCGCTAAAACCATATCTGCTGTATTGAACACACCCTCCTACGCAAAAATCATATGGACAAACCTGGCGGATTCATGGAATGATAAAATGGTTAATGGGGATGCGTATTCAAGATCCCATTACATCACCTACGCCATCGGGAGCATCGTCGGACTAAAAGGTTCCGGCTCAGCTGTAAAAGTATCAAGCAAGCTCGCCAAAACAGGCGCCGCCAAAGTGGATAACGTCTTGGAAGCCGGTGAAAAAGCGGCTGCAAAACATGTAAAAACCGGGATTGAAAAAGGAAAAAATTATATCAATTCCGTTTCGAAAAATAAGTACCAACCCGCGCTTGCCGGAATAGCACAGGATATTGAAAATACTCACAATGTGAAGAATACGCCTTTATTGAAAAGTATTATTGAAGATCAGAAAGAAAGTGTTCTCAGTAAATCTGTGACTTCAAATTTTAGTACAGGAAAAAGCAAGTATACCGCCGGTACAATGAAACATATTTATCATGGAGAAGTTAATAAACGCGGTAAAGCAGTTGGCTACCACCATGAAAGCATGATGGGCGGGAAGATTATACCAGGTACAGAAAAGAAACCTGACAAAAATGGAGTGTATATGGCGAAAGTTGAAGTCGGGTCTGTAAAAAAGATAGCGGATTCAAGTTTCTTTCCAAGGGAATGGAACCGCGTTGATGTATTAAAAGCAATTGACGAAGCTTATCATACTAGAAAACAAGTACGTTCAAATAAGTATAGGGGAATCACTTCAACAGGAATTAAAATTGAAATGTATTTAAATAGTGACGGAACAATAGCAACAGCATATCCGTTATATAAAAAATAATCTAAAAGGTGAACGTGATACATGAAATATTCATACAGGTTTGATAAAGATCCATTTGGTGATATAAAAATAGTTTTACCAGAAGAAATCAGTCTTTTCTCTGACTTCATTGAAAATATTACAACAATAGAACAAACTGATGAGTATATAGAATACATTCAAAATGTTTTAAAGGGGATACATGAGGATTTTGAAATTGATTTAAACGGGATAAGTGTATTGATAAAAAAAGATGTTACCGATGTTGAAAACCCTTTTTTGATCGATGACCCTTATAAAAACTCAATAGAAACAGACCAATTTAAAGAGCTATTATTAATATGGAGAAATAAAATTCCTGAGATATTCAAAGATTAAGTACATTCATTATTCTACGAGCCGGTATTCAAATTTCCCAGAAGACCAAAATATGAAAGCCTTTCTCATAAGAGATGGGCTTATATAGTGCGTGAAATCTGAGTAACATGTCAGACAGCACTTGCCGAAAAGGTCGGAAAGTATAGTTCTGTTCTGAGTGATCCAAAAAACATTAGTAAAATAAAAAAAGGGCTCTCTAATCCTGATAGTAGACCTCCTAATGCCTTAAACAAGTTACAGAACAAATAAAACAACACATTGAATCCCTCAAGATAAAAGAAAGCCCTTCTCTTATGAGAAGGGCTTTATCTATGTTTTCAATAGGATAGACTGTCTTCAGTCCGTAGAAAAGCACATCGAAATTACTCGTAGTCTTCCGTAAAGTACGTTCCTTTTTGAGGCGTTTTCCTGTTCTATTTGCGGACATACTACCGCCTCCATTTCGGTTAAGTTACCGAAATAAAAACCGCTACCTTGTCGTTGGTAGAACCGCTACCCTGCGCCTTAATACGACTAAGTCAACGCAATAAAAAACGGCTAGAAACGTTGATATAACGCCTCTAACCGCCGTGGATGATTCCGACTGGGCTCGAACCAGCGACCTCTACCCTGTCAAGGTAGCGCTCTCCCAGCTGAGCTACGGAATCATGATATGTATGTGTTGCTGGGTATGTTGTTGTCTCTCTGACATTTATAATTATATATCCTGCTTAGCTGTTCGTCAACACTTTTTTTATCAAAAATAAAAAAAGGGGCGGCGCTCAATTGGCGGCGCCCTTTTCGTTTATGATCTCACTTGGGCGGGGGTTATTTTTTTCAATGCCTGTTCGAAGTCGCGTTCTAAATCTTCGGCGTTTTCGACTCCGACGCTCAGGCGCAGAAGGCCGTCTGTGATGCCGCGTTTCTCCCTCTCTGCTTTCGGCATGGCGGCATGCGACATGGCTGCAGGGTATGAGAGAATGGATTCAACGGCGCCGAGGCTGACGGCAAATACCGGAAGCGATACGTTTTCGACCAGCTTTTTGACGGCTTCTTTGCTTTCCAATTCAAAGGACAGGACGGCGCCCGCTCCGCTCGCTTGACGTTTATGGGTATCGGCTCCCGGGTGTCCGGCAAGGCCGGGATAGTAAACGTTTTTGATGGCGGGATGCCCGTCAAAATAGGCAGCCAGCCGCTCAGCCGTCCGGCTCGCTTTTTCCAGTCTGACCTGCAATGTTTTTAAGCCTCTCAATACGAGCCAGCAGTCCTGAACACCGAGCACCGCTCCAAACGAGTTTTGCAGCTTATACAGCTGATTGCCGAGCTCTTCATCTTTTACGGCGGCAAGGCCTGACAGCACGTCACTGTGGCCGCTTAAAAATTTCGTCGCGCTGTGAAGCACGATATCTACACCGAGATCAAGCGGACGCTGCAGAGCAGGCGTCATGAATGTATTGTCAAGGTATGTCAGACAGCCGTGATCCTTTGCCAGTTTGACGACGCCCTTAATATCCGTGATGCCGAGCGTCGGGTTTGACGGTGTTTCCATATAAATGGCTTTCGTGTTCGGACGGATGGCGCGGGCGACCGCTTCTGTGTCCGTCATATCGACAAAGGTATGTTCGATTCCGAAACGGGACAGAACCTCAGTCACCATGCGGAATGTTCCGCCGTACACATCCTCCGTGACGAGAACATGGTCGCCTTGGGATAAGAGCAGAAATGCCGTCGAAATCGCCGCCATACCGGAGCTGAAAGCAAAACCTCTCGTTCCGCCTTCAAGACCTGCGATCGTTTCTTCAAGCGCTGTTCTTGTCGGTGTGCCGGAGCGGCTGTAATCATATGTCCCGAATTCTTCAAATGAAGACTGATGGAATGTCGAAGCATGCTGGATCGGCACGCTGACGGCTCCGGTGGCTCCGTCTGTTTTAAATGGATTGTGCACGAGCTGGGTTTCCAGCGTCCAATTGTGATTACTCATATGACACGGCCCCCTCTTTTACTTGCTGTAATGCCTGCTTTACATCCCGCTTCAAATCTTCTGCATGTTCAATGCCCACTGAAAAACGCAGCAGGCGGTTGCAGACGCCGTTTGCGATACGGATATCTTCCGGAATGTCCATGTGCGTCTGTGTCGCGGGGTATGTAATAAAGCTTTCCACCCCGCCGAGACTTTCTGCGAAACAGATCGTTTTCAGCGCCTTTAAAAACGGATTGACCCATTCCTCTTTTTGCAGCCGGAAAGACAGCATCCCGCCTTTTCCGGGATATAACACGTCGGCGATTTCCTCTTCCTGTTCTAAAAATTCTGCAAGTTCACGGGCGTTTTCTTCATGACGGCGCATTCTGAGTCCGAGTGTTTTCATCCCTCTCATTAAAAGCCACGAATCAAACGGCGGGAGAACGGCGCCGATCGCATTTTGGTGATTAAACATGATGTCGCCGAGCTCTTCATCCTTAACGACAGCCAGACCGGCAAGGAGGTCATTGTGCCCCGCTAAATATTTTGTGGCGCTGTGAATGACGATGTCCGCTCCCAGTTCAAGCGGGCGCTGGAGCACCGGAGTATAAAACGTATTATCCACAATTAAAAGCAGGCCGGCTTCTTTCGTAATCCGGGCGATTTTTTCAATGTCCGCCTCCTGCATTAACGGGTTTGTCGGCGTTTCAACAAATACCGCTTTCGTGTTTTCCGTTATTTTGGAGCGTAAACAGTCTTCATCGCTGAAATCATCATAAATAAAGCTTAAGCCGTATTTTCTCCATTCGTTTTCAAACAAACGGTACGTGCCTCCGTATAAATCGGAGGATACAATCAATTCATCCCCGCTTTTAAATAAAGCCATAATGGTTTGAATGGCTGCCATTCCCGAGCTGAAAGCAAATCCTCTCGCACCGTTTTCCAACACGGCGATGGCGTCTTCGACGAGCTGGCGTGTCGGGTTTTTCGTGCGCACGTAATCAAAACCTGTAGATTCTCCTATTCCTCTATGGCGGTAAGCGGTGGACAGATAAATCGGCGGACTGACCGTTCCCGTTGCTTCTTCGCTTCTATTTCCAATTTGGGCTAATTTTGTTTCAACATGCTGCGTCATCAGTAAGCACCATCCTTTTTCAAAAATAAAAAAGCCCCCTCTTCATAAGAAGAAGGAGCTTTTCTCTTCCTCTTATCTTCCAAGCATGTGAATCGCTTGCTGGATTTAGCACCTTGGCACTTTGCCTTCCCGCGGCAAAGCAAACCGGTTGCTGAGGTTTCAAAGGGCCAGTCCCTCCACCTCTCGTGATAAGAATATTGTTTTGTATTTTCTGATTGTTCTATATTAACGCACTATAAAATGGATTTCAACAACTTTTTATTTATCTGAACTCTCGCAAGAAGTGCATCTGAAGAAAGAAATTTCTAATAATTCATGGTACAATAGGAAAAAACCATCAAGACAAGACGCGGCCTGGAGGAATGCGAAGTGGCATCAAAAAACGGAATCATTCATGAGAAAACACTTTTCTCCCATGAGCTTGAAGAGGAAATGACCGTTTTGGTCTATCTGCCCGCCACCTTCTCCCCCCTGTATAAATATCATACGGTCATCGCTCAGGACGGCCATGATTATTTCAGATTAGGGAGAATCGGGCGTCAGGCGGAAGAGCTTATGTCAAAAGGGGAAATTGACCGCTGCATCATTATCGGCGTCCCATATAAAAATGTGCGGGAGCGAAGAAACACATACCATCCCGAAGGCTCTAAGTTCGCCTCATATAAACGGTTTATCGCAAATGAGCTCGTTCCTTTTATCGACAAAGAATACCCGACTTATCAAGTCGGATACGGCCGCACCATGATCGGGGATTCCCTCGGCGGAACCGTCTCGCTCATGACGGCGATTGACTATCCGAACATGTTTGGAAACGTCATCATGCAGTCTCCGTATGTTGACGGGCACGTGCTGGATGCCGTCCGGCAGTCGGAGGATCTCAAACAGATTTCCGTTTATCATCAAATCGGAGAAAAAGAAACCGCCGTCCACACGACGGACGGCCAGGTGCTTGATTTCACCGCGCCGAACGAAGAGCTCAAACAGCTGCTGGAAAGCAAACAGTCTGAATACACGTATGAAACCTTTGACGGGGATCATAAATGGACATACTGGCAGCCGCTCATCACGCCGGCGCTGAAAAAAATGCTGTAACCATTCATTTAAGGAGGGAACTTTCATGAAATACGGTATTGTTTTATTTCCATCAAAAAAATTACAGGATCTCGCAAATTCGTACCGGAAACGCTACGACCCGAGCTACGCGCTCATTCCGCCGCATCTGACGGTAAGAGATCCGTTTGAAGCGACAGAACAGGAAATCGAGCAGGTCGTATCACAGCTGAGACAGACGGCGAAAGAGTCGCATCCGCTCGTTCTGAAAATTACAAAATACAGCTCGTTTTCTCCTGTGAATAATGTGATATATATGAAAGCAGAGCCGACGGAGGAATTAAAATCTCTGAGTGAGAAATGCTACTCAGGAGCATTATCCGGCGAGCCGGAATACAGCTTCGTTCCGCATGTCACGGTCGGCCAGAAGCTGTCGTCAGATGAACATTCCGACGTACTCGGACAGCTGAAAATGCAGGACATTTCCCACGAAGAAGTCATCGACCGTTTTCACCTGCTCTATCAGCTGGATAACGGCTCATGGACTGTGTACGAAACATTTTTATTAGGCGGAGGAGAATAACTGCTTGGAATCCATCATCGCAAAAACTGAAAAACAGCTGAACGACGCTTTTTTCGTCAGAAAAGAGGTCTTTGTGAAAGAACAGCATGTTCCGGAAGAAGAGGAAATTGATCAATTCGAAGACACGTCAGAGCATATAGTCATATATGACGGCGGCCAGCCGGTCGGAGCCGGCAGATGGCGCTTGAAAGACGGGCATGGAAAATTAGAGCGCATCTGCGTAATGAAAAGCCATCGTTCTTTAGGCGTCGGAGCCATCATAATGCAGGCGCTTGAAAAAGCGGCGGCAGCCAAGGGCGCCGGCAGCTTTATCTTACATGCGCAGACGCAGGCGGTTCCGTTTTACGAAAAACAAGGATACCGCGTCACTTCCGGCGAAGAATTTCTCGATGCGGGCATCCCCCATCTGGAAATGATAAAGGAATACAAACAATAAAATCAAAAGCACTCCTGTTGATATGGCAGGAGTGCTTTTTTTATGAAAATCATACTATTTCATGAAATTTATTGCATTTTATGGAAGGTTAATGTATGTTTAGTATACGAAGTATTACAATTCATACAAAAAATATAATTCATATTTCGGAGGGATAAACATGACGGCACCAAAAGGAAAACACATATTCGGGACTGTTAAAGTGGGCACAAAAGGACAGATTGTCATTCCTAAAGAAGCAAGAGATGTTTTCGATATAAATCCGGGGGATTCACTGCTTATGCTTGGGGATGACCAGCAAGGTATCGCACTTGTTAAACAAGAACTCTTTTTCGAGTTTGCAAAAGATATTTTAAACGCTAAGCAAATCGACGCAGATAGCGAGAACGAGTAAATGCACGCGATTGAGCTGAAGCAATTAACGAAACATTATAAAGAAACCGCCGCCGTTGACCGTCTTGAGTTCTCAGTTGAGAAAGGGGAATTTTTCGCTTTACTCGGTGAGAACGGAGCCGGAAAAACGACATTAATCAGTATGCTTTGCGGACTCCTCTCTCCGGATGAGGGTGATGCATCAGTGCTTGGACACAGTATTTTGACTGATTTGGATAAAATAAAACCGAAATTGAACATGTCCCCGCAGGAAACAGCCATCGCTCCTCATCTAACCGTACGGGAAAACTTAGAGTTTATAGCCGGAGTCTACGGAATTCCGAAAAAAGAAGCAAAAAAAAGAACAGATGAGATGCTCGAATTGTTTCAATTAAAAGAGAAAGAAAGAGCAAAAACCAAAACCTTATCAGGAGGAATGCAGCGCCGCCTCAGCATCGCAATGGGCATGATTACAAAACCGGATATTTATTTCTTAGATGAGCCGACATTAGGGCTGGACGTCCGTTCACGCCGCGAGTTGTGGAAAAATCTTGAGACATTAAAGGGAGACATGACGATTATTTTAACAACACACTATTTAGAAGAGGCTGAAGCCCTGGCAGACCGTATTTGCATTTTAGAAAATGGGACTCTAAAAGCACTGGGCACGGCGGAGGATCTGAAAAAACAAACTCATTCAGCCACATTTGAAGATGCCTTTTTAGCGATTTGTGACGGAGAGGCGGGTCTTTATGCTTGATTTCGCCATTCGCAACCGCAAAGAGATTTTTCGTGACCCCCTGTCTATTATCCTTGGAATCGCACTGCCTGTTATTCTATTGTTTCTGTTTACGGCAATTGAAAAAAATGCGCCACTTGATACCTTTAAAATTCAGCACTTAGCACCCGGACTCATTGTTTTCGGTTTCGCTTTCCTTACGATGTTCTCTGCATTGCTGATCGCAAAAGACAAACAGACCGCCCTTTTGACCCGTTTGTTTGCTTCCCCTTTAAAAACAGCCGATTATGTTATCGGTTACGCAATGCCGATGCTGCCGTTAGCCATTTTACAAATCATCATTTGTTTTATCGCAGCTGCTGCTGCCGGTTTATCCGCCGAGTGGATGAATCTTCTCGCAGGTATCGCTGTCTTGCTGCCGATTGCGATGATGTCCGTTTTCTTCGGTTTATGTTTAGGGGCTGTGTTTACGGACAAACAAATTTCAGGTATCGGAACGATTTATATTACACTCGTGCAATTTCTGGGCGGAGCTTGGATGGAGGTGAGCCTGCTCGGTGACACATTCAAACATATCGCTTATGCCTTACCGTTTGTTCACTCGATCGAGCTGGCCCAGGAAGTCATATCCGGAGATTATTCTTCCTTTCATCAGCATATTTGGCCGATAGCGGGATATACCGTTTTGGCGCTTGCACTTGCTTTCCTCAGTTTTATGAAAATCAGGAAGAGATAAAAAAAGCCGGCACTCCGTAATGGGAGCGCCGGTCTTCTTTTTTACGTTTCTTTCAGAAGGCTTATCGTATGCGGCAGCAGACGGTCATCCCCCGGACTGCCATGGCCCGGAACGACAATGCTGATGTCCTGATATCTTTTCATGACTTTGCGGACGGCGCGCGGCCACTGATCCGGATAAAAGCCCGGAGTTGGCACGATTTCCTTTGTTTCTAAAGCCTTGATTAAGCAACCGCCGAATAAGAGCTTATCCTCAGGCAGCCAGACGGTAATATTGTCTTCCGTATGCCCTTTTCCCGGATAAAACGTTTCAATTTTCATATCGCCAAACTGCAGCTTTGTCACGTTTTTCAAATCTCCGAGCGGCCGGTGATATCCCTGCTGCCGGGCGAAGTCGGCGGTCAGCTTCGTGCTGTGCACCTTTACACCGTATTTGTACAGTGTGTTCAGCCCGCCGATGCGATCGTCATGGGCGTGTGTCACAATGGCATCGGTCATCCTTTTGCCGGGAAACCGCTGTTTTATTTGTGTCATTAATTGCTCTGTGAGACTGTCATTCCACGGAGTATCAATCAGTACGATTCCTTTGGAAGTTTCAAGAAGCAATCCGTTCGCAGGGACGGAACTTCCGTCTGCCGTACCGGTGCTTGTATGCATCCAGACATGCGGCGCCAGCTGTGTGAGAGTGACATCTTTTGCTGCGGAGCTCTCCGCCGCGTGTGCCGGTTTCATTCCGGCAGTAAAGAGGCCGAATAGAAATAACCCCGCAATTAATAATGAAAGCTTTCTCAAATTGAATCATTCCTTTCCGCATCTTTCATATATACAGCTCAAAAAAACCCGGAGATTTCCGGGTTTTTTCACACGTATTGATTTATCAACCGGCCTTTTCCCATGATTTGCGGCAGACGGGAAAGAGAGCGCTTACGTTTTTCTTCATGCACTTTCTTTGCTGCGGCTGCGGTGTTTTCCTGGCGGCGCTCCACCTCTCTGTACACCCTGTCATTGGCGAGGGCGGCCGCTTTCGTAATACCGGCGTAATCAGGCTTATAACCCGCTGCCCGGTTTGCGTATTGAGAATACTGCTGGTTTTGAATCCGTCCTGCATAAATCATATGTACCCCTCCCCTTCGCTTTTCATTTCCCTTAATCTTACTTTTTGAAACGCGGTTCTTTTGTTATGATATTCTTTGTCTATCAAATGGATGAACACCTTTTAATGGGAGGACCCCTTTTTGAAATGCGCCCGACTGAATAACCGAACGATACATTTACATACATATTCTAGAGAACATTACCAATTCCTTTTTGAAGAAGCTCAGAAAGGAAATATTTTTTGCGCACATTGTGACCAGCCTGTCTTAATGCGGCTTTCGATTTTAGAGCAGCCGGCATTTTATCATCGGCAAAAGGGAGACTTCATCGCCTGTGAAAAAGCATGCGCGGCCGAGGAACCACAAGCGGAGAAAGAAAAAGAAGAGTATAAGGAGGCAGGCATGTTCCGCCTGCCGAAAGGAAAAGCGATTTCAGAGAATCCGAAACCGATCGTCTCAGAATGGAAAAGCCCGAAAAAAGTGCCTGCGGCCGAACCGTTTTCACCAACATCCGAGGCGGCTGATACATCTTTGTTCCCCGGCATCGGCCTGAACCGCGAACAGATGCGGGCAGTTACTGAAACGGACGGGCCCCTGCTGGTGCTCGCCGGAGCGGGAAGCGGAAAAACGAGGGTGCTGACAGCCCGCGCCGCCCATATGATTGAACACCTCGGCATTTCACTTGAGAATATGCTGCTTGTGACCTTTACGACAAAAGCCGTCGCCGAAATGAAAGAGCGGATGGCGAATGAGTACGGGCTGGCAGCCGGAAAAGTCTCCCGTCTCGTGACCGGAACATTCCACAGTTTTTTCTATAAAATACTCTATCATTATGATTCTTCAAAATGGAACGGTAGCCAGCTTTTAAAAATGGAGTGGCAAAAAGAGCAATATGTGAAAAAGGCGCTTTATGAAGAAAATTTGGATGAAAAAGAGTTTCCCGTCGACCAGGCGCTACAGCTTATCGGCTGCTGGAAAAACACATATCTCCCCCATGAGACCATTCCGCTTGCGGACGACTGGGAGAAAAAAGTGTACCGGCTCTACGAACGTTACGAACAGCAGAAGCGGGAAAAACGGCAATTTGATTTTGATGACATGGCCCAAGGCTGTTATGAACTGTTTCAAAGCCGGCCTGATATTCTCGCGCAGTACCAAAACAGATTTTCTCATATTTTGATTGATGAGTTTCAAGATATTAATCCTGTCCAGTACAACATTATGCAAATGATCGCAAGCCCGGAGAATAACCTGTGCTGCGTGGGTGATGACGACCAATCCATTTATGCGTTCCGCGGCAGCAGCCCGTCTTTTATTCTTGATTTTCAAAAGGATTATCCGGCAGCAAAGACCATTTACTTAACGGCAAATTACCGCTCGCCGCATCCGATCGTCTCAAGCGCTCATGCCGTCGTAAAGAAAAATAAAAAACGGTATGAAAAAACACTTTCTGCCGTCAAAGACGGCGTTCACAATCCCGTGATATTTTATCCTTACGATGAAGAAGAAGAAGCGACCATGATCGTTTCGGATATGAAAGAGAAAATTCAAAACGGGGCGAGTCCTGACGATTTCGCCGTGCTTTACCGAACAAACAGCGCCGGACGGGCCATTTATGAAAGACTGCACCAATCATCGATTCCTTATCATGCCGACCGTGGCGTGCAGACGTTCTACAGCCGCAGAATCGTACGCCAGATCCTCGCCTATTTATATGCGAGTCAGAATGAAGATGATACGGATGCGGTGAAAGACCTGCTGCCCGCCTTATTTTTAAAGCAATCCGCCCTGCAAACGTTAAAGGCGCTGTCAATCACGGAAGATTGCACGATGATTAAGGCACTGACGAAACTGCCTGACCTGAAGCCTTTTCAAATAGGGAAGATCAAGCAGATCGTTCCGTTTTTCGCAAGCATCCGGACAATGAAGCCGGTTGAAGCCATCACCTTTGCAGAAAGCAAAATGGGTTTTTCCGAGTATTTAAAAAAACGGGGCAATGAGGGAAACAAACTGGAAAAAGGCTCTGATGATCTCAGGGATGTCAAAGTGGCCGCCAAAAAATTCAAAACCATTCCCGATTTTCTTGCGCATGTCGATCATATGCGCGCCGCTGAGAATCAGAAAACCGATGAAAACGGCGTCGAACTGCTGACCATTCACCGCTCTAAAGGTCTTGAATTCAATACGGTCTATATTTTAGGCGCGGCTGACGGCTCGATCCCCCATGACTTCGCGCTTGAGACGGCGAGACAGGGCGATCCCGCTCCGCTCGAAGAAGAAAGACGGCTCCTGTATGTCGCAATGACAAGGGCCATGCAGCATTTATATGTATCTTGTCCCGCGTACAGGCGGGGAAAAACAGCGCGCAGCTCAAGATTTCTCGAGCCCCTTCTCCGGACGGACAGACGGAGCGCACTCAGGATATAAAGAACCCGGCAGATCACTGCCGGGTTTTTCTCACATAAAAAGGCCTTTTTAGCAAGGCCGGCTGACGCCTATTTATTGTTCAACATTTTAGAAATGGTGCCAAAATCAAGTTTCTCTTTACCGCTTGTAATCGATTGAACGATTTTGTCTTCCAATTCTTTCGGAACACGCTTGTTAGCCAGCTGGGACACCTTCTGAATGACGCCTCTCACCGTGTTTTCATCTTTGAAATTGGCATTTTGCAATGATCCTGCAAGGTTCATGACATCCTTCATGCTGACGCCTGTTTTCTTCTCAATATTTTTGAAAAATTGATTATCCATGGTGTGCCTCCTTTTGTGGAGTAATACGATATTGTATGAATAAAGAGCGGAACATGTGCCCGTAAGACAAGGAAAAAATTCAGAGTGCCCCGTCTCTATACTCCTTCATACATCAGGGAAGCACGGGACTGAACGGTCCCGCGCTTATCCAAAGTCTTGCTAAGGTTTAGCCAAAAAAGGATGCACCGACAATGATCAGAAGGATGAACAATACGACAACAAGAACAAATGTTGAGCCGTATCCGCCTCCGACATAGCCGCCTCCGTATCCGCCGCAGCCGCCGTAACCGTAGCCGCCGCCGAATCCGCCATATCCGAATCCCATATCTAAGCACCTCCTTTACTCTCTATACTCTATGTGAGCCGACTTGTTTGGCTTGGATAAATGCATAGGGCCGGTGCGGATTTCATTCATTTTAGTGAGAATGCTCATTTTTCTTCAGTTTCGCTTCTGTTTCGGCGGCAAACACATCTATCCATTCCTCAAAGCGCGATCCCGCTTCATCAAACTCAGACAGCTGTTTTTCAATAGATAAGATATAGTTGTCATGCTCCCGCTGCTTTTGATTGTGCCGGCGGTATTTACCGTTTATGAATGATTCAAATATATTCATAACATCCCCTCCTCCTATGATCTATGCCGGACAGAGGCAGGCGTTCGGCATAAAACAAAAAAAACCGGAAGCTCCGGTTTTTTAGAAAACGGCTATTTCGGTTTTTTCTTTTGGCCGCAGCCGCAGCCTTTTTTCTTAATTTTTTTTTCGTAAGGCTGATGCACAGTTGATTTGTATGGAGAGTGTTGGGAAGGTTTGCTTGATTGATTCATGGTGATCCTTCCTTTCCTTATGTCATATATGCCAGTTTATGCCGAAAGTGACGGGAAGTTGCTGGTGGAACCGCCTTATTCCTGCAGAAGACGAGAAACCGCAGCTTCAATGATCCCGGCCGCGCCGGCTATGGCTAACAGCAAAATCAGCCATTGCGCGGCCTCGGGGATCACAATCTGCGCCGCAATTAAAAAGGCGGCGCACCATACGCCCGTACACCAGTAGCAGCTGAGAAGTTCACCGATAAATGCCCTGATGCCTTTTCCTTTTATGACAATGTAGGTTTCTGTCGTGCCGTCGGGTGCGGTTTCTGTTTTTTCCTCGTGAAAAAGGCTCCGAAGCGGCGCCATAATGGTGTCAAATACGAAAAGCCTGGCCAGCCGGAAAACGGCAAACGATAACAGAATAAATGAAAGCCAATTGATAACCACCTGTTCACTCCTTTTCAAAACTTGACCTCTTTATACATATGCGAAAACCCTGATCTTCATGAATCGCACCTTGTCCGGTAAAAAAATAGGTGCGGTTTAGTTGTTTTTCTTATTCCGCTCGGCGTTTCATTTGCATTATATAGAGTATGAATGAGAAAGGAGTGAAGGTTATGTCGTTTGAAGAAAAAGTCGAAACACTGCAACCGCAAATATACGAACAATTATCCAACGAATTCGAGCAGACGATCGAAGTGATTGATTGCGAAAATGTCACAATAGATACAACACATATAACGGCCGCTCTTTCTATACAAGCCTCAGTTACTACGGCGATTATCCTCGCGACACAGCTCGCGATCGCAGATGAAGACACAGCCGACCAAATCGCAACCGAACTGCTGATCCTGGATGATTGCCAAATAAAAAAGAGGACCGTCATTCAAGTCCTGAACAGCCGCAATATTAAAATCACACTGACAGCAGACGATATCATGGCCTTTGTACAAATTTTGTTTCAATTATTAAATATACTTTTTGCTGAACTAGACATCCTTTAACCTTTCTTTTCAAATATTTAAATAGAGGTGAGAACAAATGGCAGATAACGAAAAATTAAAAAAAGAACTCGAAAATCTACCAGAAGTGGATCCGCTTTTAAAGGTGCTTGTCAGCAATGTCTTCAAAAAACACGGCGTGACAAAGGATAAAATGCGGGAAATACCTGATGAAGAAAAAGAAATGCTGATCGCATTAGTCAAAGACATGCAGGCAAAAACAGAAGCTTTTCTTGAAAGCCAGAAACAGAAAAAAGAGCAGGAAAAAGCGCAAGAACAGCAGACAAATCCGCAAACCCGCAGAGAACAATTAATCGAACAGCTCCGGCAAAGACGCCAAAATCCCGGTCAATAACTAAAAAATAGTGATTTTTATCAGGATAGATGCCTGAGTCAAAATAAGAGGCCGGCTCATTTAATAATAGTAAAAGAAAAGGAGGAATAGATATGGAAAGCAGACCATACTCTTGGGTTGCACTTGATCCTGAATGCGAACATCCGCGAGAAGAAAAAGAAGAAAAAGAAGGAAGAAGATGTAATGTTTGCTGTAACGGACATGGATTTGGCGAAGATAATGCCTTCCTTGACCAAGACCTGGCTCAGGCGAATCTCAACAAACAAGTTTCTGAAGAAGCGATTATTATCAGAGACTCTTGTGATATTAACGTGACGTCAACAGACGTTCAAGCAGTCGCTTCAGTCATGACAGCGATTAATGCAGCAGTCGTAACGGCCACTCTCACTTCAATTGCTGACGGAGTCATCGCCGAATTGGTCGCACAAGACTTATTGCAACTAACAGCTAACAAACAAATCAACCGTCAAAAACTGCTCATCGAAAACTCCCGCGGCGTAAACGTGACAACAGTAGATGCCGATATCGCAGTGTTGATCTCAACAGCCACAAATTTACTGATTGCTGTCTTAGTCATCACCCTCGTCCTCTAAAAAGAAAAAGCAGAGCTAAAAATGCTCTGCTTTTTCTTATTTTCTCCGCATATGATGAATATATAGACGTTCACCCACACCAAGTGAGGCTCGCGTACATATGTTGTTAAAGACAAAAGTCAAATACCCTAAAAGAAGGAGCTGAAATCCATGAGCTGCGGAAAACACCATGGCCGAGATGAAAGTTGTGTATGCGATGCAGTCGAGAAGATTTTAGCAGAACAAGAGGCTGTTGAAGAACAATGCCCGACTGGATGCTATACCAATCTGTTAAGCCCGACGGTTACCGGTAAAGATACCATCCCGTTTCTCTTGTTTGATAAAAAAGGCGGTTTGTTCTCCACATTCGGGAACGTCGGAGGATTTGCGGATGACAGCCAGTGCTTCGAGTCTATTTTCTTCCGGGCAGAAAGAGTTTGTGATTGCTGCGCGACGCTTTCAGTATTGCGCCCCGTAGATGTGCACGGCGACACCCTCAGCGTCTGCCATCCTTGTGACCCGGATTTCTTCGGTTTAGAAAAAACAGATTTTTGCATTGAAGTTGATCTGAGCTGCTTCAGCGCCATTCAATGCCTTTCACCGGAGCTTGTTGACCGGCCTGAGCCGCACAAAGAGAAAAAGCATCACGGATAGTCATTGATTCGCATCTTTCCTAAAGAAGAATCCCCTTCCAACCTTCTATTACAGATGCAATCATCAGCCCGCCCGGACTTCCGGGCGGCTGACTCTCCGATATCGTTTAATCCGGTATATAAAACGTGAAGTCAGGAGGGATATTATGAGCAAGCATACAACATACTGTGTGCGTGAAGCGGTAGAAAATATTGAAGACCTGCAAAATGCGGTCGAGGAAGATTGCCCGGCCGGATGCTATTCCAACCTTTTATCGCCGGGTTTTTCATTAGGCGATACAGTGCCGTTTGTGCTTTTCACTTCTAAATCATCACCGTTTACCGCATTCGGAAATGTCGGCGAGCTGGATAACGGTCCGTGTTTTAACACCGTTTTTTTCAGAGTTGAAAGGGTCTGTGACGGCTGTGCCACATTAAGCCTGCTTATTGCTTTTGACGAGCATAAGCACATTCTTGATTTTACAGATAAAGACTCTCTCTGCGATGTATTCCGTTTAGAAAAAACGAACTATTGCGTTGAAGTCGATCTCCATAGCTTCTGCGCCATCAATTGCCTGAACCCGAGACTGATCAACCGCACACATTCTTAAATCAAAAAGCATAAAAATAAGCTGCCGGATTAAAGAATTCAGGCAGCTTTTTGTATGGTTAAAATCCAAGCGGATGCAGCGAGGTGATATCGTCTATTGCGAGTTCTGCCGGCGCTCCGTTGCTTGTCGTCCGCAGGAAGATCGCATTATTTTTTCTGCCGACGATTACGCCTCTGTAGGTTTTTCCGTTGGCTTCTATCAGACAAAGGGTCCGCGGCATATTATGCGGCAGCTTCGTTAAGAAATCAATTTTTTCAAGAATGGACATTCTGCTCATCGGCTTTTTCACGCGCTTTGGCGGAACCTTTTCCTCTGGGGCGGCATTGTGAACCGCTTCAGGCTCTTTTTCAGCGGCATCAGGCTCTTTTTTAGCGGCGTCAGGCTTGGCAGTGTCCTGCTCCGCTTGCACCGGAACTTCTTGAACGGCTTCTTCTGACCGGCTGTGCTGTTCAGGTACTTGCTTTTCTGGTTCGACAGCCACTGCTCCTTCAGGCTGAGTTTTACATTCTTCCTCCCGCTTTCCATGCATCGGCTCTTCTTCCGGCGGCTGCGGCGCTTTCCTTTTTTTGATTAATATGTCCTGCATTGATGATTGCGTGTCTGAATAATCCGCCTGAACAATATACATGAGCGGTTTTTTTTCCGCGTTTCTGTTTTGTTTTGACATCTTCATCCCTCCGATTCTGTCATGTTTTATTTATATGACGGAATGATTAAAATCAGAAGAAAGAAAAAAGCAATCCCTGAAAGGGACTGCTTGTTATTTAACGTGCGGTAATATGGAATCCTGAATCCACGTGAAGATTTTCGCCCGTGATGCCTCTTGACAGGTCACTGAACAAGAATGCAGCCGTGTCGCCCACTTCTTCAGGTGTTGTCGTGCGGCGCAGCGGCGCGCGCTCTTCAATTTCTTTCAGGATAGAGTTGAAATCACTGATTCCTTTTGCAGACAGCGTACGGATCGGCCCTGCTGAAATGCTGTTGACGCGGATGTTTTCTTTTCCTAAGTCAGCGGCTAAATATCTCACGCTCGCATCAAGAGACGCTTTTGCCACACCCATTACGTTATAGTTTGAAACGACGCGCTCTCCGCCGAGGTAAGTGAGTGTAACGATGCTTCCGCCTTCAGTCATAATCGGACGCGCCGCTTTTGCGACCGCTGTCAGAGAGTAAGAACTGATGTTATGCGCAAGCAGGAATCCTTCGCGGTTCGTATTTAAATATTCGCCGACAAGCTCTTCTTTGTTTGCAAACGCGATGCAGTGCGCGATGCCGTGAATCACGCCGACCTGCTCTTTAATGCTTGCAAAGCAAGTTTCGATCTCAGCGTCATTTGTCACATCACACGGAAGGATGATGGAATCATTTCTTTCTAATGTAGCCGCAAGGTCATGAACTGATTTTTCCAAGCGCTCTCCCGCGTAAGTGAAAATGAGGCGCGCTCCGGCTTCATGTAGCGAACGGGCGATTCCCCATGCGATACTGCGTTTATTGGCAACGCCCATCACAACGATGTTGCGGCCTTCAAGTGAGAAATTCATATGTATAAAGCCTCCTGTAATCGTCTTAAAGACATAGTTTTAGTACCTGATCTTAATTTTTATCATATCATAACCTTGTCCAGATTGAAAGCATGGGAAAAAGACCGCGGATGTTGACGCGGCCTCTTTTTTATCTCGTCTGCAGACTGTTCCTTTTAAAGGCAAAATGATTGGTCGGGCCGTGTCCCGCTCCGATGCCGAGCGTATGTTCCACGGCTTCCCGCACAAAATTGACGGCTGTCTCAAACGCGGTCTGAATGTTTTTCCCCTTTGCCGTTTCCGCCGTCAGCGCGGCTGCGAACGTGCAGCCTGTTCCGTGGGTGTGTTTCGTGTCAATATAAGCGTGGCTGATTTGGGTAAAAGATGAACCGTCAAATAATAAATCAACGATTCTCCCCTGTTCAGGCTGATGTCCGCCTTTTATGATGACATGCTTTGCCCCAAGCTTGCAAAGGCGTTCGGCCGCTTTTTTCCGGTCCTCAAACGTGCGGATTTCCATCCCCGTCAATACCTCAGCCTCCGGAACATTCGGCGTCACCGCATAGCTGCGCGGAATTAACAGCTCTTTTAACGCGGCCTGAGATTCCTCACGCAGCAGGGAAGCGCCTCCTTTGGCAATCATGACGGGATCGGTGATGAGATGATCAAGCCCGTACTGATCCGTTTTTTCCGCAATTTCCGCAATCATTTCCGCGCTCCACAGCATTCCCGTTTTTACAGCGTCAGGCCGCAAATCTTCCGCCACCGCGTCAATCTGGCTGCCCAGCGCCTCCCGGGTGAGCGGATAAATGCCGTGAACGCCCAACGTGTTCTGGGCGGTTACCGCTGTAATGGCTGACATTCCGAAAACGCCGAGCTCCTGAAAGGTTTTGAGATCCGCCTGTATACCGGCGCCGCCTCCTGAATCTGATCCGGCAATCGTCAATGCTTTGCATATGCTCATGATGTTTTTCGCTCCTTTCGCATTATCCGATCCATTTATGATAAAAGGATTTCGCTCTGCTGATATCACTTGTGCCGTGTATTAATGCTCTGCCGTCACGAAACAGTACCATCTTGAAATTGTCTGTGCAAAACGAAATTAAATACGGGTTGGCTGAAACATCAAGCCCTGCCCGTCTGAGCTGTCCCGCAAGGTTTTGCAGATCAAACTGTTCGGAAATCCCCGTTCTGATCTGCACCGTGTTCCGTCCGCACAGAACCGCCGCCTTTGTCTGATTTTCATAGGATAAAAACGGAAAATCGTTTGTGCCGCAGCTTGGGCAATCAGCCGATTTAAGACGGGCGACGCTTATTTCTGACCGTTCATTTTTCCATAAATCAAAGGAACGGAGAACATGCTCGATAGATCCGCCCGTTAACAGCTTCAGCGCATCTGCTGCCTGAAAAACGGCCGTCTGCAATACAGCCGGGCTGATGATTCCCGCCGTATCGCATGTCATACCGCCTAAAGGCAATGTCTCAAGCAGACAGTGAAGGCACGGCGTGACACCGGGAATGACGGTAAAAGAGAGCCCGTAGCTGCCGACACAGGCGCCGTACAGAAAGGGAATTCCTTTCTGCACAGCCGCATCATTCACAATCAGCCTCGTTTCAAAGTTGTCGGCGGCATCCACGATGAGGGAGGCATCACGAATCAATCCGGGTGCGTTTTCCGCAGTGACATCCATGACAAATCCCTCGACCTCTACATCGCTATTTATAGACCGAAGCCGTTTTTCAGCCGCCGCGGCTTTCGGCATTTCCTGTCTGACATCGTCTTCGGTATAAAGCTGCTGGCGCTGGAGATTACTCCACTCCACATAATCTCTGTCAGCGATCGTTACCTTCCCGACCCCTGCTCTGACAAGCATCTCCGCACTTGCCGTCCCAAGCGCACCCGCGCCGATAATCACGGCATGAGACGACCGGAGCTTCTCTTGGCCGGTGGGACCGATCGGCTGAAACAGCTCCTGTCTGGAATATCTGTCCGTCATACCGGAAGACCGTCTCGCGGACTGCTTGCAGTTCCGTAATCTTTCACCGGAATTCTCCCGGCTTCATAAGAAAGACGGCCCGCTTCTACGGCAAGCTTCATCGCCCTGGCCATTTTGACCGGATCATCTGCGCCTGACACAGCGGTATTTAACAGCACGCCGTCAGCCCCGAGCTCCATCGCGTAGGCGGCGTCTTTTGAAGATCCGACGCCGGCATCGACAATGACCGGCACCTTCGCCTGTTCAATGATAAAGGAAAGATTCAGCGGATTTAAAATTCCCTGACCGGAACCGATCGGCGAAGCGCCCGGCATAATGGCATGCACTCCGAGCTCCTCAAGACGTCTTGCGAGCACGACATCGTCCGACGTATACGGAAGCACGATAAATCCCTCTTCGAGCAGCTGTTCTGATGCTTTCAGCGTTTCAACCGGATCAGGCAAAAGTGACCGGCTGCATCCGATGACTTCTACTTTTATCATGTCACAAAGCCCTGAAGCTTTGGCAAGCCTTGCGATTCTGACCGCCTCTTCAGCCGTTGCGGCGCCGGCCGTATTCGGCAGAAGCGTGTATTTAGACAAATCAAGCTGTTCGAGAAAGTTAGGCTGAGACTCTTCAAAGATGTTCATCCGCCGCACCGCAAAGGTTAAAATATCTGATTCCGAGACGGCCACCGCCTCTTTCTGAATCTCAAAACTCGGATATTTTCCCGTTCCTAACAGCAATCTTGACCGAAACTGTTTTCCGCCTATTGTTAACATCCTCATCCGCCTCCTACAAAATGGACAATTTCTATGACATCGCGGTCACACAAACTTGTATTTTCATAATTCTTTTTTTCAATGATTTCTTTATTTCTCTCCACAACTACGATTCTTTGGTCAAGCTGGTACAATTCAAGCAAATCCTGAACCGTCCCCTCTTTTCGATTCCAATCAATTTGTTTTCCGTTCAGCTGAAGGATCATATATGAACAGCCTCCTTGCGATCGATTCGAAACGCTTCTTCCCATTCCTGTTTAATCTGTCTTTCCATGATCATATCCCGCACCATTTCAGCCGTTGCCGGCGCCAACAGGATGCCGTTCCGAAAATGGCCGGCGGCGAAGATAATGCCGCTGTCTTCAGGATGCCGCCCGATAAACGGCTTGCCGTCTCTTGTTCCCGGCCTGAGCCCCGCCCAAAACCGGTCTATTTTCATATGTTCGATGGCGGGAAGCATGGTTTTCGCTTTTGCAATGACGGCCTCAATTCCTCCGATGTCAGGCGTATCGCTCCAGTCGCCCTGTTTCATCGTGGCACCGATGACAAGCCGGCCGCTTTTTCTCGGGACGACATAACAATGATCATGGTAAAGGGTTTTGGTCAGCGGGGTATCGTCATTCCACACGGAAAGGCATTCTCCTTTCACAGGAAAAAAAGGCTGTCCCAAGCCGAGCCGGCTGAAAAACCGGCCGCTCCATACACCGCTTGCAACTGCGACTTTGTCAGCATAAACATCCCCGCCGGACGTTGTGATGCAATATTCTCCGTTCACCCGTTTTACGGAAGTGACTTGTGTATGCTCACATATGTCAGCGCCATAGCGCCGCGCTCCTTTTGCATACGCTTTGCAAACATAGTACGGTTCGACATGGACATCGTCTTTTATAAAACTGGCGCCGAGAATGTCTTTTGAAGCGTAAGGCTCTTTTTCAAGGGCATCTTCCGCTGAAAGCCAAGTGACGGAAGGCAGATCATCCATCTTCCGTAAACGGGCGATATCTTCTTCGGTATACGCCAGTTTAAGCATTCCGCCGTTATGGCGCCTGATGTCAATGCCGCAAGCTTCCTCAAGCTCTTGCCCCGCCGCTACATACAGCCTTTGACTGTGCATGGCAAAATCAAAAAACGCATCCCGTTTTTCACATTCCGCATGAGCGCCCAGCATTCCCGCGGCAGCGCTTGTCGTTTTTCGGCCGACTTCTCCGCCTTCAAACAAGACAACGTTCTGCTGCGTCTTCGCCAGCTCATAAGAAATGGCGCACCCGATAATTCCGCCGCCGATCACCGCCGTATCATAGTGTTTCTTCATAATCGGCCTCCCTTACCGCGCGTGCATACCGTTTTGCCGCCTCCTCGGGATTTTCAGCTGAGAAAATGCCTGACATGACGGCAATTCCGTCCGGCTTCGCCTGCTTTGTGTGTCCGATCGTCTGCAGTGTCATTCCGCCGATTGCGATAACGGGGATGGAAAGCGTGCGTTTGATCTCTGAAAGCAGGCTGATGCCTCTTGCTTCAAGTCCTTGTTTACATTCGGTTTCAAATATATGGCCGAACACCACATAATCCGCATCTTCCTTTTCAGCTTGGATGGCTTCTTCCAGCGAATGGACCGAACGTCCGATATGAAGATGGGGAAATCTGCTTCGCACCTGCTTTACGGAAAAGCTGCGGGACGGAAGCTGAACACGGTGTATGTTGGCAAAAAGCGCGATATCCGCCCTGTCATTGATGATCAATTTGTCCTTATCCGCTCCGCCCTTTTTCAAAAGGGACAAAAGCTGCATAATCTCTCCCGCTGTTTTATCCCGCTCACGGATATGGATAAAGCTCACTTCGCGCTGAATCGATAGAATATCCTCGGCCAGCTCGGCAACGGGTTTGCGATTATCAGTTACCGCGTGCAGCTCCAAAGGATTCCACCTCTTTTCCGTCCTTCTCGGACCAGCCTTCTTTTTGATAAGCCATTCCCCAAAATTGATATTCATAATAGCTTGAAATCACAAAATTCTCTTTCATTTTCGCGCGGATTTCCTCTGTGCTGTTTTCAGCAATCTCGTCAAAACGGCTGATCTGTTCTTCGACCTGCTGTCTGAACCAGTCTCCGCCGTATGTACCGATCCATTTTTCATAAATCGGATGCTCCGGTTTGCACTCTTTTAAGTGTTCGCCGACTTCATAATAAAGCCAATAACAGGGCAGAAGCGCAGCTAATATTTCTCCAAAATTCCCGCTCATCACCGATCTGTACATATGAGACGTATAAGAATAGGCGGTCGGTGCCGGTTTAAATGCCGCACGCTCTTCTTCCGTAATCCCTAAAAGCTCCGTAAACTCGCGGTGCAGCGCCATTTCCGCTTCATATGTCCCTTGAGCGTGGCCCGCCATCCTGCCCGTCGTAAACAAGTCTTCGGCATATGCGGCGCCGAACGCCTGAACTTTTGCAAAATGCGTCAAATAGTAGGAATCTTGCAGCACGTAATAGCAGAAACGGTCTATCGGCAGGCTTCCGTCACCGATTCCCGTTACAAACGGATGAACAAAACTTCCGTCCCACCATTCGGCAGCCGCCTGTCTGCATTCTTCAGAAAATGTCATCATGTCTTCCCCCCTGATAAAATAAAAAAACCACTTTCCCGCATCGGAAAAGTGGTTTGGAATTTAAATGGATAAAAGGAACCCCAAAAAAATACCGCTCCACTTCCCTACGCAGGTCTGAACCTGTTCAAGTTATGAGGGTCTAAAAGTCTCACTTTTATCTCAGCCCTTATGAAGGACACCCCTAGTGGTCATACGATTAATGATTTATTTGTTATGCCTTCTATATTATCACGAATTGCAATTTGGTCAAGCTTCAAGGATTTTTCTCAGTTCCGACACGTAGTTGCGCGAGCCCGTGACGATGAGACGGTCTCCTGTTTTCAGCCGCGTGTCTCCGTGCGGAACGATGCTGTCCACACCTCTGAAAATCCGGACGAAAATCACATCGCCCATCAGCGGAAATTCCCGCAGAATGATGCCGTTATACGCCGGGTTTTCCAGATTGATCTGATATAACGAAGACTCCTCATTCGTCAGGAGGCTCATCACGCCCGGCGCCTCAATTAACGCGCGCAGCAGCGTTTTTGTAGACAGAAGGATAGAAAAAATACTGATGCCTTCTTCTTTCAGTTTTGTTTCATGCTCAACCGAGCCGACGCTTGCGATGATACGCTCAGTCCCTTTCTCTTTCGCTAGTAAGGCGATTTCAGCGTTCACATCTTCATTTCCCGTCGCCACGACAAGAATATCCGTTTTAAAAATACCGTGCGACTCAAGCGTGCTGGGCTCGTAATCAGAAATCGTGTCAACCGAAAAAACGGATTCCGCAAGCGTTTCCCCGGCATTTTCCTGATACACATGGACGACCCGTACTTCATATTCCTCCTCTGGCAATTCCAGCGTAACCGGGAGCGTCATTTGGTTGGCACCGATAAATGTGATCCGCTTTTTTTCCTGCGGCGCGCTTTGCCGTTTGAATAATTTCTTAAAGCCGATCGGCGTGATGATGCTGGCAATAACCGCAACTAAAGTCAGCGCGCCGGACATATTGGCGCTGATAATGTGGAGCCTTTCTCCGATCGTAGCCGCCGCGATAACAAGCGACAGCGTGGACGTCAGCAAAAAGCCCGAAGCAAACACGGTTCTTTTGTCGTACCATTTCTTTAAATAAAACACCGGGAACATTTTGCTGATAAACAGCGCAAGCAGAAGCAGCGGAATCATCGTTAATGTTTTCGGATCTTGGAAAAGCGTCCAAATGTCCAATTTCACCCCGACCATGACGAAAAAGATCGGAATTAAAAACCCGTAGCCGAAGGAATCCAGCTGTTCCACCATTTCTTTATTCGGAGACAGAAGCGATACCAGAACGCCTGCCAAAAACGCGCCGAGAATATTTTCCGCCCCGAGAGATTCCGATAAAGCGACAAGCACGATAATCAGTGTGAAAATGGCTCTCGTGCCGATCTGCACGGTGCCTTTAGACATCGACTGCACAAATGAACGGTGTTTAAAGATCCTGCCGAAGAAATACAGCACGACCCCCGCGGCAAAGAGAATCAACAGAAGCCACATATTTCCGCTGTCTTCTCCGTAAAGAGAAGAGAAGAAAGCGAGCAGAATCATCGTAGCCAAGTCCGCGATAACGGCGACAAGCAGGATGATCTGGCCGATATTGGAGTTCATGATCCGTTCTTCCTTTAAAGTCGGGACCACCACACCGAGTGATATCGTCGAAATAATAAGCGTCATTAAAAATGCGTTTTGTATAAAACCGGCTAATACAAAGGCATAGGACAGCAGCAATGATAAAATAAAGATGCCGAAAAAGATAATCAGTGCGGCAGAAAACGTGTTGGGCGCTTCCTTGCCGTTCGGAAGGAATTGTTTTTTCTTCCCTTTCTCAAATGAAGAAAAATCAATTTCCAAGCCGCTTAAAAACATTAAAAAGATAAAGCCTAGAACAGACAGCGTCTCCAGCCATGTATCTCCCTGAACGACAAGATTCAGGCCGCTTTTTCCGATAATAAGCCCCATGATGATCTCCGCGACGACGACGGGGATGCTGAGCTTAAACCGATGTAAAAGGAGCGGCGTCAAAAAAGCGACGATCAAAACGACGACTAAAGATGCGACTGATGTGTGTTCCATTTGTAAATACCTCCTTAAAACAAGGGTTATAAAAGCCCGCTTTAAGCGGGCGAAACCTTACTTTTTTTTAAAAAACATAACGCATATTCTAACAAGGCTGAACGCGAAAAAAAAGTGATAAGGCTTTATTTCTTTAATTCTTTTTTAATTTGTGCAAAAACAGCGTAATTAGGTATAGGAATTAGCCCCATAATAAATAAAAAACCGTTAATAAGGAGGCTGACACGAATGGCTTACGACATCATCAGCGATATACACGGATGTTATGACGAAATGATCGCCTTAATGCAAAAGCTCGGATATGAAGTGAAAGACGGAACGCCCGTCCATTCTGAAGGCAGAACGCTTGTCTTTGCGGGAGATTTAACGGACAGAGGCCCAAAATCCGTAGAAGTGATGCGTTTTGTGGCAAAAGCATATGAAAAAGGAGCCGTCCGTTATGTCCCGGGAAATCATTGCAACAAACTGTATCGTTACTTAAAAGGAAACCCCGTAAAAGTGATGCACGGACTGGAAACGACGGCAGCCGAACTGAAAGAGCTGTCTCCCGCCGACAGAACGGAAGTCTCCAGACAATTTATCCGATTATATGAGTCAGCGCCGCTTTATGATATTTTACATAATGGCGATCTCGTTGTCGCTCACGCCGGCATAAAAGCTGACGATATCGGTAAATACTCGCGTATGGTAAAAGAATTTGTTCTGTACGGCGATATTACGGGTGAAACGCATCCCGACGGCAGACCCGTCAGAAGAGACTGGGCTGCCGACTATGAAGGTAAAGCGTGGGTTGTGTACGGCCATACCCCGGTAAAACGCCCCCGGATCGTCAACCATACGATCAACATTGATACAGGCTGCGTCTTCGGCAATCAGCTGACAGGCTTTCGTTTTCCGGAGCATGAAACCGTCTCTGTGGAAAGCTCAATGCCCTATGATGCTTCACGATTTCGCGAGGATCACGGCAGGCAGGCATGAAAAAAGCCCGAAACCGATAAACGGTTCGGGCTTTACATGTGTTCAATTAATGTTTTCATATCGTCAGGCACCGGGGCGTGAAAAACGAGCGTTTCTCCGGTCATGGGGTGTACGAATGAAAGCCGCTCACTGTGAAGAGCCTGCCGGGCAATTCCCTCATTTTTTCCGCCGTACAGTGTATCACCGACTAACGGATGGCCGAGGTAGCTCATGTGCACCCGGATTTGATGCGTCCGCCCCGTTTCCAGCCGCAGGGCTGCAAGCGTAAACGCATGTCCCGCTTTTTCCGTTTGAAAATGCGTCACCGCTCGTTGTCCATCCGGCGTTACCATCCGCTCAATAATACTGTCGTGTTTTCTTCCGATGGGCGCGTCCACCGTTCCTTCCTTCTGCAGCATGATCCCGTGTACGACAGCGAGATACCGCCTGCTGACAAGCCCCTTTTTCTGCGCTGCCGACAAAAGAGAATGGGAAAGCCGATGTTTGGCGATGAGCATCGCCCCCGATGTATCCCTGTCAAGGCGGGTGACAAGATGAACCGTTGATGGCACGCCGCTTTTTCGGTAGTGGCTGATCACTCCGTTAGCGATGCTTTCCGACGGGTGTTCTCTTGATGGAATTGAGGAGACATACGGCTGTTTATTGACCACAAGCACATGGTCATCTTCATAAAGAATATCAAGCGGAACCGGCTCAGGCAAAAGCGTTTCACTCACATGCTCCTTCGGAAATTCAATCTTAAGCACGTCTCCCTCCGCTAACACGGTGCGGACGGTTACATGCTCTCCGTTCACAAGCAGGTCTCCCCCGCCGAATTTAATGTCAGCGAGAAGCCGCTTTGAAATGCCGAGCTGCGCCGTATATTCTTTTACCGTCATGCCGGCTTCCCGGGCAGTCATGTTCTTTTGGATAAAAAAGTTGTCCAATCCGTTTCCTCTTTCTATTCGCCTTTTCCGATAAAGGAATCCTGCACCCTTTTCCAAAACGGAAAAGGGCGGAATCTTGCAAATCTGACTTTTTCATTTGCCACACGGCATAGAATAGACTTGACATCCTTATGCAGCAAGGTTAAATGATCAATTGTGACTTGAAAGTCGACGTCGTTTCTCGGTTTGATGACACAGTTATGATGATCGGGAAGCAAAAGCGGCGAGCCGACAGTCCTGAACACTCTGTTGTTGATGGATGCCATTTCCGCAAGCTGAATCGCCCTGATGGAAGGGTGGATGATCGCGCCGCCTAACGCCTTATTATAAGCCGTGCTTCCGGAAGGCGTGGACAGACATAAACCGTCTCCCCTGAACGTTTCAAACAGCTGGCCTTTAATTTCCACGTCAGCGACGAGACTGCCTTCTATGCTTTTGATTGTACATTCGTTCAAAGCCAGATACCGCTCCTCACGCTCTTCATCATGATAAGTGACAATCACCTCAAGAAGGGGATACTCCACGGTATGATACGGCGTTTTGGCAATGGCCAGAACGAGCTTTTCTATCTCCTGCGGAACCCAATCGGCATAAAAACCCAAATGCCCCGTGTGAACTCCGACAAAAGCCGTTTTATCAAGACGGTCGCTGTACCTGTGAAATGCGTAAAGAAGCGTTCCGTCACCGCCGACGGAAATAACGATTTCCGGCTCTTTTTCATCCAAGGTCATATCAAAATCGAGTAAATACGCCTGTATTTTGCTTTTCAGTGTATCTGAAACCTCGTCTCCTTTTGAAGAAACGGCAAATTTCATGCCATTCCCCTCCTTTCCTACTGGCGGTCTCCCGCTTTTTTCTTTCGCGAGAACGCGGCTTGGGCTTCCTGGATTTCTCCGCGGATTTCTGACATTTCTTCATCGAGCCGGGATGCGGCTTCTGAGGCCCGCTGCAGCCTCAGCTTCACTTTTTCGGGAATGTTCCCGCTGTATTTGTAATTCAGTGAATGCTCAATGGTTGCCCAAAAGTTCATGGCAAGCGTCCGAATCTGTATTTCCACAAGAACGTGCTTTTCTCCGGACGTTGTTTGTAAAGGATATAAAACGACAAGGTGGTAAGACCGATATCCGCTTTCCTTATGCTCTGCTATGTAATCCCGCTTATCGACAACGGTAAAATCTTTTCTGGCAAACAGCATATTTTTGACGATCTGGATATCATCGACAAATTGGCACATAATACGCAGCCCCGCGATATCCTGCATCGTTTCAATCTGATGAAGCGGTATGCTTTTTCGTCTCGCTTTTTCAAGTATGCTCGCCACCGGCTTCACGCGGCCAGTCACAAACTCAATCGGTGAGTGGTCATCTTCATACTCATAAAGGGTTCTGACGCCTTTCAGCTTCACCTTTAATTCTTCAACAGCCTGGCGGTATGGCGCTAGAAATTGCTCCCATTGTTTGTCATCCATCGTACATCCCCCAATTCCGAACCTGTTCTAAAGAAATACGTTTTTCACTTTTTCTTCCATATCTCCGTAGTTTGCATTATCTTTAATATTTTCAAGAAGATAATCGAGTTCTTCATGCAGCCCTGAAAGTTCAACCGTTTTCCCGCCGGCCTCAAGGACCGCCGGTTTTCCTTGGTCTAAGGCTTCTTTCAGATCCGGCCAGACATGTTCTTTTATAATGACATATTCAAAAGAGTCAGCTGATTCAAGTATGTATACAAAAGCAAAGTGATCGGAATCAACAAGCATTTGACCTGAGGCTTTGCGTTCCGCTCCGCTTAAGTCTTCTCCGCACTTCAAGCGGAGCGCGTCTTCTGTTAATGATGCATTCTGGATTTCAATTCTCTTTTGCATAATGTTCTCCTTTTTTAACAAAGTACAGCATTTATTTTATCATATCAAGGTCGATATTGATAAACGTAACCTCTAAAGAGATAATGGGAATTATACAATTTTTCGTCCTGAAAGGAAGACTGTCATGACCCAAGAAATAGAAATTGAATTCAAAAACCTGCTGACAAAATCAGAATTTCTGAAGCTGAGTGAAGCACTCTGCATGAAAGAACATGATTTTAAACAGCAGGTCAATCATTATTTCGACACGAAAGATTTTTCTCTGAAACAAAAAAAATCAGCACTCCGCATCCGAGAAAAAGACGGCTCGTTCGTTCTGACTTTAAAAGAACCTGCCGCGGTCGGTCTGCTGGAAACGCACCAACAGCTTGCGGCGGCACCGGATCTTGACGTCTTCAAGATTCCGGATGGCCCCGTCAAACGGCAGCTGGACGGTCTAGGAATCCGTTCAGAACACATTTGCTATTTCGGGACGCTGTCGACCGCACGCGCGGAAAAAGAATCAGAAAAAGGCTTAATCATTTTAGATCACAGCCGATATTTAGAGAAAGAAGACTTTGAATTGGAATTCGAGGCTGCTGACTGGGATGAAGGAAAACGGGCGTTTGAACAATTGCTCAAGCAATTCGGCATCCCAGAGCGGATCACGAAAAATAAAATCCAGCGTTTTTATGAACAGAAACAAAAAAAGGTGGAATGACACAGTGAATATAACGAATTGGGCGGCCCTTCTCCAGCTGCAGTCAATGGCGCTGCAATCAATCTCTCATACAAGCACGGCTTCAGGCGGACAATCTTCAGAAAGCCCGCTTGCCAATTTCAGCGCGCTGCTCAGCCAGTATACGGACACAGCCGTCCGGCAGCAGCCGGAATCGGGAATTTTAAACGGTGTGCGGACCGCTCACGCTTCATATTCACCGAGAATTCCGGTTTCATCCGGTACCGCGGCTGCTTCACAGACCGCTTCCCCGGGCATAAAGTCTCCGGATGCGGCTTCTGATATCAGCACCGGAAACTTTTCAATAGACAGCGCCATTCAGAAAGCGGCCGAAAAATACGGAGTGGACGAAAAGCTGATCCGCGCGGTTATTAAACAGGAATCAGGCTTTAATCCGAAAGCGGTCAGCGGTGCGGGGGCAATGGGACTGATGCAGCTCATGCCTTCCACGGCAGAATCACTCGGGGTGTCAAACCCGCTTGATCCCGTCCAGAACGCTGAGGGCGGCACAAAGTACTTAAAGCAGATGCTCACGAAATACGACGGAAATGTATCTCTCGCGTTAGCCGCCTACAACGCAGGCCCCGGCAACGTAGATCGGTACGGAGGCATTCCGCCGTTTAAGGAAACACAGCAATATGTCAAAAACATAACCCGGCAGTATTACGCGTAAACCAGAGAGGCTTCCTTCGCCCTCTGGTTTTTTTGCGGAGTGAAATCTTACACATGAATGAAGGCGATGTGATATGATATGAAATACAAGCGCCTGACAGAAAGGCACTTTGTTTGTAGAAATAAAATGTTATTGCTAAAATATACAGTAACTGAAGATAGTAAAACTGAAAGATAAATTCGCAATGGGAATTATGATTCCTATTAGCCATATAAAGGAGTAGTCAACATGGGACAATCGTTTAACGCACCATATGAAGCGATTGGAGAGGAACTTCTATCGCAACTTGTTGATACTTTTTATGAGCGTGTCTCGTCTCATCCCTTGCTGAAGCCGATATTTCCAAGTGATTTGACTGAAACGGCCAGAAAACAAAAGCAATTTTTAACCCAGTATTTGGGCGGACCTCCTCTTTATACTGAAGAGCACGGACATCCCATGCTCAGGGCAAGGCATCTCCCCTTTCCGATTACGGACGAGAGGGCTGATGCGTGGCTAAGCTGTATGAGCAAAGCGATGGATCAGGTCGGGCTGGAGGGCGATATTCGTGAATTTCTGTACGGGCGTCTGGAACTGACGGCCAGGCATATGGTAAACCAGTCAGAAGCGGAGGATCGATCATATTGACGAATTATCAGCATGAGCAATACTTCGCCCATTGCCACGGACATCCAAAAAAACCGCTCGAAATTTACATGTTTGTCGACCCTTTATGTCCTGAATGCTGGTCGCTGGAGCCCGCCATAAAAAAATTAAAAATCAAATACGGACGTTTTTTTACGCTGCGGATCATTGTGTCCGCGAGCATTACATCGCTGAATAAGCAAAAGCGGAAAAAACACCTTCTTGCCGAAGCTTGGGAAAAAATTGCGAACCGTTCCGGGATGCCCTGTGACGGAAGCCTTTGGCTTGAGCAGGATCAGCCTCTTTCATCGCCCTACCTTGCCGCACTCGCTTTAAAAGCGGCCGAACTGCAGGGAAGAAAAGCGGGCATTCTGTTTCTCCGCAGCATGCAGGAAAGCCTGTTTGTCTCCAAGCAGAATATTACGGATGAAGACGTTCTTTTAGAAATTGCCGAAAAGACGAAATTGGATGTTGAAGAATTCAAGCGCGACCTCCATTCGCAAAGCGCGGTAAAAGCGCTTCAGTGCGATATGAAAATCGCGGCGGAAATGGACGTCACCGTCAACCCGACATTGACGTTCTTTAACAGTCTGCATGATGATGAAGGGCTGAAGGTTCCCGGCAACTATTCTTATGACGTATACGAAGAGATCCTATTCGAAATGCTCGGGGATGAACCGAAGCCTTCTGAAACGCCGCCTTTGGAATGTTTCATTGAATATTTCCGGTTTGTCGCATCGAAAGAAATCGCACTCGTTTATGATTTGAGTCTAGAAGAAGTTGAAAAAGAAATGAAAAAACTGGCATTCGCCAAAAAGGTCGCCAGAGTGGAAGCAAAGCATGGTCTGTTTTGGAAATCTCTGGCCGGCACCCAGGAGGATGTCACCTGTTGTGATCATTAAAAAAAGCTGATTCCTTACGGAGCCGGCTTTTTTTGTGCAAATAAAGAAACCGCGCCGGGATAAGCGCGGTTTCATATGTCTTAACGACAACAAAGGGGATGGGAGAAATTTTTCACGGTCAAACAAAGGGGTAATGTTTGTTTGTGATCAATTTCACATCCTTATCATATCAAATCTTGTCGAGTTTTGACAAGCCATAAGATTAATGTTCATATTTTTGTCACAAAACATAACTGACTGCTTGTTTTCATAGAATATATCAATCATAAACAAGGAGGGAAATCAATGCTCCGCACCGTATTGATCATCGGAATGATTGTGTTTTTCTTCTTTTTAAACCTGCTGGCCATGATGCACATGCTGCCGATTTACATTACATCTCCACTGCTGTTTCTGTCCATATTGTTTGCCCTGTACCGGCTGAATCACCGAAAAACGTTTAAGGGGTTTTAGAAAAAGCCTGCGCATTTAATGCACAGGCTTTTTTGAATTACGAAGGGTTCACTTTCGAAAGAAGCTCTTCCATTTCATTCAGTTTCTCTTCAAACATTTTGCAGGCCGCCTCGATCGGTTCAGGCGATGTCATATCGACCCCCGCTTTTTTCAGTATGTCGATCGGATATTCCGAGCTTCCCGCTTTTAAGAATTCGGTATAGCGCTCCACCGCAGGCTTGCCTTCTTTTAAGATCTGGCTGCTCAGCGCTTGGGCCGCACTGTAGCCTGTCGCATATTGATACACATAATAATTGTAATAGAAATGCGGAATTCTTGACCATTCCAGACTGATTTCTTTATCAATCACCATGTTGTCACCGAAATACTTTTTATTCAGATCATAATAAAGTTCGTTCAGCAGTTCAGGCGTTAGCGGCTCGCCTTCCTGCGCTTTCGTATGAATCAGATGCTCAAATTCAGCGAACATCGTCTGTCTGAACACTGTGCCTCTGAATCCTTCAAGCATGTGGTTGAGCAGGTACAGACGCTGTTTTTCATCCTTTAAGCTGTTCAGCATATATTCACCGAGCAGCGCTTCATTAGTCGTTGAAGCGACTTCAGCGACAAAAATGCTGTAGTTACCGTACGGATACGGCTGATATTTTCTCGTATAGTAGCTGTGCACGGAATGGCCGAACTCGTGAACGAGCGTAAACAGATTATTGACATTATCATGCCAGTTCATCAAGATGTACGGATTCGTGCCGTATGTACCGGACGAATAAGCACCGCTGCGTTTTCCTTTGTTTTCGTATACATCGACCCAGCGGTTTTCAAGTCCTTCTTTTAAAATAGACGCGTATTCCTCGCCCAGCGGAGCAAGTCCTTTGAGCATATAATCTTTCGCTTCCTCATATGTGACCTTCATTCCCGAATCTTTTACAAGCGGTGTGTACAGGTCATAAATATGGACTTCATCAAGGCCGAGCACCTTTTTCCGCAGGTCAATGTAACGGTGTAATAACGGAAGATGTTTATTGATCGTTTTGATAAGGTTATCGTAAACCTCTTCAGGAATGCTGTTATTGGATAAAGCCGCTTCCCGTGCTGATTTATACTTTTTCACACGGGCGTAAAAATTATCTTTTTTTACAGTGCCGCTGAGTGTAGTCGCCATCGTGTTTTTATACTGTCCGTATGTTTTATATACGGCTTCAAATGCGTTTTTGCGGACTTCACGATTGCTGCTTTCCAGGAAATTAATAAAGTTGCCGTGTGTGATTTGAGTTTCCTTGCCGTTTTCATCTTTAATCGACGGAAACGTAATATCGGCGTTATTTAAAACACTGAATGTATTGGAAGGCGAAGACAGCGCTTCAGAGGCTTCCGCAAGCAGGGCCTCTTCTTGTTCGCTCAGCACGTGCGGACGCTGTTTTGTAATTTCTTCAATTGCATGGGAGTAAAGCTTAAGCTCCTCTTTTTCCAGAATAAACTGGTGCAGCTTGTCCTCCTGAATCGCCAGAATTTCCGGTTCAATGTAAGCAGTCGCGCTGGCAGCCTGAGAATACAGGCTTGCGGCTTTGTCGTTCAGCCCTTGGTAGAAAGAATTTCCCGTATCCTGGTCTGAGCGCATATGTGCGTATGCATAAAGTTTCCCAAGGCGGTTCGTCACTTCATCCTGTGCCGTAAGCGCCGCGTATAAATTATCAGCCGAATGAGCAAGCGTGCCTTTAAATGAAGATAAATTCGGAATTAATTCTTTAACTGCTTGAAATTCTTTATTCCAGGCCTCATCACTAGGAAAAATATCCTCTAATCTCCATGTATGCTCTGCCTTTACTTCACTTCTGTCAGGCAGCTGTGCTGCTTTATTTTCCTCAGTCATGGTGATCCCCCTCGTTTTCTTTACTTCAAGCCAATTGAAAAAACGATTGTTTCTCCAAAAACTTGTGTTGTGATTATCTTCCGGCTTTTCACTGCCTTTTGTCAAATCATATGCGGCATATAAGACCGAGCATACCAATAATACAGTGAAAAAACGAAAACAAAATGCTTGTACGCCCCTCACATTCGCCACCACCTTGACGTTAGGGTGAACGAAATGAAGCATTCTCATTCCCCAAAAAAGAGCAGGTCCCGCCGGCGCAGCTCTTCTGCCGTTTGAGGGCGCTTCTGTTGAGATGAGAGCATATATACTTCATTCTCAATTTCCCTTAAAAAATCCTGCAAGCATAAGAAATCAGCATATTGTTTTACCGCCATTCCGATAAGGCTGTCTTGTGAACCATACCGCATCCGGATCTCCTTATGCCTGATTTTTTGCCGTAAATCATGAACCATGCCGGATAATCGGATCGGCGCGCCTTTTTTAGAAAGTTCCGCAAGCCGCAAGTATAAATGGCCCTGCCACACAAAAACGGGACTTGCAAACACAAAGCCTGCTGAAACGGGAATAAACACTTCAGAGGGGAGAAATGGAAATGCAACCTGATGTCTTTCGTAAAAAAGACGCCGGATAAGACCGGCATCTTCAGATAAAAACCGCCCGCCTTTGTTGCGGAAGCCGGCAACGGCACGCCCCCACGAGGAAAGTCTGACGCTGTGCCGCCCTTCCGGATGACAAATGTCTTTCAGGTTTGCTTTGTGAAGAGGGATTGCGGTTAAGCCGGCATAAGAATAGCCGGTGTAAAACGGAGTGATGGAATGCAGCCTGTAAAAGGAGCGGACGTCGGGGCAGTAAAACATTAAGGAGGAAAATGAATTGACTTCAAAGAACTGCCAGTGAAAAGCAGAAAGCCGGAAAAATTGCGCGGCCATCCGTTTTAACCGTTTTGCCCCAATGATCCAGACCGGCCGGTACCCGGCGTTTTTCAGGCCTGCCGTCCGGCTCTTTAAAGAGTCCGCCGAAAGGTTCGCACATTGAAATTCAAAAGCCAGCCTTTCTTCTCCGCTTTCTGCCGTCAAGTCAGGCCGCTGTCCAGCGGAAGTCAGATACGGTTCCAGGCTGACACTGCACCCTTGTGTCTTCAGCCAGAGAAAAAGCTGTCTTTTTCCTTCCAGATGGTATTCGCTTTCAGGTTCGGATTCCCCGGGACACAGCCTGCTTTTTTTATGAGCGAAGTGCGGCAGTTTCTCGCGTCCCAGTTTGATATCAAGCTCACTTTTGCAAACGGGGCAGAACCAGCGTTTCTTTCTCAGCTCCGCCGCTTTTTCCTTTGAATAGCTTCCGGCCAGCTGAATGAGCCGCCCGCCGGCAGTCACTGCACTGAACATGTTGCATCTTCTCCTTTCCTGAATCTTGTTGTATTCAGCAGAAAGAAGGCATAATCCTGTTTGCGGATGAGAGCCGTTATACGGTTTTCAGCCGTTCATCCTGTCATTCAGAACAAAAAAAACCGATTTCTGCTGAGAGAAATCGGTTTGTTACGATGCAAAGTGTTTTTTTATTGTATATAACGCATGATCAGCGATCACCAATTTTCCGTATTCTTCAAGACGGTGAATGCTGACTGATGATTCGTGCGCGTACTCCAACAGGATGCTTAGCTGATTTTCAACCTCTTCATCAGTTTGCTCATAAAAATCTGCATATAAATAATATCGGTCTTCAAACGAATACAAGGTCGTTTTGATTCCGTTAAGATTCAATTTTGATAGCGAGATGAGATCCTCAAAATCATCGAACCGCAAAGTGAACTGAAGCTTTTGCTCCTTATCTTCCCGGCTCTCAGCCTGCTCTTCTTTCTGGAAATCATCAAGTAAAGCATCGAGATTTTCATCTGCCGGCTCTTGTTTTTTATCTTCCGGGATCGGCAGTTCGAGTTTTTGTCCGTCCTTGGAAAGCTGGGCTTTTGTTACGATTATTTCCAGTCCTTTGTCCAATGCCTGAACCTGAATCCAAAGAGGACCCTCGACAGCGAATTCCTCTTCATCATGCACTTCATCCATGACTTCCCAGAACAGTTCTTCACTGCGCTCGCGATTGTACCAGATTTCTTCTCTGTCAAAACCGCGATCTTCAATATCACCATAAGACATATAAAATTTTACAGTATGCTCATTAATTCTTTCTATTTCCATTTTGCCAACCTTCCCTTCTTTATAAGATGTTGAAGGGACATCTAAGCTCCCGATGAATAGTACTTTACTACACTTTACCCATTCCGTCCACATCTTAACCTTATAGAAGACAGCGCAAATTCTTTATATTTCTATTTTATGATAAAACAGTTATAAAAGAAATAAAAAAGCATTTTAACACCGAAAAACAGGCTTTCTCCCGGTTCCCATCATAAATAGCGCACTGCTTCATATATTAGCTGTACAAGCAATCGATCTATAAGCGAGGTGTTACCATGCCGCACGATTACCTGCTGTCCCTTCTGCTTATTATCGGGATTGACCTTATTCTCGGCGGTGACAATGCCGTCGTCATCGCGATGGCCAGCCGGAATCTGGCCCATAAACAAAGACAGCAAGCGATCATCTTCGGAACATTTATCGCAGTCGTCTTGAGAATCGTTCTGACGAGCGCTGCGGTCTATTTATTGAATGTTCCTTTTTTACAATGCGCAGGCGGGGTATTTTTATTGTATCTCGGCTATCAGCTTCTGATTGAGAAGAAAGATGCGCAGCATGTGAAAAGCAGTTCTTCTCTTTGGAAAGCCATCCGCACAATCGTTCTGGCTGATATCTTTATGTCGCTTGACAATGTCATCGCAGTAGCCGGCGCTTCTCACGGTGAGCTGACACTAGTAGTGATCGGTCTCTTCATCTCGGTGCCGATTATTATTTGGGGCAGCAAGCTCGTTCATGCCGCCATGGAAAAAATGCCTTTATTGATGTATGCCGGGAGCGGTCTTCTCGCATTTACCGGCGGTGAAATGATTGCCGGAGACAGCAAGCTGTCATTTTTCATGGCAGAACACGGCATGATACAGATGATGCTGCCGATTTTGACCGTTGTTTTTGTTATCCTCGCCAGTATGATTTACCAGCAGACTGAAAAATAACAAAAAGCCCAAACCGCGATGGTTTTGGGCTTTTTCCATGCTTATCGTAAGCTTATATCAATTGGCAAGACGCTGTGCTTCTCTTAATTGGAAAGAACGCACTTTTCTTGGCAGGAATCGTCTGATTTCATCTTCGTTATAGCCGACTTGCAGACGTTTTTCATCAATGATGATCGGACGGCGGAGCAGTCCCGGATGCTCATTGATCAAAGTATATAAGTCTTGAAGCGGCATAGATTCAACATTTACGTTCAGTTTCTGGAATACTTTAGAACGGGTAGAGATAATTTCATCCGTACCGTCTTCAGTCATACGCAGAATCTGCTTGATCTCATCAATTGATAACGGCTCGGAGAAAATGTTTCTTTCTACAAACGGAATCTCGTGCTCTTCAAGCCAAGCTCTTGCTTTTCTGCATGACGTACAGCTAGGTGATGTGTATAATGTAACCATTAATCTTCACTCCTCTAATTAGTAGGATGAACATGTTTGTATTCTCAAATTGAAATGACTTTAAAAAAGGAATCTTTATAGGTATTATACTATAAAAAAGTAAGTGTGAACAGTCTCCTGAGAAAAAAATGTGTCAATCCGGCAAATTTACGGCTGGCGGATTTTTCCCCATTCTCAATTAGCTCAGCTGATCGAAAATGTTTTTTTGTTTTTTCTCATCAATGACTTTGAGAACTTCATCCGTTTTTTCGTATGATTCTCCGTACCATTTTTCATCTTTATAAGTGTGAATGTTTTCATATGTCTGTTTCATCGCTTCAAATATTTCTTCTTCTGATTCCGTCTTAGGTGACCAGTACAGAATCTCCATTTTGTTCACTTCATTCGTAGCCAATGACCGGCGCCGATACCCGATTGACTGCGCGTGCTTGAAATGCTCTCTTTGATAAAAACGCAAGCGTTTCTGTGTATCCGTGTCATCCTCGTCAACAGGCTCCACCTCAAGCAGAATCGGCTTGTTCTTCTTTTTCAGTCTGCCGATCAGCTTGCTTCCGAGGCCTTGTCCTCTGGATTTCTTTGACACAAACAGGTAATCAATAAAGATGAAAGAGTCAAATTCCGCATACATCAGCACGTGGTACTGCCCCTCTTCTTTATGATAAACATCGCTTTGCTCCTTTAACAGAGCTTCCATATGCGCTTTTGATTTCATTTCTTCAATCGGAAAATATTCACTCAGCTTTTCGTACCAGTTCATTCATTTGCTCCTTATGGGTTCGTTGTCTTCACACTTTTAGATATACCCCATTTCCGATTGTTTAAACAATCTTACATCTATTAAGACGTGTGATCCCTTAACATGGTTTCAATTTTTTTAAAATGGTGTGTAATCGACGTTTTTGGTATAACGGTTTGCCGCGTCCCACAATAAAAATTCGTCAATTCCTTCATCATGCAGCGCTTTAACCTGGTCTTCCACCTGGCGTTTCCCGTACTTTTGATAATTTCCGCTGCCGAGATATGATGCCGTGAAGTCCTGAAGCCACGGGCGCGATACAGGCGGGTGTTTCAGCTTAGACAGCTTTTTATTTTCCACCTTCGCATATTCTTTGACGACATTGTAAGGCTCAAGATCCGGTTTATCAATGCCGAAATAGCTTGTCCAATGGCTCGGATAAATCATGGATGAAATGACATCGACCTGTTCTGAGATTTTGCTGAAATTCTGGCCGATACCAGGCGCTTCCGGCAGCGTGGCTGAATAGCCGAAAATATCAACCGACACATCCGCGCCGTACGGCTTGAGTTTTTTCTTCGCATAACCGACAAAATCGGTGACGGCGTGAACGCGTTTTTGCACATTGCTGTCTGCTGTTTTTCCGTAATCGCCGTGTCCGTATGTCAGTTCGTCATCACGTTTTTCAAATCCTTCAGGAAAACGGACATAATCAAACTGAATTTCTTGAAACCCCATCTTTACAGCTTGTTTTGCAATCTTTACATTGTAATCCCATACTTCTTTCATAAACGGGTTGACGAACGATTCGCCGCGGCCGTTTTTCCAGACACTTCCGTTTTTTTCTTTAAAGGACCACTCGGGCTTTTTGTTCGCGAGTTCGCTGTCTTTAAATACGACAATACGCGCGATCGGATAGATCTTTTTTTCCTCCAGCTTTTTCATCATCTTTTTTGGGTCTTTGATGTACGGCTTGGCGATTTTGGCATACTCAGAATGGCTGTCCGGCTTAAAGGTGAGGTTTCCGTTGTCGTCCTTGACATCAATCACCATTGTATTGAGCTCCGTTTTGTCCACAAAGTCTGTCAGCTCCCCGAATTTGCTTCCTCCCGCTGAATGTCCTGTGACGTAAATGCCCCGCACCTTATCAGGATGTGTAAAATGCAGCCCTGACGGATAAGCGAACCGTGCATTTGATTTCGGCAGTTCTTTTTCAGCCAGCGCTATTTTTACAAGCGGCTGCTCCTCTTTCACAGCGGCGCGGGCCGGATAAGCGGCTGCACTGATAAACAGTCCCGCACAAATGGCGCACAAAATGGTTTTCATACTGATCTCCCCCTTTTTTTCCATTATAGAAAAACGGGAGCAGGCTTAATAAACTTGAATGTGCGCAAAAAAATCCTCCAAGACTGAGTCTTGGAGGATGATACGTTTATAGATAGGTTTTAAATTCAGCTTCTGTGCACATGACAAAATGTCCCGGTTTCACTTCTCTGAATTCCATTTTTTCTCCTTCTTGGAGCTGATGAACTGCCGGATCGTATTTCTTTCGCATGCGATTTCTTTCATAGTCCGGATCAGGAAGCGGGATAGCGGACAGCAATGATTTCGTATATGGGTGAAGCGGGTTTTCGTAAAGCTCATCCGCCGGCGCAAGCTCCACCAATTTTCCGAAATACATGACGCCGATGCGGTCGCTGATGTATTTGACCATTGATAAATCATGGGCGATAAACAGGTAAGTGAGCCCTTTTTCTTTCTGCAATTCTTTCATTAAATTGACGACTTGCGCCTGAATGGAGACGTCAAGCGCCGAAATCGGTTCGTCCGCGATGATAAACTCCGGATCAACCGCCAGCGCTCTGGCGATTCCGATACGCTGGCGCTGTCCGCCCGAAAATTCATGCGGGTAGCGGTTGGCGTGCTCTTTATTTAAACCGACCGTTTCCAGCAGTTCGTGAACCCGCTGCATCCGCTCTTTTTTCGTTTTTGCCAGGCGGTGGATATCTATTCCCTCGGCAATAATGTCGGCGACTGTCATTCTCGGATTTAAAGATGCGTACGGATCCTGGAAAATCATCTGCATTTTCCGGTTAAACTCCAGCAGCTTCTTGCGGGATTTTTTCCCATGGACATTTTCCCCGTTAAAGAGAACTTCCCCTCCGGTTGCCTCATACAGCCGGATAATACTGCGGCCCGTCGTTGATTTACCGCAGCCCGATTCGCCGACAAGGCCGAGCGTTTCGCCTTTATAAATATCAAATGACAAATCATCTACGGCTTTTACCGTTCCTTTCTGCGTGAAAAAATGCTGTTTTAAGTGTTTGATTTCGAGAAGTTTCTCAGTCATTTTTTTCACCTTCCTTCATTAAAACAGGATGCTGATACGTATTCGGAAGCTGACGGATTTTAGCCTTCACCGCTTCAGGCGGCTCGACCTTAGGCGCATCAGGATGCAGAAGCCACGATTTCACAAAATGCGTGTCAGACACTTTATACATCGGCGGTTCCTGTTCAAAGTCAATTTTCATCGCATATGAGCTGCGGAGCGCAAATGCATCCCCTTTCGGAGGATTCGTCAGATCAGGCGGCGTGCCCGGGATGGCCGTCAGTTTTTCCTGATCGGTGCTGTCCAGGCTGGGCATTGAGGCAAGCAGCCCCCACGTATACGGATGGCGCGGATCATAAAAGATTTCATCCACCGTGCCCGATTCGACGACCTGACCCGCGTACATGACGGCGACCCGGTCGGCGACATTGGCGACAACGCCGAGATCATGCGTGATAAAAATGATAGACGTATCAATTTTCTTTTGCAGATCTTTCATCAGCTCAAGGATCTGTGCCTGAATCGTCACATCAAGCGCTGTGGTCGGTTCATCGGCAATTAACAGTTTCGGATTTGCCGCAAGCGCCATCGCGATGACGACACGCTGTCTCATCCCGCCTGAAAATTCATGGGGGAATTGGCCGATCCGTTTTTCGGGCATCGGAATTCCGACGAGATCAAGCAGCTCTATGGCGCGCTTTTTCGCCGCTTCACTTGAGATTTTTTCATGTTTGAAAAGCACTTCCGTAATTTGTTTGCCGACTCTCATCGTCGGGTTCAGAGAGGTCATCGGATCTTGAAAAATCATTCCGATGTCCTTTCCTCTTATAGTCTGCATTTCTTTTTCGGACATCGGCACGATATCACGTCCGTCAAAAAGAATCTGTCCTCTTTTAAAGTAGCCCGGCGGCATCGGGATCAGCTTCATAATCGCTTGGGAGGTCACACTTTTTCCGGAACCCGACTCCCCCACGATCGCCAGCGTCTCTCCTTTATTCAAATGGAAATTCACCCCGCGGATTGCCTGTACCTCTCCGCCGTATGTTTTAAATGAAATGGCTAAGTCTTTTACTTCTAGCAAACGTGTCACTCATATCACTCCTTATTTGCGTAACTTAGGATCCAGCGCGTCTCTTAACCCGTCGCCGACAACGTTAAAGCCGAACATCGCCAGGCAGATAAAGCCGGCAGGGAAGAACAGACGCCAAGGGTAATAGGTTAATGCAGGCAATCCGTCTGAGGCCATCGTTCCCCAGCTCGCAAGCGGCGCAGGTACGCCGAGGCCCAAATAACTTAAAAACGCTTCTGTAAAAATCGCCGTCGGAACCGTCAGTGTCATCGTTACGAGTATAGAGCCCATCGCGTTCGGGACGATATGCTTAAACAAAAGCCGGCCGGTTTTGGCACCGAGTGTCTGTGAAGCAAGCACATACTCCTGATTCTTTAATTGCAGCACCTGTCCGCGGACGATCCTCGCCATATTGATCCAGCCCGTGATCGTCATGGCGACGATAATGGTGAGCAATCCTTTCGGCAGGACAACCATCAGCAAAATAACCATTAATAATGAAGGAACAGCCCACAGAATGTCGGCGATGCGCATCATCACTTCATCTGTGCGTCCGCCGCGGAATCCGGAAATGCTTCCCCAGATTACGCCAATCAATAAATCAAGCACGGCAGCTGCGACACCGATAAAGATGGAAATCCGCGCCCCCACCCATGTCCGGACGAATATATCCCTTCCAAGGTCGTCCGTGCCGAACCAATGATCTTTCGACGGCGCTTTATCCGCATTTAATAGATTGGTAGTGGCATAATCATATCTTGAAAAGATAGGCGCAAAAATCGCCATCAGAATAATAAGAACGATCAGTACGAACCCGACCATCGCAAGCTTATTGCTGCGGAAGCGGAGCATGGCGTCTTTCCAGAGGGAAAGGCTTTTTTTATTTATTTTTTCGGCATCGCCGGCATTAGCTGAAGCTGGTTCAAACATATTTTTAGGAATGTTCTGCATGGTCTAGGCTCCTTTCTTTGCTTTGGAAAGCTTGATTCTCGGATCGATTAATCCGTACAGCACATCTACAATTAATACGCATAAAAGCAGGAGCACGCTGAAGAACACGGTAACTCCCATAATGACCGTATAATCACGGTTTGTAATGCTGTTTACAAAATGCGCGCCTAAACCGGGAATTCCGAAAATGGATTCAATGATGAAACTTCCCGTTAAAATGGATGCCGCCATCGGCCCCATATATGTCACGACCGGCAAAAGCGCGTTTCGCAGCGCATGGCGCACGGTGACTGACGGACGGGAAAGTCCTTTAGCTTTTGCAGTCCGTATGTAATCGCTGTTTAACACTTCAATCATGCTTGAACGGGAGAGTCTGGCAATGAACGCCATCGGCATGGAAGCGAGCGCAATGGAGGGCAGAAAGGTGTATGCCCAGGATTCCCACCCTGCGACCGGGAACAGTTCTAATTTAATTGAGAAAATATATTGCAAAATCGTCGCCAATATAAAGCTCGGAACTGAGATCCCAAAGATCGTTAAAATCGCAATGGTATAATCCTGCCATTTATTATGGTACAGGGCAGCAAGCACCCCGAAAAGCACACCGAACGCTAAAGCGAGGAGAATAGCTTCTGCACCGAGAGTGAATGAGACGGGGAAGCCTGAATTGATTAAATCATTAACACTTTGGCCTTTATATTTAAAAGAAGGCCCGAAGTCCCACATCGCCACAGATTTTAAGTAGCTGACATATTGAACGAAAAGAGGCTTGTCCAGACCATAGTGTTCGTTTAAGTTTGCCTCAATTTCAGGCGGCAGCTTTCTTTCGCCGGAAAATGGTCCTCCCGGCGCTGCCTGCATTAAGAAGAACGTGGCGGTCACAATCACAAACAATGTGATGATCATGTAAATGAATCGTTTACCGATATATTTCAGCAAGGTGAACACCTCCATGTTTTTTACAATTTTATACGTAATCAGTAAGAAAGGTATATGGGGACATCCTCCCCATATACCTTGGGTCTTTTGTTTTCAGAACCGGCTTTTATTCAAAAGAAGCGTTTCTGAAGTAAACTTCGCCTGTTCCTGTCAAGATCACATTTTTGAGGTTTTTATCCTGCACCCAAGGATCCGTATAGAAATAAACTGGCGCGACCGGCATTGCGTCAATAAAGATCTTTTCTGCTTTTTTCAGCTCTTCGATACGTTTATCCGGATCCGTTTCAAGCTGAGATTGGTTCAGCAGCTTTTTAAACTCAGGATCTTCCCACCCGGTATCATTGTTTCCGCCTTCTTTATCACGGAACAATTCAAGGAAGTTGATCGGATCGTTGAAATCGCCGAGCCAGCCCATACGCGCGATTTGGTAGTTCTGGCTGTGCAGCTTGTCGATGTAAACATTCCATTCGGAGTTATCAAGCTCAACTTTGACGCCCAAGTTCTTTTTCCACATTTCCTGTACGGCCTGCGCGATTTTCGCATGCGCGTCATCCGTATTGTAGGACAGTTTGATCGCCGGAAGGTCAGAGGCATTCTTGACGCCTAATTCCTTCAGTCCTTTATTTAAGAATTCTTTAGCTGATTTGACGTCATTGTCTTTGAAATAACCTTTTGTGTTATCCTTGAATCCCTTCATTGACGGCGGCACCGCAGCCATGGCCGGGATTTGTTCGCCCTGCGTTACATTTTTCACGATGGACGAGCGGTCGATCGCATAAGCAAGGGCTTTACGGATGTTGACATTGTTCAGCGGTTTCTCTTCTGTGTTGAATTTGTACCAATACACGCCTGCGATCGGTTCAACGTGAAGAGATCCGTCTTTTTTCAATGTCGGCAGAGATTCAGTCGGAAGCTGGCCGAGCGGCATTCCTGCCCAGTCAAGCTCACCGGCCTGGAATTTTTTCAGTTCGGTGTTGTTATTGTTAATCATCACCATATTGATTTTCTTCAATTTCACAGCGTCTTTATCCCAATATTGATCGTTCTTTTCGAGCGTGATGGAACCGCTGTGTTTCCAGGCCGTCATTTTGAACGGGCCGTTTGACACATAATTTTCGCCCGCGTTTGTATTCCAGTTTTTATGTTTTTCCGCGATTTTCTTGTTGATCGGCATATACGTATAGAATGAAGTTAATTGCGTGAAATAAGGTGTCGGGTTATTCAGTTCAACCTTTAATGTTTTGTCATTTACGGCTTTTACGCCTACATCATCAATCTTGCCTTTTCCTGTATTGGCAGCTTCAGCGCCTTTGATGTAGTAGAGCTGATAAGCGTATTGTGATTCGTTGTTCGGGTCAAGCGCCCATTTCCATGCATATTCAAAATCCTGCGCCGTCACAGGGTCGCCGTTAGACCATTTCGCACCGTCACGAATCGTAAATGTATAGGTCTTTCCGTCTTTGCTTGTTTCAATTTTAGATGCCATTCCTTCTTCAGGCTCACCTTTGGAGTTTACGCGTGTCAATCCTTCAAAAGTCTGTCGGATTACGCCTCCTGACACGGAATCATTCGCTAAACCCGGATGCAGTGAGAACGGCTCGGTTTTAATATTGATATTAAGTGAAGTCTGTCCTTTGGTGTCTTTTTTACCGCCGCCTGATCCGCCGCTGAATCCGCCGCACGCACTTAATACAAGCGAGAAGATAAGCATCAAACCTACAATAGACCAACGCTTTTTCATGCACTAACCCCCTAATCAAATTTTTCAGCCTTTACTACTAAATACTCAGAAATATCAGACAAAATAACTTAATATTTTTCTAAACTTTAATTGTGTTCCGTCTTTTCTGATTATTTTATGTAAAGAAGCTGTAACAATAGAGTGAACAAGTTCATTATAATGAAATGAATAATTTATTGCAATACTATTTTCTCAATTTAAAATATTTAAATTTGGTCAGTTTTTCTGTCAAAAAGGTGATACACTTCTATAGTTTAAAGCATGACCTAACTAAATTTTTTTAATGTAATTTCCAGTTCATATTGCTTTTTACATATAATATTCGTTATACGAAATGTTGATATACGTTATCATTTAAGCATTTTCAGTTCTTTTTGAGGATTTCCACCCCTAAAGCAAACTGGAAATAAGCTTGTATTCCTCTGATGACATTTGGCTATAATTGATTTATAATAGATCAATCAAATACATTTGTTGTGATTGCGATGATGAAGAGTAGTACACATTTTCATCCGTTTGAAGAGAGTCTGCGGTGCTGGGAGCAGGTAACGGGCGATGTGGAATGGACTTCTGAGCAGCTGACCGAACGTTAGTAGGCCCAGCCGGAGCAGCCTCCGTTACCAACGTCTCGAGCGATTCCATTGTAATGGAATAATCAGGGTGGCACCACGGTTCATTCGTCCCTTTTTTCTACGGGAAGAATGGGCTTTTTTTATTATGTTTTAAGAAATGAGGTAAGAACTATGAAGAAAACGATTTTTTCAGGCATTCAGCCGAGCGGTTCCGTTACCCTCGGCAACTACATCGGCGCAATGAAGCAATTTGTTGATTTGCAGCATGACTACAACGGCTACTTCTGTATTGTCGATCAGCATGCGATTACGGTTCCGCAGGATCGGCTTGAACTGCGGAAGAACATCCGCAATCTCGCGGCTCTTTACCTGGCCGTCGGACTTGATCCCGAGAAAGCGACCCTCTTTATCCAGTCGGAAGTTCCCGCTCATGCCCAGGCGGGGTGGATGCTCCAATGCGTCGCATATATCGGCGAGCTTGAGCGGATGACGCAATTTAAGGATAAGTCAAAGGGCAAAGAAGCCGTCGTGTCCGGACTGTTAACCTATCCGCCGCTGATGGCCGGCGATATTTTACTGTACGGAACGGATCTTGTTCCGGTCGGAGAAGACCAAAAACAGCATCTTGAACTGACCCGCAACCTGGCGGAACGCTTTAATAAAAAATACAATGACATCTTCACGATTCCTGAGGTGAAAATTCCTGATTCAGGCGCGCGCATCATGTCACTGGCTGATCCGCTCAAAAAAATGAGCAAATCAGATCCGAACCAAAAGGCATTCATCACGCTGCTTGATGAGCCGAAGCAGCTCGAGAAGAAAATCAAGAGCGCCGTGACTGATTCTGAAGGCATTGTAAAGTATGATAAAGAAAACAAACCGGGCGTTTCTAATCTTTTGACGATCTATTCTATTTTAGGAAGCACATCAATTGAAGAATTAGAAGCTAAATATGAAGGCAAAGGGTACGGTGAATTCAAAAGCGATTTAGCCGAAGTCGTTATCGGCGCATTGACACCGATCCAAGAGCGCTATCGTGAATTAATTGAGAGCGACGAGCTTGACCGCATTCTCGACGAAGGGGCGGCGCGCGCAAACAAAACGGCCGGCAAAATGGTGAAGAAAATGGAAAACGCCATGGGTCTCGGACGGAAAAGAAGATAAAAAAAAGAGGCGGGAGAATCCCCGCCTCTTTTTTTAGTTCACTTTTGATTCCTGTTCCATTTCCCAAAGCTTTTCGAAAAACGGCTGCCCTTTAATCAAATTTTCACAGAACGCAAGATGTTTATCCGACCAGCCTTCAATTGTTTCATTGTAAAGCATGTCCCAGATCTCTTCAAAACTCATCCGTTTGATCTGCTCATACATATGCGGATTCCATTCCGTGTACCAATACACAATTTCCGCACGGTTTTTCAGCCCTTTCAGCTGGTCGAGCGCCATAAACATCAGCTGCTTGATCTGCCGCTCTTTTCTCGTCAGACCTCTGACATGCTCCGGCGCCAATGACAAAATGTGATATTCCTTTGAAGACTCCAATTGCGACGGCTCAAATTGAAACGATTCCGGTTCTACATCCTTTACCATTTCATAAACAAGCTGCTCCTGTCTCGGAATCAGGCGGCTCTTTCTGACAGGAATGGTATACCCGATCGTATCCACGGCAATGATGCCGATCCCGTCTGTCACGACAAAACAGTACTCCAGCTTTGTCCGCTCGTGATTTTTTCGCACGTATGACTTCTGGTGGACTTGGTCAAGCAGCTCTTTCGGAAGCTCTGATAAGTCGTTTTCTATGTAATGAAATAATACCGACGGCACTCTGAGCAACGGCGTCTGATCCAAAAGCTCAACCGTGTCTTCCTTCCGCCATTCATGAAAATGGCATACATTGTAGCCGTTTTCTTCCCCTTCAAACCAATTGACCCATACATCATGAAGAAATAACATATTCGACCCCTCACTTTATAAAAACTGTTGTCCACAGTATAGGCAAGGGATAGATAAATTATTCCATTTCAATATGAGATTTCCGTATTACGGAGCTGGATTTCCGACTGCATTGCAACAAAAAAATCTCCCGTTCCGTCCGGGAGATCATTTCACATTTTTCGGATCAAGCGCATCACGCAGCCCGTCTCCGACAAAGTTAAAGCACAATACGGTAAGAAGGATCAACAAACCCGGGAATAACGGGTACCACCAAGCCTGAATCATAAGCGTAAAGTTCTGTGCATCCTGAAGCATATTGCCCCAGCTTGCGATCGGGGGCTGAATCCCGAAACCGAGATAACTTAATGTAGATTCCGCCAAAATAACCGTTCCCACCTTTAATGTGGCTGAGACGATAATCGGTCCGAGCGCATTCGGCAATATATGAGAAAAGATGATGTGATGATTTTTTGTACCGATCGTCTTTGCAGCTAATACAAACTCTCTGGAACGAAGCGATAAAAACTCCCCTCGGACAAGGCGTGCCGTTGTTGTCCAGCCTGTAAGGGAGAAAATTAAAATTAATTTATCCATTCCGGGCTGAAAAATCGTAACAAGTGTAATAAGCAAAAATATATCAGGTATGGATAATACGATATCAACGGTTCTCATGAGAACGGCATCGACAAACCCTTTAAAATATCCGGCAACGGCTCCGACAACTGTCCCGATTGTAATCGCGCCGATCACAGAAGCGAATCCGACAAGCAAGGAGACGCGTGCCCCATACAGAACCCTCGTAAAGATGTCTCTTCCGAATTTATCAGTTCCCATTAGATGTTTTAAGCTCGGCGGCTTCAAACGATTGATGAGAGATTGACTCTCCGGAGAGTAAGGAGCGATTACCGAAGCGAATAAAGCTGACAAGATAATGATGGTTAATATAACGGCTCCGATTACAGCTAGTTTATTTTGAAAGAACTTTTCGAAAAAAATCTTCGTCATTGTTTCCGGTTTGGATTGAATATTTTCCTTTAATTTCACTTCGCTGGGGGGTGTGCCGGTATTTGGCTGTAACATTTGACCTCTCACCTCTCTTTGTTAATATTCAATACGGGGATCAACCAGCGCATATAAGATGTCCGCAATTAAATTCCCCACTACAACCAAAACAGCTGAAATGACCGTCATGGCCATGATAACCGGATAATCCCGCGAAAAGGCCGAATCAATAAACAATTTGCCGAGACCCGGCCAAGTAAAAATCTGTTCTACCACTACCGCTCCCCCGATAAATGACGGTATCATCAAACCAAAAATAGTGATGACAGGAAGAAGTCCGTTTCTCAAACCGTGTTTAAAAATCACTTTATTATCTCGGAATCCTTTCGCACGCGCCGTTCGTATATAATCCTGTTTTAACACGTCAAGCATACTGGATCTTGTGTACCTCGTTATCCCTGCCATGTCTGCCGTGGCGAGCACAAAAGCAGGCAGAATCAAGTGATGCAATCGGTCAAATATGTTAAAGTCAGAATTCAAAGTGCTTACTCCGCCAGTGGGAAACCACCCCAGATTTACAGATAAAACCATGATTAAAATCAAACCGAACCAAAAATTCGGAATGGCAAGCCCTAAAAATGAAGTAACAGTTATCCCGTAATCCAATTTTGAATAAGGACGTTTCGCTGACAGAACACCAAATGGAATAGAAATAAGAAGAGCGACAAGGGTTGAGAAAAGCATAAGCACAATCGTATTCGGTAAGCGGGATAAGATAAGTTCAGAAACCGGAGTGCCTTTCTTGACGATAGAAGTCCCAAAATCCCCTTGCAGCATATTCCCCAGCCATTTCACATATTGAACAGGTTCCGGATCATTCAACCCGTATTTTTCAATGAATTTCGCCCTGTCCGCTTGACTGATTGTAGGGTCCATCATAAGTGACATCGGGTCTCCCGGCGCTGCTTTCATGATGGCAAACGACAAAATTGTAATGCCTAAGAGAATCGGCAAGGACATTAATGTTCGCCGTAAAATATATGTAACCATATTCTTGTCCCCTTTTTAAATAGGATAAGAGAGGAAAGGAACCTCCTTCCCTCTCCAGGGCTTTTGCTATTTTTGATCCAGCCACCATTTTTCAATATTGTACAAGTCATTTTTAGGGTGGAATACATAGCCTTGTAAATTATTCGGCATCGCTCTGTGGTAATTGTAATAGAATAAGAAGCTGTACGGCTGATCTTCAGCAATCAATTTGTATATCTCTTCATATTTCTTTTGGTATTCTTTTCTGTCTGTAATTGTCTTCGCTTCTTCAAGCAGCTTATCGACTTTCGGGTTTTTATACCAGATATTATTCAGCCCGTTTTTCGATTGGCTTGAATGGAAGATAGAGAATTGATCCGGGAACGTTGCAAGACTCCATCCGAGAAGAAGAGCGTCATAATCCCAATTAGGGGCACTTGTCTGTTCGATTAACGCACTGAATTCAACAATTCGCGGTTTAGCCTCGATTCCCACTTCTTTTAATTGCTGCTGAACGACAACAGCTAAATCTTCACGAATTTTATTGCCTTGATTCGTTTTAATTTCAAATGAGAATTTTTTTCCGTCTTTATCAAGGTAGCCGTCACCGTCATGGTCTTCCCATCCGGCTTCTTTTAGCAGCTGCTTTGCTTTTTTCGGATTATAATCAAATGTCGGCACTTTAGACTTCGGATAATTCCATGACAGCGGACTCTCAGGAACATCCGCTACCTTACCGTCTCCGTTCAGCACTTGATCCACCATTGCCTGCCTGTCAAGAGCGTAAGTCAATGCCTGACGCACTTTTTTGTCCTTAAAAAGCTCTTTTTTCTCATTCCAGCCGATATAGCTGTAGTTTAAGCCAAGATCAGATTTGACCTTCACGTTTCCAAACGTTTTAACCGTATCAAAATCTGTGCCCGGCACAACGAAGAAATCAATATCTCCCGCTTTTAACTGGGCCACGGCCGCGTTAGAATCAGGAATTGTTTTGACTGTCACTGTATCAAGGTAAGGTCTGCCGCCAAAGTAATCATCATTTGCTTCCAGTTTGACATACTCGCCTTTTTTCCACTCAACAAACTTAAACGGACCGGAGCCGATTGGATTTTTACGGTTAAATTCATTCTCTCCCAGATCTGCAACCGGCACCTTACCCAATATATGTTTTGGCAAAATGCCGTAACTGTCGAGAACGACATTATAGAAATAGGCATCTTTTTTCTTCATTTTAAACTGAATTTCATATTTTCCTTTTTTCGTTACGGATTTAAGGGACTCAAAACCCGAGCCACGCTCACCGTTGTAATCCTTGTTAAGAGGGATGCTGTAGGTGAAAACAACATCATCGGCCGTCAGCTCTTTCCCATCATGGAATTTAACGCCTTTTTTCAGTTTTACATCATACGTTAATCCCCCGTCAGCTTCTGTTACTTTTTCAGCCAGCGACGGCTTGACGTTTAATTTCTCATCCGTTTCCAATAATGTGCTGTAAATCATGCCTTCAATATCAGAACTTGCAACATCGGTAGAATAAAGTGGATTAAAAAGTGTGGGTTCCCCGGTTGACCCGACAACCAAATCTCCGCCTTTTTGCGGTTTTCCTGCCGGTTTGGATTCGGTGCTTGTGGATTTTGAGCCGGAGCAGGCTGACAGGAAGATGGCGAGCGCCATAAAAACACTTAGCATCATCAGTGCGCTTTTACGTAATTTCATATCAATTCCCCCTTTGTGATATATATGCAGCAAACTGGTTATGTAATCCGGCATACCCCCTCTCGATGCTTGTCATTTCAGGCATATAAATGGCAGGCGACATAATGGCCGGGAGCGGCTTCTTCAAATGCCGGGACTTGTTCTTTGCAGATCGGTTTGGCCATCGGGCACCGCGTGTGGAACACGCAGCCTTTCGGCGGGTTTGCCGGGCTTGGCAGTTCTCCTTTCAGGATGATTCGTTCCCGCTTGACGGCGTCTTTTTTTCTCGTGACGGGCACTGAAGACAAAAGCGCTTGCGTATAAGGGTGAAGCGGATTGCCGTACAGCTCGTGTTTATCGGTCAGCTCCATCATTTTTCCCAGATACATGACGCCGACTCTGTCGCTGATATGGCGGACAACACTCAAATCATGAGAAATAAACAAATAGGTCAGGTTGAATTCATCCTGCAGTTCTTCCATCAGATTGATGACCTGGGCCTGAATGGAGACATCGAGTGCGGAAACGGGTTCATCCGCAATAATCAGCTCGGGATTCAACGTCAGAGCCCGCGCAATCCCGATCCGCTGGCGCTGTCCTCCGGAAAATTCGTGCGGATAGCGGTTTGCAAAGCTCGGGTGAAGGCCGACTTTCGCCAGCAGCTCCTCCACTCGCTCGTTCCGCTCGCTCATGCTGTACATATGGTGAGTCTGGAACGGCTCTTTAATAATGGAACGCAGCGTTTTCCTTGGGTTAAGGGATGCGAAGGGATCTTGGAAGACCATCTGGATGTTTTTGCGGACGCTTTTTCTCAGCTTTTCTTCAGATAAGCCGGAGATATCCTGACCCTTAAAAAGAATCCGGCCGTCTGTCGGCTTGTATAAACGGATCATCGTCCTTCCCGCCGTTGATTTGCCGCATCCTGATTCACCGACGATGCCGAGCGTCTCCCCGCGCTTCAGTGAAAAAGAAACGCCGTCAACAGCCTTTATATCACCGACTTTCCTTTGAAAAAAACCGGAGCGGATCGGGAAATATTTTTTCACGTCTTTCAGCTCTAAAATCGTTTCTTGGCCTGCAGCTGTCATTTTGATTGGGCACCCTCTTCCTCATATAAAAAACATCTTACAGAACGGCCGCTTTCATGCGTTATCAGCTCCGGCTGCCCTGTTTTGCATTTGTCCATCGCTTTTGAACACCTCGGGGCGAATCGGCAGCCCTCCGGAAGATTATCCGGTGTCGGGACACTGCCTTTGATCGCTTTTAATGTATCAATCTCTCCATCTATCACCGGTATGGAGTTTAACAGCCCTTCGGTATACGGATGAAGAGGGTTTAAAAATAAGTCCTCCACACTCGCACTCTCTACGACTTGTCCGCAATACATAACGATCACCCTGTCGGCGGCTTCGGAAACCACACCTAAATCGTGAGTGATCAGCAGAATGGAAGTATCGAATTTTTTGCAGAGGTCTTTCATCAGCTCCAATACTTGGGCTTGTATCGTCACATCAAGCGCCGTCGTCGGCTCATCAGCGATCAGAAGTTTCGGATTGCAGCTGAGCGCAATGGCGATCATCACCCTCTGTCTCATCCCTCCGGAAAGACGGTGCGGATATTCTTTCATTACTTGTTCCGCTCTGGAGAATCCGACGAGTTCCAGAAGCTCAACGGCTTTTTTAGCCGCTTCTCTTTTATTCATTTTTTTATGGTATTCGAGCACTTCGGTAATTTGTTCGCCGATGGTCAGCACCGGATTCAGGGAAGTCATGGGCTCCTGAAAGATCATAGAGACGTCATTTCCGCGGATTTTGCAATATTCGTTTTCGGTGAAGGAGGCCAGGTCCCTGCCTTCCAGCTTAATCGAGCCGTCCATAATTTTTCCGCCCGAGCCTTGGACAAGTCCCATAATAGAAAGCGAGGTGATGCTTTTGCCCGAGCCGGATTCTCCTACAAGAGCGACGGTTTCGCCTTTGTTAATGTGAAAATCAACCCCGTCGACTGCGGGGATCGGCTGTTTCTTTCTGAAAAAATAGGTCTTTAAATTATTCACTTCTAAGAGTGTGCTCATGATACGCCCCTTTCTCATTCCGCTGAAGCAGAGGGAAACATACGTTTCGCTATCACAAAATATAGAATAGTCGAAAAATTTTATAGTTGTATATTATTACATCATTATTACAAAAGCAAGAATTTTTTAGGATAAATGTAATATCCTTAAATAATTTCCATTCTTTTAATCTATTAAAGCGTTGCTTCCAGAAAGGTTTTTGAAGGGATGGCCAATGCTTCTTTTACTGTTTTTTGATGATCGGTTAAATATTTTTTTACTATATTGAATCCGACAGCATAGCCGAGCATTGAGGGGAAGTATCCTTTTCCGTATAACAGCTGGGAAAACATTCTGCTGTCTCTCGTTAAGCGGAGGTTCGGCTTGACTCTTTTTTCAAACAGAAAATCAAGCTGCTCAGGCGTATAGTAGGACGTCCATTCCGCCGTAAGACTTGAGCCGAACCGCTCATATACAGCATATTCTGCCAGCCCCTCCATCATGATTGTATCAAGAAATGTCTCATCTTTTTCGTCCTTTGTCACATGTTCTAACCGGCAGACGTGATTATATTCATGTGTCATAAGGGCGGATACAGCTGAATTGGAACTATCCGACGATAGAAAGAGGAACATTTTGTCCCGAAAGGCCAGACCGGATTTTGATCCGAATTCCTGACGGATTTTCCGGTTTCGTTCATCGACGGGCAAAACTACGATCGGCACGTCCGGCCCGTTCCACTTCTCCTTTAAATAGGCTTCCTCCTTTTGTATATGGCTGTAGCATCCTTTTTCTTTCAGCCGTTTACTGGTCCTAACGCCGTCCTTCAGATGGCGGAACATGCCGTGGTTTTGCAGCATCCCGAGTATCGGCTTCCACTCTTTCTTATCGGCCCCTGAAAAAAGCGGCAAAAGATGCGGGGCCAGGTCATTTACGGATGCCGCCTTTTCCATCCATTGATATGTCTGCTTGACGCTCATACCGGTTCGCCTCCTCTTGTTGTTATCATATGCACGCACAAAAAAACCGGCCACCTTTTTCAGGCAGCCGGTCAAAAACTGTATTATTGATATTTTTTAAAGATCAAAGTGGCATTATGTCCGCCGAAGCCGAGCGAGTTGCTGAGAACGATGTTGACATCCTGCTCGCGCGCTTTGTCCGGTACATAATCTAAATCACACTCTTCATCAGGTGTTTCAATGTTAATCGTCGGCGGGATAATGCCGTCTTTAATTGCCATGACGGAGAAGATTGCTTCAATTCCTCCGGCAGCGCCTAACAAATGACCCGTCATTGATTTTGTCGAACTGACGGCAAGCTTGTACGCATGATCACCGAAAACGGTCTTAATGGCTTTTGTCTCGTATTTATCATTGTAGTACGTGCTTGTGCCGTGAGCGTTGATGTAATCAATTTCTTCAGGCTTGATGCCCGCATCTTTGATTGCTTCCTGCATCGCTCTCGCACCGCCTTCCCCGTCTTGGGCAGGCGCGGTAATGTGGTAGGCGTCACCCGTTGAGCCGTAGCCGACAATTTCCCCGTAAATTTTCGCACCGCGGGCAAGGGCATGCTCAAGCTCTTCAAGCACGACGATCCCCGCGCCTTCTCCCATGACAAAGCCGTCACGGTTTTTATCAAACGGGCGGCTTGCCGTCTTCGGATCAGGATTTGTAGAAAGGGCTTTGTTTGCGCTGAAGCCCGCAAATGACATTCTTGTCAGCGGCGCTTCCGTTCCGCCCGTAATCATCGCATCGGCATCGCCGCGCTGAATGACTTTAAACGCGTCACCGATAGAGTTCGTTCCCGTCGCACATGCCGTCACCGTACAGGAGTTGACTCCTTTTGCTCCGAGAGCGATTGAGATTTGGCCTGTCGCCATATCCGGAATCATCATCGGAACAAAGAACGGGCTGACCCTTCTCGGCCCTTTTGTCAGGAAGATTTCGAATTGGGATTCAAGCGTTTCAAGACCGCCGATTCCGGATCCGACCCAAACGCCGACTCTCGGCGCGATCTCGTCTGTGATGTTCAGACCGGCATCTTGAACGGCCATTTTCGCGGCTACGACTGCATATTGCGTGAAGCGGTCCATTTTTCGCGCTTCTTTTTTATCCATGTGATTTTCAATATTGAAATCTTTCAGTTCAGCAGCTACTTTCGCCGGATACTCGTCCGATTCAACACGTGTGATCGGTCCGATTCCGGATACGCCGCCGATTGCATTTTTCCAGCTTGTTTCGGCGTCGTTTCCAAGCGGAGACAAGGCTCCAAGCCCTGTAACGACTACTCTTTTTTTACTCATCTTGTGTGCACCTCACCTTTTTTTATCGTCCCCAGCGTATTGCTATGGCGCCCCATGTCAATCCTCCGCCGAAACCGACCATGACGATGACATCGCCGTCTTTAATTTTGCCTGCTTCCAGTTCCTCTACTAATGAAATCGGAATGGATGCTGCGGATGTGTTTCCATATTTATGGACTGTTTTAGACATCTTTTCAACCGGAAGCTCCAAACGTTCCCGTGCCGCTTCCATGATGCGGATGTTTGCCTGATGCGGAATCAAAAAGTCTACGTCCTCTTTGGAGAGGCCGGCTTTTTCAATAACATTTACACTCGATTCACCCATTTGCCGGACGGCGAATTTGAATACTTCTCTTCCATGCATGATTGTATGCCCTTTTTCATCTAAGTACAAGTGCTGACCGCCTGTACCGTCTGCTCCGAGCTCAAATGACAGTATGCCTCTGTCGTCGCTGACCGGTCCGATGACCGCCGCTCCGGCTCCGTCTCCGAACAGCACAGCCGTATTACGGTCGTCCCAGTCGGTAATGCTTGAGAGCTTTTCCACGCCGACCACGAGGACATGTTTGTATGTTTGCGATTCAATGAATTGTTTGGCGGTTACGATACCGTACATAAAACCCGCACATGCGGCGCTGATATCCATCGCGCACGCTTTTTTTGCCCCGAGCTTCTCTTGTATCATACAGGAAACGGTCGGGAAAGACTGGTCAGGAGTAACCGTCGCCACGAGGATCATATCAAGCTCCTCTGCGGAAATGCCGGCCTGATCAAGCGCTTTTTGAGCAGCCTCGGCGGCCATGCCGGATGAATACATATCTTCCGCGGCAATTCTTCTTTCTTCTATACCTGTTCTCGTACGAATCCACTCGTCCGATGTATCTACCATTTGTTCAAGATCATGATTTGTCAGCACTTTTTCCGGGATGTAACGGCCGACGCCAAGAATTCCAGCTTTCATTGGAAAAGACTCCTTTTTTATAATGAATTTAAAACTAATTAGTTATGATCAATTATTAGTATCAGGTACTAATTCTACCCTATTTTTTTTCTGTTGGCAATATATTCGTCTAAACTATCGGACGCTGCTCCTCATAGAATAAAAGGAAGACGAAAGGAGGCTTCACTATGGATATTTTCTCCAAAATGATGTTCGGCGATTCCAGAGACCGGGATAAAGAGCCGGAAGAAAACCCGGAGCAGCCTCAGGCTGAAAACGAAGAAGAGATCGATTACAACCACGTGTTGAATCAGCTGGGGTCCATCATGAACTCCCTGGATCAATTAAAGCCCGTATTTAAAGACTTTGCGCCGATGGTGTCCGCCATAAAGAAAAAAATCATGTGAAAAGCCACTTCATGAAAAAGTGGCTCTCTTTATTTATTCAGCTCCCCGGCATCAGATCTGCCAAGCTCATACGCTTCCGCCATGACCGATGTAAACAGGTCCATAAACGGCTGAATCATTTCCATAGACAGATCTATGCCGGATTTCTCAAGCTCCGCCTTTGCTTCCGGCAGGTATTTCATCGCGATCTGCATAAATTCAAGAGACTTTTCATGCTGCATGTGTATCCACCTCTATTCATTTGACGGCAGTTCATTTGTTTGGTTATACGTTTTTACAAGGTCTGAGATTTTGTCTTGAAACGCTTTGTCCACCAGCGGGCTGAACGTCCCCATTTCAACGACTCCTTCCCTGAAATCAAAGTCGTGATCTCCGCTCTTGAGCGTACCTTTATTATATTGCTCGGCAATTAATGTATAGGCTTTATCTACGTTTTGCACCGTGCTTGTCAGCACCGTGTTTTTGCCGAGATTCGATTGCTCGGCGACATAGCCGATGGCGTAAAGCCCGTCTTTTTTGATTTGCTGAATGACAGGAACATTATACCCGTCTCCGGCCGGATATACAACATCCGTGCCTTCCGCTTTTAACTTCTCGTAAAGATGCAGCGCTTCATTGCCGTTATCCCAGTGGTCCGTAAATTCAGTATTGACGGTGATATCAGGCTTTTCATATTTCGCCCCTTTGATAAAGCCGTCTACTTCAGGCTGCCACAGAAAGGAGGCGATGACACCTACCTCATTGGTTTTTGACATATGGGCGGCCGTCATTCCCCCGAAAAAGCCCATTGCTTCTCCCATAAGGTGAACGCTTGTGACATTATCGCTTTTCGCCGTTCCGTTTGCGACGACGAATTCCATGTCGGGATAATCCTTGCTGATCATATTGAAGATTTCCTCGTATTCATTTCCGTGCCCGTATAAAAGATTGACTCCTTTTTTATGAAAATCATCTATCGCTTTTAAAATATCTTCATCGGATCTGATATTTTCTTTATAATAAACGTCAACGTTAAATTCAGATTGTATCGCTAATAAACCTTTGTAACCTTTTGTGCCCCATACCAAGTCACTGATGGTATCGGGAAAAAGCATTCCGACCTTCTCAATTTTTCCTTTAAACGGAGTTTGTGCGCATCCGCTCAATAAAAGGAGAACAGAAAAGATCATGACAAGCCTGGTGATCAAGCCATGTTCAACCCCTTTTCAAACTCATAACATATATAATTGATATACGTTTATTGTAGCGGTAATGCACATAACATGGAAGGTATTTCTTAAAAAATGTCGAATATTGATGAAAATTGTCTTTTCCATTCTTTAATTTTTTCTTCCGCTTCTGTTTTTTGCGTTTTTTCTTTTATTTCCAGGGTAATAATCTGATTTTCGTCTTCTGTGCCGTCAGCCTCCAGCTTATTCATCAGCCCGCAGACCGCGTCTTCTAAAAAGATCCTGCTTTCGCCATCTTCTTTTTCTTCCGTCCACGGACCGTAAAGGGGAGGAAGGATAATCGCTTTTGCCGTATCCCGCTGACCGTTTTTTTCCCAGTCTCCTTGATCCTCACTGTAAACAATCCAATATAAAGGCTCAGCCCTTTCTTCGGGCAGACACCCGCTCCCGTATTGAACGCAGATACGATCGTATTCCTTTTCACTGATTTCACCTATTATTTGAAAAAGCCCGTTCCTCGCGAGCCACATTAAACGTTCTTCTAAATACAGCTGCCTCGTTTTGTCCTCCGGTTCTGCCAAAATGACATCAACGTGCACACCCTCATCCATCAACCGTTCGCACAATGAAAGGCCGAGAAATTCATCTGCTCCAATGATCAGCGCTGTTTTCATCACATCTGCCGCCTTTCCGGTTTTTCATTCACACACAAGCCAAACAGCCCTCTGAAAAGAGATGGCTGTTGTATTCTATTCATTACAGGTCTTTTTCATGACTGCGGAAAAACCGGCAGATGGCTCTGTAAATACGTGCAGGGTTCTCAAGCAGGTGATACGTGATATCAGTCTTGCTTCCGGTCTTTTCCCGGGCTTCTTTATACGCGTTCGCATGCAGGGTGTACGGGTACGGCGCTCCGGTCGTTCTTTGCCATATATGTACCGGCACGCGGGTGCGGCAGCCGGTAATGGTCTGATAGCTCAGTGAGCTTGCCTCTTTTTCAGAAACACCGAAGCTTTGTGCCGTTTCCCTCAGAAACTGCTTATAAAAAAACTTATTTTCTTTCTCTGATTCAAAATGGGCTTGAAGATCAAGACAAGGATCTAACATTGCGGCTGAACGGATATGCTCCGGTGAAGACTGCAGCAATTGATCGGCGATGAGGGCGCCCATGCCTTCTGCGAGCAAATGTATTTTCGGATTGAGGGTTTCTTGTTTCAGCACATAATGAATCAGCTGTCTGGCGTAAAGGGCGGCTTTTTCCGAACCCCAATGCCGTCCGTATAAATTGCTGTTGAAAATGGTGTACCCTCTGTCAAGCAGCGTATTTAACAGCCGGTTTCTCCCTTCATGTTCGAGCCAAAAGCTCGAGTCCCGGCTGACAAAGTGGGTTCTGTCCCCCAGAATAAAGATACAGAAGCCGTTCGGCCGATACGGCAGATGGATGACGTTCAGCTCAGATCCGAATTGGAAAAATCTTTCCGTTATCCCCATGCCTGCCCGCCTCCTTTTACTCCTAATCTCTCTATTGGCTATCATATGTAAGAAGAATGAAAACGGATCGGTTAAACTCCTATTTGCTGCTATGTTTTGGCTATTATCCCAAGCACGGGAACCGAATTTTCCGTCAGACGGCCGGACAGGCGGGCACATGTCAGTTTCAGGCGCGCTTTTTGATGAGAAAATGACCTTCCGCCCGCGCTTTATGTATGGTATGATACAACGTAGAATAAAATGAAGGACGAGGTGGAAACGTGCGGTTAGTTATCGGTTTTATTTGGACGTTCCTTTTAACACATATGGCCTGTTATTTGATCGCCTCCATGAACAGCGCGGCGTACAATTTCAAGCAATCATCCGTTATTGCCGTGGTTATTGCGGTGCTAGTCTTTGTTCTTGCGGAGATCATGCCTGTCAAACAGGATGCAAACCAGCATTAAATAAAAAAACCTGCTATTCAGCAGGTTTTTTTGTGTTCACGGTTTTCGCTGGTACGTCCACAATCTGTTGTGGTTTGAAGTTTCAGGGAACATTTCTCCCACCGTAAGCTTGATTTTTTGCGGGTTTTTGACCATGCTTCCCGTTTCGCCGATTTCAACGTACACACCGTTATTCGGCGCTTTTTGCCCCGGTCGGAATTGATGCTGCTGTCCCACGTCATTTCCTCCTTTTTCTTTTTTATGTAGTATGCGCTTGTATGCGGAGAAATATCAAAAACCGCTGAATGAGATTCAGCGGTTTTTTTGTTCATCCTGTTTGTAAAGAAGAGCTTTCAGGAGCGCTTTTTGCGCGTGAAGCCGGTTTTCCGCCTGCTGGAATACCGCCGAGTTCGGACCGTCGATAATTTCGGACGTGACCTCTTCTTCCCGATGCGCCGGCAGGCAATGCAAAAATGTATAGTCGGGTTTGGCGAGACTGACGAGTGAGGCGTTGACTTGATACGGTGCAAACACATTCAGCCGCTGCTGCGTCTCTTCCTCCTGCCCCATGCTCGTGAAGACGTCGGAGTAAATCACGTCTGCATCCCGTACCGCTTCCTGCGGATTTTCGGTAAGGGTGATTTTCGCTCCGGAAACAGCCGCTGCTTCTCTCGCGGCATTCACCGCCTCTTCCTCTGCTTCATAGCCTTTCGGCGAAGCAACCGCAATGTCACAGCCCATTTTTGCGCAGCCGATCATAAGTGAATGCGCGACATTATTTCCGTCACCGATATAGGCGACTTTTACTCCTTTTAATTTTCCTTTTATTTCTTGTATCGTTAACAGATCCGCGAGTGCCTGACACGGGTGATACCGGTCGGTCAGCCCGTTTATGACAGGAATGTCTGCATGCTCGGCAAGCTCTTCGACTTTTTCATGCTCAAAGGTGCGGATCATAATGGCATCAACGAAGCCGGACAGCACCTTCGCCGTATCCGCGACCGTCTCCCCCCGCCCAAGCTGCAGGTCACTGCTTGAAAGAAATAGTCCCGTTCCTCCGAGCTGGGCCATTCCCGCTTCAAAAGACACACGTGTGCGGGTTGAAGATTTTTCAAAAATCATCGCCAATGTTTTCCCTTGGAAAATCGGCTGTATCGGATGTTGTTTTAATAATGAAGCTTCTGTCAGAAGCGCATTGATGTCTGACGGGCTGACATCTTTTAATGAAAGAAAATCTTTGCCGTACAAATGGGTTAATGTGTGTTCCGCTTTTATTGTGTGCATGATGCCACTTCCTTTTGATAAAGATCTTTGAGCGATACAGGCTGAGGTTTGCCGGAGCCGCTTGCTAAAAATGCCTTTACGGTTTCCGATTCAGTAAAGACCGTCACACCGTGCGTCATGGCTTCGATCCGTTGTTTACGCGCTTCTTCAGAGTGATTGAAATTAATATGGACCGCTTTATCCTTTCGCTCTGCCCATGCCGGGAACGCATCTTTGCATACGGTAAAACCCGCCTCTTGAGCCTGACGTTCCAATTCCGCATCACAGCCTTCCAGATAGATGCTGCCTTTTTTCTCCCAGACGTGCGCGTAGATTTTTTTCAGAGCGCTTTCTGCGTCAAACGCGACACACATGCCTTCTCCGGTCGACTTCATTTCCGGCCCGGGCTTTACGTCCACATCCTGAATGGCGTGAGAAGAAAAAACCGGGAATTTCACTGCAGTTCCGTGCTGATTTTGAACCTCGGGCTTGATGTCTTTAAGGGAAGCGCCCGCCAGCAATCTGGCGGCAAGCGGGATCATCGGCACCCCCATCACCTTAGACACGACAGGAACCGTGCGGCTTGCCCGGGGATTCACTTCAAGAACGAGAATATCCCCTTTGTCATCAATGACAAACTGAATGTTCATAATGCCTTTAAAAGCCAGTTTTACCGCGATTTTTTCGGCGGCCTCTTTTATATTCCGCTGCATATCAGGTGTGACAGACGGACCCGGAAGAATCGCAAAACTGTCGCCCGAATGGACGCCGGCCCGTTCAATGTGCTCTGTGTAAGTCGGCACGAATACTTCATGTCCGTCGGAAATCAGATCGATCTCCAATTCTTTTCCTGTAATGTACTGATCAATCAAAATCGGGTACGGCATGCCCGCTTCTTTTTCCAGCAGCTCTGACATTTGCGCTTCTGAATGAACGACGATCATGCCCATCCCCCCGATGACATAAGACGGACGGATCAGCACGGGGTAGCCGATCCGGCTTGCTTTTTCCGTTGCTTCTTCTTTTGAATAAGCGGTTTCGCCTTTGGCATGTTTAAGATCAAGATCATCAAGCAGCTGATAAAACAGATCCCGATCCTCCAGCGCATCAAGGGTTTCAAAGGATGTTCCGAGCAGCGGAATGCCCGCTTTTTCCAGCGGTTCAGCGGCATTGATCGCGGTCTGTCCCCCAAACTGGACGATGGCAAAATCAATGTTTTCATGTTCCGCCACGTTTAAAATATGTTCTGTCGTCAGCGGTTCAAAATAAAGCCGGTCGGCGATTTCATAATCCGTGCTTACTGTTTCCGGATTGTTATTGATCATAATCGTTTCATATCCCAGCTTTTGCAGGGTCAGGACGCCGTGGACGGCGCTGTAATCAAATTCCACTCCCTGACCGATGCGGATCGGGCCTGAGCCGATGATGAGTGCGCGTTTTTTCTCTTTTCGGCTGACATCTCCGTCGCTTTCCCCAAGGTAGGTGGAGTAGAAATAATTCGTCTTGGCATCAAATTCAGCGGCGCATGTATCTACGATTTTAAACGACGGGACGATGCCTGATTTCTTTCTGAGAGCACGGATGTCTTCTTCCGTTTTTCCCGTGAGAGATGCGATCATGACATCCGTGAAGCCTTTTACCTTCGCCTGCTTTAAAAGCGGGACAGACAGATGATCCCCTTCTTCCATCAGCTTGTTTTCCAATGTGATGATATTTCGGAATACATGGAGAAAAAACGGGTCAATTTTCGTTTTGGCATGGATATCTTCTATCGTTTCACCGCGGCTTAACAGTTCCATGACGACGAAAAATCTCCGGTCATCCGGCGTTACCGCTAATTCCCACAGCTGATTGATCGTACAGCCGCCGAGTTCAGGCAGGCGGGTGCCGATCGTTTTCAGCTCAAGGGAGGCCGCCGCTTTTTGAATGGCCGCTTCCATATTTCTTTCGATCGCCATGACCTCTCCCGTCGCTTTCATCTTCGTTCCGAGCGTGCGGTCGGCATGTTTAAATTTATCAAACGGCCAGCGCGGGAATTTGACGATGACATAATCAAGCGCCGGTTCAAAGCTTGCATAAGTAGAGCCCGTCAGCGGATTTTTCAGTTCGTCGAGCGTATAGCCGACGGCAAGTTTCGCCGCCATTTTGGCAATCGGGTAGCCGGTTGCTTTTGACGCGAGGGCCGATGAACGGCTGACACGCGGGTTCACTTCAATGACATAGTACTGTTTGCTGAACGGATCCAGCGCAAATTGAATGTTGCAGCCGCCGACCACATCCAGCGCCGAAATAATCGCCAGGCTTGCTGAACGCAGCATCTGATATTCTTCATCCGTTAACGTCTGGGACGGTGCGACGACGATAGAGTCTCCTGTATGCACGCCGACGGGATCGATGTTTTCCATATTGCAGACGGTGATGCATGTATGATTGCTGTCGCGCATGACCTCATATTCGATTTCTTTAAATCCGGCGATGCTTTTCTCGACGAGGCATTGGCTGATCGGGCTTGCTAACAGCGCCTGTTTAATAAGCGTCTGAAACGCTTCTTTCGTTTTCGCGATTCCGCCTCCCTTTCCGCCTAACGTGTACGCCGGTCTCAGAATAACCGGAAATCCGATAGACTCAGCGAAGCGGAGGGCGTCTTCTTCGTTATCGACGATTTCGCTTTCCGGAACGGGCTGGTCGAGCTCTTTCATCAGAGCGCGGAACTGCTCCCGGTCTTCGCCTTTTTGAATGGTTTCCACCGATGTTCCTAAGAGCTTGACGTGATGCTTCTTCAGCACGCCTGCTTCTTCAAGCTTAACGGCTAAATTCAATGCCGTCTGGCCGCCCAAATTGGCAAGCAGACCGTCGGGTTTTTCTTTTTCAATAATGGCCTCGATGCTGTCGGTTGTGAGCGGTTCAAAATATATTTCATCGGCAAACGCCTCATCCGTCATAATCGTTGCCGGGTTGTTATTGACTAGAATAACGCGGTATCCTTCTTCTTTCAGAGCCATGCAGCCCTGCGTTCCTGAATAATCAAATTCTGCCGCCTGGCCGATGATGATGGGGCCGGAGCCGATGACTAATATGCTGGAAATGGTTGTATCTTTAGGCATGAGCGATTTCTCTCCTTGCTGGTATCACTTTCTCTAGAAATTCATCAAATATCCACTCGCTCTCAGCCGGTCCGGGGTGAGCTTCAGGGTGGAACTGGACGCTTAATACGGGAAGGCGCTTATGAATGAGCCCTTCCACTGATGTGTCATTGACATGATGAAATCTGATGGACAGCTCGTTTTCGTCAATTGACGCTTCATCGACGACATAGCTGTGGTTCTGGCTTGTCATAAACACCCGTTTCGTTTTCCGGTCAATGACCGGATGGTTGGCACCCCTGTGGCCGAACGGCAGCTTATACGTATTTCCTCCGAAAGCCAGGGCAATCAGCTGATGCCCGAGGCAAATGCCGAGTGCAGGGAAATCACTGAGTAAAGATGTAATCCGGTTCATGTACGGCGCAATCGCTTTCGGGTCGCCCGGGCCGTTTGAGAGCACGATTCCGTCAGGCTGAATGTCATAAACGGCGTCCATCTGCTGATACGGAATGACCGTTACTTTACAGCCGCGCTTTACAAGTGACGAGGCGATTGATTTTTTATAACCGAAATCAATCAGCGCAATATGCCGGTCTCCGTTCCCCATTGAAGTGATGTCTTCAGACTGCGCCAGCTCCGCCGGGTTTTGTGTTCCGGATGCTGCGGGAATTTCTCCTGTTGTTGACACGGCAGCGTTCATCGTGCCGCCGGAGCGGATGGTTTTGACGACGGCCCGTGTATCCACTTCGGTTAAGAGCGGGATGTTCCATTTATTTAAATACTCTCTCAAGCTTGAGACTGCTTCATGGTGAGAAAAATGTTCACACGCTTCATAGACGGCAACAGCCTTGACTTGAGGAATTTTACTTTCAAGGTCTTTTTCATTAATTCCGTAGTTTCCGATCAGCGGATACGTAAAGACGATAATCTGCCCCTTATATGACGGGTCTGTAAGCACTTCCTGATAGCCCGTCATTCCGGTGAAAAAAACAGCTTCGCCAACACAGCGGGCCTCTTTTTCAAGTTCACCGCCGAATGATGTTCCGTCTTCCAATACTAAATAGCCTTTCATCTAAAGCCCACCTCTTGATGAATAATTAATTAAAAATATGAATTTTTATACCTTTATATCGAAAAAAATTACCGTTTCACTGCCGAATGCGCTTCGATCGCTGCTTTCAGCATACTGACGGCCGACAGCATTTCTTCTTCAGAAACCGTAAGCGGCGGGAGCAGCCTGATGACATTCGGTCCGGCCGGAAGCACGAGAAGCCCGCGTTCCTGCAGATCTCCGATGATGCCGGACACGGGACCTGCGCATTCAATGCCGATTAATAACCCTTTTCCGCGGATTTCTTTTACAAAAGGCCCTGTCAGTTCACGGTTCAGCTGCGCTTTTAAAAAAGAGCCTTTGTCTGCCGCCGCCTGGAGAAAGTCCGGCTGAAACACAATGTCCAAAGTTGCTTTCACAGCTGCCATGGCGAGCTTATTGCCGCCGAAAGTCGTACCATGCGTACCCGGCGTAAAGGCGTCGCCAAGCTTCTTTTTGCCGATCACGGCTCCGACGGGAAAACCGTTTCCAAGCCCTTTCGCAGCAGTGATAATGTCCGGGGAAATGCCGAAATGCTCATAGCCGAATGCCTTGCCCGTCCGGCCGATTCCGGTTTGAATCTCGTCTGCGATCAGCAGCGCCTGTTTGTCTTTGCAAAATGTCTGTAAGGCTTCGATGAATTCCCGATAGGCAGGATTGACTCCCCCTTCTCCCTGCACCGTCTCAAGCATGACGGCGGCGATATCATCCTCTTTTGAAAGCGTGCTGAATGCCGACGGATCATTGAACGGAAGATAGTGAAAGCCTTGAAGCATCGGTCCGAAACCGGTCTTGATTTTGTCTTGTCCGGTGGCGGCCATCCCCGCATAGGTCCGTCCGTGAAAGGATTGATGGAATGTTACGATTTTTGTTTTTCCCGTTGCTTTACGGGCAAGCTTAATGGCGCCTTCATTCGCTTCGGCTCCGCTGTTGCAGAAGAAAACGAGATCCCCCTCGCTATGTCCGGCAAGCTTTGCCGCGGCTTTTTCCTGAAGATCATTTTCAAACAGATTGGAAACGTGCCATACGCTGTCAAGCTGTTCTTTCACCGCTTCTGTCACCGCATCATGACAATGGCCGAGATTGGAAACGGCGATGCCCTGAATAAAATCGAGATACGTTTTTCCGTTTTCATCCTCTGCGATTGTCCCTTTCGCTTTTTTAATATCGATAGGCCAGCGGCTGTAGGTTTGAAATAGGCTGCTCATGACACGCTCTCCTTTTCTTTGACGATTTTTGTTCCTCGGAAGGCTTGATTGGTGAAAAACGCTCCTTTTCCGTTTACGATCATCACTTCCGCGACATCTTCACTCAGTGCCGATAATGCCGAGTTTACCTTCGGAATCATCCCCCCTGAAATTACGCCGTCATCGATAAGGGCCTGAATTTCTTGCGGCGTCAAAGTATCCAGCCTGCTCTCTCCGTCCATAATTCCTTCGACATCCGTGACAAATAAAAGTTTATCGGCGTGTAAGGCTGAAGCGACGGCCGATGCCGCGGCGTCTGCATTGACGTTCAGCGTTTCGAAATCACTTGTCATGGAAAGCGGAGCGATAACGGGAATGATGCCTTCTTTCATTAATGCGTGAATGATTGACGGATCGGTTTTTTGTATTTCGCCGACTTCTCCGTATTTGTCTTGATTAAGGTAAGATGCTTGAAGGAGACCGCCGTCCTTTCCTGATATTCCCGCGGCTTTCAGCCCGTTTTTCGCGAGTTCGGTTACGAAAAATTTATTGATCGTCCCTGACAAGACCATTTCCGCTGTTTCCAGCACCGGTTTGGTCGTTTTCCGCTGTCCATCGACAAATTCCGTTTCAATCTGCAATGTTTTCAGCATTCTTGAAATGTCCGGGCCGCCTCCATGCACGACGGCAAGGTTCCAGCCCGATTGCATAAGCTCTTTTACATTTTGAAAAAAATCGGCGGATAACTCGCGGATTACACTGCCGCCGCACTTAAAAACGATGGTTTTCTTCATGCCGCTCCCCTTTGCTATGTGCGATAGCTCGCATTGATTTTGATATAATCATAGGTTAAGTCACAGCCCCATGCCCGGCCGCTGCCGGAGCCTTCCTGCAGGCGGACTGCAATCGTAATTTCATCACCTGATAAGTACTCCTTGGCATCAGTTTCCGAAAACGGCTGAGGTTCGTTGTGTTTAAACAGACACTGACCGCCGAGGAAAACTTCCACTTGTTCGGCCGTTACACTTGCCGCACTGTGCCCGATGGCGCCGATGATACGCCCCCAGTTGGCGTCAGTGCCGTAAACGGCGGTCTTCACAAGGCTTGAGCCGACGATTTTTTTGGCGATAATATTCGCCTCAAGGTTATTTTTCGCGCCTTCGACTCTGGCTTCAATTAATTTCGTCGCTCCTTCACCGTCTCTGGCAATATCTTTGGCAAGGTCTTCGCATACAAGCTTTAACCCCTTTTTAAATGCCGGCCAGTCAGGGTGCTGCTCCGTCAGGCAATCATTCCCCGCGCAGCCGTTCGCCATCACAAGCACCATGTCATTCGTCGATGTTTCTCCGTCAACGGTGATTTGGTTAAATGAAACATCCGTAATCTCTCTGAGCGCGTTTTTGAGCGCCTGTTCTTCCACGGCCGCGTCCGTTGTGACAAAGCCGAGCATTGTCGCCATGTTGGGGTGGATCATGCCGGAGCCTTTCGCCGCTCCGCCGATCGTGATGATGTCTCCGCCGATCACCAGTTCATAACACGTCTGTTTCGTCACTGTATCCGTCGTCAAAATGGCTTCTTCAAATGCTCCGGACACTGACGGCGCTTGACCGAGCTGTTCAATGCCCGCCTGAATTTTTTTCATGTCTAAAAGCTCGCCGATCACCCCGGTTGACGAAACCGCAACAAGCTCCGGCTCAATGCCGAGCTGGCTCGCGAAGCCGTCCCGCATTTCATAGGCGTCCTTTAATCCTTGGTCTCCCGTACAGGCGTTGGCAATCGCGCTGTTGACAATAACCGCCTGAAGCACGGCCTCTTTTTTTAAGCTCTCTTGCGTCACTTTCAAGGGCGCTGCCTGAAAATGGCTCTGCGTATATACCGCCGCACTGACTGCAGGCGCTTCGCTGATAATCGCTCCGAGATCTTTTTTTGAATAGCGCAGGCCGCAGTGCACGCCCTTTGCCTCAAACCCTTTCGGCGAGGATACGCCGCCTTTTATTTTCGTGATTTCCTCACTCAGCTGAATCATATTTTCGAATCCCTCTTTCGTTCTATGGATAGACTGGCGTCATCGTAAGTCCCGTTTCTTCCTGCCAGCCATTCATGATATTTAAATTTTGAACCGCCTGCCCTGCGGCGCCTTTCATCAGATTATCTATGACAGAAACGATGGTGGCACGGTTTGTTCTCTCATCCACGGTGACACTGATATCACAAAAATTGCTGCCGTATACCTCTTTCGTCGCCGGAAATTCACCTTCCGGCCTGATTCTGACAAAATATGAATCTTTGTAGAATTCGGAATACAATTCTCTTACCTGTGCAGCAGACATACCAGGGGGAGCCTCCGTATATATCGTCGCCATAATGCCCCTTGTCATCGGCGCCAAATGTGCGGAAAACGTGATCGGACCTGTGCCGGGCTGCCAAGCCGCTAATTGCTGTTCAATTTCCGGAGTATGCTGATGCTCATTAACCTTATAAATTTTAAAATTATCATTCAGCTCAGAATAATGAGTGCCCATGGATGCTTTTCGGCCGGCACCGGATACGCCTGTTTTCGCATCAACAATCAGAAATGAATCTTGTAAAAGCTTATTCTTCGCCAGCGGGGCGAGCCCGAGCAGCACAGCCGTCGGAAAACATCCCGGATTGGCAATCAGCTTAGCAGTCTGAATCTCTTCTTTTTGCAGTTCGGCTAAACCGTAAACCGCGCTTTGAATCGTTCCTTTCGACGCGGCCTTCCGCTTATACCACTTTTCATACACGGCCGGGTTTTGAATCCGCAGATCGCCGGATAGATCAATGACCGGGATGCCCGCCTCCGCCAGCTTGGGCGACCACTCTCCGGAAACGCCGGGCGGCGCGGCTATAAACATGACATCAATTTCGTTTCGAATCGTTTCTATATGAAGCGGCTGAAGTGATTGTGACGCTATATTCCTCAAATGCGGATATGAAGCGACATATTCTTTCCCTTCGTCGCTCGATGAATATAATATACAATCTTCTGTATAAGGGTGATGGTTAAGAATCCTGACAAGTTCGGCGCCTCCATAACCAGTCGCGCCTATAATACCTATTTTCAACGGGTTCACCTTCTTGGTTTTTGTGAAATTATTTAACATTATAACATGAATAAAAATTAATTCAATTGTATATTTAATATTTTTTCATTCATTTTCCATCGGTTTTCGCTGACAAAAAACCCCCTGTCGATCGAGGGGGGTTCATAAGAAAAACAGGCTGATCGGATCAGCCTGTTTTTTTCAGCATCATCAGCCCGCTTATAAAAAACAGCACGGAGCTGGCGTAAAAAATAATATAAACCGTAAAGAAATCAGCGAGAAACCCGCCGAGAATAATGGCGGCAGCTGAAAATACGGCTGTCCAGAAATGATAGCTGCCGACTTTTTTCCCCCGCTCCCCGCCGTCAGTGTAATCGGCGATCATGATTTTCTCGCCGTGTTTTTGCATGGCGCCGAACAGGCCCAAAAGTACCTGCACAACATAAACCTGGTGTACGCCGGTAATGTGCGGGAGCGTCAGAAGAAGCACCGACATCCCCCACGAATTCGCCATCAGGAACCAGCGGGGATCCAGTCTTGCCGACAGCCGGCCGAGCAGCGGATGAATCAATGCGCCGCTCAGGCCGAACAAGCCGTATGATAGACCGAATTGCGTGTAGCTGGAACCGATGTTTTTAATAAATAAAATATAAAACGGAAAGATCAGGCTGCCGGCAAAAAAGACACTGCTCTGAGACAGGATCAGCCATTTTAAATGGTTGTGTTTCATGATTTGTACCTCTGATAAAAATAATTCATAAACAAGTCATCGGGATCATATTTGTGTTTTTTCCGAAAGAACGTATCGCTTTTCGGATATGCCTCGCGCATCTGCTCTTTCGTTTGATACAGCATATACGGCAGATAATAACTGCCGCGGTGGCGCAATGCCGTATCCGTCATTTTTCTGACAATCCGCGCTGTACTCGCCTGGCTGTCTTTTGAAAACCCTTCATTGATTAAAAGAACGAGTGAAAACATGTCTTCCTTTGCGTATGACAGATCGGCTTTTTCATTTTTTTGCACGTAGCGGATCGTAATATTTACGAGATTGAGCTCTTCATGTGACAGCGTCTTGCGTAAATCATGAATGTACGGCGCAAATTCGCCGACGGGCACGAAGTATTCTTGAAGCACGTCGGTGTTGTCCGTGTTTTCATATTCCAAAAACTTCGATTCTGACCGCATGACATTGTTCCTGGAGACTTTCACGCCGTTTTGGCTGAGAAAATAAGACTGCTGGGTGGACCAGAACCAATTTCTTCCCCAGTCATACCGGCGGGAGAGGCCGAGCGCGAATTTCGTCAGCGCCGGATGCTCATCTTCTTTCAGTTCATTGTGCCGCTTTAATTCTTTCTGGTTGTCTGAGAGTGTGTAATCAGTCACATACATATCGTGTAAAAAGCCTTTATCCCCTGTTGCGATCCGCGCGAGATGCATGCGCACGGCGGGGTTGCGCTGAACATGCTGCGTAAAATATTGACTGTATGTATCAGCGTTCATGCGTTTCGTTTTCATTTCATAAAGCTCATCATCCGTCAGCTCAATATCCGCGTCAAGGATGACGCCGAACAGGCCGTAGCCGCCGATGACGGCTGAAAACAGGTCATCTTTCGGAGTAACGGTGATGACTTTGCCGTCCGCCTTTAAAAGATGAAACGATTTGACCGTATCAATCAGCGAACCGTACCGGATATCCCGGCCGTGGGCGTTGGCGCTCAGTGAGCCCCCGATCGTAAAAATGTTTTGCGATTGCATGACTTTTACCGCGAGCCCATACGGATTGACATAGCGCTGAATATCATTCCACGTCGCTCCCGCCTGCACTCTGATGATTTTTTTCTTTCGGTCGAGACCGAGTATTTTGTTGTAGCCCGTCATGTCGAGAACGATACCATCTTCATAATACGTCTGGCCGCCCATTGAGTGCTGGGCGCCTGCGATTGAGATCTTCAAATGCTTTCTCTTTGCTTCCTTAATCGTTTCGACCAATGTTTCTTTCTCTTTTCCTTTGACCGTCTGCTTAATTTTCACGGGCATGAGACGGCTGACATCCGTCATTGTCCCTGCCTGCCGCTCCGGCTCTTTGTGAAAGGCGGAAACAGCGAACAGCGCCGTATAAACAAGAATGCTAAGGATAATGAGAAGTAATTTTTTCTTCATGGGTTCCTCCCTCGCATGCAGCCGGTCTATTATATCATGCCTCCGTCCGTTTTTTTCCTTTTTAATCCGATACCGCAAAAAACCCCGAATGGCGGGAAACTTGGTTTTTTTAGTGACTTGCCCTTCTTTCCGCACGCCGGTCTGCAGCGACAAAGCAGACAAAACGGCGCCCGGCAGAATCATGTTTAGTACAGTTCAAAACGGTCATCCGGAAAACACCAGGCATAAAAAATACACAGAAATCCCTAAAAATGATTTTTTAGTCAGTATATAATCGATATATATGCAGATGTATTACCAAAGGGATTATTTAAAGCAAAGATGTTAAATGAGGTGGGGAAAATGAACATAAAAGGGATCAATCATCTTCTTTTTTCTGTTTCAGATTTGGAAAAATCTATAGAATTTTATGAGAAAGTATTTCATGCACAACTCCTGGTTAAAGGACAAAAGACAGCATATTTTGATCTGAACGGGCTTTGGCTTGCACTTAACTTAGAGGCGGATATACCAAGAAATGAAATACATAAATCCTATACGCATACAGCCTTTACAATTGACCCAAAAGATTTTGATGCAATACATCAAAGGTTAAAAAATCTAAATGTAAATATATTAAATGGGCGTCCTAGGGATAAGCAAGATCAAAAGTCAATTTATTTTACTGATCCCGATGGACATAAATTTGAATTCCGCACAGGTACACTCCAGGACAGACTGTCCTATTACAAAAAAGATAAACCTCATATGAAATTTTATATATAAAGGTTTGTTTGCAATCCAAAACAAGCCCTCACTGTCGCTTATATGCAGACAAAAGAAAAGCACCTCCAAACTTTAGGATGTACCTAAAATCCGGGGTGCATTTTCTTATTACTGAATCCCTAATGCGATTTTTGCGTAGCGTGACATTTTGTCTCTTGTCCACGGCGGATTCCAGACGATGTGGACCTCCGTCTCTTTTACATCCGGAATGTCGGCGAGCGCTTTTTTCACCTCGTCGACGATGATCGGAGCGAGCGGGCACCCCATTGATGTCAGTGTCATCGTAACGTGCGTCAGGCCGTCGTCATCCATATCAACGTCGTATACAAGGCCGAGATTGACGATATCGACGCCGAGCTCAGGGTCAACAACCTGCTCCAAGGCGCCCATGATGTTTTCTTTTAATGCTTCTTCCACGTTCCATCACTCCTTTTTCCTCAGTATAACGTAAAAGCGGCTTTTGTTAACACCTTTGTGCTTTATAAATGCTTATCGAACCAGGCGACGGTTTCTAAAACGGCGTATCTCGGGACTTTATGATCAGCCCGTTCGTCTTTCAGAAACTGAAGATGGTCGGGCCGGCTGCTGTAATGAGGTTTAATCGTTTCATAAAATCCGCGGGTCGGTGCATACGGAACGACTTTGTCTTGAACACCGTGCCAGAACAGCAGCGGGCGGCTGCGGAGTTTTTCCGGTTCCAGACTGAGATCGAACGGTTTGAGCCGCGCAAACAGTTCATCGACCTGTTCTTTTGTGACGTCAATGTCGATGTCCTGCTTTTGAATGTGGTCAATCTGCTGCTGAAAAAATGCCGTATAGTTCGGACTTCCCATCAGACTGACGCCGGCTTTGACCCAATCATACGCGGCCATCGCGCCGAATGTCGTAATTCCGCCCATTGACGTCCCCGCAAGACCGATCCGCCCGTCTTCAATCAGACCGCGCGCTTCAAAATCCTTTTTCAGCACGTCAAGCTCCTCGATTTCATTTAAGACAATGTCCCAAAAATGGACGGCGAGCTCTTCTGCTGACAGCTGTTCAGCGCGTTCACCGTGGTAAAGAGCTTCCGGCAGCACGGCTCTGAAACCCTTTTCAGCAAGCAGGTAAGCGAAATGAAGATTATGCTCCTTCGCGCTTGTAAAACCGTGAATAAAGAAAACAAGGGGAGCGGGACGGTCCCGATTTTCTTCTTTTACAATATGTAAAAACGGAATGCCTGATACGGTTTGATGATCAATAAGAATCACGTTGACTCCCTCCTTAGGATAACCATAATCATAAGTGTAACATGTAGACAATAAAGATGGTAAAAAGCTACACTGTACATAAGAGAAAAACAGCAAATTATATGACAAAAGGAGTTATTTATGGAGACAAAACCTTACCTCATCGCCTTAGATCTGGATGGAACCTTATTAAAAGATGATAAAACCATTTCCCCTGAAACGGCACGGACGATTCAGACGCTGAAAGAAGCGGGCCATCATGTCTGCATCTCAACCGGCCGCCCTTTCCGTTCCAGTTCGATGTATTATGACGAGCTTGGGCTGACAACGCCGATTGTCAATTTTAACGGAGCGTTTGTCCACCACCCGAAAGACGAGTCATGGGGACGATACCACACGTCTTTATCTGTCGATGTGGTCAGACAGCTTGCCGAACTTACAGAGACCTACCAAATACATAATGTGCTCGCTGAGATCATTGATGATGTGTACTTCCATTATCATGATGAGCATTTAATTGAGGCGTTTCATATGAATACGGCGAATGTCACATTCGGCGATCTGCGCGAAACGGTCCAAGAGGATGTGACGTCCGTATTGATTCACGCGAAGGAAGAGGACGTCGCGGACATACGCGCGCATTTATCCGATGTGCACGCCGAGGTCATTGACCACAGAAGATGGGCGGCTCCTTGGCATGTGATTGAAATTATTAAACACGGGATGAATAAAGCGGTCGGCCTGAAGAAAATCAGCGACTATTACCAAGTGCCGAGAGAACGGATCATCGCGTTCGGCGACGAAGACAACGATCTTGAAATGCTTCGATTTGCCGGGTGCGGCGTAGCGATGGAAAACGGCACGGATGAAGTCAAACAGGCCGCCGATCGCGTCACGGGTTCAAATGAAGCGGACGGAATCGCCGATTTTTTAAAATCCTATTTCTCCCTGTGAGGTTTTCCCGCTCATAACACAAAGCCTTCCGCCCATACTAAAACAGACGACTCATCTCGTCTAAATATGGAAGGGGGACATTGCAATGGGTAAACGAAACAAATCAAAACGGTTTATTCAGCAAGGCAAGGACTCTGTCAGTCTTCATGACGCAAGATTTCCATATCGGTCTACATTAGAGGAAGCACAGCATGATGCAGCAAAAGATTCGGCTGAAAGGCAGGTTGACTTTTAATGAGAAACGAACTGTTTTCTCAAGCCAAGTCATTTGTCCAGCAGGCCGTCATGATTGCTAACGGTTTCGAGGACGGCGACCAGGAAAAAGCTGTCTCACGCGCCAAAAATGCCGTGTCTTCCGCGTACGCCAATTCGACGGATGCAGAACGTCAGCAGCTGCACCAATTTCAGGATCAGCTGGAGAAATTGCAATAAAAAAAGGCGCCCCGTTTGAGATGAGGGCGCCGCTTTTTTATTTTACTTCAAATGTTTTTACCGTTTTCAGTCTTTTTCCGATCTGATCGGACTTCCCTAAAAATGTCACCGTCACCGTGTATGTTCCCGGACCGGGCACGTTCTTCCACACATCTGAAAAGTCATACGTTTCATTCGGCATTAAGGTCACGGTCTGAAACGCCTGGGTAAACATTTTGTCTTTTGAATAGCGGTACAGTTCTTTGTAATGTTGGTCATGTACGGTCAGTTCGAATTTCTGCCCTGAGCTGAATGTGAAATCGATCGGGCTTTCGCTTTTGTTTTTTAAAGACATTTGAAATTCGATCTGCTGATCTGTCTGCACAGGATTTACGGCTAATTCCGCTTGCTGTTCATTCATCTCTCCGGATACCTCCTCAGCGGGCTCCTTCTGCCCGGATTGACTGCTGCATCCGATCAATAAAATGACCGGTAATAACAGGCCAAACAGCCACTTCATTCTATCCGCTCCTATCAGTCTTTTCTGAAGAAACCAAAGATCCCCGTCGTTTGCACGATGTTTGTGAAGGCTTTCGGGTCGACTTCTTTCACGATTTTCTCAAGGTCATACAATTCGTACCGCGTGATGACGATGATCATCATTTCTTTCTGTTCGTTTGTGTAAGCGCCTTTTGCCGGCACCGTCGTAATGCCTCGGACCATTTTCCCGTAAATCGCTTCTTTGATTTCATCAGCTTTTTTTGTAACGATCATGGCGGTCAGTTTCATGTGGCGCGTGTGAATGGCGTCAATCACCCTTGTTGTGACATACAGAGCGACAAGGGTATATAATGCTTTCTCCCATCCTTGCAATAATCCTGCCGTCAAAATGATAATCCCGTTCAAAATGAAGAAATATGTGCCGACCGGTTTATCCTTCCATTTGGCCAGCACCATCGACACGATATCAAGACCGCCTGTCGAAGCGCCGAATTTCAGCGTTAAACCGATGCCGATAGCTGAGATGACTCCTCCGAATACGGTATTCAGAAGAATATCGTGTGACAGTCTCATTTCCGGGAGAATCCCCATAAAGACGGACGTCAGCGCTACGCTTAATATGCTGTACACGGTGAATGATCTGCCGACTTTCAGCCACCCTAACACACCGATGGGAATGTTTAAGAGGAACATGAGAACTCCTGTCGAAATATAAAAGGGGGCGTATTGATCAACGACGCTTGACAGCAGCTGGGCGACACCGGTAAAACCGCTGGCATATACATTCGCCGGTATCAGGAATAAATTCAGTCCCGCCGCATACAGAAACGCGCCGATGACGACGATTGCTAATTTTTTTACTTGTTCTAGTACCATGGCTTGCTCCTCCGCTCATTTTCATTATTAGCTTTTCCCTTAAAATAAAGTTTTGAACACTATTTTGCCAAATTTATATGATATAGTTGGCATCACTCTCACCAACCGGAAAGAAGGGAATTATGATGACAGTTCACCTTATTGCTGACAGCGCCTCTGACCTGCCGAAATCTTATATTGAAGAAAACCGGATCGGGTTCATTCCGCTGCACGTAACACTTGACGGAAACGAATATGAGGACGCGGTCACCATTCAGGCGGATCATATCTTTCAAGCGATGCGGGAAGGGAAAGTTCCGAAAACATCCCAGGCATCACCGGATACGATAAAAAAAGTATTTTTACAATACGCGGAACTGGGAGAACCGGCGATATACATCTCCTTTTCCTCAGGTCTTTCCGGCACCTATCAGACGGCCGTAATGATCGCCAATGAAGTAAAAGAGGAATTTCCCGATTTTGATTTACGGATTGTAGATTCCAAATGCGCTTCACTGGGCTGCGGCCTCGCGGTGATGCACGCGCAAACACTCTGTGTTAACGGGAATACAATACAAGAAATCGAAACGTCTGTAAAGAACTTTTGCGCACGGATGAAACATATATTTACGGTCGATGACGTCGCCTATCTCGCGCGGGGCGGCAGAATTTCAAAAACGTCCGCTTTTGTCGGGGGGCTTTTGAACATCAAACCGATTCTGCATGTGGATGACGGCAGGCTCGTGCCGCTCGAAAAATTGCGCGGACAGAAGAAACTGTTTAAACGGATTATAGAAATGATGAAGGAAGAAGGCGGCGATTGGGCGGATCAAACCGTGGGAATCAGCTATGCAGATAATGAAGAGACGGCGATTGGGATGAAGGAAATGATTGAAGAAGCGTTCCATCCGAAAGAGATCATTCTTCATTCAATCGGCTCTGCGATCGGCGCCCACTCCGGGCCGGGCACGCTCGCGATTTTTTTCCTGAAGCCATAATTTCAATGCGGGCGGGCATCCTAACGGACAGAAGGGAGGCTTTGCCGCATGAAAGATGATGACAAAAAACCGTTGGACAATAACGCCGTAAATCAGAAAAAGAACCGGCTTGCCGAAAAAAACCGGCAGGCGGGAAAAAACCAGAATTCCAAAAAACCGGACCATCTGTAAAAGCAAAACAGCCCTCTTGTCTTAGAAGAAAGAGGGCTGTTTTTTGCGCACGGATGTCTGTTACAAAGTAAACCGGCGGACCTGATCGTTTAACCGCTCTGTCAGGCTCACCAGATTATTGACGCTTTCCGCCATTTTATGAAAAGAAGACAGCTGCTCAAGCGCGGAGGCAGAAATCTCTTCGCTTCCTGCAGCCGTTTCCTGAACGACGGCGCTGATGCTTTCGGCATGATGCAGCACTTGCTCACCAAGCTGTTTCGATTCGATGATCCGTCCGTCCAATTGAGTAAGCTCCGCCTTAATATGGGCGGCTTTTTGTTCAATATGGGCGAATGATTCTGACGTTTTCTCCATCAGCTCCTGCTGTCTGTCCGCTAAAGCGACGCCGGTCGTGACAGCTCCGGTAATAGATGTGATGCCGTCTTCAATTTGCTTTACCATATCGAAAATCTGCGCGGTCGCTTTGGCTGATCCGTCTGCGAGCTTCCGTATCTCCTCGGCAACGACGGCAAATCCTTTTCCGGCCTCGCCTGCTCTGGCCGCCTCGATTGCGGCGTTTAAGGACAGCAGATTGGTCTGGCCCGCAATGTCGGAAACGGTCTGCGCCATCATACTGATGCCTGCCGCATGCTCTATGAAGAGATCGGCGGCTTCGGAAATCTCTTTTGATGTCTCATTGCTTTTATCAATGGCTTGCTTGGTCTCGGCTAAAGCACCTCGCCCCGCAGCCACCGCCGCAATCGTCTCTTCGCTGCTTCTCGTCGTTTGTTTGGAACGTTCGGCGTTCGCCTTTGAATGTTCATCCATTTGTTCAATGAATTGCACCGCATGCTGCAGATCTTCTGAAATGGTTTGGGAGCCTTGCGCCATTTCTTCCGTCGATACGGACACCTGCTCGGTCATGTCCTTCAGCGTCTGGTTTTCCTTCGTCAAACCTTCCGCAAAAGTCTCGACTTCACGGCCGACCTCTCCGATCGCCTGAATTAAGGTGCGGAGCTGTTCAGCCATCATTCCGAATGAGTCATTCAGCTCTTTCAGTTCGTCCTTCCCTTTATAATCAAGCATTTCAACAGCAAGGTTCCCTCCTGCAATACGGCGGGCATTTTCAGCCATGCGGCGGATCGGCCCTGCAATTCTCTTCGTCAGCCTGATGGAAGATATGACGGTGACGGCAAGTATCACGATGGTCAGCACGGCTGCGCTGTAAACGATAAACTGAATCTGGTCAGCCGTCTGCTTCTGCATGTCTTCATAGTGATCCCGGCTTTTCAGATTCAGCATATAAATATCATTCAGAAGACCGTTGATGCGGGCCGCCGTCCTTGTCGCTTCAGCCGGGCTTTTCGAATCAAGAGCAGCGTCCGCCTCCGCCTGCCACGATTCGTATTTTTTGGCGAGTTTGTCATAAGCGGCTTTGTCCGCATCGTCCCTCATCGTTTTTTTGAGCGCCGCCAGTTTGTCTGAGCTGCTTTTCATATAGCTTCGTACATCTTCTTTCTGGGCGTCTGCGAGCGTATAGGAATAGCCGGTGATGCTTTCTTTTAACGTATTAAGGTCAGCTTTTGCTTCCTGGACGTTTAACAGCGTGTCCACTTCATCTTCATTTGAAGCCTGAATCTTCATCATGTTTACGATGGTAAAGCCGATGACGGCGGCGAAGCAAATCATCGTAACGGCTGCGTTAACGAGCAGCCTTGTCCGTAATGTCACTTCAAATCGCCTCCTTTTTCAATCAGACTGTTTTTCATATCCGTGATCTTTTTCGTCAGCCCGCCTGCGTTTTTGACAACTCTGATCTTGGCTAAGTCCATGCCGTTTTCCTTCAGTCCGTAAACGATCTCACCGCTTTTGATCTCCTTGTTGTCTTTTAAATCTTTCGCCAATTCATAGATGACATGGTCGACGTTTTTCACTAAAGAAGAGATAACGGCGTGCTCGGCGGTGTAATATTGATCGCTGTCAACACCGATGGCGTATACTTTTCGCGCCTCCGCTTCTTTCAGTGCGCCGACACCCGTGAAGCCGGCCGCCGTAAACAGGACATCGGCTTTTTTTCGGATCATGTTTTGGGCGATGCGCTTCCCGAGCTTATCATCATCAAACGTACCGCTGATTTCCGACAGCACGCGGATGTTCGGTTTGACTGATTCCGCGCCTTTCAGATAGCCTTTCTTAAACCGTTTAATGACATCGGCATCTGAACCGCCGATAAATCCGATCGTGCCGGTTTTGCTCGTCATAGCCGCCAGCGCTCCGGCTAAGAAGCTTCCTTCATCCTCTTTAAACGTGACGGAGGTGACATTATCCAGGTCTGATACGGAATCAATCAGCACAAACCGCTGCTTCGGATATTTTTTGGCGACCTTTTCTAAATCCGCCTGCATGCTGTAACCGAGCCCCACAACAACATCATTGCCTTCCCGGACAAGCTGGGTCAGTCCTTTTTCGTACGTACCGGTGTCTTTTATTTCTCTGTAATCAAATGTGATGCCGAGCTCGTCTCTTGCTTTCATCAAACCTTGAAAGCCTGAATCATTAAATGATTGGTCGCCGAGGCCGTTGTCTGTCAGCATGATGCCGATTGTTTTCGTTTTTTCGGCCGCCGTCTCCTCGGATTTGCCGGCACATCCCGCCGTGCTGAGCGCAAGCAGCAGTACAGCCGCAAATATCGCCATTTTTCTCATTGAAACTCTCCTTTTGTTTTTTTCTATAGTTATATATCGGTTCGGATGTCAGAATATTTTATTTCAATAAAATATGTATGTTCGGCAGGGTGATAAACAAATGAGGGATATAGGAGCTTTTGAGAAAATAAAAAACACCGGTTTTGGTTCACCGATGTTTTTGCAGAAAATTTATTGTTTTTCGTATGTCCAGCCGTCTTTCTGATACACTTTGCCGTTTTTCATCAGGTGCCCGAGCGCCCGCTTAAAGGCGGCTTTGCTTAAATGAAACCGTTCGCGGATATCGTCAGGATCGCTTTTGTCTCCGTAAGGCATCGCGCCGTTTCTTGATCTCAGATAGGTCAGAATCTCCTCCGCGTCAACCGAAAGCGCATCCTGCTTTCTCGGCAGCAGGGACATGTTGACGGAGCCGTCTTCCTTCACCTCGATGACACGCCCCGTCACGCGGCTGCCGAGTCTCGGCTCTTCTTTTCTTTCTGAAGGGTGAATAAACGCGCGGATGCCTTCATCGGTTATCAGAAAAGAGCCTGATGCGATCAGTCTGTACACCGTGCCTGTCAGGTCTTTATTCATGACGTCTTCCTCTGCATCCGTAAATAATTCACTGATGATATCCTCAGGCGCCGGCTTGGCAAACATGCGTCCGCGGCTTGTCACCTTCAGCATGCAATACAGTCTGTCGCCTTTTTGCGGCCAGACGGATTTGTACGGAGGCAGGTGCTCCGTTGCGACGAGCGCGTCTTTTGACAGACCGACGTCGACGAATACGCCCATATCCTCCACAGCGTCCGTCACTTCCACCCATCCGTAGTCATAAAAGCTGATAAGCGGCTTTTTCATCGTCGCCGCGAGTCTTTCCTGATGATCGACGTAAATAAATACGTCCACTTCATCTCTGTCTTCAATATCCTCTGTAATTTCACTGTTATGTAAAAGAACCGTATCCTCGCCGTCGGTTAAAAAATAACCGAAATCGGTTTGGTGATCTATACTAAGCGTGAGCTGCTGCCCTGGTCTCATGTTATCGTCCTTCCTGATTCGCCCGTATGGGGCTGATGTTTTTCTCATTTTTTCCAATATGCATAAATTCATGCTTTATGCAGTTGGACATTTCTCTTTATTCTACTATAATCAACTCATAAGTGAAATGTTATAGGAGGTTTTCTCATGGCAAAAGAAAGTTCTTTTGATATTGTATCCAAAGTTGAATTTCCCGAAGTGCAGAATGCGATTCAGATGACGCTGAAAGAAATCGGCACGCGCTATGACTTTAAAGGATCGAAAAGCGATGTAACTTTAGAAAAGGAAGAACTTGTCCTGATTTCTGATGACGAGTTTAAACTGAATCAGCTCAAAGATGTGCTGAGCGGCAAGCTGATCAAACGGGACGTGCCGACGAAAAACATTGAATACGGTAAAATCGAAAATGCCTCAGGGGGCACGGTGCGCCAGCGCGCGAAGCTTGTACAGGGCATTGATAAAGACAACGCCAAAAAAATCAACGCTGTGATTAAAAACTCCGGCTTGAAGGTCAAGTCGCAGATTCAGGACGACCAAGTGCGCGTCACCGGAAAAAATAAAGATGATCTGCAGCAGATTATTGCAGCCGTCCGCGGGGCAGACCTGCCGATTGACGTTCAATTTATTAATTTTAGATAAATTATGTGATTCCTATTGATTATTGTCTCTATTTTCGGTAAATTTGGAGAAAGGGATTTTCACAGTTAAGTTTTGGAAACCCATGACAATTATATGAACGTTCTTATCAAGAGAAGCCGAGGGACTGGCCCGACGACGCTTCAGCAACCGGTGTAATGGTTTAACCCAAACCATGACCAAGGTGCTAAATCCAGCAAGCTAAAAACAGCTTGGAAGATAAGAAGAGAGACAAATGATTACAAAGTCTTCTTCTTAAGAAGACTTTTTTTATTTCTCTTTTTTCCTTGCTGAATGTGACGAAGGAGGCAAACAATGGGACTATTACAAGACTTAAAAGAACGGATTTTAATCGGAGACGGCGCGATGGGCACTCTCCTCTATTCCTACGGCATTGACAGATGTTTTGAGGAACTGAACGTATCAAAGCCCGAGGAAATCAAGCGGATACATAAGGCTTACGTCGAAGCCGGGGCAGACATCATCCAGACAAATACGTACGGCGCGAATTTTATTAAGCTCTCAAGATACGGACTTGAGGATGAAACGAAAAAAATCAATCAGGAGGCGGTCAGAATCGCGCGCGCTTCCTCAGACGGCGCTTATGTATTGGGAACGATGGGCGGCATCCGCACCTTTAACAAAAACGCCTACAGCCTGGAGGAGATTAAACGCAGCTTTCGGGAGCAGCTTTATTTATTGCTTCACGAAGAGCCGGACGGTCTGCTCCTGGAAACATACTATGATTTAGAAGAGGCGCGCGAAGTGCTGAAGATAGCGAGAAAAGAAACGGAACTTCCGATTATGCTGAACGTATCCATGCACGAACAGGGCGTGCTGCAGGACGGAACGCCGCTTCGGGAAGCCCTCAGGTCAATTGCCGATCTCGGCGCTGACATAACGGGAATCAATTGCCGGCTCGGCCCGTACCACATGATTGAAGCGCTCACCGAAGTGCCGATTTTCCGTGACGCTTATTTATCGGTCTACCCGAACAGCAGCCTTCCGTCTTTAGAAGAAGGCCGGCTTGTGTATGATACGGACGATGCCTATTTCCGGGAGAGCGCCGTACAGTTCCGCACTCAGGGCGCGCGCATTATCGGCGGCTGCTGCGGTACGACGCCAAACCATATCAGAGCCATGGCTGAAGCGGTCCGCGGACTTTCTCCCGTCACTGATAAAGAAGTGAAAATCAGACGGGAAGAAGAAGTCATCTCCGTCCGGAACGAACGGACCGAGCCGGGTTTAAACGAAATCGCCGCTCAAAAACGGTCAATTATCGTAGAGCTTGACCCGCCGAAAAAATTGAATTTTGACAAATTTCTGCAAGCGGCGGCTGAATTAAAAGAAACCGGCATAGAAGCGCTGACGCTTGCCGACAATTCATTGGCGACACCGCGGATCAGCAATGCCGCCTGCGGTTCATTGCTGAAAGAGCGCCTTGATATCCGTTCTCTCGTTCACATTACATGCAGAGACCGCAACATCATCGGCCTTCAGTCACATTTAATGGGGCTGGATACGCTCGGGCTTACCGACATTTTAGCCATCACGGGTGATCCTTCAAAAATCGGCGACTTTCCGGGGGCTACCTCCGTCTATGATTTAACGTCCTTTGACTTGATCAGGCTGATTAAGCAATTCAACGAGGGCATTTCTTTATCAGGGAAACCGCTCGGCAAGAAAACGAACTTTTCCGTAGCCGGAGCATTTAATCCGAATGTCCGCCATCTTGATAAAGCAGTAAAACGGCTGGAGAAAAAAATCGAGTGCGGAGCTGACTACTTCGTGTCCCAGCCTGTCTACTCGGAGCAGCAGCTCATTGACATTCATCATGAAACGAAACACCTCAAAACACCGGTGTATATCGGAATTATGCCGTTAACGAGCAGCCGCAATGCAGAGTTCATTCATCATGAGATCCCGGGCATTAAGCTGTCAGACAGCATCCGGGAAAAAATGGCGCTCGCCGGCGAAGACAAGCAAAAGCAGAAAGCCGAAGGCCTCGCCATCGCCAAGTCGCTTCTCGACACGGCGTGCGAACTGTTTAACGGAATTTATTTAATCACCCCGTTTCTCCGTTCTGATTTGACATCAGAGCTTGCAGCTTATATTAAGCAAAAGGATGAAAAGCGGGCTGATGTATATTTGCATTGACGCGGAAGAGGCCGCCTGATATGACAGGCGGCTTTTTCATGGTACGATACAGAAAAAGAATCAAACAAAGGAGGATTTTTTATGGTTGAAGTAAAACCCATCACCGCAGAAGACACATACGCCATCAGACACAGCGTGCTGCGCCCCCATCAGACGATTGAGGATTGTAAATATGATCAGGACAGCGTCAAAGGAGCATTTCATCTCGGAGGTTTTTACGACGGGACATTGATCAGCATCGCTTCTTTCTACCCGCAGAACCAGCAGGCTTTACAGGCGGCGCCCGCCTACCAGCTGCGCGGCATGGCAACGCTTGAAGAATACCGGACGCAAAAAGCGGGAAGCACGTTAATCGCCTATGCGGAACGGAAACTGGCAGATATGGGGGCTGCGCTTGTCTGGTGCAACGCCAGATGCCACGTGAAGGGATATTACGAAAAGCTCGGCTGGAAAAGCACGGGCAGCCCCTTTGACATACCCGGCATCGGCCCGCATGTGATCATGTATAAAGAACTCGCCTGAAACAGACAAAAGCCCTTGGGGACATGTCTCTAAGGGTATTACCTTGAATGTCACGTCTGCTTTTATATGCGACACTATTGACGCCCTCCCGCTTTTTTAATACCCTTTGTACATCACGCAACAGCAAGGTTGGCAGGCAGAAAGCGATATCTGCCAATTGCCGATTTCAGCTATTATGTTTAGAAAAGGGAGTATGAGATGAATACGATCCAAAAACCGAAAATCCCGAAAGAATTGCCGGTGCTTTCTTTCACTGAAGCGCTTCAGGATGAGGAGCTCAAAGAAGTCATCATTGAAAACGGCATCGTAAACGGCAAACTGGACGGCCTGCGTGCCGAAAAAGTCATTTTCAGAAACATCGTTTTTACGGATATCTCTTTCAGACATATGGAATGTACGGATGTCCTGTTTGAGAAATGCGATGTCTCAAACGCTGATTTCAGCGGAAGCATCATCCATAGAACGGCGTTTCAGCATTCAAAACTTCTCGGCTTGAATCTGGCGGATTCCGCCATGCGTCATGTACGGTTTGAAGACTGCCTCGCAAATTACAGCTCCTTCAGCTATTCCAATATGAAGCATGTCCGTTTTGACTCGTGCGGCCTTTCAGAAAGTGAGTGGAATGATGCCGTTCTTGAATACACAGATCTTGACGTCTGTGATTTGAACGGCGCAAACTTCATCGGCACGTCTCTTTTTAATATGGATATCAGCACGTGCACATTTGATCATCTGCATGTCTCGCTTGATAAGCTGAAAGGATGCCGCATCTCTCCGGCGCATGCCGTTACATTCGCAGAAGCGCTCGGCGCCATTGTGACGTGATCTTTTATTAAACGAAACGGCGGGCAATGTCCGCTATCGTTTGAATGCCTTTTTCCAAGTCCGGTAAAGATGCGTACGAATAGGAAAGACGCAGGCTTTGCCGGTCTTCGGGAAGATAGAGAGCTCCCGGATTGATCAGCACGCCGGCCTCCAAGGCACGGATGAAAAGCGTCTGAACGGTGAATGCTTTATGGAAGGTGACCCAAATATAAAAGCCCCCCTCCGGCACACGCCACTCCGCAATATCTCCCGCGTATCTTTCAAGAAAACGCAATGCCGCATCTCTCCTGATTTTGAGTTCCTTTCTGAGACGCAAAAGACGCTCTTCACAGCGGCCGCTTGACAGCCATTGACATGCCGCCCATTGAGATAAAGCGCTGGAGCCGTAATCCGTCTGCATTTTAATATCGGCGAGCCTGTCTGCAACCGGCTCAGGGGCGACGACCCATCCGATGCGCAGACCCGGGCTTACGGTTTTTGACAGCGTGCCGATATACAGTACATTCCCCTCACCGTCCATGGATTTTAACGGAGGCGGCGGTTCTTTATCGATCCATATATCACCGTATGCGTCATCTTCAATGACAGGCAGACGGTGATTTCTTGCGAGCGCGATGAGTTCCTTCCGCCGCTTGAGTGACATTACCGTTCCGGTCGGATTATGGAATGACGGAATGGTGTACAGCAGCCCCGCTTCGTATTGCCGACGGTAAGCGGGAAGATGATCCGTTTTGATTCCGCTCTCATCCATCGGCACTCCCTTAAGCCTGACGCCCGCTGATTGAAACACACGCAGGGAATGGAGATACGACGGGTTTTCAGTCAGCATGACGGAGTTTGGTTTTAGCAGCCCGATTGAAATGAGCTGAAGCGCCTGCAGCGCGCCTGAGACGATTACGATGGATGCCGGGGACGCGTGAATCCCCTTTGTTTTCAAATGTTCCGCGACGCTTTGCCGAAGCTGCAGGCTGCCCTTCGGTTCTTCATAGCCGAGCGCAAAAATGTTAGTTCCCGCTTCACGGAACAGTTCGCCCATCTCCTGCTCAGGCAGCAGCTCTTGACTCAGCTCACCCGTCCCCAGCCTGATCAGATCCGGACGCGGCTCGTTTTGATTAATGGCCTGAATCAAGGATGAATTCGGCTGATGACTCCCCGATGTAACGTACGTGCTCCAATCAAGGGGCTTAGCCGCTGCCATGATGCTCCACGTATTGTTGACGACCTTTGTGCCTCCCCCTCTTTTTCCTTCCAGAAGACCTTGGGCGATTAACTCATCAACTGCTGCCGTCACTGTGCTTCGGTTGACCTGAAGCTCCTCGGCGAGCTTTCTTTGTGAGGGAATTTTCGTGCCAATGGTCCATTCGCCATGAAGTATTTTTTCTTTTATATGCTGTTCGATCTGGAGATAAAGCGGTATGTGCGACTCCCGATCCGGACGCCAGCTGTTCATACGTCATCCCTCCTTCTTTATTTATTATACATTTGGCTGGTTTAAGTACCAGCCAAATGGCCGGAGACATCAGCACACAGTGCGGCTACAATGAGATGTAGTTGACGATTGGAGGGTTTTACGATATGAATGCCATTCTTCACGGAGTGATGCTCGCTTTCGGCCTTATTTTGCCATTGGGCGCGCAAAACGTGTTTATTTTTCAGCAGGGAGCCTGGCAAAAACATGTGTGGCAGGCGTTTCCCGCAGTGATTGCCGCGGCGGTATGCGATACGATTCTCATCAGCGCGGCCGTCGCAGGCGTGTCAATGATTATTGCAGAGATTCCCGTTTTTCAGACCGTCATGCTTATAGGCGGCTTTTTGTTTCTCAGTTTTTTAGGCTGGCAGACTTGGAGAAGCAAACCGCAGGCCGAACAGGCGAAAAAAACAGTTTTCACGGCAAAAAAACAGGCGGTCACGGCCGCCATGGTATCCCTTTTGAACCCGCATGCGATTTTGGATACTGTCAGTGTCATCGGCACAAGCTCCGCCGCCTATCCGGGAATTGATAAATGGCTGTTTGCCGGTGCTTGTATCATGGTTTCCTGGGTATGGTTCGCCGGACTGGCATTCGCGGGACGGCTCGTCCAAACGGCGGATACAGGCGGCCGGCTCCTCGGCATCCTGAATCAATGCTCGGCATTGGTGATGTGGGGTGCTGCTTTTTATTTTGCGGCGCTTTTGTTTCGATAAAAGGAATTCGGCCAGGTCATGTTGAATGTACCGGTAGGAAGAGGGGGAATTGGAATGTCAGACATTTTAAAGCTGTATCACTACCACAGATGGGCAAATGAGCAAGTTATTCAGCATCTGAAGACCCTGCCCGCGGCAAGCTTACAGCAGAAACTGGATAGTGTTTTTCCGACTGTGAACGCCGTGCTTGTGCATATATACCGGGCGGATTACATTTGGCTTCACGTGCTTTACGGAGAAACTTACGAACAAATCGTCTCGCAGTTTGATCAATTTGAAAAGCTTGACGGAGATTTTGAGGCGGTTGAACATAGAATGACTGAACTGGACAAAGAATACAGCGAATTTTTAAGAGACTTGGAGAACACGGAAGGCCCGATCTCCATTTCTCATCCGCGCATGGGAACGCTCCAGACGACATATGCCGATGTGATCCGGCATATTGTGAACCACGGCACATACCATCGCGGCAATATAAGCGCGATGCTTCACCAAATGGGCTATAAAGGTGTGCCGACTGACTACATTTTTTTCTCATACGAATCATAAAAAAGCAAAGGCCTCCCGTGCCTTTGCTTTTTCACTTCGAATCTATCATAATCCGGCATAGTTGGGGGCGCCCGGGGTAAGCTTTACAGGCCTTCCGGTTTTAAAAGATTCCGTCGCGGCGATCCCGATTTCTAAGTTAATCGCGGCATCGATGTCTGTCACAATCGGCGTTTCCCCTTTTTTCACACATTCGGCAAAGTGCTCAAGCTCCAGACGGTAAGCGTCTTTAAAGCGGGCTTGAAAATCCGGAATAATTTCGTAGCTGCTGCCTGACTCCGTTAAAATGGTGACATGGCTGTTCCGCAGCGTGCCGACTAAAATGCTTCCCGCCGTCCCGATTATTTCGGCGCGGATGTCATGGCCGTACGGAGAATTTCGGCTTGCCTCCACATCGCCGGCCGCGCCTGAATCAAACTCAAGATACGTTAATGCCTGATCGACATCGCCGCACTCCTCCATGAACGGGTGCTTTAAAACCCTCCCGTGCCCGCTCACGGACGTAACCTCGGCATTCATGAGATATCTTGCGATGTCGTAATCATGAATCGAGCAGTCAATGAAAAGCCCTCCGCTATGTTTGATAAATTCCGCGGGCGGTGCGCCTTGATCTCTTGTAAATCCTTTATAATAAATGGGTCTGCCGATTTCCCCGGCGTCGATTCTTCTTTTCGCGTCGGCGTATGCCGGATCAAACCGCCTCATAAAACCGACCTGGCAGATGACGTCCGTTTCTTCGATTTTTTTCATGACTTTAATCGATTCCTCAAGACTCAGGGTGAGCGGCTTTTCAACAAAGATATGCTTGCCGTTTTCAGCAGCCTTCATGATCATTTCCGCATGTGTGCTTGTCGGCGTGACAATGATGACGGCGTCAATCGTGTGATCTTCCAGCAGTTCATACGGGCTCTCCGTCCATTTGGCGATTCCTAATTCTTTCGCACACGCTTCCGCCTTCCCCTTCATCGGGTCACAGACGGCCGCAAGCTCGGCTCCCCGCACTTCGCCGGCTAAATGCTTCGCATGAAAATACCCTAATCGTCCTAATCCCAGCACCGCACACCTGACTTGATCTGTCATCTATCACCGCTCCTTTTTTCTTGAGGCCGCATGCCGCAATGGCGCAAGCGGTTTCTCTTATTAAACAGAAATCATTATTTTGAAAGCGCTTTATTTACAACTCAAGCTGTTTGCTTTCTTTGCTTGCAATCCGCAGTATTTGCGCAAGCGCTTTCTCAAAAGCTGTTTTAATTTTACAATGCTTTTCGCTCGTTTGACAATGTTTTTCACAGAAAAAAACGCGCCTTATCGCTGAGGGCGCGTTTTTACCGGTGCCGTAGAATGCCTGATGACGAGTTCCGGAGATAAAATGATTTTGCTTTTTGTTTTTTTCTTCCCTTGAATCTCATCAATGAGAAGTTCAACGACACGCCGCCCCATTTCGTGGATCGGCTGAGAAATCGTCGTGAGCGGCGGTGCCGTCATTTCAGCGAGAATGGTATTGTCAAAGCCGATGACGGACAAGTCTTCCGGCACCCGAATGCCCCGGGAGCGCGCCGCCTGTATCGCCGCACATGACAAGACATCATTAAAGGCGAAAACGGCGGTCGGAAGGTCTCTGTCAAACAGCTCGCCCGCTGCCTGTTTTCCGCTTTCCAGCGAATATTCCGTCGGTATGACCAGCGATTCATCTAGTGTCATCCCCGCTTCCCGCATCGCTTTTTGAAAACCTTTGATTCTGTCTCTTTCACCCGTGGTCGAACCGTTTCCGACGATACAGGCGATTCTTTCATGGCCTAAAGATATGAGATGCTCAGCCGCCGTATAGCCGCCGAGAAAGTCATCGATAATGACGACGTCCATCGGCGCGAGCGGTTTATCCTGCGTAATCATCGCAAGCGGGATGCCCGATTTCACAATATCATCAAGCGCCGTGACGCTGTCATCATGATCAAGTCCCGTCGCGAATATAATGCCGTCCGCCTGCTTCTGCCGCAGCATCGAAAAATACTTCGTTTCTTTTTCAGGCTGATAATCGGTGCTGCAGATAATGATATGAAACCCAAGTACACCGGCGCTGTCTTCAATGCTTTTCGCCAGTTCCCCGAAAAACGGGTTTGAAATGTCCGGGGTGATCAGGCCGATCATATTCGTCTTTTTGCCCGTCAAAGCGGATGCGTGAACATTCGGATGATAGTCCATCTCCTCCATGACACGGAGCACCATCCGGCGGGTTTTGTCACTGATCCTCCCCGTATTGTTGATGACCCGCGAGACGGTCGAGATGGAGACGCCCGCTTTTTCGGCCACGTCGTAAATTGTCATTTTCATGCTTACCGATCCCTCTTCTGTTCTCTGGTATTAGGTCAGTCCGTTTTCCGGCTTACGAATTTGCGGTATTCAAGCGGCGAAATGCCTTCAATCTGTTTAAACAGTTTGGAAAAATAGGTTGGGTCCTCCATGCCGATGGCGTCCGCGATCGACCCCATTTTGTCATTGGTTGCGGACAAAAGACGTTTCGCCTCCGTCATTCTGACTTTGTTCGTATACTGGCCGGGCGTGACGCCGAGCACCTGCTGCATGCAGCGGGTCACGTAGTCTTGGTTGTAATGAAGAGCCGAAGAGAGCGCTTTGATGGTTGTTTTCTCCTGATAGTGCTCCTGCAGGTACCGGGCGGCCTCCCATGCGACTCTTTCCTTTGCGGACGGGATTTGGAACGCTTCTTTCTGAAGATGGAGCAGCAGCTCTTCAAACAGAATCTGCTTTCTGAGCGGCAGGTCGGAGTTCTCGGCGCTTTCATCTGTCAGCACACTGAATTGCCCGGCCATAAACTGCGGGCGTCTCACCTTCCCTTTTTGCGGCAGGGACAAGCGGTAGCGGGACGGCTCTTCAAAGCTCCCTTTTTTTCGCCTCAGCTCCGACCAGTTGTTCCCGGTGGTTTCCGTCACCTCATAATCCGCTCCTTCAAAATGAAGCCACGAATAGGATGTCGTTTCTTCACTGCCTTTTGTTCCGTAATGTTCAAGCCCGGGAGAAAGCAGAATATATTCTCCCGCTTCAACGGAAAAGGCGTTTTCGTCTTCTGTAATGTAGAGGACGCCTTCTTTCACATACAGCAGATCAAACACCGGGAAGACCCGTCTCACATGGGTTTCGCCTTTTTTGAACACTCCTTCTCCCGCAGCGATAAAGACCGGGAACGGAGGGACTGTGAACTCGAGAAAGGACATATTTCCGGCCCTCCTTTTTAAGTCGGATTTTTGCAAGAAGTTTCGTTTCTCTCCCTTTTTATTATAAGAAAATGGAGGTACACTTTTAAACGTTGATTTTTTCAGGAAAGGGGTTAAAAGAAATGAAACAAGCGATTTTAAAACGGGCTGCATTCAAACAATCCTCTGATCACAAACTCTCATTATACGCGCTGACTTGGCCGATATTTATTGAGGTTTCATTATATATGTTTATGGGAAACGCCGACACTCTTATGCTTAGCCAATACTCTGACAACAGTGTGGCGGCCGTGGGTGTCAGTAATCAGATTTTAAATTTAATTATCGTGATGTTCAGCTTTATCGCTACGGGTACGACAATTGTGATTTCACAATTTTTAGGATCTAAACAGAAAAAAGAGGCGCAGGAAGTGGCTTATGTATCAATAGGAGCGAACTTTGTCATCAGTCTCGCCATCAGCGCCGCCATATTTTTTGCGGCCGTTCCGCTGCTTCATGTGATGGGTCTTTCCAATGAATTGATGCCGGATGCCAAAGTCTTTTTGCAGGTGGTCGGCGGGCTGTCCTTCATTCAGGCTTTGATTATGACGTTCAGCGCCATTTTAAAAAGCTACGGTCATACGAAGGATACGATGTTCGTTACGATCGGGATGAATATTTTAAATATTGCCGGAAACTTTCTTGTCATTTTCGGGCCGCTCGGCCTTCCGGTGTTAGGCGTCGCCGGTGTTGCGATGTCAACGTCCTTTGCGCGGATCATCGGGCTCATCGCGATGATTGTGATCGTCAAAAAACGCATCGGACTCGGTCTGACATGGCAAAAGATTTTTCACGTCCATAAAGAGCACTTGCGGAAACTCCTGAAAATCGGGATTCCGTCTGCCGGCGAACAGCTGTCTTACAACATTTCACAAATGGTTGTCACTTATTTTATCGCCATTATGGGCGCTCAGGCGCTTACAACAAAGGTTTATACACAAAACATCACCATGTTTATCCTGCTGTTCGGAACAGCGATCAGCCAGGGCACACAGATTTTGATCGGCAGATATATCGGCGCCAAACGGTTTGACGACGCTTATGACCGCTGCATGAAAAGTCTGTACTGGGCGCTTGGCATTGCCGCTTTGACATCCGTGATCATGACCTTGTTTTCAAAGCAGCTGATCGGAATTTTCACAAGCAGCCCTGACATTATTGCGACGGCGAGCATGCTGATCGCCATGACGATCATTCTTGAGCCCGGCCGTTCATTTAATGTCATTATCATCAACTCGCTGCGGGCTGCCGGAGATGCAAAATTCCCCGTCTACATGGCGATGATTTCCATGTGGGGTATCGGACTGCCTCTCGCTTATCTGTTCGGCATCCATTTCGGATTGGGGCTTATGGGCATCTGGATTTCATTTATCGCGGATGAATGGGTCAGAGGCATTCTTATGTACAGAAGATGGCGGTCGCGGATTTGGATTCAAAAAGGGATTGCATAAACGCCCGGAGCTTCGTTAAGAAGCCGGGCGTTTTTTTATGCTTGCGAAAGCCGTTTTCTCATGTCACCGAGCTCTGACCGGTAATGTGCCAGCAAACCGGTAACGGCAGGCCTTGAGTATAACGGAAACAGCTCCAGCTCTTCAGACGCCTCCTCGAAATACGCCTCGGCCTCAAATGCGATGTACTCCCATACATTCATAAAAGCTTTGTTGACGGTATGGCTCTCCAGCTCTTCTTCCGTATAGCCGAATTGCTTCATCACCTGGCGCGGGAGACGCTTTTTCGCCCGCTCATCCGTATGGACCCCCAGAAGCACCCGGGTCAGCTGAATGGCTGCTCCTAATGAAACGGCTGCATGGCGGAGTTTCTCTTGGTTCCGGCGCGCGCAAACCGGCAGCAGAAGCAGGCCGAGGGCTCCGCCTGTTTGGCCCGCGTACATCAGCAGGTCATCAAACTCTTGATACGTTACTTTTTCTCTGTCAGAGATGTGGCCGGCGATAAACTCACGCAACGGCTCTTCTTCAAGCGCAAATTGCTGCCGCACATCGGTGAGCGCCTCCCACAAAAAGCCGTCGGCGCGTGCCCCGTTCAGAAAGTCTTGTGCCGCCTGTTCAAATCCTCCAAGTTCCTGCACATCAAGCCGATCAGCTTCGTGAAACAAAGCAAGCACCACCCATGCGGCCCGCCTGTTTTTTGGCGGCAGGGATGAGAAAGTCCGTTTATATAAAGGAAAGTGCGCCTCGGCAAGCTGGGCGCATGTTTCATATTCGGTCATGGTATCACTCCTCTGTTTTTTAGTGTACCATATGTTTCACAATAAAAAGACCGATATCCTTCAGCGGAAACCGGTCGCGGCACTGTTATTCTTCTATATCGATACGGTACGCCTCAAACCATGTATGGATCTGGGCAAGATGGGCGATCAGCTGCGGGCCTTTCATCAGCTGGCCGAACCACGGCACCTGAAAAGATGAACCTTCTGTCTCCAGCAGCATTTCCAGCTTCTTTCTGTCAAGCAGGGTGTGAAGCACGGAATCTTTCTGTTGCAAAATCGTTTTCAGCCATTCTGTGACCCCCTGCGTGTATTTCGGGTGATGCGTTTTCGGATAAGGGCTTTTTTTGCGGTACAAAATATCTTCAGGAAGCAGTCCTTCAAGCGCTTTCCGCAAAATGCCTTTTTCCCGGCTGCCATGCATTTTCATTTCCCAAGGAATATTCCAAACGTATTCCACAAGTCTGTGGTCGGCGAACGGCACCCGTACTTCAAGACTTGCGCCCATGCTCATGCGGTCTTTGCGGTCGAGCAGATTGGTCATAAACCAAAGCATATTTAAGTAGAACAGCTGCCGTCTCGCTTTATCTGTTCCCGTCTCACCGTCTAACAGCGGCGTTTCCGCAATGGTTTCTTCATATCTCGCATTCACGTATTCTCTAAGATTCAGCCGTTTTTGCCACTTTTCATCCAAGAGCGTGACCCTCTCCTCAGTCGACCTCATCCAAGGAAATCCGTCTTCTTCTGCCGCGGTGTGAAACCACGGATATCCGCCGAAAATTTCGTCCGCGCATTCTCCGGAAAGACTCACGACAAAATCTTTTTTAATTTCCCGGCAGAACCATAATAGCGATGAATCAACATCAGCCATGCCCGGCAGGTCTCTGACGAGAACGGATTCCTCCAGATGTTCAACCAGCTGATCCTGCGTAATCACGCACTTATGATGCTGTGTGCCGAATGCATTTGTCATTTTATCGATCCACGGGCCGTCATCATTCGGCTGAAAGGCGCTCGCTTTAAAAAATTTGCTGTTCTCCTCATAATCAATTGAATAAGTATGAAGGGGATCTCTTCCTTGTTTCTCAAAATGAGCGGCGGCTATCGCGGTTATCGCGCTCGAATCAAGCCCCCCTGATAAAAACGTGCAAACCGGCACGTCAGATACGAGCTGGCGTGTCACTGCATCCTGAAATAAGTACCGAATGTGAGCGGCGGTTTCATCGAAGCTGTCTGTATGCTTTTCGCTCTTTACATTCCAATAACGCCATATGGACAAACCGTCCTTTGAGAAAGTGAACGCATGGGCGGGACGCACCTCGTAAATTCCTTTAAACACCCCGCAGCCCGGAGTTCTGGACGGCCCGAGTCCGAATACTTCCGCAAGTCCGCCGCTGTCTGTGCGGGCTTTCACATCAGGATGAGCAAGGATGGCTTTCAATTCCGACCCAAACAGAAAGGAAGAGCCGTGTTCTTTATAAAAAAACGGTTTGACGCCGAGCCGGTCTCTTGCCCCGAAGAGCCGCTTGCGCTTTTCATCCCAGATGGCAAAAGCGAAAATACCGTTCAAGCGGTCCACGCACTCCTCCCGCCACTCAATATAGCTGTGCAGCAGCACTTCTGTATCAGAGGTCCTCTCAAAACGGTGGCCCCTCGCCTGAAGCTCCTTCCGCAATTCCTCCGTGTTATACAGCTCGCCATTATAAATGATGGTGTACGTTTCCTCTTGATGCGTGCAGGCCATCGGCTGGCGGCCGCCTTCAATGTCAACGACCGAAAGTCTTTTATGTCCGAATAAAACATGGGGCTCTCCCCAGACGTTTGAATCATCAGGCCCTCGTTTTGAAAGAGTGTCTATCATATTGTTCATAATATGTTTCTCTTGGACGAGCTGCTTTTGAAAATCGACCCAACCCGCAATTCCACACATGTGATATCAGCTCCAATCCCGTTTCTGTCGGTTTCAAATTCGTTTCTATCAGCACTTTACCCAGTTTATGCAAAGAAACGCAGATAGTTGATTTGTCCCACTAAGACTTGTATGAGACAAGCCCGATTTGGAAAGAACGGAAGAGAAGAAACAAACAAAGGAGACCGGCACGGTTATGAAACGAAAACAGCTTTTCTCAGAAAAAAACAAATGGGGGCGCGGCACCCTGATGATAGAGGACGGCATCTGCCTCGTCGAAAACGATGAAGGCGATATCCTGCTTGCAGACAGTCTAGGAAACGCAGCCGTATTGATGAAACACGACGGCCGATGGCAGCCGGCACGGATTTGCGGCGGTGCGGCCGAAATCGGCGCAGACACCATCCCCCTGCTCGGCGGGGAAGAAATCCGTTATGAAAAAGCGGTCAAACGGCCGCTGTTAACCTTGCTCGATTCGCTGGACGATGAAACGTTTCTGCTGTTTCTCAGCCATCTGCACGGGTTCGGCCTGTCTGTATATGATTGCGTATTTTCCTACAATCAGGCGCTGTTTTCCGGTGAAGGCGTTTCGTTTTATCACTTCTCGGCGGATGACGCACAATGCGCCCTGCAGCATCACCGCGGCAGCTCGGGTAAACACGACAGATTTGAATGGACGGCATCTGACGGGCGGCGCTCCATTATGTATTCAGCGGCAAGACAAGACGGCACCGCGTAACAAACAGGCGGCACCTTTTAAATAGGTGCTGCCTGATGTATCCAGCTTTGTTTTTCACGCTGATTGACGAACGGCGTTTGCTTTTACCCTTCACAGCCGTAGCTTTTACGGCAACAAGAGTGATTGATGCTTTTGGCATCCTGCACATCTCCTTCGCCTCATCAACATCCCCCTGTCACGGCATTTCTCATTCAGCGGCACAGTTGCGCAACTAAAAAACCCGGATGCATCCGGGTTTTTCAAGCGATTGATTAAAATACGTGAAAGCCGATCGGCAAGTGAAGGCCGAGCAGCACCGTCAGGACGAGCACGATAATAAAACCGATCCACAGTCCGCCGGTTGATTTGCCTTTTTTCTTACGGATGACGAGCATTTCCATCAGTCCGATGGTAATGATGCCGAGCAGCATTTTTCCGGCGTACTCTCCGTTCCAATTCGCAAAACGGACAAAAAGCTCAGCTCCGGTCAGAATAATAATAATGTAGAATAAGCGCAGAATCATATGCGTAATTTTTGCGCCCTTCGCTTTTCCGGCACCGTACAGCCCGTAGCTGACAAACACCAGGATAAGCGCAACGACCCATGAAGTAATATGCCAATGTGTCATTATGTTCAATTCCCCCTATCAGATCAATCTGCCTCACTTATGGTACCACAACAAGCCGATCGGAGCATTATCAATCGTGCGAAAGACACACAATTATCCGATTTGGTTCGACAGCGTGCCGATCGGTTCAATTGTAATGTCAATACGGTCCCCCGGCTTTAAAAATTTCGGCGGCTTAAATCCTTTTCCGACACCGGACGGCGTCCCCGTCGCTATAATGTCACCGGCTTCAAGCGTCATTCCTTTTGACAGCGTCTCGATTAATTCAGCTATCGGAAATATCATGTCACCCGTTGATCCTGATTGGCGCAGTTCACCGTTCACCCGCGTTTCAACTTTCAGGCTTTGCGGATCGCTGACGGCCGACTTATGTACAATGACCGGGCCCATCGGGCATGTCGTATCGAGGCTTTTGCCGATAAAAAACTGTTTATGTTTTTTCTGCAGATCGCGCGCTGTGATATCATTTACAATTGTATAGCCGAATATATGATCAAGCGCATGTTCTTTGGAGATGTGCGATCCGCTTTTTGATATGATTACCGCAAGCTCCCCTTCATAATCAAGCTGCTCCGTTACGTCCAAGTGGCTCTTCACTGTTTCTCCGTGTCCTGTAACGGCAGCCGGGGCTTTCGTAAAAACCATGGGATGCTCCGGTATATCCGCCTCACTCCCCATTTCAACGGCATGATCACGATAATTTTTCCCGATGCAGATCACGTTCTTTGAAGGTCTCGGAATAGGCGCGCAAAGCTTTACGTCAGACAGCGCATACATAAATGAACCCGACTCGTCATTCGGTTTTTTCGCCCATTCCGCAAGCTGTCCGGCATGCGCGACAAACTTATCTCCTTTTTGAATGCACTCGATCAGCGAACCCGGAATCGTCTCAAGTTCAAACAATTTTTTTTCAGCCTTTTGCAGATCTAAAATTTTGTTATCATCAATAATCAGACCGACAAATTTTCGGCTGTTCAGTTCCCCTGTCGCAAATTTCATGTTAATCCCCCATCATTTTTAAATGGCATTCCTTTATGTATTCTTCCTCCGAACGGGAAATCCCTCTTTTAAACAGGCTGAAAATAAGTGTAAAAGAGTATCAAAAATTGTCACTTTTTTAGTCATATTGACGAAATAAAACCTTCTTGGCCAAAATGGGTTATACTATTATCATCCTATGTTTTCCAAAATAATCGAGAATTGGAGATCACACGATGAACAAAATTGAAGAAAAAAGATTAACTTTATTCGAGACAGCGCAAAAATTCGGAATCAATGCGACGGAGACCATCAGGTGCAGCCAGGAGCTGGACAGCCTTTTAAACGGGTGCCGGGGCGGGCTCATCCAACAAACGAAAGACAGCGGGCCGAACCCGGCCGCACAGATTCAGCACGGCCGCGAAAAAAAAGAGGCTTTCTCATAAACGTGATATGTATATAAATCTGTATCATTTATGTATAAGACCCGGCATGCGTAAAGCGCCGGTGTTTTTACGTCTAAAGTTTTTTCCGCTCACAAAAATGTGCATTTGTCATAAGCTATTTTAGGCAGGCAGCCCAGATAAGCTCCTGGAGTGCAGTCATGAAAATCTTCACGAAAAGGATGTGCTCGTATGCCCGCAATTGTCGGAGCGTTTAAAATTAATGCCGTCGGTACGAGCGGAGTCGTTCATATAGGCGACTGCATCACCATTTCTCCAAAAGCAGAGGTTAAGACATTTGCCGGAGCGGGCAGCTTCAATACCGGAGACAATCTCACACTGACGAATTACAGGAATTCAACGAATGTGTACGATAATGATGTAATCGATCAGCCGATGGCAGGAAACGCATAAAGGAGGCGCCGTATGAATTTTTACGTCAATCAGTCGATCCATATCAATTACATGCGTGTAGAATCTGTCAGCAATTCCTCCATACTGCAAATCGGAAGCGCCGGTTCAATTAAATCTCTTTCCAATCTGTACAACACAGGGAGTTATGTTGAGCCGGCGCCGCCTGTCACCGCGGGGCAGCAGGCTGTAACAACAGGGGGAGGTCCCGGCACCTCATCATTTGTACCGCTCCAGCCGCCAAGCCGGTAGTTTTAATGAAGGAAACGAGACGCGAGGTGAATGTCATGTATGATCAATCCGTTTCATCCTACCTGCAGAATTTAAATTCTTTCGTCCAGCAGCAGGCGCAGCAGATTCAGGAGCTCGAACGGCAGCTGAAAGAATTCCAAAATGAAATTTCAACGCTGAAGCAGCAGCCTTCTACAAGAATCGATCGGCTCGAGTATAAATTTGATCAGCTGAAAATTGAACGGCTGGAAGGAACGCTGAATATCGGGTTGAATCCGACTGATCCGAATGCCGTGCAAAACTTCGAAGTCGGCCAGACATCTCCGCAGGTCGGAATGATGCAGCAGGAACAGGCGGGCCAGCAAATGCAGCAAATCCGTCAAAACGTCGATATGTACCTGAATGAAGAAATCCCCGCGCTTTTAGAGCAGCTCGAAACTCAGTATGAGAGCAGGCTGGACGAAGCGAACAAATATCATATTATTGAAGATATCAGAAAGCAGATGGACAGCCGGATTCAGTATTATCTGTCCCATGTCCCGAAAGAAGAAAATACGGCGCCCGCGCAATATGCCGAGCAGATTGCCGAACATGTAAAGCGTGATATTGTCAGGGCCGTCGAGCACTTTATTAAACACATACCTGGTGAAATGAAAGGTGATGATCCGTCATGATTTTTACAGTGATTAACCGGAATATTGAAGTCGGCGACATCCGGTCTACCGGTGTATCCAGTTCTTCCTTATTATTAATCGGCGACACCGATTCCGTCTATCTGTCTTCCATCTTTGACACGCCTCCGGAATCTCTTATTATCGGGCCTTATGTGCCGCTGGCGCCGGAATAATGTTAAAGCGCATTTCACGCCTCCGGAACGCCAAAATCAATTCAGTCGGGATTGCGAGTGTCTTTCAAGCAGGCGATACGAATGAAATCAATATGCGGATCAAAGTATTGGCCGATCAGCGCAGTCTTGCTGTATACAGAGATGATGAAGGCTCATTTAACAAAAAAGAGTACCAGATCTTTCGGCAGCCGGCCGTCATGCCGTTACCGGAAACGGGAGTCCAAAGCGCATTCTGCCATGAAAACCCTTCAATTCGAGTAAGGAATGTGAAAGTTCAAGGGGTATCGTCAGCGTCCGTGGTTCAAATCGGATCGACGTCGATCGTTCTGGGAGATTCGCGGCTGAAACATATTAGGCAGATCTTCACGCCAAGCTCACAATCACAGCAGCCCTGACATATAATGACGGTGAGACTTCTATAAAGGGTGTCGTTTATGCCAGCAATTACCGGACCTATAGCTATCAATTCCATATCGGGCGGAGTCGTAAACTTTGGTGATTCCTTTTACCTTTCTCCAAAAAGCTCTTCTAAATCTGCGCTCGGTTCGGGAGCAGGCAATACCGGAGATTTCCTGTTATTAAACAACGTTGTCAATGCGACAAACTATATAGACCCCGATGTCAGCGATCAAAATGTGGTCGGAAACGCCTAAAAAGCAGCCGCTCTTTCAGAAGAGGGCTGCTTTTGGTTCAGCGTTATTTTCGTTCATTTGCTTTTTTTGTTTTTACAAGCTTTTCCGGCGGCTGTTTTCTGATCCATTTCACAAACCGCGCGAGTTTCGGGTCACGCCGCAGTTCTTCTATTCCCGCGAGCCTTGCCGCAAGCTCCTGATTCGTATAGAGCGCGTGAACCTGTTTATGACAAGGGATGCAGAGCATTGCGGTCGGAAGGAATGTCCCGCCTTCTTCCTTAGGCGTTAAGTGGTGCTCCGTCAGCCGCACATGATGGCGGCCGCATAATTCACATGTGCCCTCGGCAGAATCGGCCATAATTCCTTCTCCTTTCTACATGATCTCCAATGTGACCCGGGTGCCTTTCCCGCCCGGTTCGGACGGATGAACGATTAATTTTTTCGGCAGACGCGCTCTCAGCTCCTGCACATGGCTGATCACTCCGACGGATAAGTTGTCCGATTGCAGCTTTTCGAGCGCTGTGACAACGGTGTCTAAGAGCCCTTGGTCAAGAGTCCCGAATCCTTCATCTAAGAAAAAGAATTGCAGCGGGTATTGCCCCCGCAGCTGAATCTGGGCGGACAAGGCAAGCGCAAGCGACAGCGATGTCAGAAACGTCTCCCCGCCGGAAAGGCTTGATACGGGCCGTTTGACGCCTCCGTTCGCGTCATCACGCATGACGAAACCGCCTTCTGAATCGACTAATATGGCATACCGCTGCCTTGTCAGCGCTCCGAGACGGGCAGAGGCGTCCCGAGCCACGCTTTCCAGCTGTTCTTCCGCTAAAAATTCGACGAATGTATTGCCTTTACATACAGACTGGAGCTTATCAAGCCTGTCAATCTGTGTCTGCCAGCTTTTCAGCTCGGCTTCAATTTCTTTAAAGCGCTTATGCTGTTTTTGCATAACCGCGAAGGCTTTTGCCTGTGCCCCTTTTTCCTCCATGGCGGCGCCTGACTCAGCCTCTGCCTGCTTCAGCAGAGAAACCGATGCTGTCCATTCTTCCTCCGATATCCGGCGCTCGGCTAATTTATCAGTAACACGGCTGATATTTGCCGATAGCTGTTTTGAGGTGTCCAGAAACTCATCAATTTCTTTTTTCATTTCCTCTGCACGCCCTTGCGGAAGCAGACTTTTTTTAACTTGGTCCGGCTCGGTAAACCCGGTGTCTTTTGACCTCACGCGCCAGTCGTTTTGCGCTTTCTCAAGGGAGGTCTCAGCATCCCTGAGTGACATGAGACTCCCGGATTCCCTGCCTTTTGCGTCATTCAGTGATTGCTGCGCCTGCTTCAGCGCATCGAATAGGGACTGTTCTTTCGATTTTAACAGCTGTAATTCCTGCCGCACCGCTTCAAGCTTTGCGGAAATTGATGTTTCTTCAGCTGCTGTTCCGAGCTCTTGTTCATATCCGTCAATCACCTGCTGCAGGCGCTCAGACGCATAGTGAAGCTCGAGCCGTTCCCGTTCAAGCCGATGCTTCATCTCCTGCAGGCGTTCTTTCTCCTCTTCATGTTCCTTGAGGAATGCGATGCTTGTTTCAATGCGCTTCTCACATTCTTCTGCCTGCCTGTCCTTCTCATCTATCGAAGCCTGCCAGGCGTCAATCCGGTTTGGCGGAATATCACCGCAGACTTCGTTGTACTGATTCAATCGGCTTTCTGACAGCGATTCAAGCTCTTCTAATGAATGTCTGAGACGGCCGGCTTCTTTTTCCTCATAGCGGATTCGTTCGGCAAGCTGCTCAGCTTGTTTTACCGTCTGCTGATGCGCGCTGATCAGTCTTGTGACCTTCTCTTTTACCGACAGCATATCCTGTTTCATTTGTTTCCATTCCAAGCGGACGGCGCTGAACGCTTCATCAAGCGGACGTCCGCTGATGGAAGAAGCGGCTTCCAGCTCCGGAACCCGGGCGCTTTGCAGAAACGGACATTCTTCGGTAAAACGTCCCGACTGTTCTTCTAATGCAACCTTGGCTGTCAGCACTTCCTGAGAAAGAGCCGCCGCCTCAGAAAGCAGTGCTTCCACCTGCTGCAAATGTTCCTGCACAGCGGTATCAGGCGAGAATGTTTCATGAGCGGAACGCGGGCGGTCATGCTGCGTCGAGCCGCATACAGGACAAGGCTTTCCTTCGATCAGTTTTTCCGATAATTCTTTTGTTAATGCGGCCGTTCTCGCTTCCTCTGAGCGCCTGCGGAGATCGGCTTGCGTTTTTTCAGCCCGTTCGGCTGCGGCTTTCAGTGAACGTTCCGTTTCACAGACCATATGGTAAACGGTTTGCAGCGTTTGATAAGCGCGCGTAATGTCTTCCTCTTCCGTTTTCGCTTTCGCTGTGAGCGACTCGCTTTCTCCGTTGAGCTTCTCCACGTTTTTCAGCTGCGTTGTCAGATTGGCCCGCTCTTTCGTGATTTGTTCCTGTGTCTGCTGAAAGCCTGCCGCCAGCTGTGCTGCGGTCTGGCATTTTTTCCGTTCATCGGCGGTCACTTGAACTGCTTTCAGCTCTTCTTTCAGCTCATTCTGCCTGTTTTGGCCGCGGGTCAGGCGGTCTTTCACTGCGGCCAGCTGTTTCGAGGCGGCTTCGTATTCTTCCTCTTTTTTGCTGTGCTCCGCATTTGTTTTTTCCGCTTCTTTTTTCGCTTCAAGCAGTTTTTGTTCAATGGCTGAAAGTCTTTGATACAGCTCTTCTTCCTTGACAAGCTTCGGCTCCTGTTCGGCCTTATGGGCCCGCCATGCTTCATAGGCTTCATTTTGCCGGGTAAATGAAACGGTTTCCGCCTCTGATTTCCGTTTGGCCAGTTCGTGTTCCTGTTCGGCGCGCCGCTTCCGGCGGACGGCTTCGGTGCAGCGGTCTGCGTACGGCTCAAGGGCGAGAGCTGTTTCCGCCTCTTTAAGACGCTCAGTCAAATCCGTGATGTACGGGCGTCTTTCCTCAAGCTTTTTCTCCCGGCGCTCATATTCATCTCTTTCTGTCTGCAAGTTCCAAATTTCCTGGTGATTTTCAAAACGCGCTTTTGCCCGGACCCGTTTCTTCTCAGCTGCTTCAAGCCGTTCGTTCGCTTCGTGAAACTGCTGTTCAGCCTGCTTCAGCGCATCTTCTCCTGCGTCTCCGAGGCCGGATTGTTCGGCCAGCATTTCATTTTTTTTCGCTGCCGCTTCCTGCGCCCGCCGCCGCAATTTTTTGACAAGCCTGTCCCCGTACTGTTCCAGATTAAACAGGCGCTGGAGCATATGTCTTCTTTCCGCGCCTTTAAGCGACAGAAACTCGGCAAACTTTCCTTGCGGCAGCACGACGGCTCTTGTAAAGTCGTCAATGGTCAGGCCAAGAAGCTCCTCCACCTTTTTGTTCACTTCATTCGCTTTATCGGCCAGCACCGTTTGTTCGTCTTTGATTTCAATCAGCCGGCAGAGGGCGGTTTTTACTTTCGTTTCATCCGTTCTCTTAAAAACGCGCTCGACCTTGTAGGAAACCCGGTGGCCGGATTGAAGCGCGAATGTAAATGAGACGGCAAGCTGATCTTCGGCATGATTCAGAATGCCGTGCGTATTATTTGCGGCGCGCTCCACTTTTCCATATAAAGCGAGTGTCATGGCATCAAGGATCGACGATTTTCCGCTTCCGGTCGGCCCGAAAATCCCGAACACCCCGGCTCCTGACAGTCCGGCAAAATCAATGGTCTGTTCCTCCCTGAAGCTGTGGAGCCCTTTTATCGTTAACAGAATCGGCTTCATGTCGCATCCTCCTCATCATCTGCTGACGCAAGCTCTAAAAACAGCTTGACCATCTCCTCATCCGGCACGCCGCCGCCCGTTTGTTTTTCATAAAACTTCTTAAATCGATCCTCAATTGATGTGTGTTTCACTTCAATCCGGTCATTTTCGGTCTCTTTTTCTTCAAAAACCGGCCTGATATGGATAAAACCGGGATGCGCCTTTCTCAGCCGATGAATTTCCTCGAGAGAAAGCTGATCCGTCAAATGGATATCAAGGTCGATCCAGGCATTCCGGTCACGCCCTTCATCAAGCCAGCCGTGAACCTCGCCCAGCCCCTGCGCTTTCCATTTGACGAGCGGTTTACCGGAAGACAGGAAAATCTCTTCCCACTTCGCTTCTCCGCCGGGCTTCGCTTCTACCACCGTCACCGATTTGGCATAACCGGCTTCCGAAAAGCTGTATGCGAGCGGAGAGCCTGAATAACGGGCAGCCGTCTTGGCGCGCTTGATCGTTTGCGGACGGTGGAGATGGCCGAGAGCCACGTAAGCCGCATCAGCCGGCAGGCTGTCAGCGGCGACCGTGTAAGCGCCCCCGACTTCAATCGGACGCTCTGAATCAGTCTGATTTCCCCCCGCGACATAAATGTGGCTCGCCGCGATTTTCACGGCATCGTTCCGGCACAGTCCGCACATGTGAGCAAACGCCTCTCTGATTTTCACATCGTAATGATCGCGAAGAAGCTTTTCCTCAAACGTATCAGAAAGCACTTCGTTTAATCTCGCCTCTGACGGATATGCCAGCGCGGCTACGGCTAACAGCTCGTCCGCCGACGGCACCTCAATATGCACGGGTTCTGTCCGCGGATAGCCGATTAAATGAATGCCGCGCTCATTTGTTAACGGAGAAGCCGCCGCCAGCCTGTCGGGATTGTCATGGTTTCCGGCAATGACGACAACCGGGCGTTTTCCGCCGTCAGAAAGCGCGGAAAGACTTTCGTAATACAATTGTTCAGCGAGCGCAGGCGGGTTGACCGTATCGAATACATCTCCTGCCATAATGACCGCATCAATGTTTTCTTCCTTGACAATGGTATTCAGCTCTTCCAGTACTTCGGCCTGCTCGCTCAGCCGGCTTCTGCCTTCCAGCGTTTTGCCGAGGTGCCAGTCAGCTGTATGTAAAATGCGCATACCGCATTCACCTCACTTTTTGATAGAAAAAAAGATCCGCTCCAAAAAGGAGCTTCGGATCTTGTTACAGTGTAAGAACGTGACCTCCATCGAAGAAATAGAGCGCACGCCCTTTTACTTTCGTTTTTGTAATTTGTTCAACCGCTTTTGTATACAATTCGATTTGTGTTTCATATCTTTTTTGCAGAATCGGAGCCGCGCCTTCAAATCCGTTCCGGAATTTCCCCTCTATCCGATCTGTTTTATAGTCCAGCAAATAGAGACCGTCCGCAGTTTCGTAGAGGCAGTCAATAATCCCTTGCACGAGCAGCGGTTCACCGGCCGTTTCGGCATCCTTGTACACCTCGCCGGCCGGAAGCGCCATACTGAACGGCACTTCCCGGTCAATCCGCAGCGCCCCGAGAAGGTCTTTACCGATTTCAGTTCCGAAAAACCGGACAATTTCTTCTATATCAATGGCTTCCTGCTGCTCTTCTGTCAGCAGCTCTTTTTCGTAAAGCATCCTGACCGTCCGCTCCGCTTCTTCGGCAGTCGGAACGTGCGTCAGCGGTATGTGCTGCATCACCGTATGCATCGCCGTCCCTTTTTCGGCGGCTGTCAGCCCTTTTTTCATCATAAAACCGGGACGCCTGTATAAAAGCGTGTCTCCTGACGGTTTGATGAGAGAGCGGCCGCTGTATTCATCTTCGTATTCTTGCTTTCTCTTCAGCTCAGAAACTGACTGCTTCGTTCTGATAGCCGTCAGCTCTCGGTACGGATATTCCCATTCAAGCAGACGGCGCGCCTCATCATCAAATGAAAACGAACCAGGAATCGGCTCGCCCTGCTGTATCGCTTTGAGACGTTTGCTCTTTTCTTCAGCACGTTCTTTTGGATTCTCTTCCAGCAATTCACTTTGCTGAAGCATCCGGATGTGAAAACGCGACGGGTCGCGCGCGATATCCTCAGTCGAAGAAAGTCCCGGCGTCCTGTGCGCCTCCATGTCACGGTGGCGGATGAGCGCCGGCCCGATAAAGTCCAAATAAGATGACGCCTGATAGCGGTCGAATTCAGAAAGAAGCCAATCGGCCCGGTCTGCTTGCGCCTGCCATTTGGCCAGCTGTTTTTCCCGGTTTTTGCAGGAACCGACGAGAAACAGCTTTTCCTTCGCTCTGGTCAGCGCCACATACAATACGCGCAATTCTTCGGATAAGAGCTCTCTGCGCATCTTTTTCTTCATCGCCACAAGCGGAAGAGTCGGATAGCTGATTCTGAGTTCCGGATGAATATACTTCGTGCCGAAACCGAGCTCTTTATCAAGCAGGTATGATTTGTTGAGATCCATCATATTAAAACTTCTGCCGAGTCCGGCGGTGAAAACGACGGGAAATTCAAGTCCTTTGCTGCTGTGGATCGTCATCAGCCGAACGACATCCTCCTGCTCGCTGAGCGCCCGGGCCGTTCCCAGATCATCGCCGCGCTCCTGCATCCGTTCAATAAACCGCAAAAAGCGGAATAACCCGCGGAACGCCGTCGCTTCGTACGAGCGCGCCCGGTCATACAAGACGCGCAGATTGGCCTGGCGCTGCTTTCCGCCGGGCATGCCGCCTGCATAGTCAAAATATCCGGTATCGCGGTATACTTCCCAAATCAGCTCAGACACCGAATGATTCGTCGAAAATGACCGCCACTTTTGCAGACTGTCATAAAAGGTTCTCAGTTTTTGATACAGTTCATCATGCCTGTCACCGTTCGCTATATATGCTTTCAGCGCTTCATAAAACGGCGCTTTTTTCTTTTCAAGGCGTATCAGCGCAAGTTCATTTTCGTCACAGCCGACGATGGGCGAGCGCAGCACGGAAGCAAGCGGAATATCCTGATACGGATTATCAATCACCTTCAAGACTGAAAGCGCCGCAGCCACCTCCACGGCTTCAAAGTAACCCGACGTCAAATTGGCGTACACCGGAATGCCCTGGTTTTTCAGCTCTTCCATTAATTGCGGCGCCCACGGCATGGAGCGCAGCAAAATCACGATATCCCGGTACTGGATATTCCGGTGTGTTTTTGTTTTCCCGTCATAGACCTTAAACGGAGATGAGACAAGCTTTCGGATCTCCCCGGCTATCGCTTTCGCTTCCCAATGCACGGTTTCAAAGTCTTCGGCATCCTCGGAGCTGTCTGCGTCATCAGCGCTGTCAATCAGCAGCAGTTCCGTTTTTGCCGCGTCATTCGGCGGATACGATGCGCCGAGCTTCAATGCCGCCTGTTCATCGTAGTCCACTTCGCCGATTTTTCCGCCCATCAGCTGCTTAAACAAGAAATTCGTACTGTCCAAAATATCGGAACGGCTGCGGAAATTTTGGTTCAGGTCAATTTTTTGCCCCGCGCCTTCCCCGCTTTCTGTGAACCTTTTATATTTCCCGAGAAACAGCAGCGGCTCAGCAAGTCTGAAACGGTAGATCGATTGTTTGACGTCGCCTACCATAAACAGATTTCCCGCCTCTTCATCCCCGCTTTTCACAAGCTGCAGGATAGACTCCTGCACAAGATTGGTATCTTGATATTCATCAACCAGAACTTCATGAAACTGGTCTTGATAATAAACGGCCGCTTCGCTCGGCACCCGCTGGCCTTCTTCATCAACCGCAGTTAGAATCGCCAGGCAGTAATGTTCCAAATCTGAGAAATCAATAATTGATTTTTCTTGTTTCGCCGCTTCAAATCGTTTTCCGTACGATATCACGAGCTGAACGAGCGTTTCGATGACAGGCTTCATATCTGTTAAACTCTTCAAGTGATCTTGCGGACTTCTTGTAAAGTAATCGGTCTTTAACTTTTCGATCAGTTTCTTCGCGCCGTTTCGCAAATCGGTCGCTTCGTCCAAAAGCGCTTTGTCAAATTCATCACCCTTTACCGGCTTCGCCCGCTTAAATGAGACTGCGGGGACCCGTTCATACAGCGCATCGAAGTCATGCCGGCAGCTGATCAGCTCTTCTATCTGCTGAAGGTCATCCAGAAAATCACCAGCGCGCGGGGCCGGCCCGCCGGGCGCTTTTGTCAGTTCAAGCGCCTTCTCAAGCTTTTGTTTCGCCCCGTAGAGCGCCATTTCAGCATCTTCTCTCACATATTGGTAAAACGGAAGCTCTTCCATTTTGCTTTCTTCCGTCACGTCATACAGGCGGACAAAGCTTTGCAGCCACGCTTCCGGGTCAGGATGCGACCGGGAATACTCGTACACCCGTTTGACAAGGTCTTGAAGATCCAGATCATGCCTGTCTGTCGTATATCTGTCCGCAAGCTCAAAAAACGCCTGATTCCCTTTTGCGTATTCATCTTCAAACAGCTCATCAAGCACTTCGTCTCCGAGCAATTCGCCTTCCGTCTGGTCAGCCATGCGAAAACCGGGGTCAAGATCAATCATATAATAATATTTTTTAAGCACTTGCAGGCAGAAAGAGTGAAGCGTCGAAATGCTCGCCCGATTTAATAGAGAGAGCTGCCGTCTGATATGCAGAGATCCCGGATTTTTGGCGAGCTCTTTTTCTAATGCTTCAGCGATCCGATGCTTCATCTCCGCTGCTGAGGCGTTTGTAAAGGTCACCACAAGGAGCCTGTCAACATCAACCGGATCTTCCTCCGCGGTTATCTTTCTGATCATCCGTTCCACGAGCACGGCCGTTTTACCTGATCCGGCTGCGGCAGCGACAAGAATATCGCGGCCCGAAGAAACGATGGCGCTCCATTGGTCATCCGTCCATATGCTGTCTTTCGGTTTAGGAATTTGCATCATCATCCGCCTCCTTTTTCAGCCAATCCAGTATGGTGCCGTCTTTTTCCGCTTTCAGGCTGCGGTATTCATTTTCCTTAAGCGACTCATCAAACTGGCACACCGATTTAAACGCACAGTACGTACAAGGCGTCTTATCTTTCAGCTTATACGGGGTAATGGACACAAGCCCGTCCGTTATCGCTTCGCCCGCCTGTTCAAATGTCCGCCGCACATGGTCTGTCAGCAGATGAAAGTCCTGTTCGCTGACCGCGGCTGAGTCGGATCTTAAAGACCCGTCCTTTTTCAAACCGGCATTGACGATATTTGAACGCCCTTCCTCCAAAGTCGTGTCCATCAGGCTGATCGCCTCCCGGTCACCGAGGAGAAGGCCTTTCATTTTAAATTTCTTGAAAATTTCCTGCTCGATTTCATCAAGCCCCATCGGCAGACTGGCCTGAATCATCGGATCATGGATATGGAAATACAAAACGCCTGCCGGGGTCGCTTTCATGCCGAGCCAATCCGCAGAATGTGTAATCGATAAGTCAAGATATGTGAGCATTTGCAGAGCGAGCCCGTAATACACCTCAGCCAGATCAAGCCCCCTGTCGCTTGATTTATAATCAACGATTCTCAGCAGCAGGCCTTTTGAACTTTCCGCTTTATCCACGCGGTCGATCCGTCCGACGAGTTCCATCGTACAGCCGTTTTTCAGCGTGAAAGTGAGCGGAGGCAGCGGTCCGCTTCCGCCGAAACCGAGTTCAAGACCGACCGGGACGAAACCGCTCGCCTTCGCATGCTCGCTTAATATGCCAGAAACACGCGTGACGATCTTCTGCAGTTTTTCCTTCACATAAAAGTGTCTGTTTGAGCTGAGCAGAATCTCTTTTTGCAGCTTTGGCGCAAGCCGTTCCACCGCTTCATAGGAGAAATGCCGGCACTGATCTTTCGTCAGATCGCGCCATTCCAGCTTCTGCTCACGAAGCCGGTCTGAAATCAGCTTCAGACTGGAGTGAAACAGCTGGCCGATATCCGGCGCTTCCAGCTTGAAAAACTGCCGCTCTTTTAATTGCAGCCCGTGAGATGCAAAATGAGAAAACTGGCAGGCATTAAACGCCTCCATCCGGGAGACGCTTCCTTTAATATGCTCGCCGTAAAGCTGGCGCGAAACAGGCCGTTCAAGACGCTTCGCCTCATTTCGGAAAAACAGGCTTGAAAACAGCTTTTTCGCACGCCGGTGATCAGACTCTTTCATCAGCACATTGTATGCGCTCCACCATACGTCACTGATCTCGTACTCTCTTGTCCACAGCCTGAGCTGACTTGCCGTATACGTCTGAGCCACCTGTTTATTGACGAGATACTGAAGCTGCTCTTCTTCGCTTACCTGCTCGGGATCAGCCGCTGACAGCTTTTCCTGATGATCGGGAAACAGCTCGCCAAGCCTGTTTACAACGATTGACGGCAGGAGCGTTTTTCCTTCCGCATCGGCAATCGGGTATGACACATAAAGACGGTCAGACGGACTCGACAGCGCCATATAGATGAGAAAATGCTCATCAAGCAGCCGCTCACGCCCCGCGGAAGACAGCTCCACTCCGACTGCTTTCAGCCACTCCCGGTCATCATCAGACAGCACGCCGTTTTCATCCGGGCGCGCCGGAAGAACGCCGTCATTGGCCCCGATGACGAATGTGCAGGACGTGCCGTATATTCTTGAGAGATCCATATTCCCTACAAATACTTGGTCAAGCGCAGGAGGAATTAAAGAAAAATGAAGCGATTCCGTTCCCGTTTCAAGCATTTGCTGGAACAGCGCCAAAGATATTTCATCTTCACCCATCATGCCGGCAAACTCCTCGAGAAGCTGGATAACGGCGTCCCACGCCTGGCCGTGCTGCTGCGCTTCGATCATGTTTCCGGCCTCTTCGGCCCGCTGCCTTTTCCGGTCCAGCTTCAGGGGAACATCGGTATCTTCCAAAAAGAGATAAAGAGCCTCCGCCATACTTTGAACCGTTTTCGCTTTTTTCATCCGGTTTTGAAGCCGGACAAGGGGTGCAGCTATCCACTCTCTCGTCTCATTCAGCATGTGTTCCATCTCGATTTCCTGATCCGTCTGCGCGAAATCCTCATCGAGCGATACGAAGCGCCTGTATACAAACCGCTCGCCGTTCGTCCAGCGCTCCCCTTTAATGCCGTAGGCGATACAGTAATTTTCAAGCTGATCTACCTGCTCTCTTATGTTCTGCTCCGGCTGATCAAGCGGGAATAACAGTTCGGTTTTCGCACAGCGGAACACCGCTTCATATCTCCAGTTCCCCTTCACGACATCCAGGCTTGAACGGATGAATTCAATAAGCGGGTGATGCTGCATAGAAGCTTTTCCGTCAATAAAATAAGGAAGCCCGTAATCGGCAAACACTTCCTTCAGCAAATCTTTATAATCTTCCGGCTGGCGGATGAGAATCGCCATATCTTTGTACCGGTATCCTCCGTCCCGGACAAGCGATTGAATTTCCCGGGCAATACCTTCAAGCTCAGCTCTTCTGTTTTGCGCCTGCATGACGGTAAAAGCTTCCTGTCCGCCGGTATATGCCGCGGCGGGACGCACATCGTACTGCGACTCTATACAGGCAAGCTCCGGCACATGCCGATGCCGCTTCGTGCCATGCAGTTCCTTGCAGGAAATATCGGCATTCAATTCCTTTGCCGTCTGATAAAGCTTATAGTATGTGCTTCCCGTCATTCTGAACAGATCGAGCTCATCCGGTGCCTGTTCCGCCGAAGGGCTGTCCGCCGTCAGCGAGAATGTGACATGTTCAGCATGCATGATCAGCTGCTCCAGCACCCTTAATTCCTGCGGCGTAAATTGATAGAATCCGTCGACGTAAACACGGGCGCCTTTTACAACGTCCGCCAAAGGAATCTGCTGAGCGAGCAGCGTCAAATAGTCCTCTGAATGCAAATAGTGTCCGGCGAGGCTTCTTTCCATCTGCTGATATAAAATCCCTAAATCATGAAGTTTTTCAGACAGCATCCGCTCTCCGCGATATTCTGACGCCGTTCCGCTTTCCGCCATGCGGCGGACGTCTTCAGGCTCAATACAGTATCGCTTAAACTCTGTCAGCATCCGTTCCACCTGCTCAGTGAATCCGGCTTTGTCACTCGCTTTTTGATACACTTTAAAATCGTGCTTATGTTCTTCAATCAGTTTCCTTAAAAGCATCTGCACACCCGTCGTCGTCACAAACGGGCGATTCATGCCCCCGGTATGCTGAAGCACGCGCCACGCCAAACGCGAAAAACTGAACACTTGAGCGCGTATCATGCCGCCGATATCCGGCGTTTTAGCAAGCTCATATTCCATTAAAAACGTCATTTGATCCGGGACTAGAAAAATGATCGGTTTCCCGAACGGCTCCCGGCGCAGTTCATCTTGAATGCTGTCGATAATCAGCCTCGTTTTCCCACTCCCCGATCTGCCTACTAAAAACTCAACACCCAAATTAGAAGACCCCTCTCTTTTTATCTTTCTACATTTTATCGAAAGTTGACGAAAATGACCAATCTCATCTGCTGGTAAAAACGGGATGACTGTTTTAAAATATATCGTTTTTGACCAAATTAAAGAAAAAAAGGATTAAATATGATGTCAGAATATCTCGAAGTGATTGTGCGAACGATTCTGTCGTTCAGCATTCTGTTTATCGGCGCCCGTATACTCGGAAAACAAACCATTTCACAGATGACGCTTTTTGATTTCATTGCGGCCATCTCCCTCGGCGCCATCACGGCAAATCTGTCGTTTAATACAAAACTGCCGATTCATTTTACTGTCAGTGCTTACACGATTTTCGTGGTCATTATTTATCTCGTCGCATATCTTTCTATGAAAAACAGAACCGCCAGGGGTTTCTTTGCGGGCAAACCGACCATTATCATTCAAAACGGAAAAATACTTGAGCATAATATGAAAACGATGCGCTATACCCTCGACTACTTGAACCAGCAGCTTCGTGAAAATGATGTATTTGACATTTCTCAGGTTCAGACTGCCATCATTGAAACAAACGGCAGCATGTCAGTGGAGGTCAAACCGGAATTTGCGCCCGTTACAAGACAGGATCTCGGCATCTTTGCCGGACATGAAAAGAACTTTGCCGTTGAGCTGATTATGGACGGCCGGCTGGTGATGAAAAATCTGGAAGAAAACCACGTATCGGAAAAATGGCTGAGAGAAGAATTGGACAAGAGAAACCTCAAACCGGAAGACGTCGTATACGCTGTGCGCGGAAGCAACGGCCGGCTTTTTGTCGACACATACGACGACCATATTACATCGCCGCTGGATCAAGAATAAGAATAAGAATGACATCCGCACATGTCACGGGCTGCCGCCGTATAATACCCTATAAACATCCGGGGGTGAGTCCAATGCACGAGAATTTTTTTCATTATACAGCCATCTGCAGTGACGATTCTGTGCTTATAAAGGATCTGGTAAAATCCATAAACGGTGAATACAGCGCTGTGATTTGCTACTCAATATTAGCCGAAAAAGCGCCAACCGCAGAAATCAGAAGACGAATCGAACATATCAGAGAGGAAGAAGTGCGCCACATGCACGCTTTCTCTTCACTGTATACGTCAATTACCGGAAAACAGTTGACGCCGAAACAGACGGAGCATTGTCCGCACACATACAGAGAAGGACTGAGGGCGGCGTTTTATGATGAGCAGAAAACGAATGATTTTTATTTGCAGGCATCCGATAGAGCGGTGCATCCGGAAGCGAAACGGTTATTTGCCCGCACGGCAATTGACGAGCAGCGTCATGCCGTCTGGTTTTTATACGATATGGCCCACTCTGCCCACTCTCCTTTCCACCATACAGGGGGAACGGTATCAAACGCGCCGAACACAAGCTACACCGAGGTAAATACCGGAAAATAACGATTCAGGCAGATCACGCTCCCCCGCCGGGAGTCTTCAGACGGCTGACAAACCCCGTTCTTTCAACAGGAGAGAATGGGGTTTATTTTTCGAGCCGTTTTTATACTTCCACTAAACAATGGATAACTTCTTCATTGTATAGTCAGCAAAAACCCTTTATAATAAAATAAACCAACTGGTCGGTTTTAAACGACCCGAACCCGCTTTGCCGGGACAACGATATGAATGAGGCGGAAAGGATCTGTGTGAAGTGACAAATACAAAAGGCGGTGCCGGAAAGAGCGAAAAGACGAAGAACAGGCTCGTATCCGCTTCGCGTGACTTATTTGCAAAAAAAGGATATTCAGAAACATCGATTCGGGATATTTTAGAGGCGGCCGAGATCAGTAAAGGCAATCTATATCACCATTTTAAAGGAAAAGAGTTTCTGTTTCTTCATATCATGGAAGAGGATCACCGCGTGATGATCGAGACGTGGAGGGAAATGGAATCCGATCTGAAAGATGCTGCCGAAAAGCTGACGGGCTTTGCGGAGCTGCTGAGCCGGATGAGCATCAATTACCCGCTTATGAGAGCAAGTGAAGAGTTTTATGCGAGTGCGTTTACGTCAGAGGAGGTCGTAAAGCGGCTCAACAAAATTGATATTGAATATGACGATGTGATGAGAGAGATCTTAGAAGAGGGAAATCAAGACGGCAGCTGGTCCATTCCTCATGTCGAATCAAAAGTAAAAATCCTGCTATCCGTCTTCTACGGTTTAGATGTGTTATATAAAAACGATACCATTCAGCAAAGAATCGAATTGCAAAAAGAAGCCATCTCCGTGTTTATTCACGGGTCGATCAACGCTGATAAACAGAATGACAGCTGACAAAGGAGAAACAACATGCAAAAACCGATCAGAGAACAAAAGGCTGTACTCATCATCTTATTAAGCAACATATTTATTGCGTTTTTAGGCATCGGATTGATCATTCCCGTTATGCCGCTGTTTATGAATGTGATGCACTTGACGGGCAGCACAATGGGATACCTTGTCGCTGCCTTCGCCGTCGCGCAATTAATTGCATCCCCCATTGCGGGGAGATGGGTTGACCGCTTCGGCAGAAAAATCATGATTCTCGCCGGACTGTTTTTGTTCGCATTATCCGAACTGACCTTCGGATTGGGCACACATGTCTCCATTTTATATTTCGCAAGGGTGCTGGGGGGCATCAGTGCCGCTTTTATCATGCCCGCTGTTACAGCGTATGTCGCAGATATTACGACGGTGCAGGAAAGATCGAAGGCGATGGGCTATGTATCTGCCGCCATCAGCACAGGGTTTATCATCGGGCCCGGCATAGGAGGATTTATTGCCGATCACGGCGTTCGTATGCCGTTTTTCTTTGCGGCGGGAATTGCATTTATCGCAGTGATTTCCTCTGTCTTTATGCTGAAAGAGCCGTTAACTAAAGAAGAACGCGCAAAGCAGATGGAAAGCGCCAAAGAATCAACCTTCTTAAAAGATTTGAAAAAGTCGATTCATCCAAGCTACTTGATCGCCTTTATCATCGTTTTTGTTTTGGCATTCGGGCTGTCGGCGTACGAAACGGTATTCAGCTTATTTACAAACCATAAATTCGGCTTCACGCCAAAGGATATCGCCATTATTATTACGTTCAGCTCCATTGTGGCGGTCCTCATTCAAGTGCTCGCGTTCGGCAGACTTGTCAACTTCCTCGGAGAGAAAAAAGTCATTCAGCTTTGTCTGATCATCGGCGCTGTGCTGGCTTTCGTTTCTACGGTGATGTCAGGGTTTTTGCCCGTGCTCGCTGTCACCTGCATCATTTTCCTTGCGTTTGATTTACTGCGCCCGGCACTGACTACTTATCTATCGAAGATCGCAGGAAATCAGCAGGGGTTTGTTGCCGGTATGAACTCAACATACACGAGTTTGGGCACCATTTTCGGCCCGGCTCTGGGCGGTATTTTATTTGATATGAATATTCACTTCCCATTTCTGTTCGCAGGTGTAGTTTTATTTCTCGGTCTGGGATTGACGCTTGTGTGGAAAGGAAAAGCGGGCGAGGTTTCGGAGTAGTGTGCACTCACCCATCTCCGGAGCTTTTTTTATGTTTGTGATAAGAAAAATGAATGGATTATGAGAAATAATTCATTATTTATTTATCTCAAAATCTATACTATAGTAATAGTAAGGTTAACGAGCTTAACAATTTAATATGAATGTTTCAGGAAGAAGGGTTTTCATTGAAGAAAGACAAACATCTCCTTACAGATATCTGGTTTATTCTCATCAGTGCGGCAGGGGGGTTTCTTCTTTCGCTTACAGGGATGTCGATCGCCTGGATGCTCGGAACGCTTGCCGCCGGCTGCATCCTCTCCATGACGAGGCCCCGCTGGCTGTTCATGGCGCCTGACAGAAGAGGGATTCACCGCAGATGGCTTGCGGCGGGACAAATGATCCTCGGCATCGAACTCGGCCAGAAACTGAACCTGTCCGTTCTGTCGGTTTTGCGGGAGCATTGGCTTCCGGTAGGCTTCATGCTGATTTTCTCTATCGTGATGGCGCTTGTTTCCGGATATGTGCTCTTTCGGTTCAGCCGGACGGACATGATGACAAGCTTTGTAGGCACGGCGCCGGGCGGTTTATCCGCCATGCCCGGTATCGCCCAGGAAGTCGGCGCAAACACCGCGATTGTAAGCCTTATTCAGCTGACGCGCGTCCTTTTGGTCGTCATGACAATACCGTTTCTCGTTATTTTCTTATTTACCAAACAAAACGGTGCGGCTCAGACATCAGCCGGAGCCGTTTCAGCAGGAGCTTCACATCCGGGCCTTATTCCCGTCTTGTTAACGGCCGGATTTATTTTGGCTGCCTGGCTTGCAAGTAAAGGCGCAAAACGGCTGAAATTTCCCGCCCCTTGGCTGCTCGGCAGCATGATCGGCGTTGCTGCTGCGGAAATCGGCGTGTCCGCCTTGGCGGGCAAAGACATGCTGGCCTGGTGGCCGCCGGAAGCGAACCAGCTGTCACAAATTTTTCTCGGCGCCACAATCGGATCAAAAATGTACAAAAGCATGTTCACCGGCGTGACGAGAGTGCTGACCGTCGGATTTATTTCTTCCGTCGGATTAATCGCCGCCATGATTCTGAGCGCGGTTGCGGTTTCTAAATTAACGGGCATCTCCATGATTACATCTGTTCTCGCCTTTTCTCCCGGCGGGATCGCCGAGATGGCGGCGACTTCGATCACCCTGCACGAAGACTCGACTTTCGTCGTCGCGGTTCAGGTCATCCGGATCGTTCTCGTCATCGCCATGCTTCCGCCCTTCTATCGGCTGCTGCACCACCTTTCTCAGCTGAAACGGGCACACGGCGAAAGAGGCCGGGCAGAAAGAGGAACATGATCCGAATAAAAAAACACGCATCCATATGCGTGTTTTTTATTTGAACAGCTCTCCGCCGCCATTTACAGACCGCCAGTTTGCTGAAAGATCACGGAACAGCCGTTCAGCAAATAACAGTTCTTCATCTGTATAGCGGTCTAAAAACGCCAAGAGCCGCTTTTTTATCAATTCATGATATTCATGATGAAGGGAATGCAGCTCTTTCCCGGCAGGAGTCAGCCGGAAATAGACTTCTTTTTTATTGTCGCTCAGCCGGGTTCTGCGCAGGAAGCCGGCTTCCAAAAACTTCGCGCAGCTTCTCGACACGGTCGGCTTTGTCGTCTTCATTTTTTCCGCTATTGACGTGACATTGATCGGTTCATGATCTCCGATACACGACAAAATGTGAATTTCCGTCAAGGTCAATTGTAATTTTTTTCCGTTTTCTTCACGGAGTTCATCCATCCGTCCGGCCAACGACGCCCTGATATCCTCCTGACACCTCTCCTGCTCGTGAAAAATATCTGTCAGCCCTTCAAGAATCATGTGTTTTGCATGGTCTGGCTGTCTTCTGTCCAACTGCTGAGTCACCCCTCCGTATTGATTGTTTCTTTTACTATAACGTTTTGTTACACAAGAAACAATCACACAGGCGCATAAAAAGGTTATCAGATGAATAATCCCCATCTTTCCAAACCGGCCAGAACGGCTTCTTCCGCTTCACGTCCCGAGCCGCCGGCTGCCCATGCCGCATGGCCGTCCGGCCGGATTAAAACGGTGTGGACATCATTCCAATCGGCACGTGTTTCAGCAAGCTCCGCCCTGACTGCTGCCACGCTGTCCGTATCAATACCGGCGGGAATGCTCCCTCTTAATGACAGAAGCACAAAGCCGCCCTCGCGGAGAAAATCATAGAGCTGGGCCGGCCGCCCGTCATGAAGGGTCAGTTCGATATCCGGCAGGCGTTTTCCGTTCAGGGTATGCGGCGGCAGCTCCGCATCCGGTTCATAATGCAGATCAAGCGCGGATACTTTTCCCGCCAATAAACGGTTGGACTCCTGAAAATCCAGCAAAGCGGTCATCGTTTCTCTTAATGCCATCCCCGACTCGGTAAAATCCATGAGCTTGATCTGCGTTTTGATATTGTGCAGCACTTCTTTTCCTGTGCTGTGCCTTTCCTGATGATAGCTGTCCAGAAGATGAGGCGCCGCTTTTCCTTTCATTTGCGCCGCCAGCTTCCAGCCGAGATTGACGGCATCCTGAAGCCCCGTATTCAGGCCTTGGCCGCCTGCGGGAAAATGAATGTGCGCCGCATCCCCAGCCACAAAAACCCGGCCGGAGCGGTACTGCTCAGCCTGACGCTCGGCATTGCCGAACCGCGACATCCATACCGGATCACTCAATCCGAAATCAGTGCCGCATATCCGCCGCAGGTCTTCTTTCAGCTCATTTTCGGTGACCGGCTCTTCCTTCCGCTTTTGCAGGACGTGCGGAGAAACGATGAGGACGCGGAAAAGTCCGTCCGTAAGAGGGATAATCACAACCGATCCCTCCAGGCGGCACGTTGAAAAAAAGGAAGATTCGGGCGGATGTTTCAAAGCGGCATCACAAAGGGTTCCTGTTAAGTCGGCATCAGTGCCCGAAAAAGCGATGCCCGCCTGTTTCCGGACAATGCTCCCCGCTCCGTCTGTACCCGCGGCATATAAGCTGTGAAGAGTGCGGATTCCGCTTTCGTCCCGGAACACCGTCTCCACTCCGTCATCCGTCTGGGTGACAGCCACCGCTTCCGCCCCGCGGATGATATTTGCGCCGAGACTTGATGCATACTCCTCCAAAATCCGCTCCGTTTCTGCCTGAGGCAGCATTAACGAATAATTCTGCTTCGTATCCAGCCGAGAAAAATCCAGCCGTGTATCCAGCATGGAAAAATGGCCGGAAGACACCTTCGTCCCTTGATCCGCAAAGCGTTCCAATATGCCTCTCATGGCAAAAAGCTCAAGTGTGCGCGGATGCATGATAAGCGCTTTGGAATATGGCACCGTCTTCTTCAATCGTTCAATGACAGTCGTTTTCACTCCGGCCAGCGCCAGTTCTGATGCAAGCATAAGCCCGACCGGACCTCCCCCGATAATGGCAGCCTGTGTTTTCATTTCATCAGCCCTCTTTCGTATTTTTGTTGCACACGTAACAAAAAACATAAAATAAAACGCCTCCTTTTTTGTTTCGTGCGTAACAATTTTCATTATAGTCTTTCCTCTGTTTTTTTACAATCATTTCCGAAAAAAAGACGCCGTTCACTTGGCGTCTGATTCACTGATGACTCCGACAATGTCTTTATCCTTAATCGGACCGAAATGACGGCTGTCGAGGCTGTATATGCGGTTGTCGCCAATAACAAAGTATTGTCCCTTCGGTATGCTTTTGCGCCCGGTCGTTTCCTTCAGCGTATAATCACCGGTCACATGGCTCCCGGCGGACAATGATGACTTTAACGGTTTTAAAAACGGTTCCGCCACCCGTTTTCCATTCACATACAGCTGATCCTCCCTGTATGCGATTGACTCGCCGGGGAGCCCGATGACACGTTTGATCAGCACTTTGCGGTGCGGGCCTTTAAACAGAACAATATCGAAACGGCGGATCGTTTTGTAACGATGGGAAAACTTGTTGACCATCAGCTCATTTCCTTGTTTAAAGGTCGGATTCATGCTGATTCCTTCGACTTTATAATCAATAAAAATGGCATTCTTTAATTGTATGGCCAAAACAACGATAAGCACGCCGGCTATAAACCAAAATCGTTTTTTCAAGATTCCTGTCTCCCTCCGTCTTTCTCATGCTGACTGATTCTCGTCTGTAAACGCCGTTCGATATGCTTTCCGGCATACCACAGCACCGCGATCACCATTATGGCGCCCGCCATCCTGAAAGGCTGTGTAATGAGTGCGTGAAGATCATACCCGATAAAACTGATCATAAAGATCATAACCATTTTCCCCATAGCGGCTGCTGATATAAACTGCAGCGCCCCTACCCGTGACAGACCGGCAACGATATGAACCGCAGCGGACGGCGTAAAGGGGAAGCAAAGTAAAATAAACAGCGGACCGAAACCGTGCCGCTCAACCCAGAGCATCATCCGCCTTATGGTCTGATGCCTGCGGATGAAACCGAAAGCTCTCTTCTGTCCGAAACGGCGGACGGCATAAAACATCAGCATCGATCCTGACGCAGACCCGAGCCATGACAGAAAAAAACCTTCCCACAAACCAAATGCATTCGTATTCGCCACCACAAATACAACGAGCGGCAAAAACGGAAGAAACGCTTCAATAAAAGGCAGTACAGCCGCAGCCGCCGGGCCGAAAGCTCTATAGCTTTGGAACCATTCCGTCAGCTGTTCCTCAGTCAAATATGATAAAAATTGCTCCAACGTTTATACTCCTTAACGAGTTTGTCTATCCTTATTCTACACATTATCTCCAAAAAACGAAAATGTTTACGAGATTTTCCGACTTGAAATATCGTGTAAGCGAGTATAAAATAAGAACAAACGTTCTCTTTTTTTAAGAAAGAAGGAGTATTTATGCCTGACATTCGGAGCGGCACCCGCGATCTCATCGAAAAAGGGCTGTTTCTGCCCATGGCGGCTGCCATCCTGAACCGGGACCTCGAAGCGCTTGATTCGTGCCCGTTCAAATTAAAACAACCCTATAAACAGCTTATCAGCTGCTCTTTAAAATTAGCACAAAAGGATTTGAGTGATGTTCGAAAAGAGTTAAGAAAGCGTAAAATTAAAATATACGAAGCGGAAAGAGACGAAGCATTTACGCTTTATATATGCACCATTAACGGCTATGAAGAAAAACACCGTTATTTCAACCCGAGAATACGGGAACAGGTAACCGCCTTATTGGAATATTACCTGTCTCTTGCGACCATTTAAAAAGCAGCCGGGACTGCTTTTCCTTTTTAGTTGATAAATTTCAGACTATTCACACTATACATTCGACATGATTTTCTTTATAATCGGGACACGCTGTTTTCAATGAAAAGGAGGAATGTTATGAAACTGATTCATGTTCTCGCCGCCCTGCCCTTTTTCGGAATTCTCGCCGGCATTCCATTTGCCAACCGGGTGACGCCTTATGTTTTCGGAATGCCTTTCATTCTCGCATTTGTCGTCATCTGGGCGGTGCTGACTTCCGTTCTGATGGCCGCCGTTTACAAATTGGACAAAGAAAACAAGGCGGGTGAGACGGAATGAACGCAGCATTTCCCGTAATGGCCGCCGTGCTCCTGTTTTGTGTATATCTCGGAATCCGGGCCCGAAAAGGAAAACGCATGGACCTTGAACAATGGACGGTGGGCGGACGCGGCTTCGGCACGATGTTTGTCTTTTTATTAATGGCGGGAGAAATATACACGACCTTTACATTCCTCGGCGGAAGCGGATGGGCTTACGGAAAAGGAGGCCCGGCCTTTTATATTATCGCGTACGGCTGCCTTGCCTACATTTTGTCATATTGGCTTCTGCCAGCCGTGTGGACTTACGCCAAACAACACAAACTGATGTCGCAATCAGATTTTTTTATTTCAAAATACAACAGCCCGCTCCTCGGCATTCTCGTATCGCTCGTCGGCATCGCATCCCTCATCCCCTATCTCGTCCTGCAGCTGAAAGGGCTCGGATTAATTGTTTCAGCAACGTCATACGGACAGATTCCGCCCTCCGCCGCTGTCTGGATCGGCGCTGTCTCCATCACAATTTATGTGATGATTTCAGGAATCCATGGTTCAGCGTGGATATCCGTCGTCAAAGATATCATGATTTTAGGCATCGTCCTGTATTTAGGCATTTATCTGCCCATTCATTATTACGGCGGGTTTACGGAGATGTTCAAACAAATTGACGCCGCAAAACCCGGTTTTCTCACGCTGCCGGAAACCGGACAGAGCGTTTCCTGGTTCAGCTCAACGGTTTTGCTGACCGCCCTCGGCTTTTATATGTGGCCTCATACCTTTGCCGCTTCCTATTCGGCGGAGCATCCGCGGGTGTTTCGGAAAAACGCGATCATCATGCCTCTTTATCAGCTCGTCCTGCTGTTTGTCATCTTTACCGGATTTGCGGCGATTCTGCAGGTGCCCGGTTTAAAAGGGGCGGACACGGATCTCGCCTTATTAAAGCTGTCTGTGAAAACCTTTGATCCCTGGTTTGTCGGGCTGATCGGATCGGCGGGCATTCTGACGGCGCTTGTACCCGGTTCAATGATATTAATGGCCTCAAGCACGCTGTTCGCCAAAAATGTGTACAAAGCCATTCGGCCCGGCACGACTGACGAAAAAGTCTCACGGCTCGCAAAATACGCCGTACCCGTCATCGCGCTGATATCCGTATATTTTACGCTGAAAGGCGGAAATACCATCGTCACCTTGCTTTTAATGGGCTACAGCCTTGTCACCCAGCTTTTCCCCGCCCTCTTATTCAGCCTGCCGAAGCGGCGTTTCATCACAAGCCACGGCGCTTTTGCCGGCATAACGGCCGGGGTCGGAACAGTGGCCTTCATTACGCTGACCGAATCAACCGTCGGAACCCTCTTTCCGTTTCTTCCGCAGATCGTTAAGGATATGAATACAGGCATCATCGCGCTGGTTCTGAACATTGCCGTCATGTTTGCAGTCAGCGCCGCAGTCAGAAAAAAACAAATCAGCGCAGCCGAAAAGGCGGCTTAATGATAAAATAGCGGTAAGACACATGAAGGGGGAAAGCCGCATGATCATGACAACGACCGAAACCGTCGCCGGAAAACAGATTACGGAAGTAAAAGGCTTAGTGACAAGCAGTATCGTCCAGTCCCGTCACATCGGAAAAGACTTGCTTGCAGGCTTAAAATCTGTCGTCGGCGGCGAATTAAAAAGCTATACCGAAATGCTGGAAGACTCCAAAAAAGCGGTGAAAGAGCGGCTGATCAGAGAGGCGGAGCAGCTCGGAGCGAACGCCATCGTCGGCCTGCGGTTCGAACTGACCGCAGGACAGAACACATCCGAATTAATCGGATACGGAACCGCCGTCACCGCCGAATCCATTTAAAAAAACAAGCCTCTTTAAAGAGGCTTGTTTTTTTATTTCTCACATGCGATATAGTCTTTATCCCGGTCAAGTCTTTTATTTGCATTGTAAAGCGCTTTTGATACATACGGCTTGTACTTTGTTCTGCCGCCCTTGTTTTTCACTTTCGACGATTTGGCCACGCCGCCCTTATACACCTTATTCAGCGCCTTGCAGTTTTGATACGTTTTTACCTTTGTTTTCGCTTCTGCCGTCTGCCCCGCTCCGTATGAACAACCGAACACCAGGCCGAAAGACAAAAGCACAGCTGCCGTCTTTTTCATTTCTATCCTATCCCCTTTCCTGAATCATGTTGTATGGCTGAACATATCATAGTTCAAATAATCTCCATTTACAAGATAAATAGGAAAATAGTTTTAATTTATGTCCGCCCGTATATCTTTTATGGAATTTTTCCCAAAACCTTTTATAATATGAATTGATAGCGCTATCTGACTATGATGATAGGAGGAGAAATGATGATGAAAAAAGGGCTTGTTGCGGGTGTTCTCACTACAGCCGTTCTATTCGGCGCATGTACGGCGGATATTCCGGGGGTGATCAGTCCAAATACGGCGGAAGCGGCGTCCCAGCTCAGTAAAGGAATCGGCGGAAGGGCCTATCTGAACAGCACGGGCTCAGTTCTCGTCACGAAAATTCAGCTTCCAAGCTCGATTCAGGTGTCAAATGGGACAGCCTATATTTACTCAGGATTTACCGGAGGCACAGAGGCTGATATCGGGCTTCAGTACAGTGACACCTATCATGTATGGAAACCGATCATGAAAGTCGGTTCAAAGGGACAAGGCCAGGTCCGGTATCTGGAAGGAGAAAGCCAATTCACTTATACGAAAGGCTTCCGGCCCGGCAGCACCGTACAGCTGACCATTTACAAAAATCTGAACGGCAATACCCGCGCCACATATTGGGGCACGAATAATGACGGATACACCGGCCGCATCATCTCAGAACTCGCCCAAACAAATGTAGGCTCTGTCTCAAAATGGAAAGCGCTCGCCACCGTTGCGGTCACATCAGAGGATCAGCGCCCTTACATCAAATCAAACTTCTCAACAGCCTTTACGAACATCACGATCGACAATAAAGCAGTCACACCTGTGATTGATACACAGGATTTTGCCAAATTGACAGTGTCAGGAAGCAGCGTCAGCATGTCTGTCGTCAAATAAAGAATTTTGAACGCACGATTTCTGTCATCGTGCGTTTGTGAGGGTCTGCCGGATACGCAAATCCCTTATTTTTCGGATTACGTTTAATAAAAAAACAGCCCTCCTCAGGGTTGTTTTTTAACATTTCTTTCATTATTTCCGCCAAAACGCTGAGCAGTCCGCCTTATCCTGGATATTGAATTGAATCATGCTTTCAAGCAGCTCATAATGCACCGGTTCAGTCCATTGAATTCTGAACAAACGGGAAGTAGCGCTGTAGCCGGCACGGGCAATGTCGTCGGCAAAATGCGCAATTCCAGCTTCTTCGGGGGAAACACTTACATGATGCTTTGCTGCCGCAAAGCCGATAATAAACGTGCCGTGATCGGTAAACATCGGCGTGTTCCACTTGATCTGCGGTGTTAAACCCGGGAATTGCTCAGACGTCCACGACAGGATTTCCTCCATTCGCAGACGATGATCAGGGCTGTCGATACTTGATAAATAGTCTTTGAAAACGTCCATGTCTTCCTCCTTCAACATCACGTCCGCTAGCGCCAAAACCCCGGATTTTCAGCTTTTTCCTTGATGTTAAATTCGATGATCTTCTTAAGCAGATCATAGTGCACCGGATCAGTCCACCGAATTCTGAACAGGCGTGAAGAAGCGCTGTACCCGGCTTGGGCGATGTCATCGGCAAAATGCTCCATCGTCTCTTTTTCAGGTAAAATGCTCAAATGATTTTTTGCCGCGGCAAACATAATGATATAGGTGCCGTGATCGGTAAATGTCGGTTTGTTCCACTTGATCTGTGCTTCTAAGTTCGGAAATTGGTCAGCCGTCCACGACAAAATTTCCTCTGCTTTGAGACGGTGATCCGGGTTATCGATTCCTGATACATATTTTGCAAACACATCCATGCCCATCTCTCCTAAAATGAAATATCATTACTCTTTACATCATCATAGCCAACGGACGGACACGATACAACTCTATCCGGGCATGTAAATCGAAAAAAGCCCTTCCTAAAAGGAAAGGGCCCGTCCCTTCACATCACAGCTTTCTCTAATATCTCTCCCCCAGCTCCCGCAAAATAAAGTCGTAGATCATTCTTGTCCGCTCTTCTTTCGGATACAGCATGAATTCCTGCCGCTTCGGGATATGACTGCCCATCCTGTCCTGAAAAGTGGTTCTGAGATAGGCGGTTCTGTAAACCTGATTTTCAAAAGAATGATAGGATACTTCCAGTTCCATCGTTTTGCCGTTTGAGAACGTGACCGCTGTGTCATCAAATGCCGTCGGTTGAAAATCTTTAACGTGCACATGAGATATCCAGCCGCATTGAGGCCTTGCAGAAGAAAGTGTAGGGAATAAAAAGATGTGATTTGAAGGGTCCACCATAATCGGCGGCTTGTGAGAAATTTTAATCGCTTCATATGTTCCTGCTTTTCTCCCGGCATAGCTGGAGCCAAAGTAGCGGCAGCTTCTGTCGATGATGTGAATCGGCTTCATGCTGACATACAGAATGCAGTCTTTTTCAATGACCTTCGACCCCATTTTACCGTCTATTTCCTCAGGCAAAACAGCGATGGTTGAACGATTTACTTCGTAGCTTTCTAAGGGTGCGTGTGTTTTCTGGCACATGATGTGCAGCCTCCAATCCTTTTCTTGAAAATTTATACTAATAATCTATCATCTGTCATTGGAAAACGACAGGTTTTTTTTGAATATAGCTAAAAATCACCTTTTAAAGCTGCAATTTAGTCTTAAATTACTATTTAAATATTATTTTTCTTTTTCATTTCACCTCATTTATACAATGATCATTTTCGTTTTTTCGTCAATTTGCAGGATATGTCGATATATTTCCAAGTATTAGTTGTCTAAAGATTATAAAAATTAATTGATTTTTCCGGCCGTTATCCATATACTATAAAAAAGGCATTGGGGGGATTCTTTATGAAAGAGAAAAAGTCGTACACTGAGCTCATGAAGTCCCGCAACACGGAAAAAGCAAACGAATTCGATGTGACAATGGCCGATATTTACATTCAAATGGTGCTTGATGAATCCTTGTATAAACGCCGGATCGCCATGCTGACAATGCAGATTAATAAGGCGCTTGATGATAAAAATAAAGAAGCGTTCCTCACGCTTTCAAAAGAATATGCCGCTCTCAAACAGAGTGAATAAGCCAATCCATATGGATTGGCTTTTTTTACATTATCCGTTTACGATGGTGCCGCCGTTCACATGAATCGTCTGTCCCGTGACATAGGAAGAATCATCGCTTGCTAAGTACAAATAGCTCGGCGCCACTTCAACAGGCTCTCCCGGGCGCTGCATCGGCACGTCTGAGCCGAAGACTTCCACTTCCTTCGCCGAGAAGCTCGCCGGGATCAGCGGCGTCCAGATCGGCCCCGGCGCCACTGCGTTTACCCTGATGCCCTGAGTGACAAGAGATTGGGAAAGAGATCTTGTAAACGTGACGATCGCCCCTTTTGTCGCTGAATAGTCAATCAATGTTTTGTGGCCTTTATAGGCGGTAATGGAGGCCGTATTAATGATTGAACTTCCTCTTTTCAGGTGAGGGAGCGCGGCTTTCGTCAAGTAAAACATTGAAAAAATATTCGTCTGAAACGTTCTGATGAGCTGGTGGCTCGTGATTTTCTCAATCCCCGGCTGCACGTGCTGCTCACCCGCGTTGTTGACCAGGATGTCAATGGAAGGAAAGGCTTGGCCCGCCTGGCGGATGACATCGTTGCAAAAGGCTTCGTCGCCGACATCCCCTGCGATCAGCAGACACTTCGCCCCCTCTTTTTCTACATATTGCTTCGTCTCTTCGGCATCCTGATGCTCATCAAAGTAAACGATGACCACATTAGCGCCTTCCTTCGCGAATAAAACGGATACGGCGCGGCCGATCCCGCTGTCTCCGCCCGTGATGATCGCCGTTTTCCCTTCAAGTTTTTTCGCCGCTTTCGGTTTGTCAAAAACGGGGCGCGGGTCCATTACATATTCAAAGCCCGGCTGCCGGTTTTGATGCTGCGGCGGCAAGGTTTTCTTCTTCTGATTCGCCATTTTGATCACTCCTTTACATTAATTACTATATTATGAGTAATTTGAGCATCTTATACGAATTTCATGTATGAACAGAGTCTTATTGGAAAAATTAAGAATATACAACAGAGGAGGTAAATCTGAATTGACTACTTTTTCAAACGAGGAACCGGCTTCCTATTGGCAAGCAACAGCTGACATTCCTTCCTTTCCCGCCCTCACTGAAGATACGGAATGCGACGTTGCGGTTATCGGCGGAGGAATTACGGGTCTGACAACGGCATACGAACTGACGAAAAGAGGTTTCCGTGTCGCTGTCATTGAAGCAGACCGGATTTTAAACGGGACGACCGCGGGCACAACCGCAAAAATCACCGCCCAGCATGATTTCATCTATGCCGATCTTATTCAGCAGATCGGCCTGACCAGCGCAAGGCTGTATTTCGAAGCCCATCTCCGCGCCATAGAAGACATGAAGCAGATCATCAAGGACCTTTCGATTGACTGCAGACTGATTGAACAAGACGCATATCTTTACACGAATACAGAATCAGGCGTCAAAAAAATCCGCAGTGAGCAGGAAGCTTATACCAAGCTCGGTATTGAACATGAGCTTGTGAAAGAACTTCCCGTCCCCGTTGATTGCAGGCTCGGCCTCGCCATGAAGAATCAGGCGCAATTCCATCCGCTTTTATATGGTGCGGCGCTCGTGAAAGAGATCGTTAAAAACGGGGCGCGGGTTTTTGAACAGACGGCTGCGATCGACATAAAAAAAGAACCGCAGCCGGAAGTGGTCACGAAGAACAGACACGGCATCAAGTGCAGCTACATTGTCTGCTCTTCCCACTTTCCTTTTTATGACGGAGGCGGGCTTTATGCCGCCAGAATGTATGCCAGCAGATCCTACGTACTCGCGGTAAAACCGAAACAAACGTATCCGGATGGGATGTATCTCAGCATAGACAAGCCGTCCAGATCACTGCGATACACCGATTTGAACGGTGAAAAACTGGTGCTTGTCGGCGGTGAAAGCCACAAAACAGGCCAAGGAAAAGAAATGTCCGGGCATTACGAAGCGCTGAAACAATTTGCGGAAGACACAATCGGAGTTGAAAGCATCCCATATCATTGGTCTGCACAAGACCTTGTCACCATTGACAAAATTCCGTTCATCGGTCCCATCTCAGGCGATGAAGAACATATTTTGGCGGCGACCGGTTTTAAAAAATGGGGCATGACAAGCTCAGCGCTCGCCGCGAAGCTTTTGGCTGATCATATTCAAAACAAAAAGAACCCGTTTTCCGGCCTGTTTATTCCGTCACGCTTCCACGCAGATCCCGGACTGAAAAAACTGATTTCCTATAATGCCGACGTGGCCAAACACCTTATCTCGGGCAAACTTGAGAGGCCGGACGCTTCGCCTGAGAGTCTTGGGCCCGGGGAGGGAAAAATCGTAACGGTAAACGGCAAACGGGCCGGCGCCTATAAAGATGAAAAAGGCTGTCTGCATCTTGTCGATACGACATGCACCCATTTAGGCTGTGAGGTTGAATGGAATGACGGCGAACGGACGTGGGACTGTCCATGTCACGGGTCCCGGTTCACACCCGACGGCGGGGTTGCCGAAGGTCCCGCCATCAAGCCGCTGAAACGTCTCACCCAAGATTGACTAAACCATTCTGTACGAATGGTTTTATTTTTTTCCGCATTAAAATATTTTTATCAGATTCCTTCATTCAAGTTCCTTCCAAACCGATAAAAAGAAAAAGAGAATATCTGGGGGAACTTATATTGTTATTTAAAAAAGACCGCAAAAAAGAAACAGCATATTTTTCAGAAGCCGATGGAAAAAAACGCATCGCGCTTTCAAATCAATATGCAGATGTCCAAAAACAGCTGAAAATGGTCAGGCTCGGAAACGAAGAACTTCATGTGCTTGAAGAGCTGCAGCCGTTAATTAAAGAACATATCTCAACAATCGTCGATTCCTTTTACCGAAATCTGGATCACGAAAAATCATTAATGACGATCATTAACGACCACAGCACGGTTGAGCGACTGAAAAAAACATTACGGCGTCATATCCATGAGATGTTCGCCGGCACGATTGATGATGAATTCATTGAAAAAAGACAGCGCATCGCTTCCATCCACTTGCGGATCGGCCTTGAACCGAAATGGTATATGGGAGCGTTTCAGGATCTGCTTCTGTCGATGATGAACATATATGAAGCAACCATTCCGGATTTGCATGAGCTTTTAAAAGCGATCAAAGCGACGACGAAAATATTGAATCTTGAACAGCAGCTCGTCCTTGAAGCATTCCAGACTGAATATAACTGCCAGCGTGACGAACAAGAGGAAAAGAAAGCCCGTCTTCATCAGAAAATCCAGGAAACATCCGGATCACTCGCTGATTTGTTTTCAGAAACGAGCAGAGCCGTGCAGGAGCTGGTCGATAAATCCGAGGGCATTTCCGAGGCGTCAAAAGCCGGCACCGTCACTTCCGTACATGTCGAAGAAAAATCAATCGGCGGGAAAAAAGAGCTTGAAAGCCAGCAGCAGCAGATGAATAAAATCGACGCCAGCCTTCTGCAGATTGAAGAAGAAATGGACAAGCTGAATGACATTGCCCAGCAGATCGAAAAAATCTTCGGCATCGTGACGGGGATCGCCGAGCAAACGAATCTCCTGTCACTCAACGCCTCAATAGAATCCGCGAGAGCCGGGGAGCACGGCAAAGGGTTCGCCGTTGTGGCGACGGAGGTAAGGAAGCTTTCAGAGGATACGAAAAAAACCGTTTCCACCGTATCAGAGCTTGTGAACAATACCAATACACAAATCAACATCGTGTCCAAACATATCAAAGATGTAAACGGACTTGTAAGCGAAACGAAAGAAAAAATGACGCAGATCAACCGTCTGTTTGATGACATCGTCCAAAGCATGAAAACGAGCAAAGACCAGACAGGCAAAATCGACGTTGATTTGCAGGCCTTTCTCGGCGGCCTTCAAGAAGTCAGCCGCGCCGTTTCCCACGTTGCATCATCCGTTGATTCACTTGTTATCCTTACAGAAGAATAAAGATAAACCGACCGGCCTTTTTCATAAAGGGCCGGTCTTTTTATTGTTAACTTAAAATATAATAGAGTTGACATATGTAAAGACTCGCTTTATTGTATAAACATATTTTGATAAGCTGGAGGAATACATAATGAAATTGACAGAAATGATGCATATTGCCGTGTTTACCGCCATTATGGGACTTTTGGGGCTGCTCCCGCCGCTTTTCTTATCCTTTACGCCGGTTCCGATTACGCTCCAGACGATCGGTGTGCTCTTATCGGGAAGCATCCTGAAACCGAAAGCGGCGTTTTTAAGCCAATTGCTTTTTTTGCTGATTGTGGCATGCGGAGCACCTCTCCTTTCAGGCGGAAGAGGCGGGTTCGGGGTTTTTTTCGGGCCGAGCGCCGGATATCTCATCGCATATCCGCTGGCGGCATTCCTGCTGAGCCTCAGCATCCAAGGCCTTCGCTCAGCTGCTGTCCCCCATTTGTTTATCAGACAGTTCTTGTTCGGCGTGCTGTTTTTGTATGTCATCGGCATTCCCATTCAGGCTTTTATAATGCACATTGATATCTTGACTGCCGTAAAGCTCAGCCTCATCTATGTGCCCGGAGATCTGCTTAAAGCGGCCGCAGCCTCATTCGCAGCCGTAAGAATCAGAAAAACTCTTCAAGCTAGCCGGCTTTTGCCGACGAAAGGAAGCTGATTTTAGTCATCATGATTACATCATCATATTCAGATACAGCCGGACAAGCGCCGGAACAGATCGCGATTCAGACAGAAACAGAACAGATCAACTATCAAACTTGGAACAGGCTAGTAAACCAAACCGCAAACTGGCTTGGCAGCCTTTCAGGTAAGCCGGAAAACATTGCACTATTACTGCCGAACGGCATCCCTTTTTTACAACTTTTCGCAGGGGCGGCGCATGCCGGCTGCACGGCGGTTCCGTTAGATCCCCGCTCGGCGGCGGCGGAACTCGCGGACCAGCTGCACATCAGCAAAACCGATCTCGTCATCTGTGACCGCCGGCTGAGCGGCAGACTGGACGGCATCAAAACGCCTGTCATCCTGTGGGATGAATGCAGGCCTTTGATCGAGGCGGAAAAAGCGGCAGGCGCTTTTATCAAAAACGCCTGCCTGCCCTTTTATACCGGATTCACCTCGGGATCGACCGGTAAGCCGAAAGCCTTCACCCGCTCTCACCGTTCGTGGCTGGAGAGCTTTTCTTGTACGAAACGTGAATTCGGCATTTCCCCTGATGACAAAGTGCTGGTGCCGGGCACGCTGCGCTCATCACACTTTTTATACGGCGCTGTCAGCACTTTGTTTATCGGCGGAACCGTCCTCCTTCAAAGAAAATTCAATCCGGCCGGAATGAAAGACCGGCTCAGACAAGCTGACGTTCTATATACCGTTCCGACAATGACGGACGCCCTGCTCTCACTAGAGGCGTTTCCGGATACACCGCTCAAGGTGATTTCTTCCGGTGCAGACTGGCCTGCTTCGTCTAAACAAGCGCTGTCAGAGCGCTATCCCCATTTGCGGTTGTATGATTTTTACGGAACGTCTGAGCTGAGTTTCGTGGCGTTCTTATCGCCTGAAGACAGCGCCCGAAAGCCTGACGCGGCGGGCCGTCCGTTTGAAAATGTTACAATCGAAATCCGCCGGCCCGGCGGGGAACGCTGCATGCCGGGCGAAACGGGGAAGATTTTTGTGAACAGCCCGATGAAATTTTCCGGATACATCAACGGCGCAAAGCCTGATGATTCCGGCTGGATGACGGTTGATGACATGGGATATATCGATCATGAAGGCTATCTTTATATCGAAGGACGTGAAAACGGGATGATCGTATCAGGCGGCCTGAATGTATTCCCGGAAGAGATAGAACGTGTGCTCAACCGCTGTCCGGGCGTCAGAAAAGCGGCCGTCATCGGCATCCCTGATGATTATTGGGGCAGCATCGCCGTTGCGGTGATCGACGGACATGCAAATGTAAAGGAACTGAAGAAACAGTGCCGCGAGCAGCTGGCAGCATATAAAATCCCGAAAAAATGGCTGTTTTCAGAAATACCGGAAACAGCCGGCGGAAAGATCGCCCGTGCCGCCGTACAAAAGCAGGCAAAGGACATGATGGAATGGAAGCTGTAATTACGGATGCGAAGCGGACGATTTTCGCCCGGGAAAACGGCCTGTTAAAAGACTGTCTCCCTGAAGATTTGGCAGCTCTGCTGATCCGACATTTGAGCCGGAACATGCCCGAAGACATTGATGAAGTCCTGCTCGGAAACGCGACGGGCCGCGGCGGGAACCTCGCCCGGCTGTCAGCCTTGGCCGCCGGGCTTCCTTTGAGCGTGTCCGGTACGGCCATCGACAGGCAGTGCGGTTCCGGATTGGACGCCGTGAGAATCGCGTGCCACTTTGTTAAAGCCGGCGCGGGGAGCACATACATCGCGGGAGGAGCGGAGAGCAGCAGCCGTTCCCCTTTCTCATCCCGGGCGCGCTTTTCTCCTGAACACATCGGCGATCCTGATATGGGCATAGCGGCCGAGTATACGGCACAGGCTTACGGCGTAACGAGAAAGATGCAGGACGAATATGCCCTTCTCAGCTATGAACGGAGCGTCAAAGCGCACGAAGACGGCTTGTACCGCCGGGAAATTCTCCCCTGCCACGGATTCGCCTCTGACGAAAATATGCTGAAAAAGCGGAACATGGCGCCTCTCATCGCCCGCGCCAAACCCGTCTTTCAGCCCGGAGGCTCTGTCACCGCCGCCAACAGCTGCGGAATTTCTGACGGGGCGGCGGCAGTTTGTGTGATGGAAGAACAAAAAGCGCGGTCTCTCGGTTTAAAGCCGGGATTGCGTTTTATCGGAAGCGCGGTAAGCGGCGTCCATCCGCATTATCCGTCAGCAGCTCCGGTTTATGCCGTCAAAAAGCTTTTGAAGGAACGGGACCTGTCACCGGATGATATTGATATATACGAAATCAACGAGGCGTTTGCCGTCAAAATATGCGTTTTTTCACAGCAGCTTCAAGTGCCGTATTCTAAAATAAATGTCCGGGGCGGCGCTCTGGCCGTCGGGCATCCGTACGGGGCTTCCGGGGCGGCGCTTGTCACCCGGCTTTTTCATGAAGCAAAAAGACGTCCTGATGCCCGCTATGCAGCAGCAGCGATCGGCAGCGGAGGCGGAGTCGGACTGGCGCTTCTCTTTGAAGTGTTAACGTAACGGCAGTATAATAGATGATATCGATAAAAAATGATCGGAGTGGAGACTTTATGACTGCCGTTTGTTTAGTAAGACATGGAGAGACTGATTGGAATGCCCAAAAGAAGCTTCAAGGCAAATCGGATATTCCGTTAAATGCGACGGGAGAGCGTCAGGCGAAAGAAACAGGAGAGTACTTAAAGGGGTCCGAATGGGATGTCATCGTCTCAAGCCCGATGAAACGGGCCAGAAAAACGGCTGACATTATAAACGGGTTTTTGAATCTTCCCATTGTCGTCATGGAAGATTTCAGAGAACGGAGCTACGGTGATGCGGAAGGAATGTCTTTACCGGAACGGTCGAAGCGCTACCCGGATAAAAACTACCCGAATATGGAGACCGCAGAAGAGCTGACAGACAGAATGCTTGCCGGTTTAGTGAAAGTTCAGGAGCGGTTTCCTGAGCAAAAAGTACTGATCGTCGCTCACGGCGCAGCCATTCACGCCCTCTTGTCCGCTATTTCTGACGGTGATACCGACATACAAAACGCAAAGCTTGTCAATGCGTGCCTGAGCAATATCGAACGAATTGAAAATAAGTGGCGCGTCAAAGATTACAATGTAAGCAGCCACCTATCAGAATCATAACAAAAAGGCCCGAATTCAGTTTTGGGCCTTTTTGGCGAGCATTTTTTTCTGCAGATCATGTAATATGGCGTCCGCACCGTCAATGCTCCGGCGCTCCGTCCATGCCGCCCTGTCCGCGCGGTAAACGCGGCCGTTTTTTACGGCAGTCAGCTGTTTCCAGAGGTGATTTTTTTCGAGTTCTTTCTCACCGTCCAACAGTACGATGTAATCAGGATCGATTTGCAAAAGCTGCCCGGGCGTCATTTTGATAGCATCTGATTTCCCGCCGGAATCCGTCTGGACCGCATATGTAAACCCTGCGAGCGCCAAAAGCCGGGACGTAAAAAACTGATCATCCTTTACGGAAATGCTGCCATTTGCAGCGTCAATTAATAAAATCGTGCCGCCTTCTGCATCCAGCTTTCTTTTGATGTCATTCAGCTTTTCTTCCTGAGCCGACAATTGTTTCTCTATGATGCCCTCTTTACCGACCGCCTTTTCAATGGTAAGGGCAGCATCAACCGCATCCTGATAATCCGCAGCTTCATTTTTCAAAGCGATTGTCGGAGCGATCTTTGTCAGCTCATGGTATATCCCCCTGTGCAGGCTTGAGTCTGCAATGATGAGATCGGGTTTTAACGAAGTGATCTTTTTCAAATCGGGATGTGACGGGGGCCCGACGGACGGACTGCCGTCGTTTCGCTCTTTCCGGTTATCCGCCGCGGCCGCCGGCTTTATGCCGAGATCATGGAGGGTGTCAATAAAGCCCTCATTCAATACGGCGATGCGCTGCGGGTGCGCAGCCACATGCGCCGTCCCCAGATCGTGCCTGACGGCGGTTTCATGTTCCCGTTCTGAGCATGCCGTTATGAAGAGAACGGATAAGATCATCAGCATACTGAAAATTGGTTTCATCTGTTCCCCCTCTTTCGTTTTTCCGCAATTATATCATTGACAATATAAGTATCAATGATATTCAATATCATTATTTTCATAAAATGGTTTCACAGCTTTCTCCGTCAAGAAAGCCAAAGACTGATTCATGCCGGCCGCTTTATTTCATTCCGCTTTCGTTTCCATCAGACTTCTGCATTCAACAAAAGGTGACATTTATCCTGTTTTTGCCTCAGCTTCCAAAAATGGAATCAAACCGTTCGACCCAGTAAACAAGAGAGCGATTGCGGCTGTGTACAAATACTCATGTCCTTCCATCGGTTTTTTCCATTAAAATTTAAATATTTCGGGTTCCTATTAAACGAAAGAGAGATGATATACCTAAATAGAAATAAAACAAACTGAAAAAAATTGGGTCTACTAAAATATTATTCCATACTATACAATTAATCCACAGAATAATCTGTCTATTGGTTATTCTGCAAATGAAAAAAGGAGTGGATAAAGAGTGAGAGGCAAAAAGGTATGGATCAGTTTGCTGTTTGCTTTAGCGTTAATCTTTACGATGGCGTTCGGCAGCACGACTTCTGCCCAGGCTGCAGGGAAATCGAACGGGGAAAAGAAATATATTGTCGGATTTAAGCAGACAATGAGCACGATGAGCGCCGCCAAGAAAAAAGATGTCATTTCTGAAAAAGGCGGGAAAGTGGAAAAGCAATTCAAATATGTAGACGCAGCTTCAGCTACATTAAATGAAAAAGCTGTAAAAGAGCTGAAAAAAGACCCTAGCGTCGCTTACGTTGAAGAAGATCACGTTGCACAGGCGTACGCGCAGTCCGTGCCTTACGGCGTATCACAGATTAAAGCCCCTGCTCTGCACTCTCAAGGCTTCACCGGATCAAATGTTAAAGTAGCGGTTATCGACAGCGGTATCGATTCTTCTCATCCTGATTTAAAGGTAGCAGGCGGAGCCAGCATGGTTCCTTCTGAAACAAATCCTTTCCAAGATAACAACTCTCACGGAACTCACGTTGCCGGTACAGTTGCGGCTCTTAATAACTCAGTCGGTGTATTAGGCGTTGCGCCAAGCGCATCTCTTTACGCTGTAAAAGTTCTCGGCGCTGACGGTTCCGGCCAGTACAGCTGGATCATTAACGGAATTGAGTGGGCGATCGCAAACAATATGGACGTTATTAACATGAGCCTCGGCGGACCTTCTGGTTCTGCAGCGTTAAAAGCGGCAGTTGACAAAGCCGTTGCTTCCGGCGTCGTAGTGGTTGCGGCAGCCGGTAACGAAGGCACTTCCGGCGGCTCAAGCACAGTGGGCTACCCTGGTAAATACCCTTCTGTCATTGCGGTAGGCGCTGTTAACAGCAGCAACCAAAGAGCATCTTTCTCAAGCGTAGGTTCTGAGCTTGATGTCATGGCACCAGGCGTCTCTATCCAAAGCACGCTTCCTGGAAACAAATACGGCGCGTACAATGGTACGTCAATGGCATCTCCGCACGTTGCCGGAGCGGCTGCTTTGATTCTTTCTAAGCACCCGAACTGGACAAACACTCAAGTCCGCAGCAGTTTAGAAAACACCACTACAAAACTTGGTGATGCTTTCTACTATGGAAAAGGGCTGATCAACGTACAGGCGGCAGCTCAGTAAAACATAAAAAACCGGCGTCGGCCATGGCCCCGCCGGTTTTTTTATTATTTTTCTTCCTCCGCATGTTCAATCCGCTCCATGATCGACGGGTGGCTCCCTCTGAAAATTTTGACGAGAAACGGCGGGTTGACCCGGCTCAGTCCCGTATCGGCCAAGTCCTGAAACGTCTCAATCGCCGCTTCCCGGTTTCCGGTCAGCTCGATGCCGTAACGGTCGGCGGCGTTTTCCTGATACCGGGAGACGGCGTTCGTAATCGGATCAGAAGCAAAACTGAGAACGGATATGAGCAGCAATAACAGCGGGAGGGCGGCCAGATCTTCAGGCCCCTTTATATGAAGCATTCGGCCGAAGAATTTGGACAGCCGCTTATAAAGCTTGTCAATGATATAAAACCCGGCTAATGACAGCAGCAGATACCCGGCCAGTCCGATGTACACGTGCTTCATCACATAGTGCCCCATCTCATGCCCCATAATGAACAAAATTTCCCGATCCTTCAGTTTGTTAAGCGTCGTATCCCACAAAACGATCCGCTTATTCGAACCGATGCCCGTCACATACGCATTCAGCGCATTCGTTTTCTCCGACATATTTACTTCATACACATGGCTGGCCGGAATGTCGGCCTTGTCGGCAAGCGACAAAATTTTGCTTTCCAGCTCCTTGTCTTTCAGCGGATAGAAATCATTGTATAAAGGATCAATCACGACCGGCTGCAGGAAAAACAAAAACAGGGTAAACGGCACAGTAAGACACCAAGCGTAAAACCACCATTTTTTTGTATGCTTTGTGATCAGCCAGTAAAACACAAGCACACACACGGCAAACAGCGGAAAACTGATCCAGAAATCAATGACATGGTCTCTTATCCAGCTTGCTGCTGTCTGCGTCGAAATATGATACGCAAGCGAAACCCGATATCCGATCCACTCAAGCGGAAGCGAAGCCGCCGTAACGATGAGTGAAATCACAAATACGAAGCTTACGATTTGCAGCACCCGAAAGCGCACCGCTGCTTCCAGCCAATGCTTTATTTTTTTGGCAAGCCCCGTAATGAGCAGCAGAAAAAATAAAAACCAATCTAACGGCGCTCCGATGAAAAATAAAAAATCCTTTACATTTGAAAAGTTTTCAGCGGCTGCCAGGCGGCCCGGGTCCATGAACGAGGACGGATCGGCTTTCGTTCCCTTTACGGCCTCCGGGACGGCGGAGTCTCCTGTCATAAAGAAATACCAATAGAAAAAAAGGCCGTACAGCACATAGGCAAGTCCCGCTGCCGCTATCCATTTGCGCATGGAAGTCTCCCTCCTTAGCCTTATGACTTACTCCTATTGTAAGCATAAATGCAAATAAATAGAACCAAGCCTCCGAAACGGATGTTAATCTTTTCACAACAGAAAAGAATGGAACAACAGGAAGCGGGAAAGACTAAAAGACGGAGTGATGAATATGAAAAAAATAATCGCGTTTATTGTAGTAATCGCCCTTTTGGTTATTGCTTTCTTCTATGTATACAGCCGGACCGGCGATGTGTTTCCATCAAGCAACGCAGATCTGATTATTCTGTCAGAGCACGGAAAAAAAGAGATCAAAATTAAAGACAGGCAGAATGTAAAAGATATGCTCGATATCTTGAACCAAGGAAAACAAGTCAAACTGACCAAAAGCGTGTCTCCCGATTACGACGGAACGGTCAAATACCATGAAGACCGTTTTGATTCATTCAGCATGTGGCTCGAAAGCGGCAATTATATGATGTACAAGTATAAAAACACGTATTACCAACTGACCCGGCATGATACGAAGCTTGTGCAAAGCATCATTAAGGAAGAATCGCAGAGCTGACCGGATCAGCATGTAAAAGCGAAGCCCCCGGCTTCGCTTTTCGTCCGTCATTTCGGAAGCATGTCCCGGACCGCCCTTCTCAGCAGCTTCCCGGTCGCGTTCTTCGGAATCTCATCAAGAAAAACCACTTCCGCCGGCCGCTTATATTTTGCCAAATGTGTTTCACAGTAATCGAAAACCGCCTGCTCTGTCAGCTCACCGTCCGCAGGCACTATATAAGCATGCACCGCTTCCCCCGTTTTGGCGTCAGGAACGCCGATGACCACGGCTTCTTTAATGCCCTCATGGCTGTAGAGCACTTCTTCTACTTCGCGCGGATAGACGTTGTATCCGCCGACGAGAATCATATCTTTTTTTCTGTCGACGATATAAAAATAACCGTCTTCGTCGCGCTTCGCCAAATCACCCGTGTACAGCCAGCCGTCTTTCAGCGCGTGCTCCGTCTCCTCGGGCATCTTGTAATAGCCTTTCATCACATTCGGCCCTTTCACGATCAATTCTCCCACTTGATGGTCGGGCAATTCGCGTCCGAGCGTATCGACGACTTTATTTTCGACATGTAAAATATTCGTCCCGATCGAGCCGGGCTTTCTCCCCCGGTCAAACGGATTAAAACAAGTAACCGGAGACGCTTCAGAAAGTCCGTACCCCTCCAGAATGGTGACGTCAAAGGTTTGTTCAAACGTCTGCAACAGAGCGACCGGCATGGAGGCCCCGCCTGAAATGCACAGTCTGACGGACGCAAAATCCTCCGCCTTGCCGTGCTCGTATTGATACAGATAGTTATACATCGTCGGAACGCCGGCAAAAATGGTTGCCTGACGGCTTTTAATCAGTTTAAACACAGAAGCCGGGCTGAATTGCGGCTCGATTAAGACACACGCTCCGCTCATCAGAGGCGCATTCATACAAACGGTTAAACAAAAAACGTGAAACATCGGCAATGCCGCCACAATTTTGTCTTTCTCATTCATTCCTAAGTATCCGGCGACATCATTTGCATTGGAGAAAAGATTCTGATGGGTGAGCATGGCGCCTTTCGGTTTTCCGGTCGTCCCTGAGGTGTATAAAATGACGGCAGTATCGTCTTTGGACAATGTCGGATAAGTTCTGCTGCGCTCCGCCGGGCGGAGCATTTTTGTAAACGTTGTCATTTTTAAGCGCAATTGAGGGTCTTCTGTCGATGGAGCGTTCTCTGCTGTCTGGCTGATAATGATATGCTCCAGCAGCGGCAGCGAGCCGTGCAGGCTTTCAAATACGGGAATTAATAGGTCGATGCCGGCGATCGCTTTGACATCGCCGTTTTTCAGCATGTATGCGATTTCTGAAGGTGTGTATGCCGGATTAACAGGTATGACGACAATTCCCGCTTTTAACGCGCCGAAAAACGCAATAACAAAATCAGGCGTATTTCCGAGCAGCAGCGCGAGATGATCCCCTTTTTTCAGTCCCCTGTCCTCCAAGCCGTTTGCAAATGCTTTGATTTTACCTGCCAGCTCCTCATACGTCATGTACTGATCTTGAAACAGACAAGCTGGTTTTTCCGGTTTCTGCGATGCCGTTTCTTCCAATTTGGAAACCAGATTCATTTTCCCACCCCTTTAAAAATGTAATGAATGAATAGTCATTCATTTCTCCGGAATAAACGTTCACTTTTATTATAGAAAAATATAGAAAAACACTCAAGGGCAAAAAGCCCCGAGTGCCTGAAAACCGGAAACTATAATTGTTTCAGCGCTTCACTGACCGGCGTGCCGCCTGCTGTCAGATCGAACGCTTTTTCATACGTATTCGGTTCATCAAGGGATGCGATAACGGTCTTGGCGACATCGTCTCTTGAAATGGAGCCTCTTTCTAAATCGGCTGCGGCTTTGATATTTCCCGTGCCGGGATCATTTAATAACCCGCCCGGCCGGATAATCGTATACGTCAGACCGCTCGCTTCAAGAATTTTATCCGCATAATGCTTTGCGGCATAATACGGCTTCAGCGCTTCATTCCAATTGTCGCGGTTATGAGCCTGAAGGGCGCTTACCATAATGAACCGCTTGATGCCGGCTTTCTTTGCCGCTTCTATCGCTTTCGCCGCTCCGTCAAGATCAATCAAAAGCGTCTTATCGTATCCGGTGCTTCCTCCTGATCCGGCGGTAAACACAATCGCGTCACAGCCTTCAGCGGCTTTCGCGATGTCTTCCGTGCTTCCTTCCAAATCTGCAAGAACGGCTTCTGTTCCCGCGGCTTGAAGCGCTTCTTTCTGCTCTTCTTTCCGGACCATCGCCCGCAGCGTATGCGTGCCGTCTTTTTGAAACAGCCCGGTCAGACGCTGTCCGATCTGCCCGTTTGCTCCGATGAGAAATACTTTCATCATGATCCCTCCCCATTCATTATGGTTCTATCATTTCACAAAAACGGGCGCTGATTCAAATCATGCGTTCGGCAAATGTTCTAATAAATCAGCTCGAGGAAATCTTCCAGCTCTATTTTGCCGAAATACTGTTTCAGATCGATTCCGGCCAGCGCCTCCCTGATAGCGGTTCTGTCATACTGTTTTCCGGTCAGCGCCTGTTCGACTTCACTCACATCTTTCGCACCGAAGAAATCACCGAAAATTTTGCAGTCCTGAATGATTCCTTTTTTCACTTCAAGACGCAGATCAATCGATCCGACCGGATAACGTTTCGAATGCTGAAGGTTGAATGCGGGCGACCTGCCGAAATTCCAGTCCCAGTTTTGATAGCGCTCTTCGGAAATCTTTCGGATCGCTTTCCAGTCTTCATCGGTCAGTTTATATTCCGGCACTTCGGAAAGATCATTTGTATTAAAAATATGGTGAAGCAGATGCTTTTTGAATTCGTCCGCCGTCATTTTGTCATCAAGAAACTCGCTGATATTGGCGACACGGCTTCTGATTGACTTAATGCCTTTTGATTCGATTTTGTCTTTTTTCACTTTTAAGGCTGACACGACATGATCAATGGCGGAATCCAGCATTAATGTTCCGTGGCTGAAAATACGCCCTTTCGTCGAAAATTGAGCGTTGCCGGAAATTTTTCTGCCGTCCGCGACGATGTCGTTTCGGCCGCTTAATTCAGCTTCCACACCGAGCTGGCGCAGCGCCTGAATAACGGGTTCGGTGAATTTTTTAAAATTGTGAAAGCTGTCGCCGTCATCCTTGGTGATAAAACTGAAATTCAGATTCCCGAGGTCATGGTAAACCGCGCCGCCTCCTGACAGCCTGCGGACGACGATGATTCCGTTATCTTCTACGTATTTCGTATTGATTTCTTCTATTGTGTTTTGGTTCTTCCCGATGATAATCGACGGCTGATTGACATAAAACAGCAGGTATGTCTGTTCAGGGTCGAGATGCTTCACGCAATATTCCTCGATCGCGAGGTTGATCCTCGGGTCGGTTATGTTTTGGTTGTCGATAAATAACATGGTGCTCCTCCTTTATTTCTCCCACTTCAATCCGGAAGCGGCGATTGTCACTTCGCCCCCGAACACGGATTCCGCTTCTTCTTTCAGCTTCCGGTGCTCGCCGAAATGAGGCAGATGTGTGAGAATCAGCTCCCCCGCTCCGGCCTCCTCCGCGATACGTCCGGCTTCCAAACTGTTCATATGGCCGGCTGACGTGCCGTCCTGGTCCGCGTAAAAATTGCACTCGCAGATCAGCAGATCGGCATTTTCCGCAAACGGGATAAACGCGTCCTGGTAGCTTGAATCAGCCGTATACACAACAGAAGCTGAACCGTCAGTAATCCGCATCGCATAACAAGTGACCGGATGCACCGTTTTCAGGAAGGTAATGGTGAACGGCCCGGCAAAAAGCGGGCGGTCCGGCTGATAGGCCACTCCTTTCGTATGCGTTTTATATGTAAGACGCTCAAACTGTTCTATATCAGCATCATGCCCGTAAATCGGCAGTGCATGCGTCCCTTTTCCGAGAAAGGAGCCGACCTGTTTGGCAAATTGAAGCGGCCCGATATCAGCGATATGATCATGGTGATAATGGGACAAAATGACGGCATCAAGCTCTTCTGCTGGAACATAGGCAAACAGCTTTGATAATACGGCGCTTCCGCAATCAACGAGCAGAGAATAGCCGCCGGACTGAAACAGATAGCCTGAAGTTGCTTCGTTTGCGGCCGGAAACCCGCCGCAGCATCCAATAACTGTAACTTTCATATGACCCTCCGAATGTTTATGATAAAAAGATCCTTTCCTCCAATATACCTATTTTTCGTACAAATTGCATGTTTTAAACATTGTGCCAAAACAGCCGTTGATTTTCCAAAACTGTTATAATACAATGTAGAGACAAAACAATGAAAGAGGGATGGGTATGTTGGAAAAGATGTCGGATTTTTTCAGAAATTTACCCGGTAAGAAATGCGAAGAATGCGGAAATGAGATTGTTGAGCAGTATGAGTGTCACATTAATCTGTGCAATGACTGCTTGAAAATTAAGGATATGTGACAATAGGGCGCCGCACAATTCTAAGTTGTGCGGCGCCCGTTTTTTCGGCCGTCATCATACTTTCTGAATAGGGCGTTATTCACCATTATTAGCAATTATCTGTACGTTTTAAAAGATTCAGTATTTTCAATCTATATTTTTCTATAGACGGATTGTTTTCTTTTCTATTATAATTTGTTCTAATAGCTATCTTTTTAGATACTTATTGCACTTTTTTCTTCGGGAGGTAATCTATGAAAAAATTACGCTTTGGACTAGCGACGCAAATTTTCGTCGGACTCATACTAGGGGTTGTAGTCGGTGTCATCTGGTACGGCAATCCTGCCATTCCAACATATTTACAGCCTATCGGCGATTTGTTTTTACGCTTAATCAAAATGATAGTGATTCCAATTGTCGTCTCCAGCTTAATCATCGGCGTTGCCGGCGCGGGAAGCGGAAAACAAGTCGGAAAATTAGGCTTCAAAACGATTTTGTATTTTGAGATCATTACCACTTTTGCCATTATTCTCGGGCTGGCTTTGGCGAATCTGTTTCATCCGGGAACAGGCGTTAATATACATGAAGCTCAAAAGACAGATATCAGTCAATATGTTGAAACAGAAAAAGAACAAAATAACAAATCTATCGCAGACACATTCCTGCATATCGTACCGACAAACTTCTTCCAATCATTAGCCGAAGGAGATCTGCTTGCCATCATCTGCTTTACCGTGCTGTTTGCACTCGGCATCTCGGCAATCGGTGAAAAAGGAAAGCCTGTCTTGGCCTTCTTTGAAGGTGTTTCTCATGCGATGTTCCATGTTGTGAACCTCGTCATGAAAGTTGCGCCGTTTGGTGTTTTTGCGTTGATTGGTGTTACCGTTTCCAAATTTGGGCTCAGTTCCCTGCTTTCACTCGGTAAACTGGTCGGTTTAGTGTATGTAGCTTTGGCTTTCTTTCTCATTGTTGTATTCGGAATCGTCGGAAAGCTTGCCGGAGTAAACATTTTCAAATTCCTCGCCTATATGAAGGATGAAATTTTATTAGCGTTCAGTACGTCAAGCTCCGAAACCGTACTCCCCCGCGTTATGGAAAAAATGGAGAAAATCGGCTGTCCGAAAGGTATTGTTTCCTTTGTTGTGCCGATCGGATATACCTTTAACTTAGACGGATCTGTGCTGTACCAATCTATCGCCGCTTTATTCCTCGCTCAGGTATACCACATTGACTTGTCCATTTGGCAGCAGATTACCCTTGTGCTTGTCTTGATGGTCACTTCCAAAGGAATGGCTGCCGTGCCCGGGACTTCTTTCGTCGTCCTGCTTGCGACATTAGGCGCATTCAACATTCCTGCAGAAGGCCTTGCATTCATCGCCGGTGTTGACCGGATTATGGACATGGCCCGCACGGTCGTCAATCTGACCGGAAACGCGCTGGCATCCGTTGTGATGTCAAAATGGGAAGGCCAGTATGATCCCGTTAAAGGCGCGAAGGTCATGAGCCTCGCCAAAACAGAACAAAACACAACCATTTCAGGTTAAAATGAAAACCCTGCACGGAATGATTTCCGCGCAGGGTTTTTTATGCCATCGGCGATAGAACGTACCGGTGCAAAAGCTTCGCCGTATTAAGAAGCGATAATTCATGCGTGCGTTCAAAAGCGTGTGAAGCGTCAATTCCCGGTCCGATCAGCCCGTGGACGATGTCATGGCCCGAACGGATGGCTGCTGAGGCATCAGAACCGTAATACGGATAAATATCAAGCTGATAATCAATGCCATAGCGCTCCGCAAGCCCGGCCAGATGTTTTCTGAGCTGATAATGGTACGGGCCGCTCGCATCCTTCACACAAATGGAGACGGTATATTCATCCGTAGACTGGCCGTCGCCGATCGCTCCCATATCAACAGCCAAGTATTCGACGGTCTCAGGAGGAATGTTGGAATTGCCGCCGTAGCCGATTTCTTCATTATTAGAAATCAGAAAATGCGTCGTATACGGAAGTTCGATTTTCTCTTCCGTGATGCGGCGGATTAAATTCAAGAGCAGAGCCACGCTCGCTTTGTCATCAAGATGACGGGACTTAATAAAGCCGCTCGGCGTAATCTGCACACGCGGGTCAAATGAGATGAAATCGCCGACCCTGATGCCGAGATCGGACGTCTCTTCCTTCGTCCGGACAGGTTCATCAAGGCGGACTTCCATATTCTCCTGATTCCGCTCTGCCTTACCGGCGTCCTTGTAGACGTGCACTGAAGTCTGATGCATTAAGATGGTGCCTGTATAGGTTTTGCCGGAAGAAGTTTGAATCTCGCAATATTCCCCTTCAATTGAGTGATATCGGAAGCCGCCGATCAAGTCAATCTTCAGCCGGCCGTCCGCCTTTATTTCCTTTACCATCGCGCCGAGCGTATCGACATGCGCCGTCAGCAATCTGTGTTTCTTGTCATCACGGCCGGGAATTGTGACAAAAAGACCGCCTTTACGGTTTCTGTAAGAGGAGACGCCCCATTCTTTTAAAAGGCTTTCTGTATAGGCGATAACCTCGTATGTATTGCCCGTCGGACTCGGAATCGACACCAGTTCTTTAATCAGTTCCATCGTATGTTTCATATTTGCCACAGGTCATTCCTCCTATCAATTTTATTCTTCTTAAAATATACTCTTTTGATCCATAACCCGTCCAATCTTTTCCTGCTCTTTTTTCATAGAATGAAGGGAGCATGAGCATAGGAGGGAAATGTATGATCAGCCGTAAACCGCACAAGCGGAAAAGGTTTCATAATGATTGGTTTGAGGATTGGTTTGAGGATGATTGGTCTGGTGCAGCCTTCTGGGGCTGTAAAAAAGAAAAAGATCACTGTAAAAAGAAAAAAGAAGACCCTTGTAAAAAGAAGAAAGAAAAAAAGAAGAAAGATAAAAAGAAGCATCATCATTCATGCTGCCGCTGCCGTCATTGGTAATCGTTCACACAAGCCCGTTTTACAAATAGATTCTCATGCTCCCCAAACAGCGGATGCTGCTTGGGTTTTTTTTATTAAAATTAGTACCAAGTAATAATATCAGGTGTTATAATCTGATATAAAGGAGTGATTTTTTCATGTCAAAATCTAAAATTACAGCAATCGGTACATATGCTCCGGCACGCCGATTAACAAACGCGGATTTGGAGCGCATCGTCGATACATCTGATGAATGGATCGTCCAGCGCACCGGTATGAAGGAAAGACGCATTGCCGGCGAACATGAATTCACATCGGATTTGTGTGTGGAAGCGGTGAAAAACCTTGCAGAACGATACAGCGGAACTCTTGATGATGTCGATATGATCCTTGTCGCCACCACGACGGCGGACTATGCGTTTCCAAGCACCGCGGCACGCGTTCAGGCTTACTTCGGCTGGCCGCACACGGGAGCGCTTGATATTAACGCCACATGCGCCGGACTCACTTACGGCCTTCAGCTCGCAGACGCATTAATTACCGCCGGTTCCCATCAAAAAGTGATTGTCATTGCCGGTGAAACATTATCAAAGGTAACGGATTATACTGACCGGACGACCTGCGTTCTTTTCGGAGACGCTGCAGGCGCCCTATTGGTGGAACGCGACGAATCAGCGCCGGGATTTTTGGCAGCCGTGCAAGGAACAGCGGGAGGAAGCGCGGACGTGCTGTATCGCACGGGACTGAGCGCAGAATTAAACGGCGAGCCGCTTAAAGGCGGAGGAAATATGGTGCAAAACGGGCGCGAAGTATATAAATGGGCGGCCAGAACCGTGCCGGAGGAATGCAATGCCCTTTTAGAAAAAGCCGGCTTTTCAAAAGACGATCTGGATTGGTTCGTTCCTCACAGCGCCAACATGCGGATGATCGAATCCATCTGTGAAAAACTGCCTTTCCCGCTTGAACGGACATTGACAAGCGTTGAATATTACGGCAACACTTCATCGGTTTCTATTATTCTCGCTTTGGATGAAGCTGTGAAAGCAAAAAAACTGTCGGAAGGCCAGACGCTGGTATTGTTCGGGTTCGGCGGCGGATTGACGTATACCGGACTGTTGGTGAGATGGGGATTTTAATCGAAATCTAAAAAAAGAGGCCCTGAGCATCTGCTCAGAGCCTCTTTTTCTTATGCTGTTATTTCTTCTTCCGTTTTGTGTTCTTTTTTGCTTTGCACCGTAAAATACACAATGGTCAGCGCGATCATGACAACGGCGATGCCCAACAGAATGGATGCCTGCTGCCACATATAGCCGTAATCGCCATTTGAAATGACGGCACGGAACCCGTTGATGCTGTATGTCATCGGCAGTGCCCCGTGAATCACTTGATAGAATCCCGGCAGGAGTTCAAGCGGGAAGGTTCCTCCGCTTGCCCCGAGCTGGAGCACCAGAATGATGACAGCGATAAAGCGTCCCGGATTTCCCATCGTTGTCGCCAATAATTGAATCATCGACAGGAACGCGATGCTGGTAATCATCGTAAAGAGATAGAATCTCCAAGTGCTTTCCACATCAAGCCCGATTCCTTTTAACAGAACCGTGGCGACAATTACGGATTGAATCAGTCCGACGAGCAGAATGACGCTGAATTTGCTGAGGAACCATTCAAAACCGTTTCTCGGACGCCCTGAAGCTTCACTCAGAGGGAATACGACCGTCAGCATCAATCCGCCGACATACAAGCCCATAGAGAGAATATAAGGCGTCAGTCCGGTACCGTAGTTAGGCACGGAATGAATCGCGTTATCGTCCGTTTTTACCGGATCGGCAAACATGCTGTACGTTTTGTCATCTGTCTTAATGTCCCCTGTTTGATCGGCCGCATCTTTCAGCTGGCTGGACAATTGTCCGGTGCCGTCTAAAAGCTTGCTTAAACCGGTGCCGAGAGACGCTTGACCCTGCTCAATTTTGGACGAGCCGTCATGGATTTTGTTTTGCGCGTCCAGCAGTTTCGTTAAGCCGCCTGACACCTGGCCGCTCCCTGACACTAACGCTTCTGATCCTGATTTGAGCTGTCCGAACTTGCTGTTGTATTCGCCGATACCGGCCGTCAGTTTGTTTTGGCTTTCAAAGACGGTCTGCGCTCCGCTGTACAATTTATCAGTTCCGGCCGTCAGCTGGTTAATCGCGTCTTGTACCGCCGCCGCGCCGTTATACAGTTTCGATGTGGACTGAGGCAGTGCTTTCAGCTGATCAGCCTTCGCTTTTACATCTGCCAGCGCGCTTTTTATGACTGACATATCCGGAAGCTGGATATCTCCGCCGGACGGAAGCTGGCTGACGATATTGTCTAAATCCGGAAGTTCGGCCTTCGGAAGCTTCTCATTCAGAAGCTGAACAAGTTTCGCTTTTTGCTCATCCGTTAAGAAATCACTGTCCTTAATCACCTTTTTGACCGCGTCATCCCGGGCATCCAGGCTGTTTTTCAGATCAGAAAGCTTTTTCTTAAACTGCTGCAATTCCTTTTCAGTCTGCTCAAGCTCCCCAACCGCTTTTTCAATATCTGAGAGGTTGACTGAATTGATCGCATCTTCAAATGCCGCCGCTTTTTGCGACACTTCCTGCGCCTTGCTGTTTAACGCGCTTAATCCATTCGTTAAATCCGGAAGCTTTTGCTGGAGCTGCTTTTGTGCGTCAAGGCTCGTTTTCAGCCCGCTGGCCACTTGGCCTCCTCCTGAAGCAATCTGTCCTGATTTATCTTGAATTTCGGCACTTGCGCTCTGAAGTTTTGCGATAGAGCTGTCAAGCGTTTGAATTCCGCTTGTCACTTTCGCCGCTCCGTCTGCAAGCTGCTGCGTTTTATCGCCGATGGTGGCGGTGCTTTCAGTAAGCTTCGCTAAATTTTCCTTGAGCTTGGCGCTGCCGTCTTTCGCGTTTTTCGTGCCGTCGTCTATTTTCTTGGCGCCGCTGCTGGCTTTGCCGAGTCCTTTGGCAATATCTTTAAAATTGTCAAAAATGACTTTTGCGTATTGCTCCGTCACTTCTTTCGACACGGAGGCTTTCAGCTTGTCGATCGCCTTTTCGCCGATTGTCGCGCCGACATAGTTTGATCCGGCATTCGTATGATATTTCAGATCCAGCTTCTTCGGATTTTTATCCATTACCGTGCTGGCGTTTTTAGAAAAATCTTCAGGAATCTCGACCAATAAATAATATTTAGCATTTAATAAGTCCTTTAACGATTGATCAAGATCGTTTGAAAAATGCCAATCAAAATTATCATTTTTCTTTAACTCTTTCACAAGATCGTCACCGATCTGAAGATGTTTCCCTTCGTAGTCCGCCCCTTTATCCTGGTTGACAACGACAACCGGCAGCTGATCCACCGTGCCGTACGGGTCCCAGTACGCCTTCAAAAACACTCCGCTGTAGATCAGCGGAACGAATAATATGGCAATGATGGGGATTAACAGTTTCTTGTTCGTTACAATGTCTTTCCACTGGCTTTTTATTGTATTCAACCCTGTTGCCTCCTTCCGCAAACTGACTCATTTGACAAAACGGTCACGGCACCTAAAAAGTGAAGGATCATCTATTATTTAGATAATCCTTGACCAACATACATTTCCAGCAATTCGGCGATCGTCTCTTTTTCAAGAGGCGGATGGTTTTTTTCCCAGTCAAATATCAGCGCGATGTAGAGCTTGAGCATCACAAAAGCGGTCAGTTCCGGATCACACGGTTTAATGCTTCCGTTTTCAATGGCTGTTTCTATCTTTTCTTTAATGTATGACAGAATGGCCCGCTCCATTTTCGCAATGACATCCTGAACGGCTATTGTACCAATCTCGGCGTTCTCCTGAAAAATTTTAATAGTCAGCTGGTGTGTTTTTCTGAATTCCAAAATCGCGACAAGCGCCCGGTGAACATTTTCGTGAAATGAAAGCTCCGGTTTCATCGCTTCGTCTGCGTGTTCCTTCATTTCTCTTAAAATAGTGGTGAAAATATCATCAAACAGTTCTTCTTTGTTTTTGAAAAACGTGTAGATGGTTCCCTTCCCCACATTTGCAAGCTTTGCCACCAGATCCATTGTCGTTGCTTTGTAGCCGAATTGTGTAAAAGACTTCGTTGCCGCTTCCAGAATGAGCTTTTTCCGATCGACGGACATGTTTCCCACCTCGTTAAATTGACCGTTTGAACGTTTTAGTCATTTTGTACATAAGATAACTTATCACAGTCGCAAAGAAGATTCAAATGTTTTTTCTCTTTATTGGTGTTCCCTTTACAGAACGGGAACATGCAAAAAACCTCCGTTTTACGATAACGGAGGCTGGTACGTTTCAAATAAATAAGCGAGTGAATCATATACGGCGGCTTTTCCCTGGTCGATACAGTCGGGGATGCCCACCCCTTCGAAAGACGCGCCCGTCGCGTATACGCCCGGATAGGAAGCTTTCAGCGCATCTCTGAACTCTTTGATGCGCTCCTTATGGCCGACATGGTATTGCGGCATGCTTTCGTTCCAGCGGGTCACACAGGTCATTTCCGGTTCGCCATTTATTTTCATTACTTTTTTCAAATCTTCCATTACGATTTTAATGATCTCGTTATCTGAAAGATCTACGATGGATTCATCTCCGGCCTTTCCGACGTACGCCCTGAGAAGTGTTTTGCCCTCCGGCGCCGCGTGCGGCCATTTTTTATTCGTCCATGTGCAGGCCGTGATGGAGAAATCGCTGTTTCTTGAGATAACGAATCCCGTACCTTCATGCTCCATTTTGACGGCTCCCTCAGGAAAACCTAAGGCGACGTTGGCAACGGACGTAGAATGCATGTCTTTGAGACATGAAACCGCCGGCAGATCAGAAAGCATTTTCGCCGCGGCTTTATGCGGTGCTGTCACTATGCATCCTTCCGCATAGAGCACTTTGCCGTTATCAAGCGTCACGGAATATCCTTTCTCCTCGCGGCCGATATGGGTGACTTTCGTTCCTTTCATCACCTTTGTCAGCGTAAGCTGCTTTTCCAGCTCCTCCACCAACGTTTGAAGCCCTGTCGTCAGCGTTAAAAACTGGCCCTGCTTTTTGGCCGTCAGCTGCTGTCCCGAAGGCTGCGGACGTGATTTTTTCATACCGAGAATCAGGCTTCTGTGTTTTTGCTCAGTCTGATAGAATTGCGGAAACGTGGACATGAGGCTCAGCTTATCAATATCTCCGGCATAAATCCCTGATAATAGCGGTTCTATTAAATTCTCAACGACTTCGTCACCGACGCGTCTGCGGAAAAATTCACCCAGAGACTGATCTTCCTTCGGTTTGCTCGCAGGCAGGACAAAGTCAAGCGCCGCCCGCGCTTTTCCGGGTACAGAAAATAAACCGGTGGAGATGAACGGAGCGATTTTGGTCGGAATGCCCATCACCGCGCCCTTCGGCATCGGATGAAGCGTCTCATTGACGAGCACGTAAGACTGGCCGGTCGCATTGTTGACGAGCAGATGCTCAAGCCCCAAATCCTTAACGAGCTGCGGCGCGCTTTTTTTCCTTTCCAAAAAAGAATCCGGCCCCCGCTCAATGATGTAGCCGTCTTTATGCGCCGTCTGAATTTTACCGCCCGCTCTCGGGCCCGCTTCGATCAGGGTGACCTCAAGCGGCAGCTGTTTTTCCTTGATTTCTTTTTCCATGTAGAAGGCGGCGGCTAATCCCGTTATGCCGCCGCCGATGATGACCAGATGTTTTTTATCGCCACTCATTTTTATCGCCTTCTTTACCGTTTAATTCTACTTGTCCAGCTCTTTCAGCACGACCGCTGCAAGCGCGTCGATAAATTCAGGCTGTGCGTTCGGCATGGCCGGACGATAGTAGCTTGCGCCGACTTCTTCGGTCACAGCTTTGCATTCATAATCATTATCGTAAAGCACCTCTAAATGATCGGCAACGAAGCCTGCGGGCACGTATACAAATGCTTTATAAGGATGCTTTTGATACAGCTCGCGCGTGAGATCCTGCACATCCGGCCCGAGCCACGGATCAGGGGTGTTCCCTTCGCTTTGCCAGCCGACTGCGTAATCGGTAATTCCGGCGCCTTCGGCAATCAGTTTTGCGGATTCCTCCAGCTGGTCAGGATACGGATCGCCGTATTCTTTAATTTTTTCAGGAAGGCTGTGCGCTGAGACGATCAGCATCGCGTCATCCCGTTCTTCTTTCGGCATTGATTCATACGTTTTCTTCACCTGGCCGACCCAATAATCAACGAATTTCGGTTCATCATACCAGCTTTCAACAGACTTGATGGTCAAACCGCCGAGCTTCTCCGCTTCTTCTTTCGCGCGTTTGTTGTATGACTGGACGCTGAATGTTGAAAAATGAGGGGCGAGCACAAGGCTGACAGCTTCTGTAATGCCGTCTTTATGCATGTCCGCCACCGCGTCTTCAATAAACGGTTCAATATGTTTTAATCCGATGTACACTTTGAATGTTACGTCGTCCTGGATTTCATTTAAACGCTGTGCGAGCTTCTCCGCCTGCTCCTGCGTGATTTTTGCCAGCGGAGAAATGCCTCCGATCGCTTCATATCTGTCTTTTAAGTCTTGAAGCATGTGCGGCTCCGGCTTTCTTCCGCGTCTGATATGTGTATAATAACGTTCTATGTCCTCTTCTTTGTAAGGCGTTCCGTAAGCCATGACGAGAAGTCCCATTTTCTTTTTGCTGCTCATTTTGTTAAACACCTCTTTTGATGGTCTGTCTACCTTGATTTTGACAGGAAAATCTTCTTATAACCAACGATCTGCTCAGGAAGATTGTTCCGTTTTTTTGGCCGCGGAATATTCATGTACAAACGCCGTCAGCTTTTTCAGCGTTGCCGGATTGACATCAGGGAATACGCCGTGACCTAAATTGAAAATAAACCCGTCCGTTTTCATGCCTTGATCAAGTATCGCTTTCGCTTTTTTCTCGATGACTTCCCAAGGCGCAAGAAGAAGCGACGGATCAAGATTGCCCTGAACCGTTTTTGTAATGCCTTGTTTTCTGGCGTCATCTATGCCGAGTCTCCAATCAAGACCGACGACATCAAGAGGAAGGTCATGCCAATCCCCGGCCAGGTGGCTTGCGCCTACGCCGAACATGATCAGCGGAACTTGCTCTGCTGAAAGCTCCCGGAATATTCTGTCCATCACCGGTTTTATAAACTGCCGGTAATCTTCGCGGTTCAGCGCGCCGACCCATGAATCAAAAATCTGAATGGCTTTTGCGCCGGCATGAATCTGCGCTTTTACATAAACGATAATCATGTCCGCGAGCTTGTCCATCAGCATTTGCCACGCTTGCGGCATACTGTGCATAAACGCTTTTGTTTTGTTGTAATTTTTAGAAGGCCCGCCTTCAATCATATAACTGGCCAGCGTAAAAGGCGCTCCCGAAAAACCGATGAGCGGAACATTCAGCTGTTCGTTTACGAGTAATCGGATCGTTTCCAGCACGTAAGGAACATCCTGTTCGGGATTCAGTTCGCCGAGCTTTTCAATATCCGCAGCAGAGCGCACCGGCTGATCGATCACCGGGCCGATTCCGTTTTTTATTTCAACATCCACTCCGATATAAGGAAGAGGCGTCATAATATCTTTATATAAAATGGCAGCGTCCACTCCGTACTGCTCGACCGGGAGCCTCGTCACATACGCGCACAGCTCGGGCTGATGCGTAATTTCGACTAAGCCGTACTTTTCTTTCAGCTTGCGGTATTCCGGCTGAGACCTCCCCGCCTGTCTCATGTACCAGACAGGGACGTGATTTGTTTTTTCTCCCCGTGCCGCTTTTAAAAACGTATCATTAAACGCTTCTCGTTTACTCATCTGAATTTCCACCTTTCCTCCTGCAACCATACGTTCGTGTTCTTCGCCCATTACACTATACCTTGTTTTTTCTGAATGGTATAGAATTGAGGCTTAATGTTCAAAAAATCGCCGAATTCATGATTAAGAAGAAAAAAGCTTCGGCTGAACGTATTCCGTTCCCTCTCCTTCTTGATTCGTCTGCGAATTAAATGGAACGACTTTGTATGAAGCCCCTGAAAACAGATTGGCGTACGGTATGTCAAAGCTGCCTTTTCCTTTCACCGAATCCAGAAGCTTGTCTTTTCCGTCTTTCTTCTCATATATTCGGTAAACAACCCGATCATCCTTTTGAATATCCCATTTTAATTGAACCGTAATCAGTCCCATCGCCTTAAATGTATAACGGGCCGACAGGGATTTTACCGCCTCCAGCTCAATCGGGCTGCCCAGTTCCTTCACATTTTCAGGCTTTTTGAATGTCCGGCCGTTTTCACCCGCTTTTGTGACGATATCTTTAAAAAGTCTGACCGGGTATTGGCTGCCGCCTTTCAGGTAATGGGTTTTATCCGTTTTGTCATAGCCCATCCAGACGGCTCCCGTCAGTCCGGGAGTGTATCCCGCAAACCAGGCGTCCTTTGTCGCGCCGGGGATGCCGGTAAATGTGGTCGTGCCGGTTTTCCCCGCCAGGTCGCCTTGATAGCTGCCTTGTGAAGCGGTTCCTTCTTTTACAACCTGCTGAAGCATTCTCGTCATATTCCATGTCGTCTGTCCGCTGAAGACGCGCGTTTTGCCATTTTTAGGCCCGGATAACGTTTCTCCGTCTTCGTCTGTGATGTTCTCTATAAAAAATGGCTTCGTATACATTCCGTTTGCCGCAAAGGTATGATAAGCTCCGGCAAGCTGAAGCGGAGTGACGCCTTCAGACAGACCGCCCAACGCAATCGCGAGTCCGTTGTCAGAAATGTTCATGCCGTTTTTCTCAAGATACGATTTTCCCGTATCCACGCCGATCTGCTTCAATGTCCAGACAGCGGGCGCATTTATGCTGTAAGTGATCGCGTCCTGCATCGTCACTTCCCCCTTGTACTGTCCGTCATAATTTTTCGGTTCATACCCGTCGTAGGACGTCAGTTTGTCTTGGAGAAGCGAATACGGTTTGAACTTGTCTTCCTGCATGGCGGGCCCGTATACGGCAATCGGCTTAAACGTTGAGCCCGGCTGCCGCTTCGCCGTAACCCTGTTGTATCCTTTTGCCACATAGTCGCGTCCGCCGACCGCCGCGCGCACGCCTCCGGTTTTATTATCAATAAAGACGGCGCTTCCCTCTGCCGCCTGATCCGTCCCCGGAAAATAGCCGCTTTCCTTCATCAGGGTATATGCCGTTTTCTGCAGCTTGGAATCAAGTGACGTCCGGATCGTATAGCCGCCTTGAAGCAGCTGTTCTCCTGACATCGAATAACGGTCTTCCGCCTCCTTGATGACAAGATCGATATAACTGTCAAACCAAGGCGTTTCTGATGTTTTCTTGACATTAAGCCCCAATGTCCGGCCCTGGGCTCTGACGGCTTCCTTGGCGCTGATATAGCCTTGATCGTTCATCATTGCAAGAATCGTATCGCGGCGTTCTTTATTTTTATCCGGATGCTGAATCGGCGAATAAAGAGATGGCGCCTTCGGGATCGCTGCCAGAACGGCTCCTTCTGCAACGGTTAAATCTTTTACTTCTTTATTAAAGTAGTAGTGGGACGCGGCTTGAATGCCGTAAACGCCATGGCCGAAATAAAGCTGGTTCAGGTACATTTCAAGCAGCTTGTCCTTGCTGTAATCACGCTCAAGATTGATGGCGATAATGACTTCCTTCGTCTTGCGCAAAAATGTTTTATCATGAGTCAGAAAAATGTTTTTCGCCAGCTGCTGGGTGATCGTGCTTCCGCCCTCCACCTTGCCGCCTGCCAAAACATCCCGGAACACCGCCCGGCCGACAGACTTCACATCAATGCCGTGATGTTCGTAAAACCGTTTATCTTCAACGGCGATAAAGGCATCTCTCACATCTTCCGGAACCTGCTGAATGGATACCGGCTCGCGATTTTCCGTATAGAGGCTCGCGATTTCATCACCGTTTTGATCGACGATTTTTGAAGATGCATGCAGTATTAATTTCTTTTCATCGATGACATAATGGCCGAGAAATATAATGATAATGTATCCGATTAACGCGAGAAAAGCGGTTGCCGCCGCAATTACAGCCGGAATAAAGAATCTTTTTTTCTTTTTCAGCATAAGTCACCTCGCCTTTCTTAACTTGTAGTATGGGAAATATTGTTTCGAATTATGTCAGAATGAGTCGCCAATAGAAACTTATACCACTCTTTTGATATACTAGCAAGCAGGAGGTGGCTGATATGAAGGTTTATATTACATACGGGACAGCCGATTTTTTAAAGACGATTGCCAAGAAACACCCGAGTGAGAATATGGTGCTGATGCAAGGGGAGGATAATGCGGTTTTAATTCATGAAACAAATGGAGAAACCGTTTTTCAGGCGCCCCATTCCTATGAAAGCATCGACAGCGTCGGGGAAATCAAAAATCCGGGCTACGCCGTCCTCAACAACATCGCCGTTACCCAGGAAGGCCGTCCGCTGTTTGAAAACCGGTTTAAAAACCGCGCCGGCAAAGTGGAAAATGAACCCGGTTTTAAAGCCATCCGCGTATTAAGACCGCTCGAAGGCGATACGTATGTCATTTTGACCCTGTGGGAAGAGGAAAAAGCCTTTCAGGATTGGCAGCAGTCAAACTCTTATCAGGAAGCTCATAAAAAACGCGGAACATCTGCCGGTATCGACACGACGTCTATTTTTTCCCGTCCGTCTTATGTAACCGCTTATTACGCAATAGACTGAAAACCGCCGGAGATTCTCCGGCTTTTTTGATGTCCCGATTTTACGCATCCTTCTTTGCACCTTCCGCCCGCCTATGAATACCCTGTAGCAATCCTATTTATAAACGGAGTGGTTCAATTGGGGATCGGCGTCTACTCGGTACATCTGCTTTATGTTGCTTTTATCGCGGCCATTATCGTTTTTATGCTTCTCAGAAAAGATACAACCTTTATTTCACTCGCCGGCATTTTTGTGATTGCGCTATGGACGACGCATTCATTCTCCGCTTCGGTCAGCAGCCTGTTTCACAGCTTTACGTATGCCGCCGGAGAATTGCTGCCGACGATTTTCATCATTTGTTTTATCGTGGCGATGAGCGGCATTTTGACCAAAACCGGTATTAATGAAGCGATGATTTCTCCGTTTGCAAAGCTGATGAAAGGGCCGGCTGTCGCGTATTGGGTTATCGGCTGTCTGATGTTTGCCATCTCTCTTTTTTTCTGGCCGTCACCCGGGGTGGCGCTGATCGGCGCTGTGCTGCTTCCCGCAGCGATCCGGGCGGGCCTTTCTCCGATTGCCGCGGCTATGGCGATGAACCTGTTCGGCCACGGATTCGCTTTATCGGGCGATTACGTCATTCAGGCGGCCCCGAAATTAACGGCCGACGCCGCGGGCATTCCCGTGAGCGATGTCATGCAGGCAAGTATTCCGCTCGTTTTGATCATGGGGTTAACGACGACAATCACCGCTTTCTTCCTCATCATGCGGGATCGAAAAAAAACGAAGGCCCCCCTCTCCTTGGACAGCTCCGGTTCTTTGGACACAAGTATGTATCTGCCGAAAAAACTCAGGGTGATCCTGGCGGTTTTCATTCCGCTTGTTTTTCTCGCCGATATTATCTGCATGATCGTATACCGCCTCCAAGGAAACGATGCGACGGCACTCGTCGGAGGAACCGCGATCGGCATTCTCCTGATCATTCATTTCATTGTATATAAAGAGCGGCATTTAGAAAAGATCACCGAGTATTTTATCGGCGGTTTTCAATTCGGCTTTAAAGTATTCGGCCCCGTCATTCCGATCGCGGCCTTCTTTTATCTCGGTGACGCGGGGTTTAAAAATATTTTGAACACCCCGCTGCCGAAAGGGTCTGCGGGGATCGTCAATGACCTCGGACTGGCCCTGTCCCATTCTTTTCCGATGTCCGGAGAATTCGCCGGCATCGCACTGGCCGCAGTCGGTGCGATTACCGGGCTCGACGGGTCTGGGTTTTCCGGTATATCTCTTGCAGGCTCGATGGCAAAGCTGTTTTCTGCCGCGCTTCATACGGACCCGGCCGTTTTAACGGCGCTGGGCCAGATTTCAGCGATCTGGGTCGGGGGCGGAACATTGGTCCCTTGGGCACTGATTCCCGCTGCGGCTATTTGTAAAGTTGACCCGTTTGAGCTTGCCAGGAAAAACTTTATCCCGGTTGCGGCCGGACTTATCGTCACGACGATCGCCGCCATCATCATTCTCCCGTAGCAAAAAGATTGAAATCTTCTGACATTTTCTATACAATCATGGGAAAAGCAGACGAGGGGGCATCGCTTTTGACGTTAACGACACTTCAAAAAAGCTTAAACGCTCAGCTTGACGGGCTGTATGAGGAAATGGTTGAAATCAGGCGTCACCTTCACATGAATCCCGAGCCATCCTTTAAGGAGAAAAAAACACCGGCGTTCATCGCCTCATTTTATGAAAAGCTCGGCGTCCCCATCCGGACGAATGTCGGGGGCAACGGTGTCACAGCCTGTATTGAAGGCGGTGAACCGGGACCGGTCGTGGCACTCAGAGCTGATTTTGACGCTTTGCCGATACAGGATGAAAAAGATGTGCCCTATGCTTCACAAATTCCCGGCGTCATGCACGCCTGCGGGCATGACGGCCATACGGCGGCTCTCCTCGCGGCCGGAAAAGTGCTGTACCGCAACCGGGAAAAACTGAAAGGGTCATTTGTGATGATCCACCAGCACGCTGAGGAATTATCTCCCGGCGGAGCAAAAGCAATGATTGAGGACGGCTGCCTCGAACATGTCGATGCCATTTTCGGCACACACCTATGGGCGACTGAACCCGTCGGAACGGTCTTATGCCGCCCGGGCCCAGTAATGGCCGCCGCTGACGGCTTTACGATTAAAGTCATCGGCAAAGGCGGCCACGGTGCGATCCCTCACGATACGAAAGACGCCGTTTTAATCGGCTCACAAATCGTCACGGCTCTTCAGCATATCGTCAGCCGGCGGGTAAATCCGGTGCAGCCGGCCGTCATCTCAGCCGGCTCGTTCACCGCTGAAAATCCGTTTAATGCGATTGCCGATCAGGCAGTCATATCAGGCACCGTCCGCTCATTTGACGAAAGTGTGCGCAGCCTGCTCGAAGCAGAAATAGAAGCCGTCGTAAAAGGAATCTGCTCCATGCACTCCGCTTCCTATGAATATCGTTTCAAACGCGGCTATCCCGCCGTCGTCAATCATCCTGAGGAAGCGGCGCACGCGGCGGCAGCCGCAGCGGAAACAGACGGCGTTACGAAAGTCGTTGAAGGAGAGCCGCAGATGGCGGGAGAGGATTTTTCCTATTATCTGCAGCATACAAAAGGCGCTTTTTTCTTTACGGGCGCCGCTTTAGAAAACGCGGAAACCATTTATCCTCATCACCACCCGAAATTTGATTTTAATGAAAAAGCGATGCTGACGGCCGCCAAGGTGCTTATCGGCGCCGCGGTAAGCTACCCCTGCTGACATAAAAAACAGCCGGTACATTACGTACCGGCTGTTGTGATTCTTAAATGAAAAACGTGCCTTGCCGTCTCACCGAGCTGTGACAGCAGTTTATAATTGGCCGCTCCGCCCACGGCGGCTCCGACGACCGGCAAAAGCTGAAACAATTTCACCACGTCCAGATAATCGCGGTATTCCTGCTGAAAAACTCTCCAATCGACATCATGCTTTTTCGAATCCCACTGTTCAATCATTGAGTATATGCGTTTCCGCTGTTCACCGCTTGAGAAAGCCAGCTGAAAAATAAACAGCAAGAACAATCGCTCATCCCCGTCTTTCACATCATAGCCGTAAATGGAGGCAAGATCGAACAGACATTTCATTTTAATGGATAGCAGCAAAGGAAAATCAGCCATCCCTAAAAAAATTCCGCCGGCCCCCGTACCGATACCTTCGGCTGCAGCGACCTTTTGGTACGATGCGATGGTTTGTCTGGCGAGGGCATCTTTTTCAGCAAGCGTCATACCGTTTGTATCCCGCTTGCTTTTCACCAGATTTGAACCCGCCATTGTTGCTTCGGTCATTTTTTTGATGCTTTCTGTGATGACGGCATGAATTTTATCGGGAATCCGCTCATTTATTTTCGCCTGCATTCCTTTAGAAAAGCGTTCAAGCATGGAATCCTTGCGCAAAAAACGCGCTTTCCATTGCAGTGCTTCCTGTATCAGCTGCTGATCGTCGGTCATCTGTGTCTCCTTCTTTCATTGAGGTTTCAAAAACCCGATTGATTACAGCTTGCCGTACTTTTTCAATCTTCCGCCCATATACGAAGGCATGATCACAAAAATCAGAACGGCTGAAGCAACGGCCGCATACAGCGCCCCGCTGACTCCCGCGGCATAGGCTGACGCTGCACAGAACAGCAGCGCCTGCACGGTTAATGCCGATTTCATCAGCGAAAAGAAACTTTGCAGCTTCGCTTTCTGATTGACCGGGTAAAGCTCCTGCAGAGAAAGATGATGAAAATGCCCGAACAGCGGAAGAAGCTGTATTCCCGTAATAAAGACGGTAAATACGGTTAACGCCGCCGTGATCCACGGATTGGCGGAAACGAGCATAATAATCAGGATAAAAATAATCGTGAGCCTGACCTGAATGCCGAGATAATCATTTGAACGCAGAAAGGCCCGCGCATACATATAGGAGAACGTTTTCCGCTGCTCAAACGGAATCATTCTGAGCAAAAAGTCGAGATACGCCCGGCGTTTTGCCTGTTTTTTCAGGTGAGGCACATCGGTAAACAGATTGGCGATTCTGTAAAACCGCTGCTTCCTTCTTAATTCATATTCAATATGAGCTTCCCATTTTAATGATTTATGTTTTGCGGCCGATGTGAAATACACATAAAGGCCGGCCATCACAATGTAGACGGCGGCAGCGTACACATAAAACGACTGTAAGACGAAGTATAAAAGCAGCATATTGCAGATAAAGCGTATGACCGCATCCATCATTTTCATGCTTCTGTCATTCATAAACGTCATCCGCCACTCCATGGCCTGATTCCACGCTTTTACCGCCAGCATCTGAATAAATACTGCGGCATACGACGCAAGCGACGCCCCCGGACTTACAGCGAAAAACAGAGGCATGCATACAAGCGACAGAGCAATAAGCGGAAACAGCTGTGACAGATAGCTGTACTTAAATGAATGCTTAAAGTATGTCCCCATTTTCGGTTCAAGCGGCAGCAGAAACACGAGGTCCGCTTCCTTTAACAGCGTCCGGACGTATGAACCGGTCAGCACAAATGAAAAGAGCACCGCCATCACCCAAAATGAGGGAAAATGAACGGGAATGTCTTTGACCCACTTGCTGTACCAGCTCGCCGCGCCGGCAATAAAAAAGATCAGCACAATGACGAGATGATCATTGAGCATATATTTCATATACATTCTGGTTTCCTTTATATGCTCTTCAAGCCGGGACTGCCAAATAGTAGACATATTATTCATGGCCGGCGTCTTCCTTCGTCAGTTCAATATACAAGTCATCAAGAGCTGCGTCTTTCATGCCGAACTGCTCTCTCAGTTCTTCCAGTGTGCCGCTTGCCCGCACTTCGCCGTTATGTAAAATAATGAAAGCATCACAGTAGCGCTCTGCCGTAGCCAGGATATGGGTTGACATCAGCACGCTTGATCCGGCTTTTTTCGCGGCGTCCATCCGCTCCAGCAATGCATTGATCGCAAGCGGGTCAAGGCCGAGGAACGGCTCGTCAATGATATAAAGCGAAGGCTCCGCGAGAAACGCGCACATGATCATGACCTTCTGCTTCATCCCTTTGGAAAAGTGAGCGGGAAACCATTTCAGCCTTTTTTCCATTCTGAATTCTTTCAGAAGCGGAGGAAGCCTTTTTTCAAGCGTTTCTTTGGAAAGGCCGTACGCCATGGCCGTCAGCTCCAGATGCTCTTTGAGCGTCAGTTCTTCATACAGCACCGGCGTTTCGGGGATGTACGTAAATTGCGAGCGGTAGCTTTCCTTATCCTCCGAAAACGTCTTGCCGTTCAGCTCGATCGAGCCTTTATGCGGGTCCATTAATCCGATAATATGCCGGATCGTCGTGCTTTTGCCCGCGCCGTTTAATCCGATGAGTCCGACAATCTGGTTCGGCTCAAGGGTGAATGAAACATTTTTTAAGACCGGGTTTCTCGTATAACCGCCGGTTAAGTCTTTTACCGATAGCAGAGACATAATTTCTCCCCTTCTGATTCGTTTTTCTTCATAGTACCAAAAATAAAGTCTGATTTGAAACGATTCCCTTTTTTTCTCACGTGAAAAGCGTGCATAGTTATCGTTTTGGCGGACATCATAATGTATGTAGAAGGAAACAGCTTTAATCAACTGAAAATGAGGTGTTTATAAAAGACGTCTTAGAACAGTTGGATGAAAATCAACATGTCCTGTGCTTACAATTTCTTCACACACTGCTTTGATGATGTTCTTCATTCATGATGAAATAATCAAATGAGGTGTTTGTCCCAGGAATGATTAAGCAGACCCATAAGTCTTCATTTTAAAAACAAATGAGGTGCTTACAAAAGGCATATTTAATTTTCTGTGATAAAGCTCGTACTTCTGCATCAGGGTGAACGCGCAGCCGTTCATCCTGTTTTTTGTTTTGGCCGTTTTTGTGGTACGATGAGAATATACATATATTTCTTTTCAGGGAGGAAACCCATCTATGCACAAAGCGGACGATTGTATTTTCTGCAAAATCATTGCCGGTGACATTCCGTCTTCAAAAGTATACGAAAATGAACATGTTGTGGCGTTTCTTGATATCAGCCAGGTCACAAAAGGCCATACGCTCGTGATCCCGAAAACACATATCGAAAACGTGTACGAGTTTACGCCTGAGCTTTCTAAAGAATATTTTGAAGCGGTGCCGAAAATCGCACGCGCCATCCGCGATGAATTCGAGCCGATCGGGCTGAATATTCTCAATAACAACGGTGAAAAAGCGGGCCAATCGGTGTTCCATTTTCACATGCATATCATTCCGCGTTACGGAAAAGGCGACGGTTTCGGGGCTGTCTGGAAGACCCACGCCGAAGACTATGCGCCTGACGATCTTCAGGAGATCGCTTCAACCGTCAGAAAACGGCTTGCCTCATCTTAAAGATGAGGTTTTTTTGCGTCCGGCAACACAAAAAACATAAAATTATATTTTTTCATATCAAAAAAATCAAAAAATTGTGATAGGATAATTGTATTATTTCTTACACTAAAGCGGAAAACAGGGAGAGATCGTAAACATGGAACGTACAACGAATTTCAATGCAGGACCCGCAGCCCTTCCACTGGATGTGCTGCAAAAAGCACAGAAAGAATTTGTCAACTTCAATGACACCGGCATGTCCGTCATGGAGCTGTCCCACCGGAGCAAAGAATATGATGCGGTGCATCAAAAAGCAAAAAGCCTTCTGAAAGAACTGATGGATATTCCCGACGATTATGATATTTTATTTCTTCAAGGCGGCGCAAGCCTTCAATTCTCCATGCTGCCGATGAACTTTTTAACACCGGAGCAAACGGCTCACTTCATCGTAACGGGCGCATGGTCTGAAAAAGCACTCGCCGAGGCGAAACTGTTCGGAAACACATCCGTCACGGCAACAAGCGCAGATTCAAACCACAACCATATACCGGAAGCGGACCTCACAGGAATCAAAGACGGCGCCTACCTGCATCTTACGTCCAATAACACGATTTTCGGAACGCAGTGGAAAGAGTTCCCGAATTCACCGATCCCGCTCGTAGCCGACATGTCAAGCGACATCCTGAGCAGAAAAATTGATGTCAAAACGTTTGATGTCATCTATGGCGGCGCCCAGAAAAACCTCGGTCCGTCCGGCGTCACGGTCGTCATCATGAAAAAATCATGGCTTGAAAACGAAAACGCCAACGTCCCTAAAATTTTGAAATACTCCACTCATACAAAAGCCGATTCACTGTATAATACGCCGCCTACATTTGCGATTTATATGCTGAGCCTCGTCCTTGAATGGCTGGCTGAAAACGGAGGTGTCGAAGCGGCTGAACGGCGCAATCAGGAAAAGGCCGACGTCCTGTACGGCACAATCGACGCAAGCGGCGGGTTTTACGCGGGGCATGCCGCAAAAGACAGCCGTTCTTACATGAACGTCACATTCACCCTCCGCGACAGCAGTCTCACGAAAAAATTCGTTGAAGAAGCGAAAGCGGCTAACATGACCGGACTCGGAGGCCACCGCTCAGTCGGAGGATGCAGGGCGTCTATCTACAACGCCGTCAGCCTGGCTGATTGTGAAAAACTGGCTCAGTTTATGAAAAAGTTCCAGCAGGAAAACGAATAAATTTCTTCTAACATAACAGTTCCTTTGATATACTGTTTGCATATCAATTTTTGCGGCCATCGCAATAAATGACGAGCATATTATTGGATGGCGAAAAAGCTTAGCAGAGGAGAGCTTAGTATGAAAACAAAAGAATTAGTCATTATGGCCCTGTTTGCGGCAATCGGAGCGGTGCTTCATTCCATTATGCCGCCGGTATTATTCGGAATGAAACCCGATATGATGCTTGTGATGATGTTTATGGGTATTCTGTTATTCCCCCGTGTGCAGAACGTGCTGATGATCGGGATTGTAACGGGAATCATTTCCGCACTCACGACATCTTTTCCGGGCGGACAGCTTCCGAATATCATTGAAAAACCGGTAACGGCGTTTCTGTTTCTCGCGCTGGCGCTTTTGGTGAAAAAGAGCGTGAAAACAGCGGCCGCCGCCGTCATTACAATAGCCGGCACCTTCATCTCCGGTTTGCTCTTTCTGGCGCTGGCCCTTCTGATTGTCGGCCTGCCGGGCGGATTCACCGCCTTGGTGCTCGCGGTCGTCCTTCCGGCGGCTGCGCTGAATGCGATCGCCATTATCATTATGCATCCGATTGTGCAGACGATCTTAAAACGGTCCAATATGATTGAAACGGTGAAATAACCGCATACCGAAACCTCTTCCGGCCGGAAGAGGTTTTTTAATGTGTTTCAGCATGTTTTATACGAGAAGTTTTGTGAAAAAGATAAGGAACAATGCGAGGGCGGTTCCTGCTGAGCAGACGATGGCCTTTTGGCGGACGACCCGCTTCGGCGGATAAGAAGCGGCCTGGCCGAGCAGTTTCAGGTAATAAACGGCGCCCGCCGCAAAGACAAGAGCCATACAAGATAAAACAATCATAAAGACAGACAACCTTCTCCCTCCTTTTCCCTTAAAAAATATGCTAAAATAAAGCAAGCTATGTATAGAAGTTTATTCTTCTGAACAAAAATGATAAAAGTTATGAGAAAAAAAACGGGGTGATTTCAAATGGCTGACGGACGTTCCCTTTTAACAGGCCTTTTCGTAGGCGGATTGATCGGAGGCGCAGCGGTGTTACTTTCGGCTCCTTCATCCGGAAAAGAGCTGCGGGGCAAAATCAAAGCAAATTGCAATTCAATTGAGGACACAATCAAACGGTTAAAAAAAGACGGAATGGCGCTTAAAGACCAGCTTGTCCAAACAGCGAAAGAAAGCGCAGAAGTCATTAAAGACGTAGGCGGAGAGCTTCAGACCAGCATTAAAAGGTGGCAGGAGGAAATCAAGCCGCACCAGCAGGATCTCCAAAAGGAAATCGCTGATATTGAAGAGAAAATCAGACAGCTGGAGAAAACCTTACAAAACTAATATCCTATACAACCAAAAAAAGTGCGGACATATTGCGTTCCGCACTTTTTTTTGCGGTTTAAAGCCTTTCCCAGCAACGGATGAAGAATTTATTATAAAATTCTTAAATTTTCATCTTTATTAATCTTTATTTTATTGGCATAATAGAGGAAAAGAAAATGTGAAGCAGGTGATCTGTATTGAATCGTGTTGAACCGCCTTACGATCTAAAAGAAGCTTTAATCTATACCCAAAAAATGGCGCAGCTGTCCAAAGCGCTCTGGAAATCTATCGAGAAAGACTGGCAGAACTGGCTGAAGCCGTACGACCTTAATATTAATGAGCATCATATATTATGGATTGCCTATCAGCTTAAAGGAGCTTCTATTTCAGAAATCGCCAAATTCGGCGTTATGCACGTATCAACTGCATTTAACTTTTCAAAAAAGCTTGAAGAACGGGGATATCTGAAATTTTCCAAGCGGCTGAATGATAAACGGAACACGTACATTCAGTTAACAGAAGAAGGGGAAAATGTATTCGAAAGCCTGCTTGAGGAGTTTGACCCGTCGAGAAACGCGGTGTTTAAAGGCTCACAGCCGATCTACCACTTATTCGGGAAGTTTCCGGAAGTTGAAGAATTAACCTGTGTCATCCGCCACATTTACGGCGAAGATTTTATGGAGATATTCGAGAAATCATTGACAAACATAAACAATGATTTTGATAGTGAAGACGGAAGGCTGAAGAAAAAAACGGACGAATCGGCTGTCCATGAAACGGCTGAAGAGCTGGAACCGATCAACAGTTAATCAAAGTGCTTCATAATCTCAATAAATTCTTCCATCAGCGCTGTATAAAGCCCCTGCTCATACAGAGCAAAAATCGTTTCATGAACATCTAATTTTTCGTTCAGCTGTCCCGCAAAAAGTGCAAGGAGCTTGTCAAACGTCACAAAGCCTTGCGCTTTTTGCGACTCCAGCTCGTCCTCCAATTCGCGGCAGATCCGCCCGACCTCTTCTCCTTCTTCTTCGGTCAGCCCTTTTTCAATCATCATCGCATAAAAAGGGTACTTATCCATATCCACCGTTTTCACCAGCAATTGTATGTAATATTCTAAACGCCCGATACGCTGATCCATTGAATCCATCCGTTTCACTTCTTTCTATCTTTAATCTTATTTTAGCTGATAATGAATAGAGAAGAAAGGTTAAACCGTACATTTCCATGTTTCACCGAGCTCTTCTGTTCTTCCCTTTCCGGGGTTATTTTTTTTCTTTAAAAAAGGATTGATTTTTTCTCCTGAAGAGAGTAAATTATTTTGAGATTGTATTCCATCTTTGTACGGAAGGATGACTCTGATGAATTGCTGGAAAACCATTAATCTGATCAAAGATTATGGTGCGGTTCGTTTATTATTGACTGCTGTAGGTTTTATGATCCTGTTTTTTATATGCAACTTCTTGGCATTCGGGCTGCTGCGTCCGAATATCAGTTTAAGTGACGGGCACGTGTTTGCTTTTTGTGTTCTGCTCGTTGTTACTTTATTTGTACATAAAGTCATACATGTCCTGCCGATGATCTGTAAAAAAAGAAAAAAGGAAATGAAAATGTACTTCTTGCGGATGCCGACTTGGAAAGGCATACCGAAAACGACGATGCTGATTTCTACGATCAGCCCGTTTTTATTCATTACGCCGTTATTGTTTTATGCCGGACTGGCATTTCCGAGACACGCTCATTACTTTTATATGATTTCGAGCATTCATGCGGGTTATTGCCTGCCTGATCTTCTGTTTGCGCTGCACCTGGTCAAAGCGCCCAAATCATGTCTGATTGACCAGGAATCCGACGGTTTTGATATATTAGTAAAAAAAGTGCCGGAGTCTTGATATCCCGCTGATTTTTCAGGTTACATTCTATCTTTTTTAATAAATATTTGGTAATGTAATATGGGAGCAGTTCAGAGAGAGGGGGAATCTCCCATCATTTTATTCTATTTTATCGTGGCTGCCCTGTTTATTCTTTATTTCATAAACAGGCTCACAAATACATTATGCCTTGTCAGAGAGATTCCTGAAGACCGGCAGGATAAGGTATTCCGTTTTATTAATGTATCTATTTTAATTTTACTGATCTCTTCATTCGTCGAGATCTCCTTTACTGTGTAAACAGGCAAAAAAATATGGCTGACGGAGGTCTGACCCCCGACAGCCATATTTTTTTCTTAATAAAGCCAAGAAGCGCCGATGATGATCAATAAGATGAACAGAACAACCAATAATGCAAAACCGCCTGCAAATACTTCACCCATCTCCAAAAGCACCTCCTACAAAACGTTTTATTTTTCCAATTACATCATATGCAATTTACTTCTGAAACGATTAGGCGCCCGGGTAAGAAAACGGACCGCTTTTAGAAAAAGCGATCCGTTTCGCTTAACAAATGTAAGCTGCACCTACGATGATAAGCAATATGAACAGTACTACGAGCAGTGCGAAACCGTTTGAATATCCTCCGCCCATGGTTCATTACCTCCTTTTCATGATCAATATATTTGTATGTATCAGGAAAAAGTTTGACTAGACGAATGCCCTTTATTTAAAATCTTTTTACAGAAAGCCACAATATGTTATGATACGCATATGCAATTTAATTTGGATGATTAGGAGTGTTTAAAGGAATGAAGAAAATCGCGATAGCAGCTATTACGGCAACGAGCGTCCTGGCTCTCAGCGCTTGCAGCAGCGGCGACAACGACGTGATTGCCAAGACGGATGCCGGAAATGTAACAAAAGGCGAGCTCTACACGAATATGAAAAAAACCGCGGGCGCAAGTGTGCTGACACAGCTCGTACAAGAAAAAGTATTAGCAAAAAAATACAAAGTATCGGATAAAGAAATCGATAACAAGCTGAAAGAGTACAAAACGCAGCTCGGCGATCAGTACAGCGCCCTTAAACAGCAGTACGGCGAAGATTACCTGAAAGATCAGGTGAAGTACGAACTGCTTGCACAAAAAGCGGCGAAAGACAACATCAAAGTGACTGACGCTGATACGAAAGAATATTACGACGGCTTAAAAGGTAAAATCCGTGCGAGCCACATCCTTGTCGCTGACAAAAAGACAGCTGACGAAGTGGAGAAAAAGCTGAAAAAAGGCGAGAAGTTTGAAACGCTTGCGAAAGAATATTCAACTGACAACTCAAAAGACAACGGCGGCGACCTTGGCTGGTTCGATAAAAAGTCAATGGATGAAACATTCAGCAAAGCTGCATTCGGTCTGAAAGTCGGACAAGTCAGCGATCCGGTCAAAACAAAATTCGGTTATCATATCATCAAAAAGACAGAAGAACGCGGCAAATATGATGACATGAAAAAAGAACTGAAAGAAGAAGTTCTTAAACAGAAATTAAACGACAACTCAGCTGTACAGGCGGCAATTCAAAAAGTCATGAAAAAAGCTGACGTAAAAGTGGAAGACAAAGACTTAAAAGACACGTTTAACACTTCAACTTCTTCTGAATCTAAATAAAAAAACTGTGCGGGCTCTCGGCGAGCCGCACAGTTTTTTTATGCGATGGAATGATTGGAGTTTTCTTCTGCATCCGCGTTTTCACCTGCGGGCGCCGCCATACGGCGCTCGCGTTCCTGTTCCATCCGTTCAATATACACCCTTCCTTCTTTTTCAATAAACGACTGGTCAAGCTTTTCCTCTTCTTTAGCTGTTGTGAAAAGCTTATAGGCGCTGAAAATAATTCCGATAATGCAAAGGTATACCCACCAAGGAAAAAATAGCACGTCGGTTTCCTCCCTTTTTCACCAAGAGTCTTTATTCTAAGCTATGCTTGATAAAGACAAGTTATGAGAGCTGAACGTAAAAAAGACCGATCATAGAGAATCGGCCTTTTTATCTTATTGATGGAACGTCGGTTTGTAGAAAGAACGGTTTTCAAGCGCAAATACACGCTCTGTGTATTCGCCCGGCTTCACCCGTTCCAGCGCTCTGTCCATCATGATCATTTTTGCATCCAGATTGTCAATGTAGTGCAGAATTTCCGCTTCTTTCACCATCGGCGGTTTCGGGCTTCCCCATTCCGCTTTTCCGTGATGGCTTAAAATCAAATGCTTCAGAATCAGCACTTCTTCAGCGTCAATCTGAAGCTCTTCGGCCGCTTTTGAAAGCTCTGTCACCATGATCGAAATGTGCCCGAGCAGATTCCCTTCCACGGTGTACGTCGTGGAGACGGGGCCTGAAAGCTCTTTTACTTTGCCGAGATCATGCAGAATGACTCCGGCATACAGTAAATCCCGGTCAAGAGACGGATACAGATCGGCAATCGCTTTTGCCAGGTTCAGCATGGACACTACATGATACGCGAGCCCGGAGACGAACTCATGGTGGTTTTTAGCCGCCGCCGGGTAATCCATAAACTCCGCCGCATATTTTTTGACCAGATGTCTTGTGATCCGCTGGATGTTTGGATTTTTCATTTCAAAAATGTATTGAGTGACGGTTTCCATCATTTCATTTTTCGGAATCGGCGCCGTTTCCAGAAAATCATCAATACTGACATTTTCGTTCTCGCCGGCCGGCCGGATGTTTCTCAGCTTAAGCTGGTTTCGTCCGCGATAGTGATGGACATCTCCGATCACCTTCACGATCGTCTGCGCCGCGTACGTTACTTCATCAGTCGGTTTGGCATCCCACAGCTTCGCTTCGATATCTCCTGATTGGTCCTGCAGCATTAACGTCAGGAATGGTTTTCCGTTGCTTGCGATTCCTTTAGTCGAAGATTTAATCAGAAAGTACTGATCGACCTGCTCGCCGACCTCGTGCAGCATAATACCTTTTGCCATTCTATTAAAAGCTCCCTCCATATCTTACATAATACCAGTATAGCACATACCTCTTTTTTGAAAATAAACTCTTTTATGACAGGAGCCGCATGACTTGTCCGCTGTGAAAAGACCGGCTGACATGCTCATGGCAGGTGAAATAAAGTATCTGCCGCCCGCCTTCTGAGAGCTGATTCAGCACATCAAACAGCCGCTGCAGCCGCTGCCTGTCAAAATGGACAAAACTGTCATCAAGTAAAAACGGCAATGATACCGCAGATTCTCTCTCTGACGCAAGGGCAAAACGGATCGCCGCATAAAGCTGCTCGCATGCCGCCTGTGAGAGTTCGCCAGCAGAAAACACCGTTCCGTCTTTCCGCATGACCATAATGGAATCATCCGCCTCGGAGAAATACAATTTGTTATAGCGTCCGTCCGTAAGCGGTCCGTATAATGCACCGGCGGTTTCTAACAGACGGGGAAGCGTCACTTTTTTATGCCGCTCCATTTTTTCCCTGATGATGTGTCTGACCGTCTGTAATGCGGCCCACACTTTAGCGGTTTTTTTCACGCGCTCCTTCTGCATTTCTGTCTGCTGTTTTAAATCGGATACAAGCCCCGAGGACTCCAGCTGCTCTTGTTTCACCGTTAATAAAGCGGTTTTCTCACGGAGCTGCGCGCTTTTTTCCTCAAGCGTTTTTTTCTCTGTTTCCTTCTGAACGACTGTATGTTCAAGTTCGGACACTGTGCGGCTCATATACGGCTCAAGCTGTTTTCCGCCTATGCCGGACAAGTGCGTTTTGATTTCGCGCAGCTGCCGCTCTGTTTCCCGGCGGCTTTCATTCAGCCTGGCGAGTTCACAAAAGTGTTCTCGGTTTTTTGCGCCTGCCGCCATGAAAAGCTGTTTGACCTGCTGTTCGTAGTAATGAACTTCTTCATTTAATTCACGCATTTGCTCTTGTGCATGCAGCAGATCCGTTTCGAGCGCCTGCTTTCGTTTTGCTTCCTCACGGGCCCGTTCCGCCTGCGCCAGCAAAACGCGCAGTCTTTCTTTTACGGACAGCTCCCTTCCGTCTGAAGGACTCAGCTTTTTGACCCGGTCCTCAAATGCTCTTTGCAGCTTTTGCAGCCGGCCCGCTTCAATGGTCAGCTCATGCTTGTTAAGGATTTCTTTTTTGACATCTTTCATCACATGATATGCGTCAAGAAGATGGGAAGGACTTCCTGAAAACCCCAGTTCCTTCATAAAAAGTTCCGCCTGTTTTTCAGACGGCGCCATTTCCGCCTCCCATTCTTCATATTGGCGGATGACTCTTTCATATGCCGCTTCTTTCTGTTCAAGCACGGCTTGATCCGCAATCAGCTGCTGCCGGTGCCGGCCGTCACGCCAAAGCTCTTCCTGCAGAAGATCAGCCGCTTCTTTGGAGATCGTCGGCTTCTTTTTCTTGTGACCTGCCCCTCCTCTTTCTGACGGCAGCGGTTTTTGCATGCCGGACAGCATATACAGCAGCAGAGCGCCGGTAAAAAGGGCGGCGGGCAGCCATTCCTTTAACATAGCGAAAATCGCAATGAATAGAATGCCCGCACCGAGAAAGAGCTTTTTTTGTTTGACGCGCTGTTTTTCCAGCTGCTGTATATGTGCCTGCCATTCGTTTCCTTCTGTATCAGCTGTTTGCTTATATGATTGTAAAGCGGCTTCTTTTTCTTTCCTGACAGCGGGGTCCAAAATGTTTTCCGCCGTCAAGGCATGTTTTCGTTCGGCTTCTTCCAGCTCCAGCCGCGCTTGTTCGAAAATCGCATCAAGCTGTGTCTTTCTTTCTCTTGCCTGTCCGGCGCTCTGCACGGCTTCCTGCAGCCGCCATTCATATTCATAATCGGTGTTCAGTGAAAGAATGCCGTCTTCCTCATGTCTTCCGAGCTGCTGCAATCCTGACGAAACGCGGGCAGATGTCTGCCGGATCTGTGATTGGATGGCGGCAAGCTGTTCACCGCGCGATTCGTACATATGCTGCTCGCCGGAAAGCTCCTGCAGCTGCCGCTCTGTTTGCAGCAAGTCCTCATTTGGAGCGAGCAGCTCAGCCTGCCGCCTGAGTTCAGCCGCTTTTGCCCGAAGTCCCTCAAGACGGGCCGCTTTCGGATGGAGATGCGATTCGTATTTTTCAAGCTGATGCATCCCGTCCTTCGGGAATTGCTTCAATGCTTCCGGATAAGAAGAAAGTTCGCTTTCCAAGGCTGTTTTTTTGTCTGCGAGCGGCTTTGCTTCTATCGCCGATTTTACTGTTTTGATTTCTTCAGTTATGTCTTTCAATCGTGCTTCAGCATCCTGCAAACGGCCGCCGGCGCTTTTTTTCTCTTCCAGAAGGCTGTGATAGCCCGCTTCCGCAGCTTCCGCCTGTTTCAGCTGGGCGCTGAGCCGCTTTAATGTATCCAACTCCTGATTTAAGCGGGGGTTCCGCCCGTTCGGCTTATACATCCTGTCAAGTTCTTTTGCCAGCCGCCCGTCAAGCTTTGCCGCCGCTTCCGACCCGAATAAGCTCGAATACAGGAGAAACTCGCCGATTTTGTCCCGGTTAAAAGCTTGAATCTCCTGCAGTCCGAATACATCGAACGAATAGATCGCTTCGTACAGCGCCCGGTCTGTATCGGAGAGAAGCTGTTTGAGCCATTCTCCGTCCTTGATTTCGCCTGAAGCCGTATACACTCTGACTTTTTCGGCAGCGCCTTTTGTCCGTTCGATTTTGACGGCACCGTGATCGACATGCTTCAATTCCACAGTGCCGCCGTAAACCCCGCCGTTTTTCGGTTCGTATTTTTTTGATTTCGGAAAACCGAACAGCACGCTTTTGATAAAGGACATCAATGTCGTTTTGCCCGCTTCATTTAATCCGTAGATCACTTGCACGGGAGAATCTGACAGCTGAAAACTTCGGTCGGAAAATTTTCCGTATTGGTAAATATGCATCGCCGTTATTTTCATCGCTGAATCTCCTTCATCTGGCGTCTTAAAACGGCTTGAGCCTGCCGCTTAATATCCAGTATCTCTTCATCTGTAAATGAAGTGATCTGACGCCGATATACGGGATGACGCTCAAGGGCTTCAAATACACCGCTCATGTCTGCGCATTGTTCTATATCCTGAAGCAGCCCTTTAAAAAACGGATCGTGCGGCACGCTGTCTGTATCATCCGTCCGATCCTCAAGCGCGAGCGGCCAGACGAAACATTCCTCTTCGGCCTCTTCCTCCTGTAAAGCGGAAAGAAAGTCCTCTGCGATGCCTGCGGGCGCCTCCGTCCAAAAGCGGGGCGCCGCGCCGCGAAGCACCAGCCTGACACATGCCGGGCGGCCCGCCGCGCGCAAGCCGGAGAATGTATCCGATGCGGCTTTCAGAAGTGAAGTCATATGTTCAGCTCCGGAGATATCAAGATCAATTTCCTCCCATAACACATCATGCGCTTCTTTGAATTCCCAAGACATCTCACCGTTTGCCGCCCGGACGAGATAGTATCCCTTAGGCCCGGTTTCTTTTAAATGCCGGGCTTGAATATTCCCGGGGTAAATAGCGGCGGGATGCTGGGCGGACAGAACCTGCCGTTTATGAATGTGTCCGAGCGCCCAGTAATCCATGCCGCTTTTTTCAAGGTCTTCTTTCGTAAACGGGCAGTACGGGTCATGCCCTTCCGCTCCTGATAACATGCCGTGGAGCATGCCGATATGATAAGGCGCGCCGGTCATTTTCCGGTAACGGGCCGCCTGATTGACCGTTACGCTTCTTTCCTGATAGCTGCATCCGTATATGCTTGCCGCAAGCTCTCCGTTTTTAAAGAAAGATTTTTCCTCCGGTGTACCCGAGGTGAATATATGTACATTTTCCGGCCATTCAATCGGCGTCCACTTACCGCCCAAATGATCATGGTTGCCGAATATGACGAACACTTGGATATCCGCTTCCTGTAATCTCGTAAACTGTTTTCTCAAAAACAGCTGGGCTTTTAAACTTCTGTTGGCTTCGTCAAACAGATCCCCCGAAAGCAGCACGAAATCTGCCTGCTCCCGCAGTGCCCCGTCCGTCAGACGGCGGACGCTGTGAAATGTGCTTTCTTTAATACGCGCATATACCGGTTCAGGCAGATTCGAAATGCCGTAAAACGGGCTGTCCAGATGCAGGTCAGCGGCATGAATAAACGTCAGATCAGCCATCTCGCCCTCCCCTTTCTGCAAATTGAATTACCCTTATTTTAGCACCGTTTTTATACGAATGCACGTTCTGCAAAATAAAAAAACAGCCCGGCTGTTCCGGGCTGTTTCACTTATTTTTTGGAGATGCGCAGCGCTTGTTTGATCGCTTTGAATCCGCCGGCGTTTCCGTAAATCAAAACGCCGCCTTTGTAAATTTTCGCGCCGACCGCCGCAAAGATCACGATAGTGAGCAGTGTCAGGGCGATTCCGGCCGCAGCCTGCCAAAACGGGATATCAAGCATCCCGACACGCAAAAACATAATCATCGGCGTGAAAAACGGTATATAAGAGGTAACGGTAATAAAACCGGCGTCAGGATTGCCGAGGCCGAACATGGCGATCATAAAACCTGCCATGATTAAAAAAATCATCGGCTGAATCGTCTGCTGCACGTCCTCTATCCGGCTGACAACACTGCCGAGAAACGCGGCAAGCGTCGCGTAAAGAAAATAGCCGAGCAAATAGAAAATGACGGCATAGACAATCGTCGAGACGGGAACATCCGTAAAATTAAGAAATGCACTGATCGGCGACGACGCATCATTTTGAGGGTTCAGCTTCAGTGAGAAATAACCCGCTGCAATCAGCACCGCAAACTGTGTGATCCCCACGAGCGCGATACCGAACAGCTTGGCAAACATCTGCTGAATCGGCGGCATGCTTGAAATTAAAATTTCCATGACGCGGGACGATTTTTCCGTCGCCACTTCCATCGCAATCATACTTGCGTACATGAAGACTGAAAAGTAGATGACAAACAGCATGATGTAGACAAGCCCCATTACCTGACCGAGCTCTTCCTCAGATTTCGCCCCTTTTTCCAGCGCGCTTTTGCTGACTTCCGGCGGAGTGTAGAGGCTGCTGACTTTTTCTGCCGAAATGCCGAGCTTGGCGGTTTCGACAGCGGTTTTTGTCTGGGTTAAAGCCTGTTTGAGAAGTTTATACGCTGATTCATCGGAAATGGTCAGCGCCTTGTATGCTCCTGTTATCGTTCCTTTTTGATCTTGTCTGATGATAAACAGTCCGTCCCATTCACCGTCTTTGACACGCTTTACGGCATCTTTTTCGGACTCCTTCGTCTCCATTGCCTGCAGATCATTGTCTGTATCCGCCGCTTTAAGCTGTTTTGCAAACGCCGGGTACAGCCCGCCCGTTTCATCAATCACCGCGATTTGCTGCTTGCCGTCATCCGATTGAAACACGGAAATAATCGATTGCAGGTTGGTCACCGCTAATACTAATAAAACGGTAATGGCGGTCGAAATAATGAATGACTTTGTCGCGATTTTGTTTTTATATGTATGAAACAGCATAATCCAAAATTTATTCATATACGGCCCCCACCTTTTCTATAAAAATATCATGCAGTGACGGCTCTTCCAATTCGAACTTCCGTATAAAACCTTTCCCTTGCAGCGCCCGGAAAATATCCTGAGAAACCGGTTCATTCGCAACCTGCAGTCTGATTCCGTCATTTGTTTCCTTCCATTTCACGACACCTTCATGCGTTTTTAAAAAGCTGAGGTCATCATCTGAATGAACGGTGACATTTTTTTTGCCGAAAGACCGCTTAATGTCTTTCAGATTGCCTTGAACGACGGGTTTTCCCTTCTGGAGAATGCACAAATTCTCACAAAGTTCTTCCACATGCTCCATTCGGTGGCTTGAAAAAACGATGGAAACGCCGCTGTTTTTCAAAGAAATAACCGCTTCTTTCAGCAGCTCGACATTCACCGGATCAAGACCGCTGAAAGGTTCATCGAGAATCAGCAGTTCAGGCTTATGCAGGACGGCCGAAATAAACTGGATTTTCTGCTGGTTTCCTTTTGACAGCTCTTCGACTTTCTTATTCTTGTAATCTGTAATGCCGAAGCGTTCGAGCCATGTCATGAGCTCTTTTTCCGCTTCTTTTTTGCTCATTCCTTTTAATCTCGCCAGATAGACAAGCTGGTCACTCACCTTTACTTTCGGATACAGCCCCCGCTCTTCCGGGAGATAGCCGATTTTTTCACTGATGGAATAATTGACCGGCTTCCCTTTCCAGGTGATATGCCCGTCAGTCAGGCTTAAAAGACCTAAAATCATCCGAAAGGTCGTCGTTTTTCCCGCGCCGTTTGCGCCGAGCAGCCCGAACATTTCCCTTTCAGGTATTTGCAGGTTCAAATTGTCAACAGCGGTAAAGCTGCCGAATGTTTTCGTTACATTTTCAATTGTAAGCACGAATCCAACTCCTTCCTTGACCCATTATATACTAATAATGGGTAAAAATTAATGGAGGATTTTAAATTCTTTATCAGAATATCATTCTATAAAGGGGGTGACATGATGGGACAATATGTATTGACCGCATTCCATGCGTCGGGAGAAACGATGCTGGATGAACGGATCGAAGCAGATAATGAGGCGGAGGCGAAGGCCGCCGGAGAGGCTTTGTTAAAGGAAAAAAAGCTTGAGAACAGTACTCACCGCTTGGTAAATGAAGCCGGAAAGCTGATTTTATTCCACAGATAACAGGAGCTTTCCGGCTTCTGTATTTTACCGGTTAAATTGAGGCGTCCGTTTTTCTAAAAAGGCGCGGATGCCCTCTTTATGATCATCCGTTTTTCTCATATTTTCCTGGGCCTTTCGTTCAAGAGACAAAACGTCTTTTAACCGGCTGATATGAAGGCTCTGATAAATAGCCTTCGTTTCAATCATCGCTGACAGCGGCGCATGCAGCAATCGGTCGATATACGGTTGTGCCCCCTCCGCAGGGCCGCCGCTGAACAGCCCGTCGGCAAGCTTGAGCCGCACCGCTTTTTCAGCCGGCAATTTTTCACCGCTCCAAATCAGTTTTTTCGCTTCGATCTCACCGACGCGTCTCATTAATAAATAGTGGCCTCCACCGTCGGGAACCAATCCGATGCCGATGAAATTCATCGCGAGTCGGGCGTTTTCTTCGGCGAGCACCACATCGGCGCACAGCGCGAAACTCAGCCCGAGCCCCGCCGCGGCTCCGTGGATGGCGGCTATCACAATTTTTTTCATATCATAGAGCGTCAGCGTAATGGATTCAATCATTTTCATGAGCCGTTCATATTCTCCTGAATCATGATCAGACGTCATCATCTGGATATCACCGCCCGCGGAAAATCCCCTGCCTTCCCCCCGCAAGAGGACGATAAGCGCTTCACTGTCGGCTGCCATAACGCATGCATTTTCCAATTCCCGGAGCATTTGTTCATTCAGCGCGTTGTAATTGTCAGGCCGGTTCAGCACAATCTCTGCGATCTTTCCTTTTTCTTCATAACGAATATACTGCATGTTTACTCCCTCCTTGAATTCGCTTACATATTTTGTTCAAATGATATATTCCTTCCCCCAAAGCGAAACTCCTTTATTTTTCAAGGTCAACAGATACCGAAAAATGCATATCATTTGAAACTGAACATACATTTTTATATAGTGAAATTGATATACAAAACAAAAGGGGGGAAAAACACCGATAATGAAATATGTGATACTCAGCTTGTTACTGAGCTTTTTTATGGTGCTGTTCCCCCCTTCGGATGTCGCTCTTCCTTCCCAATTGGTGACAGAAACAGACAGCCATGTACAAATTTCGGTTTACCCGCAGGAAACGGAATCGGCAAAGACGCCGGTTCAAACCAAAACCGCTCCGCAAGGCCTGTCAAAAGGATACGGTGCGTTATCCCGGATGATCTCCCTGTTATCTGTCAAACCTCTTGATCAATTCATTGATTCCACACTGGAAAGGACATGCGCCATTCCGATACAATACCAGTCAAATTACCTCCGGCATCAGACCATTTCTCATTGCCAATCTGTATTTACGGTGTAAAAACAGTATATTCCGGAGGGATTTTTTATGAATATTAAAGAAAACGATCTGCCCGGCATCGGGAAAAAATTCGAAATCGAAACGAGAAATCATGAAAAAATGACGATCATCATTCATGATGACGGCAGGCGGGAAATTTACAGATTTGATGACCGCGACCCTGATGAGCTTCTGGCAAGCATTTCACTTGATGATACGGAAGCAAGACAGATTGCCGCGATTATCGGCGGGATGGTGTACAAACCGCAGGCGCTTGAATCGATTGAAATGGCGTTCAGCGATCTGATTATCGAATGGTTTAAAGTTGAAAAAGGGGCAAAAGCGGCAGGGCGGACGCTCGGCGAACTGGATGTGCGCCAAAACTATGACGTGACGGTTATCGCCATCATTAAGCATGACCAGAAAAAGTTTTTAAACCCGGGCGCTGATTCGCTCCTTGAAGCAAACGATACACTCGTCCTCTCAGGTGAAAGAAAGCATCTGAAAAAACTGATCCAAGACTTCCTCTCCAGAGACGGAGTGTGATCTGTTTATGGATCATCTCGTATTTGAAGTCGGTACGGCGTTAGTTCTTGTGGCCATTGCGAGTGTCATCGCCAATAAAATTAAATTCTCGATCATCCCCTTCCTGATCATTTTAGGAATGCTTGTCGGGCCGCACGCGCCCCAAGCGGGCATCATTGACCTGACGTTTATCGAAAGCCGGGAAGTGATTGAGTTTTTCGGACGGATGGGCGTCCTGTTCCTCCTCTTTTACCTCGGGCTTGAATTCTCGGTCGGAAAATTAGTCAAATCCGGACGTTCAATCGCCGCCGGCGGAACGATTTATATTCTGATTAATTTCAGTTTAGGGCTGATCTACGGCTTTATCACGGGCTTTTCCTTTTTGGAAGTGCTTGTATTGGCGGGCGTCATCACGATATCATCAAGCGCCATTGTCGCAAAGGTGCTTGTCGATTTAAAGCGCACGGCCAATCCGGAAACTGAACTGATTCTCGGCATCATTATGTTTGAGGATATCTTTCTGGCGGTTTACTTGTCCGTCGTTTCCGGGCTTGTTCTGGGAGACGCGACGTCTGTCGGGGGCGCGCTGATGTCAATCGTGATCGCTTTCGGATATATGCTGCTGTTTTTCATTGCCGCTCGGAAATTGCCGCCTCTGCTGAACAAGCTGCTTGATATCCGTTCAAACGAGGTATTTGTCATCGTCATTTTCGCCGCGCTCTTTTTCATTGCCGGCTTTTCCGAAACGATTCATGTCGCTGAAGCGATCGGCGCGCTCTTGCTCGGACTCGTATTTTCGGAGACGGCCCATTCTGACAGGATTGAGCATCTTGTCGTGCCGTTCCGTGACTTTTTCGGCGCCATGTTTTTCTTCAGCTTCGGCCTCAGCATTGATCCGTTTTCACTCGGAGATGCGGTATGGCTCGCCCTCGGCGCCGTTCTGCTGACGATTGCCGGAAACTTTATCGCCGGCATGATCGCCGGACGCCGGGCGGGGCTTTCTCATAAAGCATCGTCCAATATCGGGCTGACCATTGTGTCCCGCGGCGAATTCTCCATTATCGTCGCAAATCTCGGCATCGCCGGCGGCCTGTCCGCTTCACTTAAACCTTTCGCCGCCTTATATGTTTTGATACTGGCCATCTTCGGCCCTTTGCTCACGAAAGAATCGAAGCGGATATATCTCCTGCTGAACAGCATATTCAAATGGAAGACGCCTGAAAAGAAGCCGCAGAAATCATAAAAAAAAGCTGACCTCTTCATAAGAGGTCAGTTTTTTTGAGCGGGAAGAAATTGCTGAAAAGCCGTTTTTTTATTAATGGAGAAATGCTCTTTTCCCAGAATGGTATTGATGATTTTTTGGTTTCTGTAAACAGACAGCTTCAAATTCGTAGCGCCCGTTCCGTGAGCATGATCAAGATTCGTTAATGTGAAAAAGTGATGCCGCCTGTCGTCCTTAAAGACAAGACGGGAATCGGCCGTCACTTTAAACCGTTTCTCATCCTCCCATTCAATATCGGGGGCAATTGCCGTAAACCATTCCGGAATATGAGGTTTAAAGCCGGTCGCCAATATCACTTTTTCTGAATCGGCCGTAAAGGTTTCATCCATCTGCCATTGATGAAAGCTCAGTACGCAGCGCCCGTTTTGCTTTTCAATTTTTTCAAGCTCCGCCATCGGCTGAATATACACGTCAGGTGAACCTCCGCTGATCGATCTGTGATACAGGGCATCGTAAATGGCGGCAAGTGTGTCAGAATCAATGCCGTGGCGCAGTCCGTCCAGCTCAGGGAGTGTGTTCAGCCGTTCTTTAAAAGGCAGGCGGTTAAAATATTCCACATAATCAGGTGTAAACATTTCCTGCCCGAGCTTGGCGGTTTCCAATTCTCGAAATCCGGCGGAGCGTGTCACCCATTGCAGCCGGCTGCGGCGGTATTGTTCATCATGCAATAAGTCAGAAAAGATCTCCGCGGCGCTCTGTCCGGAGCCGACCACTGTAATTGATTCGGCGCCGGCGAGCTCGTCTTTCCGGAACAAATATTCCGTGCTGACCATCGTGTCCTGACGCGCCCCGTCATCAATCTCTGCGGGAATAAGCGGTTCAGACCCCGTCCCCATGACGAAATGCTTCGTCTGATAGACACTGATGCTTCCGTCCTCAATGTTTTTGACGCTGACTTCATAATGTCCGCCGGCATTTTTCACGCCGATTACCTCTGAGCCGAAACGGCATGATTTGATTTCTGAAGCCGCCCAGCTTAAATAGTCGTTAAATTCCCGTCTCGGAATATCAAATTCATTAAACGTATAAAACCGGTACAGCCGGTCATGTTCATGGAGAAAGTTTAAAAACGTGTAGCGGCTTTTCGGATCGGCGAGCGTGACCAGGTCCGCCAGAAACGCCACCTGTAAATCCGTCCCTTTAATTAATAGACCGGGATGCCACGCAAATTCTTTCTTTTTATCGAAAAAAAGAGCGTCTGTTCCGGGTATATCCTCTAACAATGCGGCAAGCCCTAAATTAAACGGCCCGATTCCCGCTCCTATGACATCATACATATTATGCACCTCTTGCGAATAACAGTCTGATGAACTTTTCCCGTTTTTACAGACGGTTAAACATAAAAAAACGGCACGCTGATTCTGTGCCGTTTTTGATATTATAATGCAGATTTGACGAACATCTCATCTAAGTATTTGATTTTCTCTTCTGTATAATGCTCGAATCGGTCATTATATGATTTCGGATCTTTCGGATTGGCGAAGTGCGTGATTTTTCCGGTTTCCGGATGAATGAATTTGCTTGCCGCGCCGCAGCCGATACCGATAATCGTCTGCACTTCTTCCATAATCATAATGTTGTAGATGCTCTCCTGACCCGGGAAGGAGTAGCCGACATTTTCAAGGTTTCCGAGAATGTTTTTCTGCCGGTACAAGTAGTACGGCGTATAGCCGTGCTCTTTTGTCCAGCGGACGGCGTCATCCATCATGCGGGATACTTCCTGCCTGTCGGCAACTTTATACTTATGCTTGTTTCTCGTCATTTCTGACGCCCGTTTAAAAGAAAGCGTATGAACGGTCAAAGATTCAGGCATCAGCTTTTCCGTTTCTTCAAGACTGTGCCTGAACTCAGCCGTCCCTTCTCCCGGCAGGCCGATGATCAGGTCCATGTTGATATTATTCATGCCGTGTTTGCGGGAAAGATGGTATTTTTCGATGGTTTCTTCAACTGTATGGTGTCTGCCGATGGCCTTTAGCGTTTCGTTTTCATAAGATTGCGGGTTGATGCTGATTCTGTCAATCTTATACTTATTTAAAACGGCCAGCTTTTCCTCCGTAATCGTGTCGGGACGGCCCGCTTCAACGGTAATCTCCCTGATATTTGCGACATCCGGGAAAGAGCGGACCATTTCTTCATATAAAAGATCCATTTCTTCAGCGGTAATGCTTGTCGGCGTGCCGCCGCCGAAATAAATGGTCGTCACTTTGATATCATGCCGCTTCAGCCATTCTCCGATTTTCTGCATTTCATAGTGAAGCCCCCATAAAAAGGAGCCGACTCTTCCCGCCTGTCCTTGAATGGCATAAGCCGGAAACGTGCAGTAGGCGCATTTCGTCGGGCAGAACGGGATGCCGATATATATGCTGACTTCATCTTTGACCCGGTACAGATCGGGAACCGCAGCGAGCTGGCGGTCGACAATCTCCTGCATCAGATTGATTTTTTCATCATGGATCAGATAGTCTTTTTTCAGATCGGCATGCGCCTCTTCTTTTGTCAGGCCGCTCTGCAGCTTTTTATGAAGAAGTTTAGTAGGCCTGATGCCGGTTAAGATTCCCCATTTTTGTGTCATGCCCGTATGTGATTGAAGAAGATTTAAGTAGACATATGACAGCGTGTTTTTCACCTGTTTAAATACTTCTTTTTCGCTCCATCCGGCAAGAAGCGGTTTCGTGTGATGTTCCTTTTCGCCGGTTCCTTTGATTTCTCCGGATACCGACACGCTGTCTGCATCTTGAGAAATGGCAAGTGAGATGACGAGATCAGAGGGTTCCTCCGTTTCGCCGTACGCAAGAACACACTCTTCAAAAAATAAATTCGCGATGTTTTGCAGCGGACGATGCAGCCTGTCATCCGTTATGCCGTCTATTTTTATTTGCAATGTGATCACCTTATTTTTCAGATTCAAAACTTTCTTTAGTGTACAGAAAGAACAGGCTAAAATCAATCCGCGAAAAAGCCGCAGACCGGCGTTTCGCGTCTGCGGCTCTTGATTACGGCCGTTTCATATGGAACTTATCGAGAAAGCCTTTGCGGTGCTGCATGCGGAAATATTCCTTAATCATATAGGCGACTCCCTGTTCATCATTTGACCTTGTCACCCAGTCCGCTTTTCTTTTTAATTCATTTGAGGCATTCCCCATCGCGACGCCGAGACCGGCCAGCTCGATCATCGGCAGATCATCTTCCTGATGGCCGATAGCTACAACCTCTTCCATTGAAAGCCCGAGATCAGCGGCGACCATCGAAAGTCCGCTTTCTTTTGAAACCCCTTTAGGCACGATGTTCAGTTTTTCTCCGTTGACGCGGATCACATCGACGGCCGGGAATGCTTTCATTATCGTATCCGTTATATCAGCCTGCAGGCCATCTTCAGCATGCACTTCAATGACGGGCGCTGAAACCGGCTCATCAAGGAGCAGGTCACTTAATGATTCGACAAACTGCACCGGATAAAAAATCGGGTCAGACGGATGAATCATCGTTTTTCCGACCAGATTGGAGTTCACTTTCTTCTTGTTTCCGATCGAATATTTTTCGTGAAGAAGCCGGATATTGCATTGATAGCTTTCCAGCACCTGAACGATATTAAACGTGTGATCTTCTGATATTTTCTTTTCAAAAAACGGCTCATCTATTTTTTCAGAAATGTATGCACCGCTGTGGGTAATCAATTTTGCATCAAGCTTTAATATTTTCGCCACTTTTTGAGCGGAGCGAAAATGGCGGTTTGTGACCAGTGTGACGTAAATCCCTTTTTTCTTGACGTATTCGATGGCATCCTTTGTCGTCTGATGAAGTTTGCCGTTGGAGCGAAGAAGCGCTCCGTCTATATTTAACGCCAGCATTTGTTTTGACACAGAGAAGTCCCCCTCCTTGATGACTGTACTTGTCATTAGGATATGACCCTGTCTCTTTGTTTAGAACAACCTTTTCTCCGCAGCAAAAAAGCCTGCCTCAAGCAGACTTTGAACTGTCGTTTTGTTGGGATACGATCGATTTGCTGCCTTCTCCCCAATGTGCATTTCTATTTACGAAATATATCAGGAACCCCTTATTTGACCGTTGATGCGCTCGTTTCACTTACTCTCTGTTGCTACCCCTTAACATACCAGGCAGTATAGGCGACCGTATCCTTAGATCATCTGTAAGTGTAGGCGCTTTCAGAGTTATTATCTCAATAATATTGTTAAAAAACAAGGGTTTTTTTAACTAAAAAAATCAGGGGAAATATCTGTGCTGAATGTATGATAAAGTTGAAAGGGAACATATATTCGCATATAATAAAAGAAAAAAAGCGGTGACTGTCATGTCTCTATTAAAAGATATTTATAACGAAGAATTTGCAGAAGCACTTCTGAACAGAATCAAATCGGCGTACCCGGCTTTTGAGCGGGACAAGTGCCGGGCGCTGATGTTTCAGGAAGATTGGCCCGGACTGACGTTAAAACAGCGGATGCGCCGGATCACAGACTCTTTATATGAAACACTGCCGAAGGATTACATACGGGCCCTTGACGTCTTATACGAGACAGCTCCCCATTTCACAGGGCTCGCCGGGATTATTTTTCCCGATTATGTCCAACAGTACGGAACGGATCACTGGGAAGCATCAATGAAGGCGCTTCAGTTTTTCACTCGTTTTTCCACTTCCGAATTTGCGGTCCGCCCGTATATCAGGCTTGACCGGGAGAGGATGTTCAAAGAGTTCCTTTCCTGGACGGAGCATCCGGACGAACATGTCAGAAGGCTTGCCAGCGAAGGCTCAAGACCGCGCCTGCCGTGGGGAATCTCCATTCCGGCTCTTCTTGACGACCCTTCTCCGATTCTCCCTGTTCTGGACCGCTTGATGCAGGATGACTCGTTATATGTCAGAAAAAGCGTGGCGAATAACCTGAATGACATCTCCAAAACACATCCGGATGTTCTGGCACAGATCGCAGCCGAGCGGTTCGGAAGCTGTCCGCACACGGATTGGATTTTGAAGCACGCCTGCAGGACACTGTTAAAAAGAGGAGACAAACAGGCGCTTGCGATTTTCGGGTTTGAAGACGCCTCCCGGATTTCATTGGAACGTTTTACACTGAATCCGGAAACGGCCGCCATCGGAACAAGCATACATTTTTCTTTTCAGATCCGCTCATCCGCCCGGCAAAAAGTCAGGGTTGAATACGCGATTGATTTTGTAAAGAAAAGGGGGCACCGCAGCCGCAAGGTGTTTAAGATGTCGGAGTCCGCCATGGATAACGGAGACGTAAAAGCCTTCAGCAAACATCATTCCCTTAAAGATTTAACCACCCGCAAGCATTATCGGGGAATTCACACTCTGTCTGTCATCATTAACGGAACGGTAAAAGGTTCTCTTGATTTTTCTGTTGAATAAAAAAACCCCTCCATTTCATACATGGAGGGGTTTGAAGCTTATTGCGGGCTGCCGTAAAGCTCTTCAAGAGGTTTCATAATGATTTTGTTTAACTCGCCGATCAGCATGCTCATGCGCTGTTCCGCTTCCATCAGCTGAGAAATCAATTCATGCTGCTGTACGAGAGCAACGGTTTTTTGTGCCTGCTCTACCTCTTCCTGAGTGATTTCTTCACCTGACATCTGCTTCTGCTGCAGCTGCAGCTGTACATTGCGGAAGTTATCAAACATGCGTTTTGCGGATTCATCTGCGTTTACTTGATCATAAAGCCCTCTCAGACGGCTGTATTCATCACTGTTTCGCAAAGCTTTTTCAAGATCATATGCTGCATCATAAAAATGAACTGCCATAGTAACCGCTCCTTTCTTCCTTTCGGACATACCACTCCACTATAACAGACTGCGGAGCGACTTTCATCATCGGCGTATGTTTTCCTTAGAAAAGAATGACAAACAAAGCCTGAATTGCTCCGATTATCCCGCCGAGCAGACCGCCTAAATACGTTATCATCTTAAATTCTCTCTTGGAAATTGACAGCACCATTTCTTCCAGCCGTTCAACGGGAAACTGATCAACCTGCTCTTTGACCACTTCCTCAAGACGCAGCCGTTTCAGCACATCCTCCAAATGAGCGGCAATACTGCCGAGTGCCGCATCAAGCAGCTTCGGCGCGTACGTCCCCGTAATCTCCCCTTCATAACGGGAGATGATGTCACCGATCCGGCATTCGAAAAAGGGCGCGGTTTGAAGTGCGGCCAAAGCCCGCTTTTTCATGCTGAACAGCAGATCTTTCGCATTCCACTTTTCATCGGCCTCATAAAGTGTATAAGATTTGAGCTTGCCCCATTCTTGAGAAAGCAGATCAGCCAGAAGCTTTTTCGTTTCCTCATTGCGCAAAAACTTTAACAGCTCAGGCAGCACACGGTCTGCCAAGCTTGAATTGCCGAGGAACATCTGCACCATGCCGCCGAGCATCCCCCGGGAATTCAAAAAGTCGTCAATCATATTTCCGAGCCTGTCTTTCCCTTCTTCGCTCTCAAAATAATCAATGCTCCGCTTCAGGATATAATCTGCGGCCAGCGGGATTTTTTCATCCAGCTTTTCCTGCAGCTCATCAGGAAGCCAGTCTTTTATGGCGCGGTGCTCATATTTCCGGTACAGGTCCGAAAGCTTTTCATCGGTAAAACGATCAATCCAGGCATCCGTCTTTTCCTGCGGATTCCGGATGCCCGCGGCGGCCAAAGCTTCGTGCACCGTCATCTCGGAAGCGGCCATTTTTTGCGTGAATTGTTCGGCGAAAAGAAGCGCCTGGTTTTTAACGGTATCTGATAAAAGCCGCTTTTTTATTCCTTCCGGGGTTAAAAGGTGGTTCGTCACCATGAGCCCCATTTGTTTTGCCAATTCATCCCGTCTTTTCGGGATCAGCCCCGGCGTAAACGGAACCCGTTTTCCGAACAGGTAATACGGCCGGTACGGACGAAATAACATCTGAATGGCAAGATGATTCGTCACCGCGCCGATCGCGGCTCCGATCACAATCATAAATAGAAACGTTCCTGCTATGCCCATTCCTTTTCTTCTGCCTCCATCTTATGTTCTATTTTCTTGATGATATATCTATTCGTATTATAGAGGCTGGCGGGCATGCGGGCAAATGAAGAACCTGAATTGTTGTTTGTGAGGAATAAGGCAAGATGCTGTTTCGTACTCTTTACAGTAGATCATCTTTTATGATGGGCTTAGCATATTTATTGGATGGAAGGGCCGTTCCATCAGCGGCTTTTTGAATAAAGGGGGAGTAATAATATGACAACACTCGGTTTTATGTCTGTATCCCGCCGGCACGAAGAAGATTACGCCGGGGAATTGGCTGAAAGAGCGCCTCAATATAATGTGCGCTTAGCCCGCTTTACACCGTTTGATATATTTCCGGATTCTTTGCGCGTGAAAGCGCTCGTCTATCACCCGCAAAGCGGAAAGTGGAACGAAACGGAAATCGATATTCCCGAATATATTTACGACCGCTGTTTTTACGGAAAATCCGCTGAAGCGCAAAAAGCCAAACCGATCGTCGAATGGCTGAAAAAATATCCGAAAACGGAATTTATCGGGCGGGGGCTTCCTGATAAATGGACGGTCACGGATGCGCTCCAAAAGCATCACCTGATCAGTCCCTATATTCCTGAAACGGCCGAAGTCAGCCGCTATGAACAGGTGCAATCATACTTAGCCAAGGAAAAAGCATGTATACTTAAGCCCGCTTTCGGCGCGGGAGGCAGAGGCATCATCCTGCTTGAAACAGGCAAAAAATCAATTACGGCCACTTACTATATCGGAAAAAACAAACAAACAAAATCATTTTCCAATCACGTGTCTTTTAAGTCTTGGTGCAAAAAAGTGCTGCAGCACCGCTATTTGCTTCAATCCTACTTAAATATCCAGGATAAAGAACGGCATCCGTGCGACATCCGCATTTTCATGCGCAAAACGGAGTCAGGCGTTTGGGAAACGGTCGGAAAAGCGGTCAGAAGGGGTTATCAGAACGGTCTTTTATCTCATTTGCCCGGAGGATCAGAACCGATTAAGTTTGACACATGGTTTGAGGAAATTCCGAGAAAGCAGCAGGCCGTTTTATTGGATGATGTCTTTTCGATCACCCAATCCGTCCCTTATTTCCTTGATGAACGGTTCGGACCGCTGTTTGAGCTGGGGCTCGATATTTGTTATGCCAAAGACGGACGCATCTGGCTTTTGGATGTCAATTCAAAGCCGGGACGGAAAGCTATTTTAAGCGTGGCTCCGGAGGCGAAAGAGGATTTGTATACGGGTCCGCTGAGACGCTTCCGCGAACTTCAGTCACAGGAAAGCAGGAAAGGAGTATTACCGCGTGAATCATAAAGGGATGATTGTCGGCATCGATAAAAAAAGCAAAAATACGCTGTTTCTCCCCTCCTCCATGAAACGGGAAGGGCTTTTATCCGCTGCCTTCGGGACCAAGGTTGTCAAATGCCGTGTAGCCTTTTCTCAATCACTTGAAAAAAGCGCGCTCCTTTCTGAAGATTTGTTTGAGGAGCTGTTGATACCGTATAAAAGCCGGGCTGACTTTCTCATACACGGCCAGACGGTGCACATCGGACCGCTGATCGGCGTTTTCACAGCCGGGTTCACATCATCGCCGTCCCGCCCGTTAAGAGACCGTACAGCCTTCTTTTCCAAGATGCTCTCACTTCATGAACAGGCGAACGGATATTGTTTCGTTTTCGGGGCTCATCAGATCAACTGGGAAGAAGGCACCGTCCAAGCGCTGATTTATAAAGAAAACAGCTGGAAACGGACGGCCGTCCCGCTTCCGAATGTCGTATATGACAGGCTCCCGAGCCGAAAAACGGAAGGAGTTCCGCTTTTACAGCAGACAAAACAGAGGCTGATGAATGACTATCAGATTCCGTGGTTTAATCCGCAATTCTTTAATAAATGGGACATTCATAAGCTTCTGGAAAAAAACAGTCTCACCGCTTCACTTCTGCCAAAATCTGTCCTGCACCCGAATGCAGAAGCGTTAGAGACGTTATGCAACACATTTGACACCGTCTATATCAAACCTGCAGACGGCGCACTCGGAACGGGGATTTACAGGGTGGAAAAAACAGATGCCGGCTTATCTGTCAAACACACGAATGAGGAAAAAACGGTGGTGACGGCAGAGTATTCAGATGCGGCATCCTTCATGAAATCATTTAAAGAAAACAATGACCCGTCCGCATTTTTAATTCAGCAAGGCATTGACCTGATCCGGCTGGATGGACGCCCCGTCGATTTCAGGGTGCACACGAATAAAAACGCCGAGGGGAAATGGACAGTGACGGCCATCGCGGCAAAAATTTCCGGTGAAAACAGCATCACGACGCATCTGGCAACCGGCGGAGAAGTCAGGACGTTAGCTGAATTATACGGCGATCCGCGAGAGAGAGTCGGCATGATGCGGAAACTTTCAAAAGCCGCCTTGGCGGTCAGCCGCGTGTTAAATGAGCACATTGAAGGTTTTATCGGCGAAATCGGTTTTGACCTCGGCGTCGATCATTCAGGGAAAGTTTGGATGTTTGAAGCCAATTCCCGCCCCGGGCGCAGCATTTTTTCCCATCCGAAGCTGAGATCGGTCGATTACCTGACAAAACGGAGAAATTTTGAATACGCGTCCTATTTATCAGAACGGTCCATCACCGCCCCGGAAAAACTTTGGCGGTGAGGCTGTCTTTTTTTGGGTTTACCCGGGACAGGCACAGAATGATGAGCTACAATGAACAAGATCAACATTTCCCACAAGGAGCGTGAACGTCATGATTTCGCACTTCAGCTGGAAACCGTTATTCAAAAAAGAGAAACTGCCCGGATGGCGGATTTCATTTTACTGGCAGGGTACGCATTACGAAGGGATTTACCATAAGTCCGGTGACATTGAATGGGGACACACACATCCGGGAAAAGAAGAGCCGGCTCTCGTAAAAGAGCTGCATGAATTAATGCTTTATCACATATATGACTGAAAGCTAAAAGCTCAGCCGCATCAGGCTGGGCTTTTCTTTTTCCTTCCGCTATTTACCACCCGGTTTTCCGAATGAGATGCCGTTTGATTCACCATAATACGTAGTACAAAGCGGCAAACAGCATTGGGTGAAGCCGAGCTGGCAATGGTTTTCATTCCGAAAATCATCGGCTGGTGCAATTCCAGCAAACCCAACCATACTACTTAATAAAGGAGATCATACAAATGGCAAACAACAACTCTTCAAACCAACTATTAGTACCCGGCGCTGCTCAAGCAATCGACCAAATGAAATACGAAATTGCTTCTGAGTTCGGCGTAAACCTTGGCGGAGAAACAACTTCTCGTGCAAACGGTTCTGTCGGAGGAGAAATCACGAAACGTTTAGTATCTTTCGCACAGCAGAACATGGGCGGCCAAGGCGTACAATAACTCAATAAATGGCTTACAGAAGGCGCGGGATACCGCGTCTTCTTTTATGCCGTCACCCTTTTTTCCTATTTCACATACCCTAGGAAAAAAGGAGGGAAAACATGTCATTCATTGCCTCAGTCAATTGGGAGCTGTTTCAGTTCGTAAGTGTTTCTTTGGTCAATGAATATGTTGCCCACCATTTCCCGTTTATTCACAGGCATTCTTTTCCCCGCTGCTTTGAATGATATAATGAGCGGCGAGGAGGTTTTTTACATGAACATCGCTTTACTCGGAGCAACGGGAAGAGTCGGACAGGCTTTTATAAAAGAAGCGCAGAAACATGGACACATGGAGATATTCGCTCTTGTCAGATCAGCCGGAACAGTCCTTCCCATTCCTGAAAAACAGATCATAACAGGGAATGCGAGGCGGCGGGAAGATGTAAGCCGATTGATTTCCAAAGCGGACACAGTCGTGAGCTGTCTCGGCACGGACGGTGACGATACCCTTTCAGCCGCTATGACCCATATAATAGACGGCATGAAACGGCATCATGTTCAGCGTCTGATTACGATCGGCACCGCGGGTATCCTTCAATCACGGCTTATGCCTGATCAATATCGTTTTGAATCGGCAGAATCAAAACGAAAATCAACAGGAGCCGCAAAGGAACACGCCCGCGTATACGAGATGCTGCTGGCAGAGGATCTTGACTGGACGATCATCTGCCCTACCTACCTTCCTGACGGAGACGCTGCCGGAGTTTACCGGTTCGAACAGGATCGCCTTCCTGAAGACGGCGCCGAAATCACAGTCGGAGACACTGCGCATTTTCTGTACCGCGAGCTGATCAGCCCGCAGTTTGTCAGAAAACGGGTAGGACTGGCTTACTGAATGAAAAAAGGGCGAATCTCTTTAGATTCACCCTTTCCGATTACACCGCGGACTTCGCCGATCCTTTCTGCAATTCATACATTTGATGGTACTGCCCCTTTTGCGCCATTAATTCGTCATGGCTTCCCTTTTCAATGATGCGGCCCTTTTCCAGCACGAGAATCTGGTCTGCGTGTCTGATCGTGGAAAGCCGGTGGGCGATAATAAATGTCGTGCGCCCTTCTTGAACGACTTGCAGCGCTTTTTGAATGACTGCTTCTGTTTCGGTGTCAATGTGCGCCGTCGCCTCATCCAAAATTAAAATGGCCGGATCGAACACAAGCGCTCTTGCAAAAGAAATCAGCTGACGCTGGCCTGAGGATAGTGTGCCGCCTTTTTCAGTGACGGGCTCTCTGATGCCCTTCGGCAAAGATTGCAGAAGACTTGCGGCGCCGACTTGGCGAAGCGCTTCTTCCGCCTGCTCCAAAGAAATACGCTGATCATCGAGGGTCACATTGGAGCCGATCGTTCCAGAGAAAAGATACGGATCTTGAAGCACGATCCCCATATGGGACCTCAGCTCCTGCCTTGACATGCTGTATATGCTTTTATCGTCCAGCAGGATATCCCCTTTTTGGGCATCATAAAAACGGAACAGAAGATTCAGGATGGAGCTTTTGCCGGAACCCGTATGGCCGACGAGGGCGACCGTCTCGCCTTTTTCAGCTGTAAAGCTGATGTGTTTCAGCACCTCTTCTCCCTTACGATACCCGAAAGAAACATCGCGGAATTCCACAGTCCCTTCCGCCTTTCTGTCTGCGGGAGCGCCTGTTTCTTCCGTTTCCTCCTCCTGTAAAAGCTCAAATACTCTGGCGGCAGAGACACGGGCCAATTCAAGCTTCGAAAATTGGTTGACAATTCCCGTAACCGGCTGGAACAAACGGTTTAAATAATCAACAAATGCATATAAAACACCGATCGAAACAATTCCGGCCGCACTCAGACTCGCGCCTCCGAAATACCAGATCAGCCCGACAAACGCCAGATTGCGCAACACATTGACAAGACTGTGGGACATGAGGGAATTTAAGGACAGCATTTTGTTTTTGTAGCGAAAATGAGCTTCATTCAATTCTTCAAATTCCTTCATCGTTTCCTTCTCGCGGCGGAACGCCTGAATAATCGGCATTCCTTGAATGGACTCATTCATTTTCGCATTGATGTCACTGTTAATGGAACGGATTTTTTGGTTGAAGACGGATGCGTATTTGCGGTACACAACCGACCAGATCATTAAAATCGGAATAATCAGAAGGCAAACGGCGGCCAGCCTGGCGTCAAGCATAAACAGCGCCGTAAAAATGCCGAGCATATAAACGCCGCTTGTGATAAATGTCGACAGCACCGTTACATATAAATCCCTGACCGCTTCTGTGTCATTCGTAATACGGGCCACGACTTTTCCGGCAGGCAGATTATCAAAGTAGCGGATCGGCATTTTCTGAATGTGTGAAAATACATCCTGCCTCATGCGCTGTATGATCCGGTTCGCTCCCATCTGCAGCAGATAATGCTGACCGTAATGAAAACATACGGAAAACATGAGCAGTCCGGCGTAAATGGCGGTCAACGTCAGCAATCCTTTTATTTCCGGACGGTAAAATTCAAAAATCTCCTGTCTTGATAACGTAATGGCGGGATATGACCTGCTTTCTTTACCGTTTGATATTGTCAGCCGGCCGTCAGCCACCGAACGGTTTCCGTCAAAACTGACGGGACGGTCAACAAAATAGTAGCCCGCACCGACTTGATAAATGTGCGCCTCTCCGGTTTTATCCGCCCCCGGTTTGAGCCGGTCCTCCCTGACATAATCATGCCCCCGGAACCTGACGGCGCCTGGATCGTCCGCAGAGGCTTTAACCCATGTTTTTTCAATGCCGAGAATGTGGTCGTCAATCATTTTTTTTCCGATAAACGGGCCGGTCAGCTCAGTGCCGACCGCAATAATGAGCAGGACGACCGCCCATATCAGCAGCTTCTTATATTGAAGCGCGTAATTCCATAATCTTCTCCCGGTCTTCATGCGCCCGTCCCCCCTTCTTCAAGAGATGACAGCTGCTGCCTCTCATATTGTTTTCGATACCAGCCGTTCTGCTCCAATAGCTCCCGGTGCGTGCCTCTTTCAGACACCCGGCCTTCATCCATGACGAGAATGAGATCTGCGTGTTCAACTGCCGAGAGCCGGTGGGTGGTGATAATCGTTGTTTTATGCCGCCGTTTTTTACGGATGCTGTCAATGATGGCGGCTTCCGTTTTCGCGTCTACGGCAGAAAGCGAATCATCTAATATGAGAATGTCAGGATCGGTCAAAAGCGCTCTCGCAATTGAAATGCGCTGCTTTTGTCCGCCCGAGAGCGCTACGCCCTTCTCGCCGACAAGCGTCTCAAGCCCGTCGGAAAGCATGCCGATATCGTTTTCAAAATGCGCATCTTTCAGCGCGCCGCCGATTTCCTCTTCGTTTGCATCCTGCCGTCCGTAAAGCAGATTCTCCTTTACAGTCTTAGAAAATAAAATATGATCCTGCGGCACATAGCCGATCCACCCGCGGAGCTCCTCAAGCGGGATCTCCTGAATCGGAACGCCTGTAAACGTGATTGCTCCCGCCCCGGGCGGATATTCACGCAACAGCTGCTTAATGATCGTCGTCTTTCCGCTTCCCGTCTTCCCGACAATGCCGAGTGTCTGCCCTTTTTCTACGGAAAAAGATACATCGGAAACCGCCGGTCCCGCTCCGCTCGGATACGTGAAAGTCACTTGTTCAAAAACAAGACGCCCGGGCTCCTTGATGCCGGCGGGGCGCTTGGGCCCGATCACGTCAGGCTCATAGGAAAGCGTCTCATTGACACGATCCAAGGAGGCATTTCCGCGCTGCATGATATTGATTAATTCTCCGATCGCAAACATCGGCCAGATCATCATTCCGAGGTACACGTTAAACGATACCAGCTCTCCCAGCGTCAGCCGGTTTTGAAAAACGAGATAAGCGCCGTAGCCGAGACCGATGAGATAGCTGAGGCCGACGAGAAGTTTCACAGTCGGTTCAAAAAGTGAATCGATAAACGCCACCTTCATATTTTTCTCATATACATCCGCCGTCATATCACCGAACCGGCTGACATCATTTTTTTCCTGTACGAAAGCCCGGATGACCCGGACGCCGGATACCGACTCCAGCACCTTGTCATTTAATGATCCGAAAGCATCCTGCGCTTCCGTAAACCGCTCATGGATCTTTTTTCCGTACAGGCTGACCGCAGCCGCCATTATCGGCAGCGGAATAATCGCGGCAAATGTCAGCTTCCAGCTGATGAGAAGCCCCATTGTCAAAAATATCGTCAGCATATACATCGTCGAATCAACGAGCGTTAAGACCCCGAAGCCCGTCGTCATACTGACGGCCTGCAGGTCATTTGTCCCCCGCGCCATTAAATCGCCCGTTCTGTATTTCTCGTAAAACGGCGGTGACATTTGAAGAAGCCTTCCCATCAGTTTTGACCGGAGAATCTTCTCCATGACATTCGCCCCGCCGAAAAGCTGATACATCCAAAAATAAGACAGTAAATAGACGGCTGCCGTTAATGCGAGAAAAACACATATGTAAAACATCATCCCGCTTTTCGTAAACACGCCCGCCTTCATATCGTCTATCGCGTTACCGAGAAGTTTAGGCGGAAACATCTCAATGACATTCACAATCAATAACAGAACAATCGCTGTCGTATAGCGCAGCCAATAGGCTTTAAAAAACCACGCGAGCTTTTTTAATACAGTAAACAAATACCGTCATCCCCTTTCATCAATCAGCCGCCCTCAAGCTTTTCCGGATTGTTTTTCATTGTTTTCGCTAATGCCGCCACATGCATCACACCTGTCTTTCTTTCATTTTTTTGTATAAAAAAAGACATGAAGCCTCAGCTCCATGCCTCTTATTATTATAAATAAGGTACAGACCCGCCGTTTATGCGCGACTGCCCCGTTTTTAAGCAAATGTTCAGAAAACGGAAGCTGTATGGGAGTCACGCCGGTATTCAGCTGAAGATGAGTTGACAAGCTTTAGTTTTGACATGATCCATACCTCCTTTTTCCCTATATTGTTCCTTCATCATATAAACAAATCCTTTTTTTGTCAATGCAGGTTTTACATTTCTGCCGCACGGGTATTGTAAAACAAACCTTTTTTACTGAAAGGATGAGGCTGATGTTTCACGCAGACCGGTTGATAGCAGCTTTTGACGGAAGTGATGATAGTAAAAAAGCGCTTCAAAAAGCCATAGACCTTTCAAAAACGTTTCACGCAGATTTAACGGTCGTACATTCCCACAATGCAAAAGATACCCAGACGATTGTTGATCCCCCGAGGCCGGGAGCCGGGGCAACGTATATCGGCGGCGGGATTGCAAGCGTTCCTGACCCGCTCCAGGCGGAAAGAATCTCCCCTGATCCGATGATTTATGAAGACCGTACGGAAGAAATCGTTGCGGAAGCGAGAATGCTGATGAACGACAGCCAGATTGACGGGGATATCGACATTTTAGAAGGTGATCCCGCTGATGCCATTATCGAGCATGCCGACCGTATATCGGCGGATTTGATCGTCATGGGGAGCCGGGACCAGAACAGGCTGAAAAAACTTTTATTCGGAAGCGTCAGTGAAAAACTGTCATCGAAATCCGATATTCCCGTGCTGATCGTAAAATAATTCTTTCTGTAAAGCAGCTTAATCAAAAGCTGCTTTTTTTACAGCTCCCGGCTGTTTTTTCTTTTTTTCGGCATCACAAAAAAACTCGCCATGATCAAAAAATCGATGCACAATACGACAGACCAGCCCTTTAACAGTCCGCTGAGCGCTTCGGTGCGGGAAGCGTCCTGAATGAGAAATACCGTTCCGGCTAAAAGAACGCCGCCGATGACAAATGCTAATACATGTCTTCCCCATCCTTTTGCATAATGTTTGGCATAATCCAGTCCGTACCGCTTGACCGGTTTTGCCCCTTCCTTTACCACATAATAGCGGAACCGCTCATCCGCCCATTGAATCATGCTTTTTCCGAAGGCGACAGACACTCCGATATAAACGGCCGCCACTGCATGCGCCATAGTCGCCGCCGCCCCTCTGTATAAATCAGCTGCGGCCGCCAGAAACAGTACGGCATCCAATATAGGAATGAGAGCGAAAAAAAACATTCCGAGCTTTTGCCGCCTGAATATATAGCGCGCCGCCAATCCGAAGATGACAGCTGCCCAAAAAGCAGCCTCACAAATGACAATCAACCAAGCAATCGCGTTCAATCCGGTTCCCCCTTATCGTTTTCTAAAATGCATTGTATCACTGCTTTTTATTTAATACAACTGTATCACAAAATTGCAAGAAAAAATATTTCCTGTTACACTGGAACCATGCCTAAAATAATCGATCATGAAAAAAGAAGAAAACAAATAGCCGAAGCCACTTGGCGGACGATTTTGGAGCGGGGAATGGAAGGAGCGACAGTGAGAAACATCGCCCAAGAAGCGGGTCTTTCTTTAGGCGCGCTGAGGCACTATTTCACCACCCAGGATGAGCTTTTAGGGTATGCGATGACACTCGTAAAAGAAAAAGCGGCCGCCAGAATTAACGAAGTTGCCATGAAAGATCTGCCGCCGAAAGAAAAAGCGGTGCGTCTGATGCTTGAAATTATCCCGACAGATGAAGAAACGATGGCTGAAATGGAGGTATGGTTCGCTTTCACAGCTTATGCCAGACATAAGGGAGAAGAGTTTCAACCCCAGCAGGACGGGATCTTGGCATATATCCGCGGCCTGATTGACTGGCTGGATGAAAATAAGCTTCTGAAACCAAATCTTGATAAAGAAACCGAAGCGGAGAAAATGTACGCTATCGCCGACGGGTTGGCGCTGCATGCCATGCTTGAACCTGATCGTCTTTCAAAAGAGAAGATCTCCCGTGTGCTCGTTCAGCATATCGAATCTCTTTTTATCTGACTGAAGCAAAAAGGCCGGATGTGTTCCGGCCTTTTTTTCAGCTTATGACTGAACGCCGAGCTCCTGCTGAATGTGCGACTGAAATGCCTCCTGAATCGTTTTGGCTACAGGTCCCGGCGCGCCGCTTCCGACCGGTTTTCCGTCAAGGGTTACGATCGGGATTAATTCAGACGTCGTTGACGAGATGAAAATTTCATCCGCATCTCTGAGTTCGTCTTCGGTAAGAGCCTTCTCCCGCACCTCAATCCCGTTTTCTTTCATCAGCTCTAACAGTTTCATCCGCGTAATGCCGTTTAAAATCAGCTCATTTGCAGGATGCGTCCGGACGGTGCCGTTTATGACGGCGTATACATTGGATGAGGTTCCTTCCGTGACCGCTCCGTCCCTTATCAGCACCGCTTCATAAGCGCCTGCTTCATAGGCTTTTTGTTTTACCATCACATTATACAGTAAATTCAGACTCTTAATGTCACACCTCAGCCAGCGTTTGTCTTCCGCCGTGATGGCCTGCGCTCCGGCTTTTTGTTCATTTTCCGGTTTTTTCACTGAAAAGGTGTATGCCGTCGTCTGCGGCTCCAAACCTTCGTCATACTGGTGCTTCCGCGGCGCCTTCCCTCTCGTCGTCTGTATATAGACCCCGCCGTCAATGAGTTTGTTTTCCTGTACGAGCTTTTGCAGATCCCATTCTATGTCCTCTGCGGAGAACGGCAGGGTGATGCCGATTTCTGCGGCGCTTCTGAAAAGACGGACGATATGCTCACGCAGACCGAATAAGGCGCCGTTATACACTCTGATGACCTCATACACACCGTCACCGAATTGATATCCGCGGTCCTCAATATCAACTGCCGCTTCTTCACGATCAATCAACTGGCCGTTTACTAATGTCTTCATGTAAACCCTCCTAATCGTTATCTGCCGTGATGTGCATTCTCAGCTGTTATTGTCAACTATTCTATCATACTGAACGAGCCGGCTGCGGAGTTTATTTTTTTCTTAAAATCTTATTATTCGACATCTTTTCTATGTCTTTTCCAGTTTTGTTCCTGTATACTTGATTCGACATACATATGCTGTTAACTTATGGCACTTCGCAAGCCTCCGCTGTTATCGGCATTATGCAGAAACTTATGCTACTGGAGAGATTGTTATGCGCAACACAAAAGAAGGTGCTTCCCCTTCTCTGTTTTCATTAGCTTTTAAACTTACGAGTTTAGCAGTTTTGTGCGGACTGCTTCTGGTAATCGTCATAATGGGATATTCCGCTTCCGCCGCAAAAAACAAACAGGTCACCGTGACCGCAAACGGGCAGCTTCGGGATGAAGCAGAAAGCCTGCGGCTGAAAAATGATTCTCCCGACGTCTTAATGAAACATTTGCAGAAAGAGCGTGACCCAGGGAAAAAAACGGTATATTTAACCTTCGACGACGGGCCGTCTCCATATACTGAACAGCTGTTGAATGTATTGAAGGCAAATGGCGCAAAGGCCACTTTTTTTATGCTTGAACCGCGGATGAAAGCCTATAAGCATTCCGTGCAAAGAGCGAAGCAGGAAGGAATCGCGCTCGGCCTGCACGGCGTGACGCACGATAATCACCTGTTTTATCAAACACCGACATCGCCGCTGAACGAAATGCAGCAGGGACGCGATACGCTCGAGGCAATCACTGGAGTAAAAACGGATCTTGTCCGCACGCCTTACGGCAGTAAACCGTCATTGACGGATGCCCAGATTAAGAATCTCGAAAAAGGCGGATTCGTGTACTGGGACTGGACGATAGACAGTGAAGACTGGAAGTACAAAAACGCACGGTACGTGCCGGAAGTATTAAATCAGCTCGCATATTTGGAAAGCGTTCATACGAGCAGGCCGCATGTCATTTTAATGCACGATCTGCCTGCGACGGTGCACGCTTTACCGAGCCTGATTCAAAAACTGAAAGCCCAGGGCTACTCCTTTGATGTTCTGACGGATCAAATGATTCCCGTCCATGAATAAAAAAAGCCGGATCTGTATAGGATCCGGCTTTTTTTATGTCGCGGCGCTGATCCGTTTTGCAAATTCACCGATCTTCTCATGGATGACAAGATCAAATAAATGGTCGCAATATGTCGGCTCAAGGTTAATGATCACCTGCTTCAAACCGGGAATCCGGTCCGCATCCTCAGGGACAAACCTTGCCGGCGCCACTTCAAGCGAAGTGCCGATCACAAGAAGAAGATCAGCTTTATCAAGCTTTTCATAAAGGGTTTCAAAATGCTGAACGAGATCGCCGAACAGCACGACATCCGTTTTTAATACGGTGCCGCATACCGCATGATCCCCGATTTCCGCCGTACATTCCGGCACTTCGTCCTTCAGCAGATGAGAAAGCCCGTAGCGCGCTCCGCAGCGAGGGCATGCGGCAGTCTGAATTGAACCGTGAAGCTCATAGACACTGCTGCTTCCCGCTTTCTTATGCAGTCCGTCAATGTTCTGCGTGAAAATGTCTACCTGCTTTCCCCGCTTTTCAAGATCCGCCAAATACGTATGGCCGGCATTCGGCTCATAGCTTCCGCTCATTTTCATCTGAAAGAGCTGTTTGAATTTAGGCCAGAATTCACGCGGACGGCGTTCAAAGTATTCCCTGCTCATCGCTTCCATTCTGGAGGTGTCTTCGGTCCATATACCGCCCGCCGAACGAAAATCGGGAATGCCGGATTCCGTGCTCATTCCCGCTCCCGTCAGCACCAGGATACGTTCAGCCTGATTGATCAATGTTATAAACGCTTCCACTCTTCCACCGCCTTTTCTTTTTATCATATCATGAAAAAAGAACGGCGCCTGTTATGCCCGTTCTTTTTCTCCGGAATGATCCTTCACATGAACCGGATCATCGTGGCTCTTCTGTTTTACGAATACATTCTGGCCCGGATAGGCGAACTCCACGCCTTCCTCAGCAAAAATATCAATAATCCGGCGGTTGATATCCTGCCGCACGTCCAGGCTTTCCGCCCAGACGATGGTCTTTGTGTAAAAGTTGAAAAACAGATTGTAATAGCTGTCCGCAAACACGTCAAAGTTAACCATAATCGTATCATCATGCACGCCTTCATGTTCACGAAGCATTTCCCTGAGCCTTGTGATACACCGCTCTAAACGATCAATCGGCGTCGCATAAGAAACACGAACGGAAAACGTGACCTGGCGCTTCGTCATCCTCGTCCAGTTTGTGATGGCTTCCATGGACAGCGTTGAATTGGGTACGGTAACAAGCGCCCCCTGCGCCGTCCGGAACCTTGTGCTTCGGAATGTGATATCTTCAACGCCCCCCGTCACAGATGACGTCTCGACCCAGTCGCCGATCGTAAACGGCTTTTCCGTAATGATGATAATGCCGCCGAAAAAATTGCTGATCGTATCTTTAGCCGCAAGCGCGAAGGCCAATCCGCCAAGGCCGAGTCCGGCCACGAACCCGTTTACATCATAATTGAATTCCTGCGCGATCACACTGACGCTGAGCGCGAGAATGACAAAGCGCAGCACCTTGGATAAAAACGGCGCCAAAATGTCATCCATATCAAGCTCAAAACGCTGATTGACTTTATGAAATAAAAACGAAGACGCCGATGTCAGATTGCAAAGCCCCCAGGCGATCAGCGCTATGATCAAAGAGCGGTACATTTTTTTGACAATGTCCATCTGTCCGTCTAAAAACGGCGAATACTCAATCGCCAAAAACAGACCCAGCGCCACGAAAAACCATCTGGCCGGCTTGTCAAACGCTACGGCAATCTGTTTGAATATGTCGGTTTTCGGCTTGTTCGCCAATTTGTAAATGAGCTGAAAAAAGTATTTGACAAACAGTTTTCTCAAAACGAGAAAAGCCGCTAAAATTCCGATGCTGATACTGATCTGCAAAATATGGTCAAGAGTAAAAAAGCTCTGAAATTGTGTCATCATGGCATATGCTCCTTTGTCTTGTCGAAAATCTATTATACTAAAACATTCGGACATCAGCTTGTTTTATTGTCTTTAGGCAACCTGAAAAACCCCGGCATCAGAGCACAGCCGGGGTTTTTCACACATTCGTTCATCTTTCAGCCAGATACAACAGGGTCAGGCACTATTTCTTCTTTGATTGTGTCTGTTTCAGGAGAGTCGCTTTTTGGATTTCAGCATCGGTTTCGGCCTTAATTCTTTCTTCCACTTTCAATCTCCCTTTTCCCATGATCTCGCCTCCTTTTTGCCATTATAAAACATCACTGCGGATTGTAAACCGAAAAAAGCACTATCTTTATTCCAAAAAAATACTGTTTTGCACATTCACCAGTTTGAATCGCTGTGCATATACGAATCTGATATAATAACAGAAATGCCCATGAGGGGAGCTGACAAGCTTGTATACCATCGCTCATCGCGGCGCATCCGGTTACGCGCCCGAAAATACATTTGCGGCATTTGATATCGCTGCCGAAATGAACGCTGATTTCATTGAGCTTGACGTCCAGCTCACAAAAGACGGCCAGATTGTCGTCATCCATGATGACAAAGTCGACCGGACGACGGACGGCTCCGGTTTTGTAAAAGATTTTACGCTGAAGAAGCTGCAGTCTCTGGACGCCGGCAGCTGGTATGGGGCTGAGTTTAAAGGGGAGCGGATTCCCCTGCTCGAAGAGGTTCTGGAGCGTTATCATTCTGAAATCGGTTTTTTAATTGAACTGAAAGGGCACATTTCTCAAGTCGGTCTTGAAAAAGCAGTCGGCCAGCTGTTAAGCAGGTTTACCTTTTCCACCCACCCTATCGTTCAATCATTCAGTCTCAAGTCGATTCAGACCTTTCACGACATGTATCCGTCCGTTCCGACTGCAATTATCGCAAGACCCAGCTTCGGGATGTTTTCCAAAAGCCAGCTGGCCGCTTACAAATCAGCCGCAAATTATGTCAATATTAAATATACCCGCCTGAATCGGTTCTTGATTTCCACCGCTCACAAACACGGCCTGAAAGTATTTGCCTGGACGGTCAGAAATCACAAGACGGCCGAAAAGCTGCAAATGATGGCAGTTGACGGCATTGTAACTGATTTTCCGGATATTATTTCTAAGGATGGCTGATATGAAACAATACATCGCAATTTTTATCGGAGGCGCGCTCGGCGCATTGCTCCGCTTTGAAATGAGCGCGCACATTCACAGCGGATCTTTCCCTGGTGCCACTTTCCTCGAAAACGCGGCGGGAAGCCTTTTACTCGGTCTTATTACGGGTTATTTCATCATTCGGGCTAAACGCCCTCTTTTGACCGCCTTTTTAGGAACCGGTTTTTGCGGAGGTTTCACGACGATGTCAACCTTCGCAAAAGAAACCATTTTTCTGCTGCAATCGTCTCCCGCAGCGGCTTTTTGTTATGCTGCCGCGACTTTATTCGCTGGTCTTGCCCTTGCATACGCCGGCATTTTTTGGGGACGGCGGATTGCCCTTCACGCAGCGGGAAGGGGGCATGATACGCCATGACGATTGTCCTGATGCTTATCGCGGCGGGTATCGGAGCGGTATTACGGTCTCTGCTGAGTAAAACAATTTCAGAAAGAACAAAAGGTTTTCCGATTCCGCTTGGAATGGCTGCGGTCAACCTGCTCGGCTCCTTCGGCCTCGGCATATTCACCGGATTGGGTCTGGATAATCCTTCTGCCGGCATCATCATCGCGACGGGCTTTTTCGGTGCGTTTACGACCTTTTCCACCTTCAGTATTGAAGCCGTGCAGCTGATGATGAACAATCGCATAAAGGAAAGTCTGCTCTACATCGCTGTTTCAGCAGCCGGAAGCCTTTTGGCATTCTGGTGCGGCTTTGTTATGATATCCATTTAAAAAAACCTTGAGCTTATTTTTCGCTCAAGGTTGCGTTATGAAGCATGACCGTTTCCGGCACGGGCAGCGGGCGGTTTATTGTCCCCTGACCGCCCGGGCGGCCCTGTTCTTCTTTGAGTTCAAGCTGTTTAATAAACCGGCCGTCCATTTCTAATATGAGGGCAGTGTATCCCCCGATTTGTATCGACTCACCCGCACAAATGTCAATATTCCGTTTCAGCACAAGACCGCCGATCGTATCGACTTCCTCTTCAATCTCTGCGCCGAGAAGATGATTCACCTGATCGATCCGAACCTTTCCGTCCAGCACATAATGGCGTTCGGACAGCTTTTGAATCTGCGGCTGTTCGTCCTCATCAAATTCGTCTCTGATATCGCCGACGATTTCTTCAAGTATGTCTTCGGTCGTCACAAGACCGGACGTTCCGCCGTATTCATCAGACAATATCGCCAAATGAATCCGTTCTCTCTGCATTTTTATCAGCAGGTCGTGTATCGGAATCGTCTCGATGACTTCAATCACCGGGCGGACGTAAGACGTGATGGATACTTCCGCTTTTTCATCTTCTGTCATAAACAGCAGATCTGAAAAGAGATGCTTCGTATTGATCATGCCGATCACACTGTCTTTGTCCCCGTCCGTTACGGGCCAGCGCGTATATTTGTCTTTCAGCATCATATCAAGCATTTCCGGCACGTCCATATCGGTGGAAACAGCCGCGATTTCTTTTCTCGGGATCATGATTTCCTTGGCGATCCGATTATCAAAATCAAAAATTTTATTCACAAATGTATATTCAGACGGATTGATTTCTCCGTTTTTTAAACTTTCTGACAGCAGGATCCGCAGCTCTTCTTCAGAGTGGGAGCCTTCATGCTCAGATGCCGGCTTTAATCCGGCCAAACCGGTCAGAATTCTCGCGGAGCCGTTCAGCACCCAAATAAACGGGAACATGAACACGTAAAATAACCGAAGCGGTCCGGCAATCCATAACGTCAGCTTTTCCGCTTTTTGAATCGCAACCGTTTTAGGCGCAAGCTCACCGACGACGACATGTAAAAACGTAATCAGCCCGTACGCCGCAGCAAAAGCAGTCACATGCTCGGCTGAATCCGGAAGCCCCATGCCCTGAAACACAGGATGAAGCATCCGCTCAAATGCAGGCTCTCCCAGTACGCCGAGCCCGATGGATGTGAGTGTAATGCCAAGCTGCGAGGCGGATAAATACTCATCAAGATCCGTAATGATACGCTTTGCGAGCACCGCCCGTCTGTTCCCTTCTGAGATGAGCTGATCGATTCTGGATCTCCTCACTCTGACGATCGCAAATTCACTCGCCACGAAAAATGCCGTTAACGCAATGAGCACACCGATTAAAATCAAACTGTCAATATCGTCCATTTCACCTTATCCCGAATTGAAGGATAAGGACGTCACCTCCTGATTTCATCGTTTTTTCTTAAGCGAGAGGAACGAAATGGGTGATTGACTACACAGAGGGCCCCATCCTGCCACCTCCTAAGTCAAAGCATGATTGTCATTTGTATAGTTTATTGTATCACAACTCCATTCTTTCATCATTTTCAGATTTTTCATCATATAAAAACAGCCTTCAAAAAGAAGGCTGCCGTTATCTGCTTCGGAAATGATTTTCTAAACAAAGCGCCGTATTAATCCCTCCGAATCCCATGCTTAAGCTTAACGCATGGTGTACGGTATGGGCGCTCGGCCCGTCGGTCACCCACTGAAATGAATCGTCAATCGGCTCCGTTAAGTTTCGGATCGGATGAAGCTTGTTTTCCCGCATTTGCAAGAGAACAGCAATGATTTCCACCGTTCCGGCCGCACTCAGACCGTGTCCGGTAATCGATTTTGTCGCATTAATCCGCGCGTGCGACAGGCCGCTTTCAGAAAGCGCCCGGCATTCAGTCTTATCGCCGATCGGCGAACCAGTGCCGTGCGGGTTGATGTAATCGATCTCTTTCGCTGAAAGACCGGCCCGCTCCAGCGCCTGGCGGATCACCGTCATTTCGCCCTCTGCTGAAGGATTCGGGTTGCGGTTCGCATCGGAAGCCATCCCCCAGCCCTTTAAGCCGGCCCACGATCGTGCGCCCCTCTCTTCGGCAGATTCAGCGCGTTCCAGCACAATCGCCCCGCACGCCTCTCCGAATATAAACCCGTCCGTATGCCGGTCAAACGGGCGGCAGGCGGCTTCAGGCCGTTCAGCGTATGTATCAGTGCCCATCGCTCCCAAAGAACGGAGAGCGTGACACTCCATGTACGACAGATCGGCCAGCGCCCCGATCACGATGCACCGGTCAAACAGGCCTCCTTTGATTCCTTGAGCAGCCTGGATAACCGCCGCCTGGCCGCTTGCCGACGCGCCGCCGACCGTAAAGGCCGGCCCTTTTATCCCAAATTGCTCCGTGCAAAGCCCCGACAAATCACTATCCATAAAAGAAAGCCCGTATGTCGGATTTACAAATTGCGGCGTTTCACCGTTTTTCTCAAAGGCCTGCAGCAATTCGCGCTGCGTCATATTCGACCCGCCGATGATCAGACCGGTGCGGCTGTGATCAGCGCCGTCTAATTGAGCGTCATGCCACGCTTCATATAAAGCGATAAGCGCCGTCTTTCCAGATAATGCGGCCCTTCGGTACAAGCGCTTCGACAGCGCGTCCGGCGGCGTTAATTCGCTAAGCTCCGCGCCGATAAACGAACTGCCTTTCTGCCGGCCGGGGCGTTTCATCACATCAAAGGCGTGCCGCCCCTCCATGAGCGCAGCGAGAAACGCCTCCTTGCCTTGTCCGACCGCGGTTAAGACTCCGATTCCTGTAATGCTGATGTCTGATGTGCCATTATTTCTCCTCGACATGTGTCCGTTCTCCCATCTTTATATATTGGAAGCTATGAAGAAAAATCTTGATACAGTGCTTTGAAAATATCGCGCGAATATCTGATCTGTTCCGAAGGCACGCTGAAAGATAATCGGAAATAGCCGCTTTTTCCAAATCCGCTGCCAGGTACGATCAATAGTTTGTATTTCTGTGCGGCATGCATGCAGAACGCCACCTCGTCTTCAATCGGTGATTTCGGAAAGACGAAAAAGCCTCCTTTCGGCATTTCAAATTCGAAGCCGGCTTCTGTGAGGATGTCCACCATAAGGTCTCTCCGCTTTCTGTAAGGTTCAGCGTCAATCGAAAGATCATCCATTTTCGCCACGGCGCGCTGCATCATGACCGGAGCGTTCACAAAGCCGAGCGTCCGGTTGCAGAAAACGAATGCATCCGTCAGAAGATCGCCCTCAGGCATTTGGGCGTCCGCCGCGATATACCCGAGCCTTTCCCCCGCAATGCCGAGATCTTTACTGAACGAACTGACTAAAATCACGCGGTGATACGCCTGAAACGGATTCGCCTGCTCTTCTCCGTAGATCAGCTGGCTGTACGGTTCATCAAATAAAATAAATATGCTTTGGCCGTTCCGCTCTTCGGCTTCTTTTAATAAGGCGCCCAATTCGTTAAGGTTTTTCTGGCTGAGCACAGTCCCCGTCGGATTATGCGGCGTATTGACGATCAGTCCTTTCGTACGGGGGGTGATCGCACCTTTAACCGCTTCAATATCAATCTCAAATGAGTCAGTCAGCGGGCAGATGACGGGTCTGCCGCGGTAATTTTCAACATACGCTTTATATTCCGCAAAATAAGGCGAAAGAAGGATGACTTCTTCCTCCGGGTTTAAAATGCTCTTCAGCGCGACATTCAGCGCCCCGCCGGCTCCGACCGTCATAACTGTATGCCTGGCGGAAATTTCTGTCTGAAACCGCTCTGACAAAAAGCGGGCAACCTTTTCTCTCGCCTCCGGAAGCCCTTGGTTTTGTATGTATCCGTGCCGTCCTGTTTCAGCCGCTTCGCATAGCGCCTTTTTAAATGTTTCAGGCGGCTCCGCAACCGGATTTCCTATCGAAAAGTCAAACACCTTATCGGCGCCGAACTCTTTTTTCAGCCGAGCGCCTTCATCAAATAGTTTGCGTATCCATGAACCTTTCTCCAGATTCTGTGTCACTTCCCTTGATAAACCGGCCACTGTCATCTGTCCCTTCTGTCTTTTTCTGCCGTTTCTATTTACAATGATTATGAAAGATTTACATGGCGCAGTCAACGCTTTTTCAGACAGCCTGCCGCCCCGTTTCAGGAGAAAGACGGAAAACAATAAACTTGTGCAAACTCCCCTTCATATATTAAACTATTCTCATAACTATAACGTGATGGTTGGGGAGGGATTTAGATGGGGCTGAGACTTATCGCATCAGTGAATTAGCAGAGCTTGCCGGTGTAACGAAACGCACGGTGGATTACTACACAAACCTCGGGCTTTTAAAGCCTGACAGGTCTTGTTCGAACTATCGTTACTACGATACACTTGCACTTAATCGGTTAAAGTTTATAGTCGCTTGTAAAAAGCAGCGATTGGCCCTGTCTGATATAAAAGATCGACTGGAGAACCAGTTTCCCTCTTCAGCCCTGCCTGACGATGTTGGAAATCTGGCATCGGAAATTGATCACATGAATCAAAACATCTCCGGGATCTTGAATCGGTTTGAAAAGCTTGAACCAGAGGAGCGCGCCCAGCTGAAAAAAAGGCTGGCTCCTGAAAAGCTTGCAGTGCTTCAATCATTTATGCTGCTGTTAAGTTAAACCATTATCTTACTAACAGGAGGTGTTACCTTCATCTTCCCAAAAGAAGTGAAGGTTCTAATTGGACATTGTGAATTTGATTTTAGTCGCGGTTTTAATCGCGCTGACGGCATTTTTCGTAGCATCTGAGTTTGCGATAATCAGAATCAGAGGCTCACGGGTTGACCAGCTTATAGCAGAAGGAAATAAAGCCGCAATCGGTGTCAAAAAAGTGACCACGCATTTAGATGAGTATTTATCGGCGTGCCAGCTCGGCATAACATTGACTTCCATCGGTCTTGGTGTCTTAGGCGAATCAACGATTGAACGCTTGCTTCATCCGCTTTTCACAAAGATAAACGTACCAAGCTCATTATCGCATATTATTTCATTTATTCTCGCCTACGCGATCATTACATTCTTACACGTGGTCGTGGGAGAATTGGCGCCGAAAACAGTCGCCATCCAGAAAGCGGAAGCCGTTTCAATGCTGTTTTCGAAACCGCTCATTTGGTTTTACCGCATCATGTTCCCGTTTATCTGGCTTCTGAACAACTCCGCCCGTCTTTTAACGAAGATGTTCGGTCTGGAGACGGTGTCTGAAAATGAGCTTGCCCACTCTGAAGAAGAGCTGCGCATCATTTTATCGGAAAGCTATAAAAGCGGTGAAATCAACCAGTCTGAATTTAAATATGTGAACAAAATCTTTGAATTTGACGACAGACTTGCAAAAGAAATCATGATTCCGCGTACGGAAATCGTCAGTCTGCCGCATGATATTAAAATTTCTGAAATGATGGATATCATTCAGATTGAAAAATATACCCGGTACCCTGTCGAAGAGGGTGACAAAGATAATATTATCGGCGTTATTAACATTAAAGAAGTGCTGACCGCCTGCATCAGCGGCGAAGTATCAGTCGACTCGCCGATTACGGATTTTGTCAATCCGATCATCCATGTGATTGAGTCGGCACCGATTCACGATCTGCTTGTAAAAATGCAGAAGGAACGGGTTCATATGGCGATTCTGTCGGATGAATACGGCGGAACCGCGGGGCTTGTCACCGTTGAAGACATTATTGAAGAAATCGTCGGGGAAATCCGTGATGAATTTGATATCGATGAAATCAATGAAATCCGCAAACTCGGCGACGGCCATTACATGCTTGACGGCAAGGTCCTGATTGATCAAGTGAACGAACTCCTCGGCATCCATTTAGAAAATGACGAGGTCGACACCATCGGCGGCTGGTTCCTTACCCAGAAATACGACGTCGAACAATACGACTCGATTATCGAAGAAGGCTGCGAATTTATCATTAATGAAATTGACGGCCACCACGTCGCATATATCGAAGTGAAAAAACTGGCGTTTGATGAACTGCTGGAAACCGCCGAACAAAAAGAAGCATAACAAAAAAGCTTGCGCGTCTGATACAGACGGCAAGCTTTTTTTCATTTACAGTTGTTCAAGTTTTTTCTCAAGCTCTTTAATTCTGGCATTCAGCTCTTCTGTCATGGCCGCAAGCCTCTCCTTCGGCGCAAGATCGGAAAAGTCCTCCAAAAAAATCGGCTCGCCGATGATAAGCCGCATTTTTCCCTTTTTAAACAGCGCTTTTCCCGTAGACGGCCCTTTATATGCGGCCGGAACGAGCGGCGCTTTCCCCATTTGGGCGATGGTCACGGCCCCTCTTTTCAGCGGGACGTCTTCAGAAGTTCTCGTGCCGCTCGGAAAAATCCCGACAATCTTCCCTTCCTTCAGAAGCTTAATCGGCGTTTTAATGCTGCTCGGACCCGGATTTTCACGATCAACCGGAAACGCGTGAATCTTCTTTAAAAAACTTCCGATCCACTTTTTCTGAAACAGCTCTTTTTTCGCCATATAATGAATCTGATGGGGCAATATCCCGACACCGAGCGTGAGGACGTCCACCCAGCCCGCATGCGTGCACGCGATAACGAATCCTTTATCAGACGGAAGATTCTCTTTATTGTATACTTTGACTCCTCCGCGCAGAGAAAGAATGAATTTGATGGCATTTGCACAAAACTTATACATAACGCACTTCCTTTGTTGTAATGATCAAAAGTGTTCTCTCTCTATTATAACAATATTTTTTATTACCTGGTACTAATAAATATATTTTTCCTCCGCCGATCTCTATCTTTTATGACGGATTTTGGGTACTATAGAGAAATGGTGTTTGATGAGGTGAAAATGAATTTAAGCCGTTTGCATGGAACGTGCAACTTTAAACCTTTCTTATGCGTGTATAACATAGAGGGGAGAAAAGGCAGTGACGATCGATGAAATTTACCAAATGTATATGAATGATGTTTACCGGTTCCTGCTCTCCATGACAAAAGACAAGCATCTCGCTGAAGATTTGCTGCAGGAAACCTTTATGAGGGCATACATACACATTCACTCCTACGACCACAGCAAAGTAAAGCCATGGCTTTTTCAAGTGGCGAGAAATGCGTTTATAGATTATGTCAGAAAACATAAAAAGGAAGTGACCATTTCCGATGACTTAATTGGGAGCCTTTTTCAGACGGCTGTTCAAAGCCCGGCTCATCAGATTGAAATCAAGGAAGTGCTGACAGGGTATATGTCCGAACTTCCCGACAATTATCGGGAGGCCTTAACACTGTATTATTTAAAAGAACTGAATTACAAAGAAGCATCCCATATTATGAATATTTCAGAGGCTAATTTTAAAAGTGTTTTATTTCGTGCCAGACAGCGGCTGAAAGCACTTTATAATAGAGGTGTTAATGATGAATGAAGAATTTAAAAAGCGTTTTTACCAATACAAAAATGGAGAAATGAGCGACCGGGAAATGGCCGCCTTTGAAGAAGAGCTGGAAAAGCTGGAAGTCTATCAGGAGTTGATTGAAAGCGAAATGCAGGACGACCGGGAATGGGACGTCGGCATCAGCCCGGAAAAACAGAAGGCCATTTTGTCATACGGAAAACGCAAATCGTATTTGCGGATTTCAGTTCTCGCCGTCATCTCCACTTTGATGATTTTGCCGCTTTGCACTTTGGGAAGCTACCTCTATTACGGTCTGGGAGGAAAGGAAAGCACCGGCAATCAATTAATGGAAACCGCGGCCGTGACGGTCGCGACCACCATGCCGAACGTCCTCGTCGATACCTCCGGACTGAAAAGCCAGGTGAAGCTGTTTGGAATGAATACAGAGTTTCCGCTGCAAAAGCAGATCGGCACAAAAACGAAATCCGTCGGCGGAGAACGGATTGAAATGTTTTTAGATACGGTCAAATCGCCTGCCGTTAACTACTATGATCTAGACGCGGCACAGGCAAAGCATTATTTCGCCCATCCTTCGGGCTTAAAGGAACGCACGATTGACAAAGCCGGACAGACATTGAAAAAATTGCCTGAAGGAAGCGTGGCGGAGGTCTATCTTTCTTATGACCGGGCCTACCCTTCTTCTCAAGTATATTCAACTTTTAAAAAATACGATGTGAAGTTTTTATGGAACGCGGTCGAAACGGAGAAAAATCTGAAAGACAGTCCTTATGCCGAGCCGTTAGGATTTCCCGGGAAAGATTCCAAGATGGTGTCCTCTTTCGAAACGCAAGGACAGACAGACCGTGAACAATTTATCAATGCCCTTGAATTTATGTCCCGCCATAAAAAATGGGCGCATGCAATATCGAAACGCAAAGACATGAATCTGGGCAGCCGAATCGACTATGTTGAACATCACGGAATGAACGTATACGGCTCTGTCGTGACGGGGCCGACAAAAGAAATCGAACGTCTGCTGAAAAACAAAACAGTAAAAGCAGCAAACATCGGTGAGGTGGAATTATGGAATTGGTAAGAATTTTTAAAGAGCATAATGTTTTCGGCTGGATATCAGTCGGTACCGCGATTTTGTCGCTGCTGCTTTTGAACGTGGCAATCATCAGCAATGTGACTTTCTATTCTTATCAGATGCTGCCGTTTGCGATGGCCGCCGTGCCGTTCGGCATCATTGAGCTGTTTATTAAAAAAGGACGGACGGGCCCGGGACTGCTCGGTGTCATCCTCAACCTTTTCGTCATTGTCTGTGTATATACGATCGTTGCCGTTGATACGAATCTGCAATTCGGTTTTTAAACATAAAAACAGGCCCTTTTACGGGGGCCTGTTTTTTTAAAATGGAAGAACGCCGATTAAATGCAGCAATACGACGATGATAGCCAGCGGCACGAGATATTTCAGAAGGAAATACCACACCTGAAAGAAACGATAGCCGATGGCGGAACCGCTTTTCATCTCGGCGAACAGCTCCCGCTTCGGTATTTTCAGCGGGATGAAGATTGATATTAATAAAGCGCCGAGCGGAATCAGCACATTGCTCACTGTGAAATCCGCTAGATCAAAAAACGTTTTTCCGAACAAATGAACATCACCGAGCACACCGTATGATAAACACGACGGAATTCCGACTAAGAAAATGAGCAGACCGCTTGTCCACGACAGCTTCTTCCTTTTCGTTTCATCACCTTTCCCGACAGTCGCTACGATAATTTCCACCATCGAAAAGGCCGAAGTCAGCGCGGCAAAGAAAAAGACCGCCAGAAAGCTGATAAAAAACAGCGAGCCGAACGGCAGCCGGTCAAACACAGCCGGCAGTACGGTAAACAGCAGTGTAGGCCCTTCATCCGGTTTAAATCCGAACGAAAAAACCGCCGGAAAAATGGCCAGTCCCGCAAACAGCGTGACGAGCACATTCATCACAACAATGGAACCCGCCGATCCCGGAAGGTTTTGGGTTTTCGGCAGATACGAACTGTATGTCACCATGACCGAAACGCCGAGCGTTAATGTAAAGAACGCCTGTCCTAAAGCATATAGGATGGATTCCGGCGTCAAATCTTCAAAGTGCGGAACCAATAAAAATCTAATCCCCTCAACGGCATGATCGAGCGTGACTGATCGCAGCACAAGCAATAGAAACAGCACGAATAAAACCGGCATCAGCACCGCACTGACACGTTCAATCCCTTTCTGCACGCCTTTTGCGACGACCGCCACGGTCAAGATCATAAATACAAGCTGCGCGGCGAGAGTCTGGATCGGATTTTCAATGACCGTCCCGAACACCGTTCCGTACTGCTCCTGAGTGAGCCCGGATAAAGAACCCGTAACAGCTTTTAACACATAAAGCAAAATCCACCCGCCGACAACACTGTAAAAAGACAAAACTAAAAAACAGGCCGCCACACCCACATAACCCGTGAGGTGCCATACCGACTTCGGCGCGGCTTGTTTGTAGGCATCAATCGCATTTGTCTGGCTCCGTCTTCCGAAAATAAATTCACCGAGCAAAAGCGGATAGCCTAAAAGCACGGTAAAGAGGACGAATACAAGAAAAAAAGCGCCTCCTCCGTTCGTACCCGCTACGTAAGGGAACTTCCAAATGGCCCCCAGACCGATCGCCGAACCGGCAGCGGCCATAATAAATCCTATTTTTGAGGCCCATTGAACCCTTTTTTGGTCAGACACGACTTTCCACTTCCCTTCCGCCCTATATTATCCCTTATTCGCTGCGATAACTTAAGCCCATTTCAATATGTTTCATTATTCCGAAAAATAAAAAGGAGCGGCGGGTGCCGCTCCTTACAAATCCCCGTTTAATTTCGAATGCTTTCTCGAATATAAGAAATAAATCACCAGACCGATGATCAGCCAGATAAAGAAACGGAATATGGTGGTGGCGCCAAGGTTAATAATCAAAAATACGCAGAACAGAATGGATAATATCGGAATAAAGGGAACCCCCGGACATTTAAAAGCCCTCGGCAGATCAGGCTGTTTCTTTCTCAATACGATAACCGCTACTGAAATCAGGACAAATGCGGCAAGCGTGCCGATGTTCACCAGCTTCGCCAGCTCATCAAGCGGGACGAGTGAGCCGAGTAATGCCGACAGGATGCCGAACACCCATGTCACCACGTGCGGCGTTTTATGCTTCGGATGGACTTTTGAAAGCGCCCCCGGCACCAAACCGTCACGGGACATGGCAAACATCACCCTCGTCTGGCCGTACAGCATGACGAGCATCACCGTTGTCATTCCCAACACTGCGCCGATATCAATAATCCCGGCCACCCAATTCTGTCCGGCCATCTGCAGGACGAGAGACACGGGATGGTCAACGCCTTCAAAGCGGGCAAACGGAACGACGCCCGTCATAATCGCCGATACGGTCACATACAGCACGGTGCAGACGATTAATGAAAAGATAATTCCTTTCGGCAGATCCTTCGCCGGATTTTTCGTTTCTTCAGCGGCGGAAGAGACGGCGTCAAAACCGATAAAAGAGAAGAAAACGAGCGCCGCGGCACTGAAAACACCGCCGAACCCCATCGGTATAAACGGCTGCCAGTTGTGAGGTTTGACATATACGGCCGCAACGGCGATAAACAATAGAACAACCAGAACCTTCAAAATGACCATAATATTATTGACCCGCTTCGATTCCTTAATGCCTAAGTAGAGGAGGAATGTAATCGCAAGCACGATAACAAATGCGGGGAGATTAAAGAATGTGACCGTGCCTTTAATGGATCCCGGCGCGGCCGTTAATGCAGTCGGAAGATGAATGCCGAAGCCCGCCAAGAATGATTGAAAATAGCCGGACCAACCGACCGAAACCGCGCTGACGGCGAGCATATATTCCAAGATTAAATCCCATCCGATGATAAATGCGAGAAGTTCACCCAGTGTCGCATAAGTAAACGTGTAGACGGAACCGGAAACCGGGACGCTTGAAGCAAATTCGGCATATGACAAAGCCGCAAATAAACATGCAAGAGCGGCGATGACAAATGAAACGGTCAGCCCCGGCCCCGCCGTGACAGCGCCTGTTCCGGTTAATACAAAAATTCCCGTTCCGATGATAGCCCCTATCCCCAGAAGGGTCAGATCAAAGGCCCCTAACTCTCTTTTCAGCGACTTTTCCCCGCCCGTTGCGGCAAGCAGGTCCTGAATGCTTTTCTTTCTGAATATGCTCCCCTTCATCTGCTTCACTCCTTGTAAATCAATATATGTTAGAATATTCAGATAACAATAGCAATAATGACTAAATTCTTATTTTTCGCATGAAATGTTTCAGCACATCATTCCTTTCTCCTACATCATATTATAGCGAAAAATATAAAAATGAAAATAACTTTTTTGAAAATTCTATATATTATTTCAGTTTTCATAAAACAGAACTCAGAGGATTCTCTGCTGTGAAATATTAACATTAGTGATTCGGCTGGAGTCTTCCATTTTTTAAAAATCGTATTCATATGTAATCAAATAAAAATCCCGCACTTTTTAAAAGCGCGGGATAAGACTTGCGTATTATGTTGAAATAAACCTGCCGCCATTTACGTGAATGGTCTGCCCAGTCATATAGGAAGATTCGTCTGAAGCCAGAAGCACGTAAGCTCCGGCGTGTTCCACAGGCTGTCCCGGTCTTCCCATCGGAGTGTCCAGACCGTGCTTTTCCACCTTTTCTTCAGTAAACGTTGCCGGAATCAGGGCGGTCCAGATCGGCCCGGGTGCCACCGCATTTACTCTGATCCCCTGATCGGCCAATGACATCGCCATTGAACGCGTAAAGGAAACGATGCCGCCTTTCGTGCACGAATAGTCGATCAATGATGTGTCTCCCTGATAAGCGGTAATCGACGTTGTATTAATGATGGCGCTCCCTCTTTTGAGATGAGGCAGCACAGCTTTAGTCATATGAAACATAGAAAACATGTTTGTACGGAATGTCTTCTCCAGCTGTTCAGCCGTAATATCAAGAATCCCGTTTTGCGGATGCTGCTCAGCCGCATTATTAACGAGAATATCTATTTTTCCGTAGTGATCTAAGACTTGCCGGACCGCCTTCTGACAATGCGCCTCATCACCGACGTCTCCCGGAATTAACAGGCATTCGGCCTGGTATTCTTCCGCACGCTTTTTCGTTCTCTCGGCATCGGCATGTTCGTCTAGGTACAGGATGGCAAGATCCGCCCCTTCCTTCGCGTAAGCGATCGCAGCCGCTGCGCCGATGCCGCTGTCTCCGCCCGTGATGACGGCGACTTTTCCTTTTAATCTGCCCGATCCTTTTACATCCGGGTCCTCCAAGAGCGGTTTTGGCTCCATGTCTGACTCAATGCCGGGCTGGCGGTTTTGCACCTGCGGCTTTTGTCCTTCCGTCTGTCTGTCCATCGGATTCATATTCTCACACTCCTGCAATTGGTATTACTGAGACGATACCACGCAGTGCGGGGAATTAAACGGACAAATATGCCGGTAATTAAAGCTGCTGAGCCGTTTCGGGAAAAGCGCCGGTGTATTTCGCAGACGGCCTGTAAATCATGTTGTCAGCGGACTGTTCAAGCACATGTGCGCACCAGCCTGCCATTCTGCTTGCTGAAAAGGTCGGCGTAAATAAATCATTGTCGACATCAATGGCCTGCATCACAGCCGCTGCGTAAAACTCCACATTCGTATACAGCTTCCGTCCGGGCTTATATTGCTCTAACAAGCGGATGGCTTCCTTCTCCACATAAAGCGCCAAGTCAAGCGACGGATCATTTCCTGCCACTTCTTCAGCCTTTATGCGCAGCGCTTCCGCCCGCGGGTCTTTTGTTTTGTACACCCTGTGCCCGAAGCCCATCAGGCGTTCTCCCCTCATAAGCTTCGCTGTCAAATACGCTTCTGCATTTTCTTTTTCCCCGATGTCTTCAAGCATTTTCGTGACACCTGAAGGAGCGCCTCCGTGCAGCGGCCCTTTCATCGTACCCAGTGCGGCAGTGACGGCAGACACTAAGTCCGATTCAGTCGAAACGGTGACTCTCGCCGAAAAAGTCGATGCATTCATCCCGTGCTCCATCGCCAGAATCATATACGTCTCAAGCGCTTTCTTTTGGGCTGCGGACGGCTGCCTGCCTGTCAGCATATACAAATAGTTTTCAACGTGTCCGTATCGCGCCTCAGGTGACAGCGCTTCCTGCCCTTGTTTACGGCGGTATCTGTACGCAATAATCGTCGGTGTGACGGCAATCAGTTTAATCGCTTCTTCCGGCTTGGGCGGATATGTAAATGAATCTGTGCCCAAACCCGAAACAGCCGTTCTCAGCACCGCCATGTCGTCCATTTCATCCGGAAGCGTTTCCAGTAAGCCGATCAAATGTTTCGGAAGCCCGCGCTCGGCTGCAAGTTCTTCCTGAAACGCAAGCAATTGCCGCTCATCAGGAAGCGCCCCGTTCAAAATGAGATACGCCGCTTCTTCAAAACTGAATTGCAATGCGATATCCTTCGCGTCATAGCCGCGATATATTAAATGCCCCTTTTCTCCGTCAATGTGGCTGATCGCCGTTTCTGCACAAGTAATCCCTTTCAATCCACGATAAATCAATTTCATTCCCCCTTATCCTCTTTCTGTTATTATAGTAAATATAATATTTAAAAAATAATGAATATTTTTAAGGGAATTAATTAAAACTTTTAATCAGAGGAGTGCATCTATGGATTTTAAATGGCTTCACACCTTCGTCACCGCGGCAAAATATGAGAATTTCAGAAAAACGGCGGAAACGCTTTTTTTATCTCAGCCGACCGTCACCGTTCATATAAAATTATTAGAGAAAGAAATCAGCTGCAAGCTGTTTCAGCGGAGCGGCCGGAAAATACAATTGACGGAAGAAGGAAAAGCATACGTGCCGTTTGCCATGAGACTTTTGGAAGACTATGAAAACAGCATGGCGGAGCTGCACAGGGTGCGCCAGGGCTACTCGCACACGCTGACACTCGCTGTTTCGCCGCTTATCGCCGACACCGTTCTCCCGTCTGTCATGAAGCGTTATACAGAGGACAATAAAGAAACCGAAATGACGGTCACCATTTTCGAATCGGAAGAAATCGCCTCTCAAATCAGAAACGGCTCAGCCGATATCGGACTGAGCTGCTTAAAGGTGCAATCATCTTCCCTCACTTGCCGCCCCCTGTACAATGACCCAGTTGTCCTCGTCGCGCCACCCGGCCGAAAACCCGGGACAGGGAAGGCGGATGAAGTGAAAGACCTGTTCGGACAATATCTGCTTTTGACCCATAACCATCCTGACTATTGGGATGATTTGCTCCGCCAGGTCAGAATACAGTTCCCTTTCGTCAGAACAATGAAGGTGACACAGACGCATATTACGAAACGATTTATTAAAGAGGGGCTGGGCGTCTCATTTCTGCCGCTGTCAGCGGTACGGTCCGAACTCGCCGCAGGCAGCATGATTGAAATTCCGTGCGAATTCGCCCAGATGCCGAGCGCGGGCGCGTACGCCATCGCCCTCTATGAAAATGAAAAAAAGAAAACCTTTTTAGATTTTTTATCACATTTTCATTTTTAGGTGAAACAAATGGAGCTCTGCCCCGTCTAAATAAAAAACCCGTTCGGATGAACGGGTTTCTCTCACTGCTAGAATCTTTTCGCGCCCAGGTAGCGCGGCTTCCAGTAGCTGTTATTCAGATCACTTGTTGTGACGCCGTCAGAACCGGCATGGATGAACTTGTTGTTTCCGATGTACACACCCATGTGTGAAGGGCCGGCCTGATATGTTGTAAAGAAGACGAAGTCTCCTCTTGACGGGCTGGACACGCTCTTCATTGAGCTCCAGTATCCCGCAGTGCTTGTTCTGCCGACACTCGTCTGTTTGTTTAACAGGTACCAGATAAATCCGCTGCAGTCAAAGCCGGAAGTCGTTGTTCCGCCCCATACATACGGCGTGCCGATTAAAGATTGCGCATCAGAAATCAGCTTGTTTACATTCAGGCTCGTCTGTGCAATATTATGGCTGGATGAAGGCTTCTTTGATGACGAAGATCCTGAAGACGCTGAACCGGAAGTTGATCCTTTTACTTTAAGCACTTGCCCGATGCGGATCAGGTCCGTTTTTAAACCGTTTAAACTTTTTAATTGGTTTACCGTCATTTTATATTTATTCGCAATTTTCCAAAGGCTGTCGCCTTTTACGACTTTATATGTAGACGATGATGACTTGCTGCCCGAATTTGAACCTGAAGATGATTTACCGTTGATCGAAAGCGTCTGACCGATGTAAATGATATCCGATTTTAATTTGTTCTCAGATTTAATGGAATTAATTGACGTTCCATACCGATTTGAAAGTCCCCATAATGTATCGCCTTTTTTTACCTTAATCGTTTGCGCAGATGCCGCGCCCGCAAACAAAGTCGTCCCCAAAACCACTGCCGTTGTTGCTGTAACAAGTTGCTTTTTCATATTTTCCTCCCTGAATGATTCTATCTATTTTATGTGTCTCTTTTTTAATGTTTTTATCTGTTTCCTATTATAAGGTTCAATTTCCACTAGAAATAGACTTGACTTCCCGTGACAAATTTCTTACTAATTCGTTTTTGAAAAAAGTTTTTAAGGGTATTAAATATTTCAATTTGATTTCAAACGTGACGAAAAACGAGTCAATTTGTCATGTTTTTTTCCTGTGATCCTCGTATTTTGGAAAAACAAAGCAGTTTACTTTCCAAATAACTCCTTGTTAAAAAAATCCTCGTCTTTTTCAAAAAAGTGAATGGTTTTCACCCTTTCTTGAAAACATAAGTTACACCGGAATTTACATTTCTAACAATGTTTCACCTGAAATTTACAGGAGAAACAGGCGCTCTTTACAAACACCCCCTACCATTAGACATGCAGACACGATTAAAGGAGGACGAGTGAGAATGAGTCTATTTAAACAGGTTCGATCAAAACTTCTGCCGGCGGCAGCCGTATCCGTGCTGACAGCCGGTCTGATTGCGGGCGCGGGGTTTCAGCACTCTGAACAGGCTGCGGCAAAAAAACAGCCTGACAAAAACGAGATCAGAAACGTCATCTTCATGGTCGGCGACGGAATGGGCGCTCCCTATATGAACGCCTACCGTTCGGTCATTAACAAAGGAAAGCCTTCGGATGGTATGAAACTGACGGCATTCGACCCCAATCTCGCCGGTATGATGATGACTTATCCTGACGATCCTGATTCCAATATTACCGATTCCGCGGCGGCTGGCACGGCAATGGCCACGGGCGTGAAAACGTATAACGCGGCGATCGGAGTCGATAAAAAAGGAAAGCGGGTCAAATCCGTCCTCGAAGAAGCGAAACAAAGAGGGAAATCCACCGGACTTGTCGCAACTTCGGAGATTGCCCACGCCACCCCTGCGGCATTCGGAGCCCATAACAAATCCCGAAAGAATATGGATGACATCGCAAGCAGCTACTTTGATGACCGCATCAACGGAAAACAAAAAGTCGATGTGCTCCTCGGAGGCGGCAAATCAAACTTTATCCGTAAAGACCGCAATGTAACAAAGGATTTCAAAAAAGCGGGATACAGCTATGTGACATCAAAACAGGAGCTGAAAAAAGATCGTAACAAGAAGATTCTCGGCCTGTTTGCCGATGGCGGACTCGATAAAGCAATCGATCGGTCAAACGCCGTCCCTTCATTAGAAGACATGACAACGGCGGCGATCGACAGGCTGAACAAGAATAAAAAAGGGTTCTTCTTAATGGTCGAAGGCAGCCAAATAGACTGGGCGGGACATGACAATGATATAGTCGGCGCAATGAGTGAAATGAAGGATTTTGAAAAAGCGTATAAAGCAGCGATCGCATTTGCCAAAAAGGACAAACATACGCTTGTCGTTGCCACGGCTGATCATACCACCGGCGGATTGACGATCGGCGCGAATGACGATAAAAACTGGCATGTTGAACCGATTCTTGCCGCCAAGAAAACCCCGGCATTTATGGCTGACCAAATCAAAGCGGGCAAATCCGTATCTTCCGTGCTTGCGCGTTATACAGACCTGAAATGGTCAAAAGCTGAAATTAAACAGATCGAAACGGCCGCAAAACAGGATGCTGACAAGAGCGTCTACAAAGCGATCATTAAGCTTTTTAATGCGAAAACCAACAGCGGCTGGACAACCGGCGATCATACGGGCGAAGAAGTTCCCGTTTACGCATACGGTCCGGGAAGAGAATCATTTACGGGGCTTTTAAACAACACGGACCAGGCCAAAAAGATCTTTCACATCCTGAAACACGGAAAATAAAAAAGGATGCGGGGGTTTCCCCGCATCCTTTCTTCTTTTACAGATATCTCCGGTGCACTCCTTTGCCGTCATACGAGAACATCACTTCTCTGTCTTCAAGAACAGATTCGATGTGCACGCTCCTGCCCCACAGCTGGTACAGATACGGCAGCACTTTCTCCAAGTATTTCAGATCAAGCTCAATTCCCTCATACCAATGTTTAATATAAAGCTCATTATTCTTCAGGTAATCCCCGTCATTGACGGTCAGATAAGGAAATCCCCCGTTGACCCGCATGTTCACGAGCTGGTCGCGCACGGCCTTCCATTCTTTGTCGATCACTTTATAGTCCCTGCCCTGCTTTTGGAATAAATACAAATCCTCACGCATGACGAGATTTTTCGTCAAATAATTGCGGATAAATGAGATATCCGATTCAATTTCCCTGACCTCAAACATTTTCTCGCGGCCGGAACCGGGCTTTACCCCTGTTTTTTTCATTTCATCTGTCGGGTTGTCATAACGCTCTTCGATGTCTTCAAAAATTTTCAGCCCTAAATAATACGGGTTGATTCCCGTTTTTGACGGCTGAACGACGCCTGCGTTCAGCTTCGCAAATTCGATGGCTTCATCTGAAGTCAGGTCAAGCTCGCGGATAATCCGCTGATGCCAATAGGATGCCCAGCCTTCGTTCATGATTTTCGTTTCCAGCTGAGGCCAGAAATACAGCATTTCTTCTCTCATCATGGTTAAAATGTCACGCTGCCACGGTTCAAGCTCCCGCGAATGTTCTTCGATAAACAGCAGAATATCTTTTTCCGGCCGGGGCGGAAACGGTTTTTTCCCTTTTTTCTTTTTCACCTGCTTCGGCTTATCCATTCCCCATAAATCATCGTAAGGCGATGGCGCGGTTTCTTCTTCGTCCTCCTCTTCGTCATCGACGCTCCACAGCAGCTTTGGCCTGACAAGCGACGGATCGATATGCTCCTGAATCGCCAGAATGGCATCTAAAAAGGACTCCACCTCTTTTATCCCGTGAATTCTTTCATAATGCTTAATCCGCTCCGCCGCAGCCGCCATACTCTCAACCATGTCCCGGTTCGTATTTTGAAAGCGGCAGTTATTTTTGAAAAAATCACAATGGGCAAGAACATGGGCTACAATTAATTTATTTTGGATCAGCGAATTGCTGTCCAGCAAAAAAGCGTAGCAAGGGTTGGAATTAATGACAAGTTCATAAATTTTGCTCAAACCGAGATCATAATGGAGTTTCATCTTATGAAATTGTTTGCCGAAACTCCAGTGGCTGAATCTCGTCGGCATGCCGTACGCGCCGAATGTATAAATAATTTCAGCCGGGCAAATTTCATATCTCATCGGGTAGAAATCAAGGCCGAAACCCTTCGCAATGTCGGTTATTTCCTCAATTGCCCGCTGTAAACCTTTTGTCTCCTCCGCGTTCAAGCGAATCCCCCCTACTTGGACTTATTTATAATGTATGACCCCTCCTCTCAAAAGATGAAATAACAGGCCGGTTTCCGACTGAAAACTTTCGGCACATCCGCCCCGTTTGCTTTATATGTAAGTGGGTAAAACACACACCATACCCCAAAAAGAAAAGGAGCGATTCTACTTGAATACAGCAGACATGCTTACGACGTATCTCAGCAAACTCCCGAATCTGATCATTGCACTGCTCGTCCTGCTTATCGGCTGGGGCATTGCCAAAATCATTGAAAAAGCCGTATACAAAGGCCTGCAAAAAACAAAAATCGACGACAGGCTGTTCGCCGAAAAAAAGCCGGCGCGCTATTCCTCAGAAAAAGTCATCAGTAAAGTCATTTATTTTATCGCATTAATCATCGTTTTTATTCTATTCTTTAACATTCTGCATCTGACAACCGTGGCTTCGCCTTTTGTCAGCATGCTGTCGGCGATAACGGCGGCTGTGCCGAGCGTCTTAAAAGCCGGCTTGATTCTGCTCGTGGGCTGGGCGGCCGCTTCGCTTTTCAGCTATCTCGTCAAAAAAGCGGGCATGAAACTCGCTGAAAACGGCCGGCTCAGAAAATGGACAATGGTGTCTGAAGAAGCGGAGATGAGCAGATCCGTTACGGCCGCTTCACGAATCGTTTTTTACTTCGTCTTGCTCTTGTTCCTGCCCGGCGTCTTGTCCGCTCTCCAAATCAGCGGAGTATCAGGGCCGTTTACAAATATGATCCAAAGCGTTTTGTCCTTTATACCGAAATTATTCGCCGCGGCGCTGATTGTTTTAATCGGCTGGCTTGTTGCCCGTCTCGTCCGTGATATCGTCACAAACTTTCTGGCGAGTATCGGCACGGAAAGGCTCGCCGCACGTATGGGGCTTTCTATTTATCTGAAGGATACGAGCCTGTCGGCAATCATCGGAACGATTGTCTACGTGCTGATTTTCATTCCGGTGATCATCTCTGCGCTTGACCGGCTTGATGTGGCGGGTATTTCTGAACCGGCGTCAGCCATGCTGCACACGGTCTTCACAATGCTACCTAATATCATCATCGGTATTGTGCTGATCATCGCCGGCATCTGGGTCGGAAAATGGGTCAACAGCATTGTATCCGGGCTCTTGCACCGGGCCGGTTTCGACTCTCTTCTCGGTAAAATGGGCTTTGAACAGGCGGGCACCCCGAAGCTGACGCTTTCTCAGACGGTCGGCATGATTGTTCAGATCATCATCGTCCTGCTCTTTACGGCAGAGGCGCTGCAGCTTGTTCATCTCGAATTTCTCGTCGTTATCGCAACCGGTATTATCGCTTACCTGCCTAATGTTCTGGCCGCTGTATTTATTCTCGGAATCGGGCTTTTGGCCGGACAGCTCGTCAGCAGGCTGCTTGCCGGCATGCTGAGCGGAAAGGAATTCAGATTCCTGGCGCCGCTTGCGAAATATACCATTATCACTCTCTCAATCTTTATGGCGCTGGATCAGCTCGGTGTCGCCGACACGATCGTAAATGCCGCGTTTATTCTGATTCTGGGCGGTTTCGCGCTTGCCTTCGGACTTTCATTCGGGCTTGGCGGAAAAGAATTTGCCTCCCGTTATCTCGCAAAATTGGATCGCAAAATTGAAAAACATCAATCGGCTGACGATCGTAAGCCGCCGATGTCTTAACGAAAAAAACGTGTGCTCAGAAGGAGCGCACGTTTTTTTTAAAAGTTAAGGGAGCAAATTCCTTTTTTTTCATTTTAGATTCATATATGATAGACTGTAACAGAAGCAAAATCTCTTTTTTCGAGGTCATTCTATGAAATTAACGAACTATACCGATTACTCTTTACGCGTTTTGATTTTTTTGGCTTCCAGACATTCCGACGAACTTTCCAACATAAAAGAAATCGCAGATACTTATTCCATCTCTAAAAACCACCTCATGAAAGTCATTTACCGTCTCGGCCAGCTCGGGTATGTCGAAACGATCCGGGGCCGGGGAGGCGGAATTCGATTAGGAATGACACCGGAAGACATAAACATTGGAGAAGTCGTTCGACATACAGAAGACGACTTTAACATCGTAGAATGCTTTGACTCCAAAAAAAATCTCTGTATCATATCTCCCGCCTGCAACTTAAAGAACCTTCTGAATGAAGCCCTGCAAGCTTACCTGGCCGTTTTAGACAAATATACGTTAAGGGATCTGGTCAAAAACAAAGAGGAGATTATGAGACTGCTCAGAAGCTGAAGGAATGTCCGCATTCCTTCTTTTTTTTATGCCGGCATAAGAAAAAAGGACTATTTCTATTAATATGATAAACGATTGCAGACAAGTGCCGATATAAAGATTATCATTACTGATATCCTCACCTTGCGGCTGCAACGAATGGGGATAGAAAAATTATCGCAGGAAAAGGGAGATTCACTATGAAAAAAAAGGTAGCGGTCGGTTTGACTGCATCTGCGATCGTCGGGTCTGCGTTAGCTGTAACACCGGCAGAAGCACAAACGATTAAGGTTAAAAGCGGAGATTCATTATGGAAGCTTGCCCAAAACTACAATACAAGCGTGGATGCCATTACATCAGCGAATCATCTAAAATCCACCGTTCTTTCTATCGGGCAGACGCTCACCATCCCTAACGGCAAATCAGATTCCGGCAGCAAAAAGCCATCTTCAAAGAACAGCGGCACGACTAAAAGCGTTTATACAGTGAAAAACGGCGATTCGCTGTGGCTGATCGCATCTGATTTTAAAATGTCCGTACAGGAACTGAAAAAATTGAACGGTCTGACAAGCGACTTAATCCGCGCCGGACAGAAGCTGCAAGTGACGGGGAAAGTTTCCTCAAGCACCGATCAGAAAAAAACCGCGCCGGGCAGCAGCTCAAACAGCAGCAAAAATCAGTCATCATCTTCCGGGACCTATAAAGTAAAACTCGGCGATTCCCTATGGAAGATCGCAAACAGCGTCAATATGACCATTGCGGAACTCAAAGTATTAAACAACTTAAAAACGGATACGATCTACGTAAACCAAGTCCTGAAAACAAAAGGAACGTCTTCTTCGGGAAACACGCCGTCAAAAGACAATTCAAACCAAAATAAAAACCAGACGCAAACGTCCTCCTATACAGTAAAAAGCGGAGACTCACTCTGGAAAATCGCAAACGCATACAATATGACGGTTCAGCAAATCAGAAGCATCAACAAACTGACGTCAGACATGCTGCGGGTCGGACAAGTGCTGAAGCTGACCAAAACGTCTTCTTCCGGCTCTTCGTCTTCACCGTCAGCTCCGAACCAGTCCGGAAATACAGGGAAAACCACTACATATACCGTGAAAAGCGGGGATTCTTTATGGGTGATCGCCCAAAAGTTCAATGTAACCGCCCAGCAGATCCGCGAGAAAAACAATCTGAAAACAGACGTTCTTCAAATCGGACAGAAACTGACGATTACCGGGCAGCAGACAAACACGACACCGAATCAGTCCGGCAGCACAGGCGGCACAGGTTCAACAAGCGCGAAGATTAATGTAATGATCGATGCCGCAAAAGCTCAGCTGGGCGTACCGTATGTATGGGGCGGGACGACGCCGAGAGGCTTTGACTGCAGCGGTTTCATTTATTACGTTCTCAATAAGGTCACTTCTGTATCCAGACTTTCAGCCGCAGGCTACTGGAATACGATGACATCAGTCAGCCAGCCGGCGGTCGGTGACTTTGTCTTTTTCTCAACTTATAAAGCCGGACCTTCCCACGTCGGTATTTATCTCGGGAACGGCCAGTTTATTAATGCCAACGATTCGGGTGTCGTTATTTCCAGCATGAACAATTCCTATTGGAAACAGCGCTACCTCGGCGCAAAACGTTTCTTCTGATATCTGATAAGCTGTACGGCCGCATAAGGCTGTGCAGCTTTTTTACAGTCTGAAAATATTGATGCTGATCACGTGTTTTGTTACGGGATGGAAATACACTTCAGCACGGGATGAAAACGTTTCTTTTGCGGTTTGCACCGTTACGCGAAACACGTCTTTCGTCTGTTCCCGGTTCACTTTTGTACGGCCCATGTACGAATAATCGGTAAGCTCGGCCCCCTTGTATTCACGTTCAAGCTGGTTCCATGCGAGCTGTTCCCATTTTTCAACTGACGGATCGAGGTGTTCTGTATGCCCTTTTTCAGCGATAGAGGCAATGAGAATGCCGCAAAACAAGAGGGCAAGCGCAAATGGAAGGGATTTCATCTTTATGTTCTCCTGAGTCGTTTTTTGTCAATCTTAGCGTGTCCAAAGAAGAGACGGATATGCGGTTTTATTTTATGTCTCCCTCATATTGCTATGCCGCAATGATAAGGACACCAAGTTTTCCCCCGTTGCATCCGGGCTTCGGCGGCATAAACTAACGGAGAACTTCTCATTGAAAGGAGAAGCGTAAGATGGATCATGCCGATTATGATAAAGCCTTGTATTACACACACCGGTCTCAATGGGACAATTTATTAATTTTGATGGTTCGTACAAAAGATGATTTATTATCAAAGCGTATTGAGCACTTTCTGCACGCGTATCATTTCGAATACGATCATGCGGTGCTTGAAAAAGAGCTGTATTCCCTTCTCGGGTATATTGATCATGCGACAGAGCTCGCTTATGAAGATCAATTAGCCATTTTGACATAAAACAATCCCGGCGTCATACGCCGGGATTTCTTGTGTTTGTGAACATATTCAGCTCTTCGATCATGTCTTTCAGGCTGACCGCCATATCCTCAGATACGGTCCGGCGCTCCATGTCGATGTGAATCGGGTCTAATACCAGCTGTTTCGGGATGACATTTGCATAGACGCCCCGCATGACCGTCCGCATATTCGCCAGCGCGTTCATGCCTCCTTTTCCTCCGCCGGCCGCGGCAATGATGGCCACCGGTTTGTATGCCCAGTGATCGCTGCTTAAAAAATCGATGGCGTTTTTTAAAGCGCCGCTCATGCCGCTGTGATACTCGGGAGATAATAAGACGACGGCCGCCGACTTTTTCACCTGCCGCCTTAACTTTTGCACTGAAGGCAGCTCATTCTGTTCTTCTTCACCGTTATAAAGCGGCAGTTCACTTTCGCTCAAATCAATAAAATCGGTATGAAACCGATCTCTGATATAAGAAGCGGCAATTCTAGTCCGCCCGTTTTTTCTCGGTGTGCCGCTGATCACTAATATGCTCATGATTTTACCGCCTTTCCAAAAACATTATATTTTACCGCATACAATGCCGCCTGCGTCCGGTCGGAAAGATTCAGCTTTGACAGCAGGTTGGACACGTGGGTCTTCACTGTTTTTTCTGAAATAAACAGTGCCGCCGCAATTTCCTTATTGCTTTTTCCTTTGGCTATTTCTTGAAGAACATCTTTTTCACGGGGGGTCAGCTGATAATATTTTTCCTTATCCTGATTATCCTGAACCATATGGGTCAGCACGTGAGGCACAATATCCGCCGACAGCCGGTAACGTCCGGAATACACTTCCCGGAGCGTTTTCACTAAATCATCGGGCTGAGCGTCTTTCAGCTGATACGCTTTTGCGCCGGCTTTAAGGGCGGGAATGACGTGCTCCTGATCAGAATAGCTCGTCAAAACGACGATACTGATGTCCGGAAATCGTTCAGCCGCGATTTTTGCCGCTTCTATGCCGTCCATATCAGGCATTGATAAATCCATCAGAATGATGTCCGGCTCCGTCTTTTCAGCTTGCTGAAGCGCGTCAGCACCGGTGGACGCCTCACCGACAACTTCAATGTCTTCCTGAGTGGCGAAGAAATAGCGCAGTCCTTTGCGGACAACGTGATGATCATCAGCAATCACAATTTTCATCAATCAGACCTCCTGTCCCGAAACGGAAGCCGAACGGAGACAATCGTTCCGGCGCCAAGCTCGGATTGCAATGTAAAGCGGCCTCCGATCGCTTCAGCCCGCGCTTTCATGCCGGCCACGCCAAGCGATGGGAGCACAGCATGCGCATCAGCGCTGAAGCCCGCTCCACGGTCGCTAATGTGAAGCTCAGCGTAACCCGGCTTTTTAACGGCGGAAATGATAACCCGGTCCGTTCCCGCATGCTTTTTACAGTTATTCAAGGCTTCCTGGGCGATCCGCCAAAGCGCGTGTTCCTGTTCATCCGTAAGCTCCAGCTCATCCTCCGTTTCACAAACGGCTTCCAGGCCGATAAGAGCGGCGTAGCTTTTGATCGACGCATACAGCCCTTTCGTTAAGCTTTCCGGCTTCAGCTGCCAAATGAGCGCCCTCATTTCTGTTAGCGCATCCTGAGACAGCTCTTGAATAAACGTAATCATCTGCCGGAGCCGATCATCATCTGTAAAGCTCTTTGCGGCTTTTGCCGTTAAGCTGACAGAAAACAGCATCTGATTGACGGAATCATGCAGGTCTTGCGCAAGTCTGCTTCGTTCCATCAACAGGGCGTTCTGCTGCTCAAATTCGGCCAATTTCATCCGCTGAATCGCCGTTCCGATTTGAAATGCAACCGCTTCAAGCAGATGCAGTTCTTCTTCGTTGAAAAATGTCTTTTCACTTGCGGCGACGTTTAATAAACCGAACTTCCGGCCGCCGTCCTCAAGCGGTACGGTCGCATGATGGGTAATGCCCTCCGTATCGCGGCAGTTCGTCGTCTGTTCCGCAAATTCAATCCGTTTACAATTCATTATGTTTACGGCCTTTGTCAATCCGCCATTGCTGAATTTGGTCAGACAATAGCATTCCCCGCTGCACATCAGTGCATTTTCCCGCTGACCGAGAGCCGGCGGTAAATAAGCGGATGCGGCGAGCGTATAAGACCCGTCCGGCTCAATCAGAAAAATCCACCCTGTCTGCAGTCCGGTCAGGCTGAGCAGTTCGCTGAGCACTTTATCAAGCGCTTCCTTTAAATCGTGGTTTTGGTTTAAGGTTTCCGCAATCGCTTTTAACGTTTTTAACGTTTCTACCGTCGTTTTCGTCAATTTCCCTCACTCCGGCCAATCAGAATTATCCATATTATATCAATTCTTTTCTGTATATTCCTTTGTTTTCAGCATGAATTTTCCTCATACTTTCGGATGAGGCGTATAAAAAAACCGCCGGATGTCGCTTCCGGCGGTTTGTTGTTTATTTCGTTTTTTCCACTATGTCATCCACCGTTTTCATGACTGCTTCAGATAATGCGGCAAGACGCTGTTCGCTGTCTTGTAAAGAAGTTCCCTTCACGGCGAAATAGAACTTCACTTTCGGCTCCGTTCCTGATGGACGAAGGCAGAACCAAGAGCCGTCTTCAAGGAAATATTTCAGGACATTTGACTTCGGCAGATCAATATCTTCTTCATGATGATCGGCAAATACAGTCCGTTTTCCCGTTGAATAGTCTTCAGCCTGCGTGATTTGTTTTCCGGCCATCTGCTTCGGCGGATCGTTTCGGAATGAAGTCAGGATAGCGGAAATCTGCTCTGCTCCCTGTTTTCCTTTTAACGTCAATGACTTCAAGCCTTCACGGTAATATCCGTATTCTTTAAAAATGGACAGCAGCGCGTCATAAAGCGACATGCCCTGCTTTTTATAAAAGGCGCATACCTCGACGGCTAACAGCGCAGCCTGGATCGCGTCTTTGTCACGCGCGAAATCGCCGATTAAGTAGCCGTAGCTTTCTTCATACCCAAACTGGAACGTGTATTGGCCTGATTTTTCATATTCTTTGATCTTTTCACCGATAAATTTGAAGCCTGTCAGCGTGTCAACCGTATCTAATCCGAACGATGAAGCGACGGCGCGGCCCAATTCGCTCGTGACAATCGTTTTCATGACGACACCGTTTTCAGGAAGGGTGCCCTGTTTTTTCTTCTCGGAAAGCAGGTAATGCAATAAAAGCGCGCCTGTCTGGTTTCCCGTCAGCACTGTGTACTTGCCTTCGCTGTTTTTTACGGCAATGCCGAGACGGTCGGCATCCGGGTCCGTAGCGACGAGAATATCGGCATTTTGTTCTTCTCCGAGCTTAATGGCATATTCGAATGCCGCGTGCTCTTCCGGATTCGGCGATTTGACGGTTGAAAAATCCGGGTCCGGCAGCTCTTGCTCCTTTACGACGGTGACGTTTTTGTAACCGAGTGCTTCGAGACCGCGGCGCACCGGTTTATTTGCCGTGCCGTGCAGCGGAGTGAACACGACGCTGACATCCACTTCATCCGAAAGCTCGGGATGTACGGAGATGGAAGTCAGTTTTTCAGTATACGGTTTATCAATTTCTTCACCGATTATTTTAATCAAACCTTTTTCTTTCAGCGACTGTTCATCTTCAACTTGAATCGTTAATTCATTTTCTATGGCATTCACTTCCGCAATGACGATGTCCGCTTCTTTCGGCGGCAGCTGTGCGCCGTCATCGCCATACACTTTATATCCGTTATATTCAGGCGGGTTATGGCTGGCCGTCACGACGATACCGGCATAAGCGTTCAGCTTTCTCACCGCAAAAGACAGCTCAGGCGTCGGGCGGAGCTCATCAAATACGTATGTTTGAATGCCTTGGGAAGCAAGGGTTTTTGCAGCTTCCATCGCAAACTCAGGAGATTTATGACGGGAGTCGTATGCGATCGCAACCCCTCTTTTTTTCGCGTCTTCCCCCTGTTTCGCGATATACGCCGCAAGTCCGGCGGATGCTTTGCGGACCGTGTAAATGTTCATTCTGTTCGTACCCGGCCCGATTTCTCCTCTCATGCCTCCTGTTCCGAACTCAAGATTTTTGTAGAAAAAATCTTCCAGCAGCTGCTCGTTTCCTTCTGCGTCCGCCAATAATTTTTTCAATTCTGAATCTAATTGTTCGGCCTGATTCCAGCGTTCGTAACTCTTACTCCAACTCATGTTCGTCCTCCTATAATTTCAGCTTATGACCATATTTTAATATGAAGCGGCTGCCCGTGTCACTTGATAACTTAACCAAATGCTTTATGTAAAAAGATAAAAGAAGGGCTCATGCCTTTTCGGCACAGCCCTCCGGTTATTATTGTTCGAGCGGAACAACCGCGTCGTGCAGCAGCGTATTTAACCACTCAGTGTGTTTTTCTTTCGTTTCGTCATTCCATTGGAATCGGTCGCTCATGTAATCAATCACGGCCGTTTTATACGTTTGCACCCATTTGATGTCGAAGAACAGTCTTCCCGTTCTGCGGACGAAGAAATCGGCAGGTGTCGCAGCCATTTCTTCTTCGATGCTGTAAGCCGCTTCCGCCAGAATGTGAACCGGAATCTGGCGTTTTTCCGCTTCGTCTTTCAGTCCTTCAATCCGGCTGAATACATTTTCAACGTTAGAGCCGTATCTGATGGCTAACTGCTTAGCGGTTTCCTGTGATAAACCGATTTTCAAGCCGTCTTTTGTCTTTGCTTCCACAAATGACTCGAAGTTTTTAGAGCCGCCGACATGTCCGCCGGAAATCGGCATCGTCTTCGTCTTGCAGCCGCCGAAGTCCTGGCCGCCCTCTTCTTTCAAGCGGTCGCGGACAAGATCGACAATGTGCTCAGCCATTTTACGGTAGCCCGTCAGTTTTCCTCCAGCGATCGTAATCAGGCCTGATTGAGATGTCCAGATTTCATCTTTACGGGAGATCTCAGACGGGTCTTTCCCTTCTTCGTGAATAAGCGGTCTGAGGCCGGCCCAGCTAGATTCAATATCGTCCGCCGTAATGTTCAGTTCCGGGAACATATAATTGATGGAGCTGACGACATAATCGCGATCCTGCACCGTCATGCGCGGGTGCTCAAGTTTTTGTTTGTAAACCGTATCGGTCGTACCCACATATGTTTTTCCTTCACGCGGAATGGCGAACACCATCCGGCCGTCCGGCGTATCAAAGTACACCGCCTGTTTAAGCGGGAATACGGATTGGTCGAATACAAGATGGACCCCTTTTGTGTGCTGGAGATGTTTTCCGCTTTTGCTGTGGTCTTTTTCTCTCAGTTCGTCGACCCACGGACCTGTCGCATTGACGATTTTTTTGGCGTACACTTTGTATTCCTTGCCTGACAGCAGATCTTCAATTAAAACGCCGACAACTTTTCCTTTTTCATAAAGCAGTTCTTTCACTTTAGAATAGTTGACAGGCTCCGCACCGAATTTAACGGCTTCTTTCATGACTTCAATCGTCAGTCTCGCATCGTCCGTCCGGTACTCTACATAATAGCCTCCGCCTTTTAAGCCGTCTTTTTTGACGAGCGGCTCTTTTTGCAGCGTTTCTTTAGCAGACAGCATGCTTCTGCGCTCTGATTTTTTTACTCCCGCTAAATAGTCATACACACGCAGGCCGATGGAAGTAGAGAATGAACCGAACGTGCCGCCTTTATGAAACGGCAGCAGCATCCATTCCGGCGTCGTGACGTGCGGGCCGTTTTCGTACACGATGGCGCGTTCCTTACCGACTTCAGCCACCATTTTGACTTCAAATTGCTTCAGATAACGCAAACCGCCGTGGACAAGCTTTGTGGATCGGCTTGATGTGCCGGCCGCGAAATCCTGCATTTCGCTCAAAGCGACTTTCATTCCCCTTGAAGCAGCGTCAAGCGCCGTACCGGCACCCGTAATACCTCCGCCTATAATAAACAGATCGTATGTTTTTTTAGTCATGTCTTCCAGCATATGATCCCGTTCCAAACTTGAAAATTGGTGATTCATCATTACGCTTCCTCCTTGTTGTCACGGTATAGAAAAAGAGACCACAACAGCCAAAGTGCATGTCATCACTTTGGTGCTGTGGTCTCTCCTCATCTCAGGACCGTTCCTATTAACTTGTTTTCAGTATACCATAATTTTATCTTATTTAAAAGCCATAGCTGCATTTACTGCTTTTTTCCATCCGCCGTACAATTCATCGCGTTTTTCATCTTCCATTTCCGGTTTGAATTGCTTATCAAGGTTCCACTGATCGGCGATTTCAGTGCTGTCCTTCCAGTAGCCGACAGCGATTCCGGCCAAATACGCGGCACCGAGCGCCGTCGTTTCATTAATTTCCGGACGTTCGACCGGCACATCAAGCAAGTCGCTCTGGAACTGCATGAGGAAGTTATTTTTTACCGCTCCGCCGTCTACACGCAATGTTTTTAAAGAGATGCCTGAATCAGCCTCCATGGCATCAAGCACATCTTTCGCCTGATATGCGAGAGATTCAAGCGTGGCACGGATAAAATGCTCCTTCGTCGTTCCGCGTGTCAGGCCGAAAACTGAGCCGCGCACGTCACTGTCCCAGTACGGCGTGCCCAATCCGACGAAAGCGGGCACGACATAAACACCGTCAGCGGAATCCACACGCTCTGCGTATGTCTCGCTTTCTTTCGAATCCTGGAACATCCGCATGCCGTCTCTCAGCCATTGGATGGCAGAACCTGCGACAAAGATGCTTCCTTCCAATGCATACTCGACTTTTCCGTCTAATCCCCAGGCGATTGTCGTCAGAAGGCCGTGATCAGAAGTGATGGCTTTTTCTCCGGTATTCATCAGCATAAAGCAGCCTGTGCCGTATGTGTTTTTCCCCATGCCTTCTTCAAAGCACGCCTGACCGAACAGCGCAGACTGCTGGTCTCCGGCCGCTCCCGCAATCGGAATGTTCTTACCGAAGAAATGATAATCAACCGTTTTCGCGTACACATGAGAAGACGGTTTCACTTCCGGCAGCATTGATTTCGGCACGCCTAAAATATCAAGAAGCTCGTCATCCCATTTTAATTCATGGATATTAAACATCAGCGTTCTTGAAGCGTTTGAATAATCCGTTACGTGCGCCGCGCCTCCGGACATTTTCCAGATGAGCCATGAATCAATCGTTCCGAACAGAAGATTTCCGTTTTCCGCTTTTTCCCGCGCGCCTTCTACATTGTCAAGAATCCATTTGACTTTCGTTCCTGAGAAATAAGGGTCGATCAAAAGTCCCGTTTTTTCTCTGAATGTATCATTATATCCTTTTTCACGAAGCTCTTCGCAAATGCCGGATGTTTGTCTCGATTGCCACACAATCGCATTGTATACCGGCTTTCCGGTATCTTTATCCCATACGACCGTCGTTTCCCTTTGGTTCGTGATGCCGATGCCGGCAATTTGATCAGCGCTGATTCCGGACTCGGAGATCACAGTCGCGATAACGGCGAGCACCGATCCCCAGATTTCGTTCGCATTGTGCTCCACCCAGCCCGGCTGAGGGAAATGCTGTGTGAATTCCTTTTGAGCGGAATGCACGATTTTTCCTTCTTTATTAAAAAGAATCGCTCTTGAACTTGTTGTGCCTTGGTCAATTGATAAAATATAGGTCTCCATGATGCCGCTCTCCTTTTTAAATATATTCAGAATTTGATAATGTTTTCCGTGATTGAGATTTCTTGGTATAAATATAGAGTATGAAAAGCACTACAACCATTATAACGCTTACAAACCAAAAGCTAGGTGTCACATTTCCTTTAAACGCGGCATTGTAAAATACGCCGCCGAACGCACCGCCCATGATCGGACCGATTACGGGAATCCAGGCATATTTCCAATTTGACGGCCCTTTTTTCGGGATCGGCAGAAAGGCGTGAGCGATTCTCGGCCCCAAATCCCGCGCAGGGTTGATCGCATATCCGGTCGTCCCTCCAAGAGAAATCCCGATGGCAACGATGAGGAATCCGACAATCAGCGGGTTCAGCCCTTTTGTAAATTCATTCGCTCCGATTGCCAAAATGCCGAGCACAAGCACAAACGTACCAATGACTTCACTTATCATATTCCCAAATGTATGAGGAATACTCGGGCCGGTCGAGAAAACGCCCAGTTTAGCGGCCGGATCATCCGTCGCTTTCCAATGCGGCAGATAATGAAGGTACACAACAACCGCACCGATCATTGCTCCGATCATCTGTCCCGTAATATAAACAGGGACGTCTTTCCAAGGAAAGCTGCCTTCAAGCGCAAGGCCTATCGTTAAAGCCGGATTCAAGTGGGCGCCGCTGATGCTGCCGACGGCATATGCCGCCATGGCTACTCCCAATCCCCAGCCGAATACAATAACAATCCATCCGGATTGGTATGAAAGCGATTTCTTTAAATTGACTCCCGCACAAACGCCGCCGCCGAAAATAACAAGCAGCATTGTACCGATTACTTCTCCCCAAAATGCTGTCATCACCATTCCTCCTAAATGACAAAATAGCAGGTTTGACAGAGTTATAGAGAATAAAAAACCCACAACAAACCGCTTTACGCTTTATTGCTTCCGTAAAGAGCTGTTGTGGGTCTCCGGATCTCCATCACATAGTATTAACCTAGGTCTATTGTAACAATGGGTGTAAGCGGTGTCAATCTTTTTTTGTCATAGAATGTTCATATTTAGCCCATAGTTCGATGTCTGAAGTCGTCACGGCCGTGGCTCCTGCCTGCAAGGCGTTTTCAACGTCCTGCTCCGTGCGGATAAAGCCGCCGGCAAAAATCGGAATCCCCGTCATTTCTTTAATTTCTCTGATTAAAGTCGGAACGATGCCCGGGAGAACCTCGATAAAGTCAGGCTTATGCTTTCCGACGAATTCCATGCTTTTCTCCATGGCGCTCGTATCCAAGAGAAACAGACGCTGGATCGCGTATATTTTCTTTTGTTTCGCTTTGACGATGACTGATGATCTCGTCGAAATGATGCCCGCGGGCCGGATATCCTGACAAATAAACTCCGCACCGTATTCGTCATGCTTAATGCCGTGAATTAAATCGACGTGAACCATCAGAAGTTTTCCGTGTTTTTTTGCTTCATTCACGACACCTTTTAATTGACCGAGGTGGATATCTAAAATGACGCCGTATAAGAACGGACTCTCTAAAAATGCATCGAATTGCTTCATGTTCCGGATAGCCGGTAGAATCTTCTGGTTGTGAAAACTCATGTTTTACTCCTTTACATTAAAAATCAATGCTCAGCACGCTTTCCTTGACGGTCGAAATGATGAAAGAGAGCTCCTCGTCGGACAGGCAAAAAGGCGGAGACAGCTGAATGACATTATTATATCCCGCTACAGTATCACCATTTTTCCCGACAAGCAGGCCTTTTTCTCTGCAGGCGGTGATGACGTGCTGCACAAGAGCGGCATCAGCGGGTTCCTTCGTGATTTTGTCCTTGACGAGCTCAATGCCGGCAAGAAGGCCTTTGCCCCGTACATCGCCGACCGCCGGATGTTCTTTGAGCGGCTCAAGCTCACGGAGCAGCCGTTCTCCAAGCTCCCGGGAACGGGCGATCAGATTTTCGTCCTCCATCAATTGCAGGTTTTTCAAAGCAAGGGCGCAGGCTGCCGGATTGCCTCCGAATGTATTCACGTGCCGGAAGCGGCCGTACGGCTCAGCGCCCGAATACGCCTCAAAAATCTCCCGTTTCACTGCCGTTGCCGACAGCGGCAGGTAAGCGCTCGTAATGCCTTTTGCCATTGTGACGATGTCCGGTGAAACGCCGTAATGCTGAAATCCGAACGGCTCTCCCGTGCGGCCGAAACCGCAAATGACTTCATCACTGATCAGAAGCGCGCCGTGGCGGCGGCAAATGTCCTCTACCTTTGCCATATACCCGTCCGGGGGCATCAGTATCCCTCCGCCTGTAATAATCGGTTCCATAATAACGCCGGCAATCGTTTCGCTTAACTCCCACGTCATGATCCGGTCGATTTCATGCGCGCTTTCCAATGTGACGGCATCGCCGGGATTCCGATAGAGATCAGGCGGCGCCGCGTGCAAAAAACCTTGTGAGAGCGGCTCATATTTATATTTTCTCTGCGCCTGGCCGGTAGCGGCGAGCGCCCCCATCGTATTGCCGTGATAGCCTCTGTACCGGGAGATGAATTTGAAGCGGCTGTGATCGCCGTTTTCAATGTGGTATTGGCGGGCAATTTTGAACGCGGTTTCATTTGCTTCCGATCCGCTGTTGGAAAAGAAGATTACATAATCGCCGCCGAGCCATTCATTCAGTTTTTCCGCAAGCTCAATCGCGGGTTGATGGCTTTGGGTCAGCGGATAATAAGGAAGCTCCTTCAATTGGCTGTAAGCCGCATCGGCAAGCTCCTTTCTCCCGTATCCGATATTGACGCACCACAGTCCTGACATGCCGTCCAAATACCGTCTGCCGTCAATGTCCGTAACCCAGGCGCCTTCCCCTTTTTGGACGATTATGCTGTCATCCGGCTCCGCCCCTTTCATCGCGTGCCAAATCAGCTCTTTATCCTTTTGTTTGAGTGACTGATTTTTTTGTACATGTTCCACACCGCTCATCTCCCTTTCAATATCATTGCACTGTATCGAAAGCTGCCCGGCTTCTGACGCCGATTCTCATGGTGAAGTTTTCCTCTTAATAAGAATATAAAGGCGCGGCATGGGCGAGTCAATAAAGCGGCGGCAATTAAAAAAACGCTTTCTCCCAGAAAGCGAAAGGGCTACAAGAGCATATCCCGAAACCGGGGCCGGTGCAAGTGTTTTTATAAAAAAACCCGCCCTTAAGCGGAGCGGGCGTTTTTTTATTTCAGATGCGTAATCCGGTAAATGTCTTTGCGCCGGTCTTTCAGCTGGCGCACGGTTCCGTTTTCACGCTGCCTTCTTAAGATTTCAAGGTCCACATCCCCGATCACGACCATTTCGATATTCGGATTCGTTTCACCGACGATTCCGTCTCTGGCGAATTCAAAATCAGACGGAGCAAAAATGGCTGACTGCGCGTATTGAATATCCATATTTTCTGTTTGCGGCAGGTTTCCGACCGTACCTGAGATGACGGTGTAAATTTGGTTTTCAACCGCTCTCGCCTGAGAGCAGTACCTTACGCGCAAATAACCTTGGCGGTCTTCAGTGCAGAACGGCGTAAAGATAATTTTCGCCCCTTGATCCGCGGCAATTCTCGCAAGCTCCGGAAATTCGATATCGTAACAGATCTGAATGGCGATCTTTCCGCAGTCCGTATCAAATACGCGCACCCTGTCTCCGGCGCTGATGCCCCACCATTTCCGCTCATTCGGCGTAATGTGAAGCTTATATTGTTTTTCAATCGTGCCGTCACGTCTGAATAAGTAGGCGATGTTATAAATTTTCCCCTCTTCTTCAACGAAGTGGGAGCCGCCGATAATGTTCACATTATATTTCACCGCGAGATCTGTAAAGAGGCTGATATAGTCCTCGGTATATTCGGTAATCCTCTGAATGGCCAGACTCGGAGAACGCTCTTCGAGAAATGACATGAGCTGCGTCGTGAAAATCTCCGGGAATACCGCGAAATCAGATCTCGCATCTGAAGCCACATCGACATAATATTCAACCTGATTGGCAAATTCCTCGAAGGAATAAATCTTCTTCATTTCATATTGAATGACGCAGATGCGCACCGGAAATGCCGATTTGTAATAGCGCTTCGATTGCGGCAGGTAATCGACATTGTTCCATTCCATTAATGTCGCATATTTAATGGACGCGGTGTCATCCGGGAGATAATTCGGATTGATCCGCATGAGCGTAAATCCGTTCATCAGCTGGAAAGAAAGCACCGGATCATAAATCTGATGGCGCGTCACCTGTTCGACATAGGCTCTCGCCGTCATTTCTTCCGCATACTTATGATAATTCGGAATCCGCCCGCCGATAATGATGCTTTTCAGATTCAATCGTCTCGCCAAGTCTTTTCTCGCCTCATACAGCCGGTGTCCGATTTTCATCCGTCTGTATTCCGGGTGAACCATTACCTCAATCCCGTACAGATTCAATCCGTCCGGGTTGTGGTTCGTGATATAACCGTCGTCTGTAATATCCTGCCACGTGTGGCGGTCATCATATTCATCGAAATTGATGATCAGGCTTGAGCATGAACCGATAATTTCCCCTTCATACTCGGCGCAAAACTGACCTTCCGGAAAGTGCGCGAGATGGCTGATTAAATGCTCAGGCTCCCACGGCTCCATCCCCGGAAAACAATCCTTTTGCAGCTCAATAATTTTGTTGATATCTTTCTCTTCCATATTCCGTATGACCATTTTCTTTTCAAAACGGGTCAGATCAAGTTTCTCAGACAATGCTGCTTCCCCCTGCCGGTTCGTTTTGATCGTTCAATCGCTGTAAGAGTAATTCAAGTTCCATTTCCGCCATCGATTCCAGTCTGTGATCGTATTCTTCAAATAACAGGGCGCTCGTTACCTTATTCGGCACGATGACACATTTCATGCCGGCGCGTTTGGCTGCGATTGAGCCGTTGACCGAATCCTCAAAGGCAAGACATTCAGAAGGTTCAACGCCTAAATGTTCCGCAGCTTTCAGATAGAGTTCCGGATTGGGCTTCACTTCTTCTACGTCGTCAGCCGTCTGAATCACTTCAAATTCATCAAACAGGCCTAATTCCTTCAGATGGCCCGACACCCATTTAAAATCTGAGCTGGAAGCGAGCCCCACCTTCAATCCTAATTCTTTTGCCGCGGCTAAATAAGCCTCCACCCCGGGGCGCGCCGTTTCCGTCTTCATCCGCTGTTCGAAGCGCCCGCGCCTGATCGCCGTCAGTTCATCATGATCGAGCTTTCTTCCCAGCTGCTCCTCTAAATATGCGAATGGCTTAAACCCCGCCGCCGTTCCTATCACCTTTCCCCAGACGGATAAAGGCAATGTTGAACCGTGTTCCTCAAACATTTCCTGCAACACTTCATATTCATGGGTTTCTGTATCTAAAATTAACCCGTCAAAATCAAAGATTAATGCTTTTATCAATGGTTACAGCTCCTTTAGCTAAACGTACTGACCTATGTATACACTATACCGTGAATTTCTTTTGCATTCAAAATGTAACATTCTCACGGAAAGAAGAGCCTGCATGAGTGCAAGCTCTCTTCATCCGTTACTGTGTGTTTTGACTGGAAATATTAGAAAGAGCCGCTCCCGCAGACTCATTTGAACGCTGATCGACCGCTAAGTCTCCAAGCGCAACGATCCCCACCAGATGATTTTGATCGACAATGGGAAGGCGGCGGATTTGGTGTTGGGCCATCAGATGTGACGCCTCTTCAAGACTCATTTCCGGGTTTCCGGATACAACTTGAGAAGACATCACGTGTGAAACAGGTGTTTGGCCGTCGCGGCCTTGAGCCGTTGTTCTCAATGCGATATCACGGTCTGTCAGCATTCCTTTTAATTCCCCTCCGTCAACGACGGGAATTGCTCCGACATTATGCTGGTGCATCAGCTCAGCCGCTTCCTGGATCGTTTGGTTGGGAGAAACGGTAGCCACGTGGGTAGTCATTGATTGTTTGATTGAACTCATTGTAAAGCACCCCTTTCGCCATTTATTATGCTCGGGGGTTTGACTCATTATAAAGGGAGTTAGAGGAAAGAAATTGTGGTATCATGTCAAGGAAGCAAAAAAGAGCCTGTCAAAAGGCTCTTTATACCCGTCAGATCAGCCTTCTGTGACCGCAGGCTTCTGATCCGGCCCCTGTCTCGAAATCATCATAGGTAAAGGGAAAATTCATTCCGCATTCATTCAGCAAAGCGCAATTTTTATCAAACAGCGCCCGCTCTTTGACGTCATATACGGGGTGCGGCTTTGACAGCATGATATGTACCGTTTGCAGACAAGCCATAATTTGAAACGCTTCTTTTAAAGTTCCTTGGTAACGTTGGTTTTGTAAAGACAATACGCCCCTTTTTTTAAAGCGCTGAATTTCCAGTTCGGAGAAATAAAGAGGAAAGACATTTTGAAACAATTCAGAGGAAAGCTCTTGTATCGCGCTTTCTTGTCCGTCAGTCGCTGCGTTCACAATTCTCACATCAATCACCTTTCTTGCCATGTGAATATCCTTAATCTTTATCAAGAATAGCATAGAAAAAAACGCGAAAGCTAAGGTAAGTGTTTCCTATTGAAACAGCCGCTTTCCGCTTGAAAAGGAGCTTTATGATATGAAACAAAATGACCGCGGTCTGGAACTCCTGATTACGGAAAAACACGCCGGACAATGGCTGTTTTCAGTCCTGAAATCTGAATTCCAGGCGTCAAAACCCGTGATAACGGAATGGATGAACCAAAAAAGCATTCAGGTGAATCGGACATCCACGAAAAACAACATCATACTGAAAACCGGAGACCGCTTATTCATTGATCTTCAGGAAAAAACGGGTTCTTCGGTGATTCCTGAATACGGAGAGCCGGACATTTTATTTGAGGACAGTCATATGCTGATTGCAAATAAGCCGGCGGGAATGCCGACTCATCCAAATGAAGAGGGTCAGACGGGAACCCTCAGCAACCTGATCGCTTACCATTTTCAAATCAACGGCGAACAGGCGAAAGTGCGCCACGTTCACCGTCTTGACCGTGACACGTCAGGCGCGGTCGTTTTTGCGAAACACCGCCTGGCCCATGCAATCCTTGACCGTCAGCTCGAAACCAAAACATTAAAACGCACCTATATCGCCGCGGCGGAAGGAAAAGTCACGCCGAAAAAAGGCACGGTTGACTCGCCGATCGGCCGCGACAGGTCACATTCCGTCAGACGGCGCGTCTCACCCGGCGGACAAGCCGCCGTCACCCATTACAAAGTGAAAGGCTATCATCCCGGTGCGCAGCTTACATTGGCAGAGCTTGAACTGGAAACCGGGAGAACACATCAAATCAGGGTGCATATGGCAAGCATCGGCCATCCGTTGGCGGGCGATGACCTGTACGGCGGAAGCAGGGCGCTGTTTCACAGGCAGGCGCTTCACGCCAGAAAAGTCAGTGTCGTCCATCCGATCTCAGGAGAAGAAATCGTTGCCGAGGCGCCGATGCCGGCTGATCTGGCTCATTTTACCGAAACGTATTTTTCTTAAACCGGGTCGGCATATATAATATATCGTTTCGGCGCATTTCCAATGTAAGAAAACGGATAGCAAGTGGTCAGGATCAGTTCCTCCCTCTCGTGTTGAAGGGTGATGACAGACGTATCATCCCGGCTGACGATTTTTGTGCGGCTGATTTTATAAGAAAACGTGCCGTAAGACAAAATCACGTTCAGTCTGTCTCCTTTTTTCAGTTCGCCGGTCCGGCGGAACACCGTGTCCCTGTGGCCGGATAACACAATTTGGCCGTGATCGCCAGGATAATAGCTGTCCTTATAATGTCCGACGCCTTTTGCTAAATCATCTGCGTCAGTCCCTTCGACGATAGGGAGCTCAGCGTCGATTTCAGGGATTTCTAAAATGCCGCTTGCCTCACCCGTTTTGGGGTGAAATTCTTTTTTGCGCTGTGTCAGCACAGCGCTTTTTGTTTCTTTCTTTTCCAAGACAGGTTCTGTTGCTTTTTTTGCTTCTTCAAGCGATTGGTTCGTTTTCATATGTGAATCAATGATCTTCCAGCTTCCGTAACATGTGATGATAACACCTGCGATGATGACGAGAAGCGGAATATGTTTCAGTTTGTTCATCGTGTGCGGGCTCCCCTTTTCTTTCTGAAAAGCCAATATACGCCGGCACCCGTGATCACCAGGCCGGCCAATGCCGTCTGATGGCTGCCCGCTGAAGTATCAGGCAATGGGCGGCCTTTTTGTGTGCCGCTTTCAGTCTGTTCTGTGCTTTGTTCCGAATTTGCAGCAGACGCCGGACGGGATTCGGGAATTGACTGCACTGTATCGGATGCTGTTTCTTCTGCGACAGGACGTTCAAGTTTTTTGGCTTGATCAGGCTGTTCTGCTGCATCCGGTTTTTTAGCGGGTTTTTCCGCTTGAGGTTTTTCTCCTTTATCAGGCCCGGTGCCGCCCGGTGTTTCCCCGCTTCCCGGCTGATTGCCGGTGTCATCAGGTGTTTCGGCGGCTGATGCCGTGCGGATGCGGCCGTCGGTTTGATAAGAAATCGGTGCGGAAAAGCTTTTGACATAGTCTACTGTCGCTTCCAAATCCTCAGGCCCCGTCACCGGATTCTTGCCGAGTTTCCCGATCGGACCGTATTTTGCCCCCGCCGCTGTCGCCATAAATTGATTGACTGTTACTGTATATCCTTTTTCAGGCTGTATGTCTGTGCCGTCCGCCATCTTCATATCCACCGCTTGTCCGGTTTCCGGGTTCCATGTATAGGAAAATCCGCTGATGCTGTAATCCGGTCCGTACACCGGAGAAATTTGCGCGTTGATGATCTCCCGCAAATCTTTTCCTTTGATTTCAAGCTTCGTCAGCACATTGCCGAACGGCTGTACATTATAAAGATCTCCCCATGTAATCGGCCCTTTTTTAAGCCGTCCCGGATGCCTCCCCCATTCATAAGCGCAAAATCGGATTTCATCTTCGCTTTCATACCGTCGGCAATCAGATTTCCGAGCGCCGTGTCGCCGTCATTTGAATACCCGCCCGTTATATCATTGGCCGCTTCCCCGACCGTTTCGCTGATAATCGGTTTCACTTTCTCTTCATATTTGCTTAATATGCCTGCCGCATCCGGATCAGGCTTGATTTTACTTTGATCGATATATTGGATTTCCGCTGATTTTTTCACGATATCCTTCGATTCTTTATCTAGTTCGAGATCGGCGATTCCGATTGCTTTTCCGTATTCAAATGCCTGCACGATCAGCTTGCCGTTGATTTCTCCGTTTACGACTTTATGATTGTGCGCGGCGAAAATCACGTCAATCTCTGAGTCTGTTCCGCTTGCAAGCTTTGCGGATTCTCCCGTGATGGCTGAGCCATTTTGTTCAGCAGACATATGGGCGAGCACGGCGATTGCTTTAATTCCTTTTTTCTTCAGGTCAGCGGCGGCGTCATTGACGGCCTTTACCTCATCCGTAAACGTAATATTTTTAATTCCGTCCGGAATGACCATGCCCGCGGCCGATCTGGTTACAACCCCGATAAATGCGACCGGAATTCCGGAAACGTATTTGATTTCATACGGCGGCAGAAAGGACTCCCCTGACTTCAATTTACAGTTGGCGCAGACGAGCGGGAAATTTTGGCCGTCATAACCGCTTGTCCCCTTACCGTCCGGATGATCTCCTCCATTGATGATCCGTTTAAGCTCATTCGTTCCTTCATCTAATTCGTGATTGCCGACAGTTCCGACATCAAAACCGATGTCTTCCATCAGTTCTACTGTCGGTTCATCCTGAAAAAGGGCTGACACGGGAGAGCTGCCCCCGATCATATCGCCCGCATGCACGACAAAGGCGTGTTCTTTCTCGGCTTTCGCCTTTTTAATGTACGCGGCGGCGTAGTCCATCCGTCCGAAAGTGCCATCCGGTTTACCGTCTCCGTTAAGGTCAAGCTCATATTGCTGGTCAATTTTTCCGTGCAGATCATTCATGCTGATGATTCTGAGCGGGACACGGCCTGAGTCTTCAGTCTGCCGTTCTTTATACGCTTTATCCGTTCCAGCTTCATTCAGTGATCCGGCTTGCCCGATTGCTTCCGCATCTTTCACGCTGAACATCATAAAACAAACCGTCAGCAAACAGCACGAAAGACGCAAACCCCTTTTTTTCTTCATTCATTTCCCCCCTTGTCTTCTAAGAAATACGTTAGCTTATTTTCTTAAGAATCACATCACTTTTTTGTAAAGATTGTCTTCGCTGGCGCAAAATAGTAAATAATCCCCATGTAACGAAATATGTCTTGATGTATAACGGATCGGCTTTTTTCACATCTTAAATGTGATTTGACATGAAGGAGGAAAACAACCAGTGGAACAGCAGCAGAATCAGCAGCAGCCGCCAGTAAATCAGGGGATTCCGGGTTCACCGCAAGTGAATCACGGAGGACATGAGCTTTTCGATATGCATGAAGTGCTGGCCGGAACAGTCGGCGTTTTGGATCAATTTATGATGCTCAGACAGTTTATACAGGATCAGCAGCTGGCCGACATTCTTGACCGCCAATATCAATTCATTCTCGGACTCTATAATCTGACGGCAGAATGCTTTAAGACCGGCCAAAAGCCTTCTCAGGAAACGTCGACATATATGATGGAGGAACAGAACCAGGCCGTCTACGGTATAAAACCGACTCAGCCGAAAAAACCGAATCAATCATTAAATGATGTCAAAGATCTCGGAATAAGCGGCCATATGCTCGGCCTGATTAAAGCTCAAGCTTCTCTCTTGACGATGAGTTCGCTTGAAATGACCAATCCCGTCACAAGAAGAGTGCTCTCCGCCCAAATTCAGCAATATGTCGAAATGGCGTATGAAATCTTCTTATACCAAAACAAACACGGTTATTATCAGGTTCCTCAGCTCAATGCACAAGATATGCAGACCATGCTGAATTCATTTGCACCGGCGCAGGGACAGCCGCAAATGCCTCCGATTAAAGGACAAATGGGACAACAGCAGCAAAACCTCCATTAATGAAAAAAACGGCGTTGGAATCCTGACTCTCCAATGCCGTTTTCTTTTTTTCATATGCTTTTGTGAAATCATGTTCAAATCGTTTCAGGCTTTCTTTCGTAGCCGCTTCAAAGCCTTTTTCAAAATCCTGTGTTTCGGCGGTTTTATTGATAATGGTTAAGATAATGCCTTCTCCGAATGTTTCGGTTAAATCCTTTATCATATAGAAGCTTTGCAAATAGACATCCGTTTCATATTCCATACGCGATTTCTGCCATTTTCGGTCGGTCGTTAATTGATCAAACGGCACGACGGAAAATGCAATCGGATCAATGACCACATCATAATGCGCAACCCACTCGCTCAGCCCCTCATGAAACCAAAGCGGAAATACAGACGTATCCGTCCCCAATTGCCGTGTTTTTTGATGAAACGCGTAGTGTGTATATTCATGTATAATCAATTGCTTATACATGAAAACGGCCAGCTCATCTTTTTTCAAAAGCTGTTTTTTCTCTTCTGGCAAAAGCCCCATCATCTGCTCCTGCTCTGAATAAAAACCGACTACATTTTTCAATCCTGAGTATTGCTCCATTTCAGCTTCATCCGAAAAGAAAATGAGTTCCAGAGGCGCCGCTCCTTTATAGCCGACAATGATTTGGTTGATACGCTTTGCGTGGTCCAGCGTAAGCTTGGTCAGATCCAAGAGCGGCTTTTCATCCGCCGTATAATAAATCGCTGTATGTTTGTAAATTTCTTTATTCATGTGTTCAGTCACTTGTTCCTTCGTCGGAACAGAGCGGCTGTTTTGGCCTGACAGGACGTACATCATACTTACTGAAACGGCTGAACTGACAGCCAATATGACAAGGACTCCGCACAGGATCAGAGTGAATGCCGCCCGTTTCCCCATGCCGTCACGCAAACAAGCTCCCCTCCCCGATCCTTTAATTTTCATCTCATTCTTTACTTTATGCTCAGGAGCGCTGGGTCGTGACGGCAGATAAAATAAAAAAGCCGCAGCAAATGCGGCTTTTCCATTCATTTATTTATTGGGGTTTGGGAATACACGCTGCACCATTTGGCCGAATTCATCAAACAGTCCGGATACCGGGTGGCCGTTTTGGATTCGTTTTCCGTAGCCTTGCATACGTTCAACGAAGTCCGGGTTTGCTGATACATATACAGTCCGGACATGTTTATCGGCTGATTTCACCTTATCGGTAATCTTATTTTTCAAATGGTTGGCGATGGCGCCTTTTTGTCCGTTTGTCAGAACAACGGCTACATAAGCGCTGTTTCCGGCAACGATCACAGTCGCATTTTTAACTTCTTTTAAATCAGTCACCTTGTCGGCGGCTTTATCAGCCACTCTCAGGTTACGGTTGTCATTGTGATCGGTGTTTTGGTTATGACGGTTCACTGTATTCATATTTGTCGCACCGTCGTTAGGCGTGTTGCGATAATTTACATTCTGGGTGCGGTTGTCATTTCGTTTTCCTTCTCCCTGGTTCCCCATGCTGCACCCTGCGGTAATCAGCATCGGCAGAAGAAGGGCAGAAATAACTGCTTGTTTTTTTATCATGTGAATTCCTCCTTTCTCACTTTACATATAGGTTTTTCTATTCGGCGGGATTTATGCACGCCGTTTGCATTCTGAGCGGTTTGGATAAATATCAGAAGGATAGGGAAAGGTAAGCGTAATCAATTGAATGAGGAGGGATTTAACTTGTTCAGACAAAAAAGCGGCATCAGCCCGACAGCGCTGCTGATCGGATCATCGATTCTGATTGCAGCTTTATCACCCGAATTCCGCCGGAAAATCTCCGGAATGGTTTCAGGCCGAATGCAGCATAAAGATGGTACACACTCCATGCAGCCTGCTGACCTGATTCAACAGGCTTTCGGCGGGGAATCCGGCGGACAGCAGCACACGGACAAAGCACGGCATTCACAAACCGGCTCCATGCAGCCTGCTGAGCTGATCAAACAGGCTTTCGGCGGGGAATCCGGCGGACAGCAGCACACGGACAAAGCACGGCATTCACAAACCGGCTCCGTGCAGCCTGCCGAGCTGATCAAACAGGCTTTCGGCGGGGAATCCGGCGGACAGCAGCATGAGCAGACTTCCCGCAACCACTCCGGCTCCGGCTCATCCCATACGGACGGACAGGCAGACCGCAGTAAAAAAACTTCGCCGAAGCCTCACTATACCGAGCCGATTCACTTCGAAGAAAGCGCGGTGAATGTTTTAAATGACAGCACCGTGATGAATATGCTGGAAGAAATTGAACCCGGAAATCATTAGAAACAAAAAAATCCTTCATTCGTTCAACGATGAAGGATTTTTTCGTTTTAGCGCTACTTAAGCTTCTTCAGCTTCAATGACGATTGAGGAATCATTGTACACCGCGGTATCGGTTTCCTTCGTCATTTTACTTGTTAACAGCCCTGCGGTCATACTGCCGCTCACATTTAAGGCGGTGCGCCCCATGTCAATTAACGGCTCAATTGAAATGAGCAGCCCGGCAAGCGCGACAGGCATGTTCAAAGCGGATAGGACGAGCAGAGCCGCAAATGTCGCGCCGCCCCCCACGCCTGCTACACCGAATGAACTGATTGCCACGATGGCGATGACGGAGATGATAAATCCCGGTTCAAACGGGTTTTGCCCTACTGTCGGCGCAATCATCATCGCGAGCATCGCCGGGTAAATGCCGGCACAGCCGTTTTGACCGATCGATAAACCGAATGAACCGGCGAAGTTCGCAATTCCTTCCGGGACGCCCAAGCTTTTTTGCGTTTTAATATTAAGCGGCAAAGCCCCTGCGCTTGAACGGGACGTAAACGCAAACACCATGACAGGAAATGCTTTTTTCACGTATGTGATCGGATTTAAACCGCTGAACGTAATCAGCAGCAAGTGAATGATAAACATGACGATAAGCGCGGCGTATGAAGCGATCACAAACATCCCCAGTTTCGCAATGCTGTCGATGTCGCTTGTCGCGATCGTCTTTGTCATAATCGCCAATACCCCGTAAGGCGTCAGTCTTAAAATTAATGTCACGACGCGCATAATAATCGCGTATACCGCATCGACAATTCCGCTGAATGTCGCAGCGTGCTCCGGCTGCTTCCGTTTCACGCCCAGAAAAGCGATGCCGAGGAAAGCGGCAAAAATAACGACTCCGATGGTGGAAGTCGGTCTGGCTCCCGTGAAATCAAGAAACGGATTTCCCGGCAGAAGCTCAACAATTTGCTGAGGCAGCGTTTTGGCCGTCATATCCTCAGATTTTTGCTGCAGCTCCTGGCCTCTTGATAACTCGGTGCTTCCCTGGTCGATATGAACGGCTTTCAAATCAAAGGAAAGCGCCGAAACAATTCCGACTGCCGCGGCAATTGCTGTCGTGGCGATCAAAATTCCGATGATCAGTCCGCTGATTTTCCCGATGTTATGGGTCAGTTTCAGCTTCGTAAATGCGCCGAGAATAGAAATAAAGACTAGCGGCATGACGATCATCTGAAGCAATTTGACATAACCGCCGCCGGCGATATTAAACCAATCAGCCGTTTGTGTCACGATATGTGAAGCCGGCCCGTAAATCAATTGCAGTGCAAAACCGAATACAATGCCTAGTCCGAGCGCGGTAAAGACACGTTTAGAAAAGGAAACGTGTTTTTTTTGCATGACAAACAGACCTGCTATAAGCAAAAGCATAATAAAAACATGTAAGACTACAAATAAATTCTCCAAAACAGGTAAACACTCCCTTGCTCATTATCCTTTAACACTATATTATATCAATTCCGATCGGTCAAGTAAGGATTGACAATATATGTATTTTTATTGATTTTTCTCTTTTCTTTCCACCCTTTCTCTAGTAACTTATATAAGGGTGATTGTTATGCTGAAGGAACTGTTTCTTAATTTAACGATTTTAATCACATTTAATTATCTGTTCACCCTTCTTTTTAAAGAGTCGCTTTCGTATAAAGAAGACCGTCCGATGTTTCAATTACTGAAGGGAACGGTCTGCGGGCTTTTAGGGGTTTTTCTGATTGTTTTCGGCTTTTCTTACTCCGATTCCATCATTGATCTCAGAAATATCCCCATTATCATCGCCGCTCTTTACGGAGGCTGGGTGTCTACAGCATCCGCCTTTGCGATTATCGTCGCAGGCCGTATCCTGATCAATTTCAATGCAAGCGCCATTTTTTCCATCGCCGCAGTCGGGGTTATTGCGATACTTTCGGCAGCCGTCCTCAGAGGAAAAAAGCCGGATCACAAAAAGGCGTTCGTTATGCTGCTTTTTTCAAATGTTATTTTCACCTTGACGCTGCTGTTTCTTATGCCTGAACAGCCTGCCGGGGCCCTCGTTTATTATTGGCTCATTTCCATCTTGGGCGGAATGCTGTCACTGTATATCATCAAACACGAAGCCGATGCCCGCGTTTTGTTCAAGCAATACAAGTTTCAAGCGAATTATGATTTTCTGACGGGGATTTTTAATAAGAGAAAATTCGAGGACGTCTCGCGCGTTCTGTACGATCGGGCGTCTCAATCCCCCTCGTCTCAGCTCGCGCTTATTTATTTGGATATTGATCACTTTAAGCAGATCAATGATCAATACGGCCATTATGAAGGGGACCAAGTGCTGAAGGAACTGGGCGCGCGCCTGAGGTTCTTACTCAGCAGTTCTCATACGTCAGCCCGCATCGGCGGGGAAGAATTTGCCGTGCTTATGCCCAATTGCACCTATACAAAAGGGCTTCACCTCGCAGAGGAAATCAGGCACACGATTGACGCGAACCCGATTCTGCTGACGAGCGGAGATACAATTCCCGTGACCGTTTCCCTCGGCATCGCGCATTATCCGACAAATACACCGGATCCTCAGACATTGCCCCTGATCGCGGACCGGATGCTGTACAAAGCGAAAACATCAGGGCGCAATCAAGTGTGCAGCACTGAAAAAAAAGAATGATCGCCCGAAGAGGAAATCATTCTTTCTTTTCAGTGAGAAAGCCGCCCCTCAGGAAAACGGGAATCAGGCTGCCCTCATATTCTTTTTCAATCAACGCCGCGGTATCGTCTGATTGATACAAAGACAGGAGTTTTTGCATCCGTTCATCATCTTTATCCTCAGCTCTGACGGCGATCAGATGAATATACGCTTCCTTCATTTGCGCCGATCGGATCAGCGCGTCCTTCTCCGCATGAAATCCTGCTTTTTTCGCCTCGCTTTGACTGAGAACTGCTGCGTCAGCATGTTCCGCCGCCTGATAGGCGTTCTTTTTTGTTTCCGTTTTTAAGGTCAGATGCTTCGGGTTGTCCTTGATCATATCCGTTGACCCCGTACCGCTGAATCCCTTTTTCAATGTAATCAGTCCGGCCTCCTGCATGAGAAAAAGCGCCCTGCCGAAGGCCGCCGCTTCATCAGGCACGGCAATGACCGCTCCGTCCGGTATATCCTTCAGCCGTTTATGTTGCTTGGAATACACCCCCAGCGATGCCGCATATGTCGTTCCTAAAGGAGCCAGCTTCTTTTTCACATGAGGCGGCAAAGATTTAAAATTAGTAACGGATTGAAACGCATTGGCGTGGAGATCCCCGCCGGCAAGTGCCAAATCGGCCTCGGCATAATCCGAAAACGTTACCAAAGAAAGCTGCAATCCTTCCTCACCGGCTTTTTTCGCGACAAACTCCCAGATCGATTGATCAGATTCATTGATTCCGATAGTAATGGTCCGGTTCCCATCAGGATAATGGCATGAAGTAAGTGACATGATCAAAATGAAAAGAAACAGACTGTTTATAAGCCGCAGATTCAAGTTGACCTACTCCCTATCTATTTTTATGTACAGAAGCTGCACCATGGTATTCGGGCTCATGATTACATACAATACCGATTAAAAAAAGGGTTGTCAATTGCTTCCTTAAGAGGCTGCAATGCGGTTTTTATCAGCTGAAAATGGGCCGTTCTGGTCTCAAATCAGATTTCCGTATCAGAGCATTTTCCTCTTAAAACATGTTATTTCGAAAAAAGTTACATTTAGCAGTTGTTTTTTCTTCGGATTGCTGGTAGAGTAAAGGTAATTATTTTTGTTCGAACTATCTTTAAGAAGAAAGTTTTGTAAGAGTTTTCGTCTTGGAAGTTTGTTTTAGAGCAAGAATAGTGAATTTAAGCGTTATGTCGCTTTAGGAGGAAATTTCATGTTAGAAGGTAAAGTAAAATGGTTCAACTCTGAAAAAGGATTCGGATTCATCGAAGTAGAAGGTCAAGACGATGTATTCGTTCACTTCTCTGCTATTCAAGGCGAAGGCTTCAAAACTTTAGAAGAAGGCCAATCTGTTTCTTTCGAAATCGTTGAAGGAAACCGCGGACCACAAGCTGCTAACGTAACAAAAGCATAAATTGTTTTAAAAAACCTGCCGGTGTACGCCGGCAGGTTTTTTTCATCTAAAACGAAAAGCTGTTTTGCAAAGGCAAAACAGCTTTTTTATATCAGGTGGCAATATCCCGTTTTAAGAAGACGCCGAATGCGAGCGCCAGAAAAATAACGAAGTAAATCACAAGCATCACAACCGAAAATGTCATCTTCATCCCCTCTACTAAAGGAGTCCCGTTCATATATTGCGACAAATCCGTGTTCGCAAATAAAATATATTTGGTCCATTCAAATTTCGCAGCAAGAAATACCGTCGCGGTGTTCCCCATAACCAATAAAAAAATAGAAAATCCGACCGCTAATGAGCTGTTCCGGAATACCGCAGACAGCATAAACGCCATCGTCGCAAGCATAAAAGCGGAGACAGATTCATAGACATATGTTTTAGCGAGGAAAGCGATGATATTTTGCTCAAAAACATGGCCGTCTTTGTATACGAGATGAACATCAGCCGCAGTATCTCCGCCTGTACCGAAAAAGACCAATCCCAACAGAGCGGAGCCGGCAAATAAAATCACAAGCATCAGCAGTCCGAACAGCAGCACCGTCATATATTTAGATAGCAAAATCTGAAAACGGCTGAGCGGACGGATGGCCAGCAGCTTGATCGTCCCCCAGTTGAACTCATTCGCCACGATGCCTGCGGCAATGATAATCGTAAACAGCCCGGTCAAAACAGTCATCATCGAAGAATCAGCTACGTATGACCACACTGTGTACCCTGTATCCTCGGGGATGTTATGATCCATACGGTATTGATTTATCGCGACATTCTGTTTCAGGTTATCAATGAGCGTCTGATTTCCGGTTTCCTTCATCTGCTGTTTCATTTCTTTGTTTTCAGCCTGGAGCTCCTGTTTCCAATTCGGATTGGCTTCGCTCGAGGTGAAATGGTTTGACAGAAGCGCAAAACCGATCATCGAAACGCCTAAAATCACAATCATAGCCCACGTGCCGACGCGGCTGAAAATTTTTATCCATTCATTATAGATCAGCTTAAACATATTGAACCTCCTCTTTCGTCCCGCCGGTAATCTCCAAGAAACGGTCTTCCAAAGATTTTGTCATGATTTTCACTTCATATAAGCGGATGTTTTCACGGACGAGCAGTGATATCACATCAGGCACTTCCTGTTTGGACAGCTGGATCTCAATGCCGTTTGTCTTCTTCACACAGTCAAACTGACTCAAAACGGCAAGAGCCTCTTCTCTTTGTTCAATATGGAAGAAGTATGTATCTTTATCCTCTTTTTCTTCATCCCTTACTTTTTGAATATCGACAAGCTCTCCTTTTTGCAGAATGCCGATTCGATCGCACATTAGCTCCATTTCTGACAGAAGATGGCTTGAGACGATGACAGCCATTCCTTTTTCACGTGTCAGCTTTTTCAGATGGTCCCTGATTTCTCTGATGCCGGCGGGATCGAGGCCGTTTGTCGGCTCATCCAGAATCAGCACCTTAGGATTATGCAGCAGGCTTTGGGCGAGGCCGAGACGCTGTCTCATCCCGAGAGAGTAGGTTTTTACTTTGTCATGTATTCTGTCCTGCAACCCGACGAGCTCGATGACCTCATCTATTTTTTCTTTCGTAACGCCTTTTACCATCCTTGCGTACTGCTGTAAATTTTTATAGCCGCTCAGGAATTTGTACAGCTCCGGGTTTTCCACGATGGCTCCGACGTGCCTGACCGCTTTTGCATAGTTTTTCGTAATGGATTCCCCGCAGATTACGATGTCTCCCTGAGACAGTTTCATTAATCCGACCATCATTCTGATCGTAGTGGTTTTCCCCGCTCCGTTCGGCCCTAAAAATCCAAACACTTCGCCCGCCCGGACGGAGAAGCTTAGATCATGAATAATCGTTCGTCCTTTTATCGTTTTCTTTACCTGTTGCAGTTCTAATACCGTTTCCAATTAGAATCCCCCTTCTATTTCGTGCGCCTGCATGACGCTTCTATACCATTGCAGCACAGACATTCCTTCCTGTTCCCGAATTTCTTCGACCTCGCGCCGTTCAGCGATTTTCCCTTTTATGAAAACCATCACTTCGTCTAACAGCGTCTCAATCTCGCCGATCTCATGCGTGGCGATGACGACGATCTGGCTGTCAAAATCAATATAAGATACGAGACTGTTGACAATCGACTCCCTGACCGCCGGATCAAGACCTGAAAACGGCTCATCCAGCAGAATGACCGATGCTTTTCTCGACAGGGCCAAAACGATTTTCAGCCTGCCCCGGCTGCCTTTGGACAGCTCTTTTATCTTCTGCTCCGCTGAAAGATTCATTTCCGCTAATAGGTTATGTGCTTTTTCCAGCTGAAAATCCGAGAATTGCGAATGATAAAATGTGAGCATATCACCGACAGTCGTCCGGGCGGAAAACATATCATGTTCGGTTAAATAAGCCGTACGAAACAGCATGTTCCTGCTTACTGCGCAGTCTCCCATCCGGACAGCGCCCGATGTCGGGAACGCAAGCCCGGCAAGCATTTTAAGCGTTGTTGATTTACCGCTTCCGTTCGGCCCTAAAATTCCGTAGATTTTACCCGGAGACAATGAAAATGATACATCGCTGACCGCGATCCTGCGGCCGTATTTTTTTGTTACGCGTTCAAAATCAAGATTCATCGTTTGCTTCCTCCGCATATTGTTTGATCCCGTCGAGCATTTCCTCAGGAGATAACCCCAGCTCCGCCATTTCCTGAATAAAGCGTTTGAAAACGTCTTTTGTCAGCCTGTCTTTCAGCTCTGCTTTCAGATCGGATCTTTCCGCTATAAAGGTTCCCTGTCCTCTTCTCGTCTCCACGATCCCCAGCCTTTCCATTTCACTGTACGTTCTTTGTATCGTGTTCGGATTCACTTTCATCTGTACGGCCATCTCCCTTACGGACGGCAGTTTGTCCCCCGGTGAAAGCTCACTTCGGATCAGCCGGTAATATATACGATCGGCAATCTGCAGATAAATCGGCTTGGATGACTGAAATTCATTCTCCATCATTACACCTCAACCTTTCGATTCAGCAGCATAGAGGCCAGCGCGAGACAGAGCGTTGCAAGCACGATCACTGCCAGGAAGCTGAAAAGCGAAATGTGGACGGCTTTCAGCTCCATCGTCCATCCGGTCAATTTTGTATAATGAAAATGAAAATTCGCATACACTTTTACCGGCCATAAATCATGTTGAGATGAAGTGAAAGGCGTAATGATTTTATCGTCAATATAGGTCCAGACAAACGCAAGCACGATGCAGATCACCCAACGGAGGACGGGAAAATGTTTTAATGAGTGAAAAACAGTCCAAAATACGGCCACGATCACAGATAAGTACGCTGAACTGATCAGCAGGTAAGCATTCAGCCCGGTTAATGTGCCGGCCAGGGGAATGGCGTGTTCCAGCGCTCCTTTTGCAGAAAGCATCCGGTACATCCAAATGCCGTAACCGGTCAGCGCCAGCTGCCCGATCAACTGATACAGCAGTGAGGCCGTCAGCTTGGAAGCCAGCAGATAAAATCCCCCATTCGGATTGTAAAGCCACAGCTGGTTTTTTCCTTCTTTATGAAGGTGATAATACATAAAAAGCGGCGCTACAAGAAATTGAAAAAACCCCATTGCCGTAAAAAAGCCGAAAATGACGAGCGGTTCTTTCTGACGGGCAGCGATGACGTGGGCTGCAAACGCCCAGCAAATCATGCCGCAAAGCCACACCGCGAGCCAAATCCATGAAACTTTCGCATCTTTTTTCAGCAAACCTAAAAACGATGTCATTCTTTCTCTCTCCATTCGGATCAAGTGTATGAGTAACATAGTACACTAGATCATCATGTATTACAATATCTTCAATAAAAAAAAGACAAATCCACTCTTACGCGGATTTGCCTTTTCAATTACTTCTTTTTGTTTTTTAAGGAGAGCAGCGCATCACGATAGCTGCTATCCTGCATTTTGCCGCCGCTATCAGGAGCGTTTGGTTCCTGATCCGTCTCAGAAGTCTTAAACTTCTGAAGCGCCTGACGGTACACATCATCGCCCATTGTATTCTTTTTCTCACGGGGAGATTCAGATTTTACAACGACGGGAGCATGCTCGGCTGAGCGCTCCTCGGCCGGATCATGCTTTTCCGGCTGTTCGGCTGTAGTGCCGATCGCTTCTCTCTTTTCTTCTTTGACATCCTGTCCTGCAGAAGTGCTGCGGACATTGAATGTGATAAGAAGTGCAATCACAATGACAGCAGCAATAACCGCTATAATAATGGCCATATAACCCTCTCCTTACTGTCGTCCGGCAGTTAGATTACCAGTGACCTGGCTGACACGTCTGCCAAGCGCACGGCCTAATTGAAGGCCTTCTTCCGTCATCAGCACATCGCTGTCAACCGGGCATGTGACGCCCGCGCCGTAGTAAGAGCCGTACAGCGCGTTTTCAGGAACGTTGCCGGGAAGACCGACAACAATCATGCCTTGGTGAAACATAGGAGTGATCAGATTGTGCATTGTCATTTCTAATCCGCCGTGTGTTGTCGCCGTCGTACAGAATACAGCGCCGACTTTATCAATCAGCTCGCCTTCAGCCCACAGATAGCCGAGTCTGTCGATCCACGCTTTTAAGCCTGAACTGATGGTGCCAAAGTGTCCCGGGCATCCCCAGATAATGGCATCCATGTCTTTCAGCTTGCGGATGTCTGCTTGATCGACATGGTCGATCAGGACTTCAGCCTCAGCGTTTTCTCGTGCTCCTTCGGCAATGGCTTCAGCAAGGTGTTTTGTGTGTTCGCCTTCACTATCGTACACTACGTAAATTTTCATTCAGGAAACCTCCCATTCAGATGATTAAGATTCCTTCACTTCTTTAGGGGCCGGAAGCAATGACAGCTCCTCTTTTTTCTTCGCCCGCTGTTTGTCTTTCCGTACGTCACGCAAGAACAGGCTCAGGACTACGCCGATAACCGCAAAGATCGTCGCCCACATAAACGCGTCATTAATCCCCATAACGTTGGAATTAAGTGAAGCTGTTTTGTAGAGATATGAATAAACGGTTTGTTTCGCCGCATCAAGCGACATGTTCATGTTGACCATTAAATTAGAAACCGCGCTTTGGAACGACTGCATGAAGCTTGGATCAGCCGTGCTTGTTTTATCCGCAATCTGCGAATAATGCATTGTCGTACGGTTCGTATAAATCGTTGTGATCAAACTTGTTCCGATTGATCCGCTGATCTGGCGGAGCGTGTTGCTCATCGCCGTGCCGTGGCTGTTCAACCGTGCCGGAAGCTGGTTCATTCCGGCTGTCATAACAGGCATCATTAACAGTGACATACCGAATGCGCGGATGGCATAGACAAGCATAATGTGCGTGTAAGGTGTGTCAATTGTCAATTTTGTGTACTGGAATGTCGTTGCGACCGTGATGACCAGCCCGATAATCGCAAGCGGTCTCGGACCGATTTTGTCAAACAGAATACCGGAAATCGGCGACATGATCAGCATGACAATCGCGCCCGGCAATAGCAAGAGACCCGATTGCAGCGCCGTAAAGCCGACTAAGTTCTGCAGGTAAATCGGAAGCAGGAACATTCCTGTGTAAAGCGCAACGGTAATAATGATATTAATGACACTGGAAAGTGAGAAAATATCATATTTAAATACCCGGAAGTCGAGCATCGGTTTTTCAGAGCGCAATTGCTGAATGACAAACGCGGCAATCGCGATGACACCGACAATGACGGTAGACAGCACGATCGGATCTCCCCAGCCGTCGCTGCCCGCTTCACTGACTCCGTAAAGCAATGAGGCGAATCCGACAATAGATAGAATCGCACCCAAGCTGTCGAGTTTGATTTTTTGCGGTTCCACCAAGTTCTTAAAGAGGAAAAACGCTATGATAATAACGATTGCCCCGATCGGAACAAGGCCGTAGAACATAATGCGCCATGTGTAATGCTCGATGATCCAGCCGGATAGAGTCGGTCCGACCGCCGGAGCAAACATCATCGCAAGACCGAAAATCCCCATTCCTTTCCCCCTGCTTTCAGGCGGGAAGATAAGCAGAATGGTTGTCATGACCAGCGGCTGCAGGATACCGCCGCCGACCGCCTGAATTAACCGGCCGATCAGCATGGTTGAGAAGTTAGGCGCGATTCCGCAGACTAACGTTCCCGCTGTAAAACAGAACATGGCTACGAGAAAGAGGCTTCTCTGTCCGAACCGGGTAATTAAGAACGCAGATAACGGAATCAAAACACCGTTGACCAGCATGTATCCGGTCGTAAGCCACTGAATCGTCGTCGCACTCACACCGAACTCGGTCATTAAGTGCGGCATCGCCACGTTAAGAAGCGTTTGGTTCAAGATCGCCAGGAATAATCCGGCCATAAGCACAATAAGCAATGTTTTAGGACTTTTTACTTGATTATCTGATTTAGCCACCTAAGACAACCTCCCTTCATGGTTTGATGACTGATCTGTATTATTCAGAGATTTTTACAGATGCGTTCATACCAGGAAGCACCTTGTCAGATGGGTTGCTGAGTGAAATTTTAACAGGAACTTTTTGCGTTACTTTAGTGTAGTTGCCGCTTGAGTTTGAAGAAGGCAGCATATCAAATGTTGAATTTGTCGCATAACCGATTTCTTCTACTGTTCCGTCAAATGTTGTATTAGGATCGCCGTCAACAATTACGTCTACTTTGTTTCCTACTTCAATGTCTCTAATGTCTGTTTCTTTAATGTTTGCAGTGATGTAAAGGTGTTTCATGTCAATTTCCTGGGCAATTGTCGTACCGGCTTGCACCATTTGGCCGTTTTTCACTTCGTTTTTCACGATTGTTCCATCCATGATGGCTTTTACGTCAGCATTTTGCTGTCCTTTAATTTTTGCAACAACGTCGTTTTTGCTTACTTCTTTCCCCTCATCAAGGTTCCAGTCAGTTACTTTACCCGCAGCAGGAGCTGTGATAGCAGCCATGTCGCCGGCAACTTTCGCTTCATCGGTTTTTACATAGTGTGTGCTTTGATAATAGTAGTAAGCACCTCCGCCTATAATTGCAAGAACAACAATCAAACCGATAATGTTGGTCAGAATTAAACGTCCTCTGTTCATTTTGTTTTCTCCTTTCGTTTCTTCCTCTATCATTTTGTGGAATGATGATAAAAATATGTGGGGATTTTTTTATTTTCCGTTTTTCACTGCACAGCCGTTTGCAAGCTTCGTTAAACTTTCCGCAAGCTTGCGCAGGTACTGCAGTTCAGCGGTATTGAGCTGCCGGTATAAGACCGCCGCTTTTTCGGCATATTGAACAGCAGCTTTCTTTAGAAGTTCTTCCCCCTCTTCGGTTAACTGAATCATAACAACACGCCGGTCGTCGTGATAGTCGCTCCGAACCATTAGGCGGCGCTTATACAGAATATCGGTCATTCTCGTGACAGACGCCGGTTTCAGATCAAGCGACAAAGCCAGCCTTGAAAGCTGCGTGCTTTTGCTCTTATGTATTTTGAACATCAGCAGATACTGCAGCACTGTAATATCAAAAGGTTCAAGCACTGTCTCCAGAATCATTTTCTGCTTTTTGTAAATCGATCTGGAAGTATCAAACAGCTGTTCAAAACTGAGCAAAGCGAGCTCTGATTCAATCACCGTATTTTCACCTCATTCCCTTAATAATAGTTCACAAGATAAAATATTAATAAATGAAAGAAGGTTTGTAAAGAGAAAAGTTTCATTTTTTAAGGATTTTTTTTATGCCGTTTTTTCTCTTTATTTTTAATTTAAAAAAGCCGGGTGAAGAACCGCGGCCGCACGATTCTTCACTCGGCTTTATATTTAATACGATGCTTTGCTTATACCCGCTTCCTCATTTTTAAAAAAGCTTTTCAGCGCTTGAAATACGTCCGATTTCTGTTTCAGGATGTAGTATTTAAATTTATCATCTTTGACATTTTTATAGGCGGACATGAGGGTGGAATGCCTGTTATATTGATTGACCTCCCCGTAACAGAACAGATTCGATTTTTTCATGATGTCATTGACGAGCTTTACGCACCGGGCGTTATCCGAAGTCAGGTTATCTCCGTCTGAAAAATGAAACGGATAGATGTTGTAGCGGGCGGGGTCATATTTTTCATCAATTAATTCAAGAGACTTCCGGTAAACGGAGGAACAGATGGTGCCCCCGCTCTCGCCTTTCGAGAAAAAATCTTCTTCCGACACAACCTTCGCTTCCGTATGGTGGGCGATAAATTCGATATCAACCGTTTCATACTTTGTCCGTAAAAATCGTGTCATCCAAAAAAAGAAGCTCCTCGCCATATACTTTTCCCATACGCCCATCGAACCGCTTGTATCCATCATGGCTAAAACGACAGCTTTCGATTCCGGCTTCGTCACATCATTCCATGTTTTGTATTTCAGATCTTCCGGATAAATAGGGTAAAACGACGGCTTGCCTGTCATAGCGTTTCGTTTATAGGCCGACAGCATCGTCCTTTTCTTATCGATATTCCCTGTCAGCCCGGTTTTCCGGATATCATTGAACTCGATATCGGTATGGACGATATTGTCCCTTTCCTTTTGCTGCAGATTCGGCAGTTCTAATTCCTGAAACAGCGCTTCTTCCAGATCCATCAATGAAACTTCCGCTTCATAATAATCCTCGCCTGCCTGATCGCCTGCTCCCTGGCCTTTTCCGGCACCCTGCTTTTTATCTGCGCCGTCTCTTGCGACGACATCGCCGACTTCGCTGTCGCCGTCGCCTTGGCCGACATGTTTATTTTTATCATAGTTATAACGGATTTTATATTCATCAAGCGAACGAATCGGGATTTTCACGACATCTTTTCCGTTGGACATAATAATGCTTTCTTCAGTGACAAGATCCGGAAGGTTGTTTTTTATCGCTTCCTGCACTTTCTTTTGGTGGCGCTGCTGGTCGTCAAAGCCTTTGCGATGGAGGGACCAGTCTTCCTCTGAAATCAAAAAATTTCCGCTGTCATTACGGGACATGAATTCCCCTCCTTAACCGTTATGGTCGTTTTACATGTGTATTCCGGCTTGGTCCTGTTTATGAAACAAGTCCGGCGAAAAGATTTATTTTTATCTTATGCCGGCCGGACTCTCCAATTGACAAACAATTGCGAAAAACAGACAAAAGAACCCGTCCTTTTACAGACGGGCCTCTCGATGAAATCAAATATCAGCGGTTTAACAAGCTTCCGACATACTTCAGCAGTTCATTAGCGCTTGTCGAATTATAGCCGTGTTCATCTATTAACCTTGCCACTACCTCATTGACCTTTTTAAGCTGCTGTTCATCCGGCGTTTTGGTGGAGGTCGTAATTTTCACTACATCTTTTAAGTCTGCGAACAGCTTTTTCTGAATCGCTTCGCGGAGTCTTTCGTGCGAATTATAGTCAAAGCGTTTTCCTTTTCTTGCATAGGCGGATATGCGGATTAAGATTTCTTCGCGGAACGCTTTTTTGGCGTTTTCTGAAATGCCGATCTGCTCTTCAATGGATCTCATCAGTTTTTCGTCAGGATTCATTTCTTCACCCGTCAGCGGATCGCGAAGCTTATTTTTATTGCAGTACGCTTCCACATTATCTAAATAATTGTCCATAAGAGTTTTCGCGGATTCTTCATATGAATAGACGAACGCCTTCTGCACTTCCTTTTTGGCGATGTCATCGTACTCTTTCCTGGCGGCGGAAATAAAATTCATATACCGCTCTTTGTCCTCGGCGGAGATGGACGGATGCTGGTCGAGTCCTTCTTTTAAGGAACGCAGCACGTCAAGCGAATTGATGGATTCCATATTTTTTCTGATAATCGTTGAGGAAATGCGGTTGATGACATAACGCGGGTCAATTCCGCTCATTCCTTCATCATGGAATTCCTTCTTCATATCCTCCAGATCAACGGAATTGTAACCTTCAACGCTTTCTCCGTCATAGAGCCTCATTTTTTTGACGAGATCAATATCAGAGCGGTTCGGTTCCTTCAGCCGGGTCAAAATAGAAAACATCGCGGCCACTTTTAATGTATGGGGGGCGATGTGTACGTCAGAAACATCACTTTCAGAAATCATTTTTTCATAAATCCGTTCTTCCTCTGACACCTTTAAATTATAAGGAACAGGCATCACGATGATTCTGGAGTGAAGGGCTTCATTTTTCTTATTGGCGATAAACGAGCGGTACTCCGTTTCGTTCGTATGCGCAACAATCAATTCGTCAGCGGAGATGAGCGCAAACCGTCCGGCTTTGAAATTCCCTTCCTGCGTGAGTGACAGAAGGTGCCAAAGAAATTTTTCATCGCATTTCAGCATTTCCTGAAACTCCATCATTCCGCGGTTCGCTTTATTTAATTCACCGTCAAACCGATAAGCGCGCGGATCTGATTCCGAGCCGTATTCGGCAATCGTCGAAAAATCAATGCTCCCCGTCAAATCGGCGATATCCTGTGATTTCGGGTCAGACGGGCTGAAGGTTCCGATTCCGGTACGTTTATCCTCCGAGAAGAATATACGTTCAACTTTAACATCCTCAATTCTGCCGCCGTATTCTTCTTCAAGCCGCATGACATTAAGCGGAGAAAGGCTGCCCTCAATTCTGATGCCGTATTCTCTGTAGAAGTCGTCGCGCAGATGATGGGGAATGAGATGGAGAGGATCTTCATGCATCGGGCAGCCTTTAATGGCGTAAACAGCGCCGTTGTCTGTCAATGAGTAGGCTTCAAGCCCTTTTTTCAGCATGGTGACAAGAGTTGACTTTCCGCCGCTGACGGGTCCCATCAATAGTAAAATCCTTTTTCTTACATCGAGCCGCTTGGCGGCCGGGTGAAAGTATTCCTCCACGAGCCGTTCCAGAGATTCCTCAAGGCCGAACAGCTCCCTCGAGAAAAAGCTGTATGTCTTTTTCCCGTCATCCTCTTCGATTCCGCTGTCTTTTATCATATTAAAAACGCGAGAATGAGCAGACTGCGCGACCAATGGATTTTCTTTTATGATCTCCAAATAATCAGCGAACGTCCCTTCCCATTTGAGACGCTGCTCTTCCTCTCTGTACTTTTCAATTTTCTTTAATATATCCATAAGAACCTCCTCTATCATGGTTAATGCACTAGAAATAAGGTACTTTGTTACAATCTATGCGGTGACGTGATAATACATGCTTTTCGTTTCTTAAAAATAAAGACGTTATAAGGCCGTCATTGACAAGGGTCCGGTGCACCGTTCATAATGAAAGAAATACAGTTTCATCCAGACTCGGACATCAAATGGAAAAGCAAAGAGGAGGAGACATGATGAAAACGATCATTTTACTTGGGGTCATTCTCACTTTTTTAGTATCCATTTTTACGGCGGGTTACGACAGCAAACCTGAAAACAAATAACGGCAAAAGGGTGCTCTTTATGGAGAGCACCCTTTCCTGTACAACATAACAATGTTTCATATTTGAATATGTTCTTGGACAGTTGATTTTTCATGAGACTTGCAGCTTGTTTGATACTCGATTTTTCCGATTTTGCACCCCGGGCCGATTTCCACACGCTTCCCTCTGACAATGTCCGCTTCCGTGTATTCGAGGTAAATTGCGTCTCCTTCGATCAATTCAGCAGAAAGCATGCCGCCTTTCCGTTTAAGAAAACCGGGTTTCCGTCTGACGGTGATCGATGTGCCGCCGATTTCTTTCACACGGCTTCGGTCATAACGCAAATGGATGTTTACGTCCCCTGCGTTTAACAATCCCGCCACATTGATACATCCTGTTACATGAAGCAGCTCCGTCTCGCAATTGCCGTTGACGGTGAGACTGCCTTTTATATGACACTGCTCTCCCGCGGCCCCGCCGCCAATTTCAGCAAGTCCTTTCAGCCCCATCCTGGCGAAACGCATGGAGCCGCCGACTTTCAATGTGCCGATCACATTTGCTGAATGTGCTGATAAATCTCCTGCAACTTCATGCTCTCCGAAAATTTTCAGCCTGCTGATCTCGGCATCTCCGAGAAAAAGTCCCGTACCGAATATCCGGCAGCGTTCGCTTTGAAGTCCTTCGCCGACAGTTCCTTCCCCTTTTATACTTACATTTTGGTAGGAACCGCCGGAGGCGTGTCCGGCTCCGTACATTTTTAAATGACTCAATTTTTTTGTCGTTTCCATCGCAGCTCCTCCTATCGTTTCACGACTTTGTTAACCAAAGCGGAAGGATCACATGTAAAATCGCCGCTGTATTCCACAGTCCCAATGGTGCAGCCTGCGCCGATCCGCACATGATTCCCGCGGACTGTCTTCGCGTTCGTGTCCGCCAATTCAATGATGTCACCTTCAATCAGCTCTGCTGTCAGCACCGGGGCCGGCATCAGCTTAAAACGCGTAAGCACGCTCTTTCTGCTCATCACTTTCAAATGGCGGCAGCCGATCTCTTTCACATGGCTTTCTCCCGCCGCCAGCTTAATACTGACTTCATCGGCATTCAGCAGGCCGCCGATCTTGCATTTGCCTTCCGAACGGAACGTCTCTGTCTCGCAATCGCCTTCAATCCCGGCTTTCCCGGATATGAAAATATCATCAGCTTTCACACCGCCGCCGAAAGATGAAAATCCCGCGACGTTCAGCCGCTCCGTTTTGACATCACCTTTAATGACACCCGTTCCGTTGATACGGATGGATTCAGCTTCGGCGCTGCCGGAAATTTTCCCCGAACCGCTGATCGTCAGCGTTTGCGTCTTGACATGTCCGTCTGTTTTTCCGCTGCCGTTAAACAAAAGGCTCGTGCACTCCACATCACCTGACACCGTGCCGCTTCCGTTGATCTCCACTGTATGAAAACGGCCTCCTTTTGAACTTCCCGAACCGTTGATGACTAATTTATCTGTTACTTCCATTGATGGTCCTCCTGCATCCATTTCGTTTTTAATTCTTCCGATGCCGCAGCAAGCGCCACCCGTTCAACCACTTTGACAGTCGGTTCAAATAAAATATGTTCCGCGTCTGCGATGAAGCACGTCGTTACGCCAAGCTTTCGGAGCATGACAAGCTCCGTATTCGCTTTCAGCTCGGTAGCCTCATACGTTTTCAGCACCCCTGCCGCCAATTTTCCTTCCTCAAGGCTGATATTGCCCGATTGCAAAAGCCCTTCAAGCACATATAAAGACAGCAGCGCGCGGGACGTGAATGTCACGCCGTCTTCGCCATAAACTTGCAGCGCGGCTTTTGAAATCAGTCCCTTTTGAAGCAGTTCCGCAGACGTTATATTGACATCAGTCATTTGCGGAGACAGCATTTCTCTCATTTCATCCAGAGACAGATTTTCTTTCATTTTCTGTATTTTTGAGATGCGTTTTAATATTTCCGCTCTCGGAAAAAATGTTTCCTGGCCTGTAAACGTCGATTTTCGGATAAACCATTCTTCAGGAATTAAATTTTTCCGTTTCCACCGGTACAGCTGCCCGTATGAAATTGATGTTTCTTCCAGCAATTCTTTTTTAGAAATCAGTTGTTCCTCCATGAATCCAGCTCCTTCGATGAATGTATTGTAACATAACACTGTTACGTTGTTAAGCCTGAAAATATAAAAATGCCGTGAACCGCTGCTGCCCGTCTTTTTTATTCAATAAAAAAACGCCCGGATGCGGGCGTTTTTTCTCACGTCAAATCTCTGTAATTTTGCTGGCGCAGCGCTTCATATACAAGAATCGCGGCCGTGTTGGACAGGTTTAATGATCTCACATGCTCGGTCATCGGCAGACGCAGGCAGCGGTCCATATTGTTTTCGATCAATTCTTTCGGAAGTCCGCTCGTTTCTCTGCCGAATACGAAGAAAAAGTCTTCCTCTGTATTTGAGTAATCAAATGATGTGTGCGGCTTTTGGCCGAATTTTGTAATGAAGAAAAACTTTCCGTTCTCATATGCCTCAAATAATTCTTCCAATGAATCATGATATACGACGTTGACGAACTCCCAATAATCGAGTCCGGCTCGCTTCAGCATTTTATCATCGGTTGAGAATCCGAGCGGGCGGATCAAATGAAGCGTTGTGTCTGTTGCCGCACAAGTACGTGCGATATTTCCCGTATTGGCCGGGATTTCGGGTTGATATAAAACGACATGTAATGCCACGATGTTCACCTCTGTTTTTTATTCCGCCCACCATTATATCATTAATTACTCTTTTGTCGTATCATCCGTAATATGAAAAAACGCATATCTGATGGAAGGAGTATACGCCGTTGAATCCTCATATGACCAATATCTCATTCTGCTGTCATACGTTTGGGCATTGACGAGCGGCATATTGCTTTTATCTTTTGCGACCACGATCGCCGTATGATTAAAACGGCCGTCTCCTTCAAAATCATAGCAAATGATATCTCCGGGCATCAGTTCTTCAGCTCTTGATACTTGCAATGCGCGGAGCCCTGCCTTGGATTGGGCCAGATACATCTTCATCGAATGCGCGACCGTCCAGCTGTAGCTCCACGAGCTTGCCTTCATCCACCAGCCTGAGCCTCTGTTCGGATGCCCCCGCATCGGTGCTTTTCCGGCATGTAAACATTGGGAAATAAAATTGGTGCAATTATCGCTGAAATTTTTATAAGCGGGATTTCGTTTATTCCAAAACTTCTCCGCGTACTGCACGGCAGCCAGACGGTCGTATTGAAACGCCCGCCCGAAATCTTCCCGTTCACTCCGCTCATATTCAATTACGCTGTTTCCGTCAGAAAATCCCGCCGGTTTTTTCTTTACTTCCCGGTCTTTAATCAAAAGCTCATCATAGAGAAATGCAGTCCGTTCCTCAATCTGCTCTTCTAAGTAAAGGTGTCCGTCATGCTCCTTGCACAAATATTCGAAATGAATCGTGTACATGACGCATAACGTGCCGTCGTCCTCAAGACTGCTTTTGACAATGACGGCTTTTGCCTTCGCTTTCACGATGTCAACTTTCCGTTTTTCAAACAGCTCTTTTTTTCTCGTCAGGACCTCAAGATCGACGGCCTGCCCATTCTGCCTCATCTCGGTTCCGTTGATTAAATAATGAAGCCGGGCCTCCGCTAAATCTTCAATAATATGCTTCAAGCGCTCCACCCCATACGATTTTATAAAGAAAAAACACTTGAACTCCGGCCAAGTGCTTTTTCTCTATACATATGTCAGGACCGGCCGGTTTTAGTCTTCTCAGAAACCGATAACAGCTCCAGTCCCTTTTCAATTTCCCGTATGGCGTCCTCATCCTGCTCCTTTTGAAGCGCTTTTTCTAATTCCTCCGCATAATCAGGATCACCGATTTTCCCGATGGCCCAGGCGGCCGTACCCCTGATGACGGGGCGCGGATCTTGGTGCATCAAGGCCGTTAATTCCGGAAGAGACGAGGCATCTTTAAAATGAGCCAAAGCTAAAATCGCATTCCGCTGTATCGGCTTCTTGCCGCGCCATGATCCCGATACATGTCCGAATTTTTCTTTGAATTCGCGGTTGCTTATGGTCAAAAGCGGCTTTAACAGCGGCTTTGCGATTTCCGGATCAGGCTCCATCTGCGGATGAAGATGAAAATCTTTCCCCTTATTAATCGGACAGACCGTCTGGCACGTGTCACAGCCATACAGACGGTTTCCGATTTTCGTGCGGAACTCATCCGGCAAAAATCCCTTTGTCTGGGTCAGGAACGAAATACAGCGCTGGGCGTTAAGCTGTCCGGGATTGACGAGTGCGCCGGTCGGACAAGCGTCTAGACATTTTGTGCACGTACCGCACATATCTTCAATCGGCACATCCGGTTCAAAGGGCAGATTGGTGATCATTTCAGCCAGATAGACGTAAGAACCGTATTCAGGCGTGGTGATCATGCAGTTTTTGGCGCTGAAGCCGATTCCCGCCCGTTCAGCCACGGCCCTGTCGGACAATTCTCCTGTATCCACCATTGACTTTGTGCGGATATCCTCATGTTTACTTTGGAGAAAATTCTCCAGCAGATCAAGCTTTTCCCGCAGCACATCATGATAATCCTTCCCCCAGGAAGCTCTGCAAAAAATGCCGCGCCGCCCGTCCCTCGTGCTCCTCGGCGCATCTTTCATTTTGGAAGGATAAGCAAGGGCGATGGCGACGATTGATTTGGCTTTCGGGAGAAGCAAAGACGGAGTAACCCGTTTTTCAATATCCGGCTCTTCAAAACCGGATAAATAGCCGAGTGATTCCTGAAGAATCAGCCGGTCCCGCAGACTGTCGAACGTATCAGCCGTTGTAAACCCGATTTTGTCAACTCCGATGCTTTTGGCGTATTCGATTAATTCCTCTTTCAGTTTATGAATATTCATTTTTTGCACAGCCTCCTTTCTTTGTGATCAGGCTCCCGCACGGGTATAATAGAGTTTTATCATCCCGAAATGGAGTGAACACACTTGAACATCAGTTTAGATCCACTTATTGCTGAACGGGTGCCGGGGATCAAAGCGGCAGCCGTCTTATATGAACAGATCGAAGTCGGGCCTGCTCCGCAAATGCTGAAAGGCCGCCTCCGTTTATTTCAAGAATCTCTTTACTTTGATTATGCTGACGGCGGTATAGATGAGCAGCCTTTTGTTAAAGAGTGGGCGCGTATGATGGAACAGCTCAGTCCCGCCTTTTCAGGACAAAAAACGCCGATGGAGCTTATGCTCGGCGATATTTCCCGGGAACGATTCATTGAAAGTGTGAATTCAGCCCATGATACCATACTTTTTTTCTCCTTGAAATATTCATTGCCCATCATGGCGTATGACGCCGCAGAAATAGATGAACCGATTTCGATTACAATCGGAGAAAAAGAACACGTACTTGCTTTCTCCGACTCTGGCGGCATTTTCGGCGGCCTTACCGGACATATCAACACCCGCCCTGTAACAACCGGCACAAAGAAAATGCTGCAGCTGATCTTTTTCCCGCCTTCATTTCATGCCGACGCGGCGGATGAGCTGCTATCATCTTTAACCAAAATGTTTGAACAAATTCACGGAGGCACGCATACCGTCTCTTGGCTTTCATAAAAAGACACGCCTTCGTGTCTTTTTTCACATAAAAAAACGCAATACTTCGTTTATCAGAGAAACGAAACACTGCGTTAATAACGTATGTATGGAGCGGGTGATGAGAATCGAACTCACGACATCAGCTTGGAAGGCTGAGGTTTTACCACTAAACTACACCCGCATCAAAGTTTTTTTGTCAGTACCGATTTGATGTTTCTAATATTACATGTATATTTTTTTTTCGTCAAGGGAATGTTAAAAAATTTGTCGAAAAAAATTCTTTTTTTGTCCACATGTTAAGTTAGGTTTACATTTTGTTAAGAATCTCATACAATATAAAAAAGAAGAAAACTTGAGGTACGCCCTGATGATGAAAAATAAAGTAAAAGAGCTGAGAGCCAGATTCGGCTATTCTCAGGAAACGCTCGGAAAAGAAGCCGGAGCCACCAGACAGACGATTGCAGCGATTGAAAAAGGAGATTATGTGCCTTCACTCTTATTGGCTCTTAACATCTGCCGGGCTTTCTCACTGCCGATGGAGGAAGTTTTCTGGCTGGAGGAGGAGAAAAAATGAGTTTGAAAAGAAAAGCGTGTTTTCACCTTGCACTCTACGGATTGGCCTGCTGGACGCTTATTTCCTTTATGGAAGCGGCACCGCGGATCGCTCAGTTTTTCCAAACGGAGGGGAGCAGTTCATTTGAGCTGAATATCACTCCGTTTCTGCTGTTTATCATTTGTGCCGCATTGTATATCTATGCCGAAAAGAAAAAACGAAACGGCAAAAAGCACAGGCTTGTGCCCGATGAATTTGAGGAACAGGATGAAAGAGAACGAATGATGACGGCTAAAGCTTGCCGTTCCTCTTATATCGCCGTTTACTTCTCATTGCCGGCCGCAGCCGTTCTGCTTTTGTTTTATCCGCTGATTCAGCCGCATCTTCCTTTTTTTCCGATTCTTTTGATTTTCATTCTGATGATGATTCAGCATTTGGCTTATGTTTTCACTTTTCATAAGCACGGCAAAAACTCCGGTTCATGACAGATCCGGAGTTTTTTATGTTACCAGCTCGCTTTTTTCACCCCGGGAACCCGGCCTTTATGGGCCAGCTCCCTGAATGCGATTCTGGACAGTTTAAATTTTCTCATATATCCGCGGGGCCGCCCCGTCACCGTACAGCGGTTATGAAGCCTGGCCGGAGCAGAATCACGCGGCAGTTTGCTCAGCGCTTCCCAGTCGCCTTTCGCCTTTAATTCTCTTCGGATGTCCGCATATTGTTCAACAAGCTTCTGCCGCTTGAGCTCTTTGATCACTTTTGATTTTTTTGCCATTTCAGCACCCCTTACAAATCGTAATAATTACGCTTTGTATCATATCATCCAGATGAGCATCGTGCAAGCTAAGCGCTTAAAAAGGCGGGTGAATACCCGCCGTCACTGCCGGCATTTCCCCGGAAATGAATCCGCAGAAAGCACCCGCCGTCAATGATCCGCCTTGCGACGTCATCAGACTGTCGCTTTATTTCCTCTTGCAAAATGGTCGTTTCCCATTGCTTCACCCAATCTGCGCTCAAGCTTTTTAGTCCGCTCATTCTGAAACGGCAGAAGCGGAAACACGAGTTCAGCCAGATAATAAGCTTCTTCAAGATGCGGATAGCCTGAAAAGATAAACGACTCAATGCCGAGTGCTTGATACTCTAAAATTCGATCAGCGACAGTCTGCGGATCACCGACAAGCGCCGTGCCCGCTCCGCCTCTGACCAGTCCGATGCCGGCCCAGAGATTCGGGCTGATCTCAAGCTTCGAGCGGTCACCGTTATGAAGATCGGCCATCCGTTTTTGTCCCGATGAATCAGCGCGCCGGAGCGCAGCCTGCGCTTTCGCAATTGTCTCTTCGTCTAAATGGCTGATTAATCGTTCAGCCGCTTCCCATGCCTCTTCCTCAGTCTCCCGGACAATCACGTGAAGTCTGATGCCAAAACGCATCGTCCTTCCTTCCTTGGCAGCCTGTTTTTTAACAGTTTCAATCTTTTCTTTTACCTGCTCCGGCGGCTCTCCCCATGTTAAATAGACATCTGTATGTTTCGCCGCAGCCTCAATTCCCGCCTGTGATGAACCGCCGAAATATAATGGCGGATGCGGAGACTGTTTTGGCGGGAACAGGAGGTTGCTGTTTTCCACCTTGATATGGTCCCCTTCATATGTCACCGTTTCGCCCCGCATGAGTCCGCGCCAGACGGTTAAAAATTCTTCAGTCGCCTTATAACGTTCATCGTGGCTGATAAACATGCCGTCTCCCGCCAGTTCATAAGGATCTCCGCCCGCTACGACATTTACGAGCAAACGGCCGTCTGACAGCCGGTCCATTGTCGACGCCATTCTCGCGGCGACAGACGGCTGCATCAGTCCCGGCCGGACCGCCACTAAAAATTTCAAGTCACTCGTTTCCCCCGCTAAAGCGGCAGCCGTCAGCCACGGGTCTTCACATGATCTCCCCGTCGGCAGCAGAACCCCCGTATACCCGAGTCTGTCCGCCGCCTGTGCCACTTGCTTAAAATAAAGATGATCCGCCGTTCTCCCTCCCGTTTGCGTCCCTAAATACCGGCCGTCACCATGCGTCGGAATAAACCAAAGAATCTCCATATGAATCTCTCCTTTTTTAATAGGTTACCCTTCATAACTGTTCCGCCATTTTAATAGTTTCCGCTCGAGCATTCTGACCAATGCATCTGTCAGCTTGCCGACAGCCGCAAAAATGATAATGCCGACAAACACCTTATTTGTCTGTGAAAATTGTCTCGCATCCATAATCATATAGCCGACGCCCGCGCTCGATCCCATCAGTTCCGCCACCACAAGGCCGAGCCACGCAATACCGAGAGAGAGCCGGATGCCGAGCAGGATATTCGGCAGAGACGCCGGAAGAATCAATTTCGCCATCTGCTGATACCAGTTAAACTCCAGCACCCGGGCGACATCAAACAGCTTTGCGTCCACGCTGCGGATTCCGAGAAACGTATTAATGTATACAGGGAAAAAAGCCCCCAATGCGATCAGCAGAATTTTTGATGTCTCATCAAATCCGAACCACAAAATAAACAGCGGGGTCACCGCCAAGTGCGGAACCGTCCTGAGCATTTGCAGAGACGGATCGAGATACGCTTCCGTCCGCTTTGAGAAACCGACCAGCAGCCCGAAAACAAGTCCGAGGCCCGCGCCAAGCAGAAATCCGGCAGCCGCCCGGTATAAACTGATCTCTAAATGACCCCACAGCTCACCTGAAAGAAGAAGTTCCTGAAACGTCTGCAAGATGACGACAGGTGACGGGAGCACCGTTGCAGAGACGATGCCCAGACTTGCGATAAACTGCCATACTGCGATGACCGCAGCCGGGAGTACAATCCCTTTCATCCATTGGTATGAATACTTCCGGGATCTTGCCAGAGCTTTCTTTTCTGATTGGCTTATTGCGCCGGCAGCCGTTGGTGCTTCTGCTTTCATTACTTGCCATCCCCCGTTTCACGCGCTTTTTTAATAAATGAATTGTCGACAACGTCTTTTACATGAATTTTCTTACGAATCGCTTTTGTTCGATATTGAAAACCAGCGGTTTCCTGCTGGGCTTTGACAATATCATCATTGATCGGTTCATTGAGAGGCTCAGTATTGTTAAGCACGTTTCTGACGACTTTCGGATCAAGATGTTTGATTTTCGCATATAAGGAGACGGCTTCATCTTTGTGTTCCTTTTGCCATGTAACTGCTTTATTGAACACTTTCAGAAAACGGACAACCTCATCCGGGTGTTCTTTGGAAAATCCCGTTCTGACTAACGTGAAACCGGGAGAATATAAATCCGTGCTCTCTCCGTTCGCTAATATTTCCGCCCCGTGCTGCAGCGTTTCAATCGACAAATACGGCTCCCAAATCGACCATGCATCAACTGATTTGTTTTCAAAAGCGGAAACCGCCTCATCAGGCTGAAGCTGGATGAGGGTGACGTCATCGGCGGAAAGCCCCGCTTTATCTAAAGCTTTATAGAGAAAATCAAAGCCGCTGCTGCCTTTGGCTACGGCGATTTTTTTACCTTTCAATTCTTTCAGGCTCTGAATCCCGCTGCCCTTGTTTACGAGAATACCGTTTGCCTTTAATCCGTCCTGAGACAGCCCGATCTCTTTAAAATCAATTCCTGCCGCCTGACCGGAAATGACCGGTGAATTGCCGACCTGGGAAAAATCAAGCTTATCGGCGGCAAGACCTTCAAATTGCGGAGGACCGCTTTGGAATTCGACCCATTTTACTTTTATTCCGTCTTTTTTGAAGGCCTCTTCAAACCAGCCTTTTTCCTTGGCAATGAGAAGCGGGCTTAAACTCTGCTGGATGCCGATCCGGATTTCTTTCACCGTTTTCCCGCTCCCGCCTGCTCCGTCGGCACTGCATCCGGCTAACATCATGACTGCTGCGGCTAAAAGAATGATCGTTTTTTTCACTTTGCTTCGTCCTTTCTATATCCCTGATCCATCCGCAAACCGGAGATCTTCCGTTTTCTCAAATTCAGCAAGCACCTTCTGCCGGACGGCCTGAAAATCAGCTGACGTCCGATTGCGCGGATGCGGAAGCTGAATCGGCACCAGACTGTGCAGCCGGCCGGGCTTTGCCCTGAGAATTGCCAGCTTATCGCCTAAATAGACAGATTCGTCAATATCATGCGTGACCAGAATCATCGTCGTTTTTTTCTCGCGCCATATATCAAGCAGCACATCCTGCAAGTGTTTTCTCGTAAAAGCGTCAAGCGCTCCGAACGGTTCATCCAAAAGCAGCACCTCGGGCTCACGCAACAGGGCTCTGGCGATGGCGACCCGCTGCGACATGCCGCCGGATAATTCGCGCGGATAAGCGTCCTCTGCTCCCTGCAGCCTGACAACCTCAATCAGATCATCCACTTTTTTCCGAACGGCCGGGTCGTTCATATTGAGATCGGCAGCGATGTTTTGTTTTACCGTCAGCCAGGGAAACAGCCGGTGCTCCTGAAAGATAAATCCCTGCCGGATGCCCGGTCCCGACACATTGCGGCCGTTTATTGCGACAGAGCCTTTATAATCGGTATCAAGACCGGCAATCAATTTTAAAAGCGTGCTTTTGCCGCATCCGCTCGGTCCGATGACAGTCAAAAATTCTCCCGATGCAATTGACAGCTCAATATCATTCAGCACCGGCGTTTTCCGGCCTTCATGCTCAAAAGCTTTTTCTTGTATGCTGATGGTTACAGCCATCTGTCTTCCCCTCTCTTTCTGCCGCATGCGATCGAAAAACAAAAAGGCCCCCATCTCCGATTGCTTGCAGAGATGGGAGCCTTCGGCGGTCCGATCGGCAACCCGTTTGTTTTTAAATTTGAATATCATGTTAATTCAAATTATTCCGACTTGTCAACTGTTTTTTTGTATGAATTAAAAATGCGCCTTCCGGCATAACCCTGCCAGAGAGCGCATCAGCTGTATCACGTATTTACTTCCTTTTCTTGCCGGGCGATTTTTAATAATGTCCGCGCGTTGTTGCCGAAAATGTTTTCTATATCTTCTTCCCGCATATTGATTTCCCGGCAGGTCCTCACCTGCTCCTGAAGATATCTGTATACATATCCTCTCGGAAATCCGTTCGAATCCGTCCCGAAGATGATCCGATCAGCACCGATTAATTCAGATGTCTTTCGAAACAGAATTTCCAAATCAAGCGGGTACGGCATCCACCTCATCCACTGATTTGAGCCGGACGTGTCAATATACACATTCGGGCAGCTCCAGCACAGCTGCAGCAGTTCCTGATAATATCCGGCGCCGAAATGCGGAATGATGAACGGTATATCAGCATACTCTCTCGCGACGCGATAGATGGAGAGCGGGTTGATGTTGCGATGGCTGACAATGCCCCCCGCTCTCCCTAAAAGTCCGAAGTGAATTAATACAGGCAGTCTTTTGTCAGCCAAATACGTCCACAGCTTTTTCAGCGACGGATCATGAAACTCGATGTCTGTCAGCGGCCCGAACAGTTTATATCCTTTCAGACCGAGCTCTTCAACCGCTCTTTTCAGCTCCTCATACGCATCCTTTTGTTCCAAAGGATGATATGCAAATCCGGTAAACCTCGCGGGATTGGCTTGAATAAACGCCGCCATCCGGTCATTGCTCTCTGCTGTTAAAAAATTCAGCACGTCAATGCCGTACTTATCTAATTCTTTCTCCCATCTTGTCATCAAAGGGATTTCCCCGTCATCAGCCTCATGCGGATCAGGAAAATCCCAAGTGAGATTCATTCTTTCCGACCGCTCCCGGTTATAATCGGAAAATGTCTTATCGTTTTTGCCGAAATTAAGGCTGTACGGCAGATGACCGTGAATATCGACAGGTTTAAAATGCTGCCGGAAAAGCATACAATCGCCGCCTCCCTTACCGCCTGACAATAAAAAAAGACCCTTATCCAGTGAAGAATAAGAGCCTCTTGTGTCCAAGTCAGCGGTTTCTATTTTTTCTCATATTAAACCCATTATTCCTGTCAGTCAAGTGGTCTTTTAAACCCAAACTTTCTTTCCGATAATAAAAATAATTATTTTATAATCATTATAAAATAATATTGACTTTTTACTGATAGGTGATATTATGTTCTTATAAATCTAAAGAGGTGATCACATGAGTTCAAATAAATTGACAACCAGCTGGGGCGCTCCTGTCGGAGATAACCAAAACTCAATGACGGCCGGCGATCGCGGTCCTGCTTTAATACAAGACGTCCATCTGCTTGAGAAATTGGCGCACTTTAACAGAGAACGCGTTCCGGAGCGTGTCGTTCACGCAAAAGGCGCAGGCGCACACGGTTATTTTGAAGTCACAAATGACGTTACAAAATATACGAAAGCCGCTTTTCTGTCAGAAGTCGGTAAACGCACGCCGCTTTTCATCCGTTTCTCAACCGTTGCGGGCGAACTGGGCTCTAGTGACACAGTGCGCGACCCGCGCGGATTTGCCGTTAAATTTTATACAGAAGAAGGAAACTACGATATCGTCGGAAATAATACACCCGTGTTCTTCATCCGCGATGCCATCAAGTTCCCTGACTTTATCCATACACAAAAAAGAGATCCGAGAACACATCTGAAAAATCCGACGGCCGTTTGGGATTTCTGGTCTTTGTCACCCGAATCCCTGCACCAGGTAACCATTCTGATGTCAGACCGGGGCATTCCGGCGACTCTTCGCCATATGCACGGATTCGGAAGCCATACATTTAAATGGACAAATGATAAAGGCGAAGGCGTCTGGATTAAATATCACTTTAAAACAGAGCAAGGCGTGAAAAATCTTGATGTTAATACAGCCGCAAAAATCGCGGGCGAAAATCCCGATTACCATACGGAAGATTTGTTCAATGCGATTGAAAACGGCGATTTCCCCGCATGGAAATTATATGTTCAAATCATGCCGTTAGAAGATGCAAACACATATCGCTTTGATCCGTTTGACGTCACAAAAGTGTGGTCTCAAAAAGACTATCCGCTGATCGAAGTCGGCCGCATGGTTCTGAACCGCAATCCGGAAAATTACTTTGCGGAAGTAGAACAGGCTACGTTCTCTCCCGGCACATTAGTCCCCGGCGTCGACGTCTCACCTGACAAAATGCTTCAAGGCCGGTTGTTCGCATACCATGACGCGCATCGCTACCGTGTCGGCGCGAACCATCAGGCGCTGCCGATCAACCGTTCCCGCAATGAAGTGAAAAACTATCAGCGTGACGGACAAATGCGTTTTGATGATAACGGCGGCCGCTCCGTCTATTACGAGCCTAACAGCTTCGGCGGCCCGAAAGAGTCACCTGAAGATAAACAGGCAACATATCCTGTATCAGGTTTCGCTGACAGTGTAAGCTATAATCATCATGATCATTACACACAAGCCGGCGACCTGTACCGCCTGATGAGCGAGGAAGAACGCGCGCGCCTTGTCGCCAATATCGTCAGTGCGATGAAACCTGTGGAAAAAGAAGAAATTAAGCTGCGCCAGATCGGCCACTTCTACAAGGCTGATCCTGAATACGGCAGACGCGTTGCCGAAGGACTCGGACTGCCGTCACCAAAATAACATCAAAAAAACCTGCCGGTCTGCCCGGCAGGTTTTTCCTGTTTATTATCAATAAAACCGTTTTTTTCTCAATTACACGAAGTGACATGCCGCAAAATGATGAAGCCCTTTTTCTGACAGCGCCGGACTTTTCTCAGCACATATCTTCTTGGCTTCCGGACATCTCGTTCGGAATTTACAGCCTGAAGGCGGATCAGAGGGGCTCGGTATATCACCCTTTAAAATTATCCGCTCCCTTTTCGCTCCGGGATCAGGAACAGGCACGGCTGATAACAGCGCTTTCGTATAAGGGTGAAGCGGCCGTGAAAAGAGCTCCTCCTTTGACGCGTATTCCACAATCGTCCCTAAATACATAATGGCGACCTTCGTACATAAGTGCTCCACCACGCTTAAATCATGAGAAATGAACAAATATGACAGCCCGTGCTGTTTTTGAAGGCTGCTGAACAAATTGATCATCTGCGCCTGGATGGAGACATCTAACGCCGCCACGGGTTCATCCATAATGATAAATTGCGGCTTGAGCGCCATCGCTCTTGCAATCACGATCCGCTGCCGCTGCCCTCCGGAAAATTCATGCGGATATCGGTCGATAAAGGTTGCGGAAAGTCCGCAGGCTTCAAGAACCTCCGCCGCTTTATCACGCGCATTCCGCTTCACCGCCAATTGATGCTCGATCATCGCTTCACCGATGGCTTCTCCGATCCGGCGCCGGGGGTTTAAAGAACTGAACGGATCTTGAAAGATGAGCTGCGCTTCCGATCTGAAAGTTTTGAGCTCGCGCCGGCTCATCCGAAACACATCACGCCCCTGAAAAAACACCTCTCCCCCTGTTTTCTCATGAAGCCTCAAAATGGTCTTGCCGATTGATGACTTTCCGCTGCCCGATTCTCCCGCTAAGCCGAACACTTCTCCCTTTCCTATCGTAAAACTGACGCCATCGACCGCTTTTACGGGTTTTTTATGAGTCTTTCTCATCCCCCCATGCTCCTCGTAATATTTTTTCAGCCCCTTGACCTCCAGCAACACATCACTCATCTGCTTTCTCCTCTCTGTAAAGCCAGCACGCCGCCTGATGCCCCTTCCCGAATTCAGTAAAATGCGGGCTCGATCTCCGGCATATCTCCGTGCTGTGTTCACATCGCTCCGCAAAATAACAAGACGATCCGGACAGGTCCGCAAGCTCGGGGACCTGCCCCGGAATGGTGTAAAGCGTCTCCCTTTTTTGACCGATAACCGGCTTGGCCGCGAGCAGCCCTTTCGTATACGGATGCTTCGGATCAGAAAACAGCTCTGCAACCGGTCCTTCCTCCACAATTTTTCCCGCATACATGACAATCACATAATCAGCCATTTCAGCAACCACGCCAAGGTCATGAGTAATGAATAAAATAGACGTGCGAAATTGCTTTTTCATATCCCGCAATAAATCCAATATCTGCGCCTGAATGGTTACGTCAAGCGCTGTCGTCGGCTCGTCGGCAATGATCAGTTTCGGATCGCAGCTTAGCGCGACAGCCGTCATGATGCGCTGCAGCATGCCGCCGCTCAGCTCATGAGGATATCGGTGCATAACCTGCTCGGCATTCGGGATCTCCACTAACGTGATCAGTTCAACGGCCCTCCGCCATGCCTCTTTCTTACTCAGCAACAAATGTTCGCGAATCGGTTCGGTCAGCTGCTCACCGATTGTAAATACCGGATTCAAAGATGTCATCGGTTCCTGAAAAATCATCCCGATTTCGCTGCCGCGGATTTTCTGCATGTCTTTTGATTTCAATTCCAACAGATTCTGTCCGGAAAAATGCACTGCTCCCCGTTCGATTCTCCCCGTCTCGGGAATAAGCTGCATAATGGACAATGACGCCATGCTTTTCCCGCAGCCGGACTCTCCTACAATACAAACCGTTTCCTCCTCATGTATCGTAAAGCTGACACCGTCCACGGCCTTTACCGCACCCTCCTCTGTATAAAAAGCCGTTTCCAAATGCCTCACTTCTAAAAGCGGTTTTTTCATTTCATTTTCACCTGCCGTTTTACCTTAGGATCAAAAGCGTCTCTTAAACCGTCTCCAAGCAGATGAATCGCCACAACGGTCAAAAAAATGGCCGTTCCCGGCGGAATCCACAGCCACGGGCGGAGTGTAAAATCCATAAAATGATTCGCCGCTTCCATCATGTTTCCCCAAGAAGGTGTCGGCGGAGCAACGCCAAGCCCGAGAAAACTCAGCGCAGATTCACTCAGCATCGCTCCCGCCACATGCAAAGTCGCCGCTACCAGTAATAACGGCAATGTGTTGGGAAGCAAATGATAGAGGATTTTCCGTTTATCACTAAGCCCCAAAACTTCCGCGGCCATCATAAACGGCTGCTCCTTCAGCGACAAAATCTGTCCGCGTACAAGCCGCGCCAAACCGGGCCATCCGATCAGACTTAACATCATCATAATCAGGTACATTCTGTATTCAGAAGGCACTTTCCACTCCGACATCACCGCAGCCAAAATCAAAAGCAGCGGCAGGCCCGGGATGGACATGAGCATATCAGCAATGCGCATAATGATCATATCAGCGGCTCCCCGATAAAACCCGGCCGCAGCCCCGAGTAAAGAGCCGATGACAAGCGACAGCACCATTGAAGCAAGCCCCACGGTCAGAGAAATCTGCCCTGCCAGCATCAGCCTCGTCAGCACATCTCTCCCGTACTGGTCGGTTCCAAGCCAATGATGAACCCCCGGCTGCTGATTGGCATTTGAAATATCCGTCCGATCTGTTATGTACGGAGAAAAAGACGGCCCGATAAAGCACAATAAAAACATAAAACATAAGAAAAGAAGACTGATGACCGTCAGCTTATGCTGCAGCAGGCGGCGGTACGTCTGCTTCCAAAGAGAAGGCGGCACCCCTTTTTGTTTTTTCATTCCGAACACCCCCTATTTCAGCCTGACCCGCGGATCAACCGCGGCATAAGCGATATCCGCCAAGAAGTTCCCTACAATCGTTAAACAAGACAAAAACAAGGTAAACACCATCAAAACCGGATAATCACGATAATGCACAGATTCAAGCTGAATACGGCCGACACCCGGCCACCCGAAAATCTGTTCAATAATGATGGCTCCGGAAAACAGTCCTGGCAGTTCAAAAGCAAGCAGGGTGATGGCCGGAATGAGCGCGTTTTTCAACGCATGTTTCCAGATGACGGTGCGCTCTTTCAATCCCTTCGCTCTCGCCGTTCTGATATAATCCTGTCTGATCACGTCCAGCATGCCGGAGCGGAAATACCTTGTCAGCGAGCCGATGCCGAGCATAGATAAAATCACGACCGGAAGAATCATATGTCTGGCGGCTTCAAGCACGTACGAAAAACCTGTACTCGTGCTTCCGGTATCAATCATTCCGCCGACAGGAAATATTTTCAAATCCACCCCAAACCACTTAATAAACAGAAGGCTGATAAAAAAAGACGGAAACGCCATGGAAGCAAAAACAAGAAACGTCACGATCCCGTCAAACCATGAGTATTTCCTGACAGCGGATATGACACCCGTTATCATCGCGGCTGACCATGTGACAAGCAACGCCAAAAACGCGACAAAAAACGAATTCCAGACATATTTCCGAAGCAATGACAGGACGTTCTCCTGATATTTCAAAGAAAACCCAAAATCTCCGCTGAGCACATTTCCGAGCCACGTCACATAACGCTTCCAAATCGGCTGATCCAGCCCGTAAAGCGCTTTTAACTCCTTCGCTCTTTCCGGAGTCAGATTTACATTGGAATCAATATAGTCGCCCGGCAGCATGGCAAATAAGAAATAAATAATAAAGGACGTACCGAATAAGATCACAAGCATTTGAATGAATCGTTCTGCGGCATACCGTTTCATAAAAAGCCCCTCCTTTCCGCTGAAAGGGCAAAATCCCCAGGATGCATCGGGTATTTTGCCCAACCGATCTATTGAACTGAGACATTTGAGAGACTTGAACTGATTCCAGAATAATTGTCAGGTTCAAGCCCTTTTATTTTTCCGCTGACCGCCCTTGCGCTCTGACGGTAATGAATCAGAATGTAAGGCGGGTTTTCCCCGAGCTCCCGGTACAGCTGGTGATAAATCTCTTTTCTTTCGCTGATATCAAGCGTGCCGGCTCCTTTCTCTATCAGCCGGTCCGCTTTCGGATTGGAATACCCCGTCACATTATTGGGATGGCCGGAAGCCAGCTTTTCCACCGTGTCATTCGGATCAAGGATCTGCGAGGTGGAAACGGCGGCAAGGTCATATTGTTTGTCATTGATTTTCGCTACTTCTGTATTAAAATCCATCACTTCCGGTTTTAATGAGATTCCGATGTCCGCATAATTTTCTTTAGCTATCGGGATGAAATCATCATCCGCTTTAGATGTGTAATAGCTGATTTCAAGCTTTTTGCCGTTTTTTTCACGTACACCGTCTTTGCCCGTTTTCCAGCCTGCTTCATCAAGAAGCTTTTTGGCTTTTTCAGGGTTAAACGCGTACCGATTGACACCCTTGTCATCATAAGCCCACGAAACCGGAGACACCGGAACATTCGCGACCTCTCCGTAGCGTTTAAAGCGGACATCGACGATTTTTTGACGGTCAAGTCCGTAAATAAGCGCCTGGGACACTTTCTTATCTTGAAAAGGCGGACGCTTGTGATTGACGTATACAAGCCCGTAATCATTCACGACAGATACGCTTATATTGGCAAAACCGAGACTTTTTAAATGCTGAACCGTATCATCATCAGGTGAGAAAGAAGCGTAATCAAGGTCACCCGTTTCAAACAGCTGAAGGGAAGTTGACGGATCGATAATTTTATAAATCAGCTTTTCCGTTTTCGGTTTTCCGGCATAATAGTGTTCATTAGCCTGATAGCGTATTTCCTGTCCCGGAAGGTATTCTGTAAATTGATAAGGTCCCGCTCCGAGAGGTTTGGCATAAAGCTCTTTTAAATAATCCAGTTTGCCGAATTGATATTTCTTCCCGTAGTAGGCTTCTGACAGCACCTGCCCGCCCAAAAGAAGCAGCGACTTCGCACTGACTTTCTCAGTCGTGATTTGAATGGTTCTGTCATCAAGGACGCGAATGCCCTTTATTGTCTTTGCCTTTCCTTCTTTGTAAGCCTTACCGCCTTTAATATAAGCCGTGGTGATATCTTCATAGCCTGCGTATGCAGGATCATGCAGCAGTGTTAAAGTGAATGCGGCATCCTTTGCGGTCAGCGGTGAACCGTCGCTGAAAACGAGATTTTTTCTTAAACGGAACGTGTATGTAAGCTGATCTTTGGAAATTTTCCAGCTTTCCGCAAGAGCCGGAGCAGGCTTCCCCGTTTTATCCAGTTTGACTAACGGTTCAAAAATAGGATCTGTCGCATTTCCATCCCAGCCGTTTTCGTAGAAGTACGGCAGAAACACGCCGCCCGGCGCGGAAATCCCAGCAACAAAAGTGTCAGTTCTGGCTTTCGATTTAGCGGGAATCGCCGCCGGATGAGAAGCTTTAAATTCCTTTGTCTTGACATGGGCGATACGTGTTTCTTCCTTTTTATCAGCCGCAGATGACGGTTCTTCCCCGGCACTCCCTAACGCGCACCCTGATAACACGATGGATACCGACAGCGCGAGTACCGTTGTTTTTATCCTCCATTTTCTCTCCTTCATCTTTATCGAACCCCCGCATGCTTTTCATCTATCTTTATATAAATCTGCTCCATCTGTTCCTCATTTCTCATAATCTCCCGTTTGTTTTTCTCTACAAGCAGTTCGAAATTCAATGTGTGTTTTCTGTACTTTTTCCGTTTTTTGCTCTTTTTGCGCACATGTGATACCTTTTTTAACGCCACTTTTCATCCCTCCGCTTTTCATTTAATGACTTTCACGCAAAAAAGGCCCTTATCTGTTTAATAGATAAGAGCCTTCGGTGATCCGATCAGCCATCGTTTGGAAATATGTAATGATTATGTTAATTCATACAATCCCTACCTGTCAACTATAATTTAAAATATCGTGTCCTTCCGGGGGTTTTCCTCATACACTCTCTCATTTTTCCGCATATGCTAGAAAACATAGCAGATTACAAGTGAAAGTGAGTGAGAATGTGGAAAAGACAACATTGACCGGTCGCATCGTCAAAAAAGATGACCCGGACTATAATGCTGCAAGAACCAATATCAATTTAAGCCTGCAAAGATATCCAGACATCATTGTGTTTTGTCAAAACAAACATGACGCCCTCAATGCGGTGAGATGGGCGCGTGAGAACAATGTGCCTTTCCGTATCAGAGGCGGAAGACACAGCTACGAAAATTTTTCTCTGCTAAATGACGGACTAGTCATTGATCTCAGTGAAATGAAGAAAATAAGAGTAAATGAGGATAAGCGGCTGGTCTCGATTGAAGCGGGAGCCGAATTGGGGGAAGTCTACCGGACACTCTGGCGGTACGGCTTGACCCTTCCTGCGGGAACCATTGCGAATGTGGGAATCACGGGGCTGACGCTCGGGGGAGGAATCGGATATTTAACAAGGACTGCCGGACTGACTTGCGATCGTCTCCTCCAGCTCGAAATGATCATAGCGGACGAAAAAGCGGGTGCTGACTTGATCACGGTCAACCGCTCAAAGCACTCTGATCTATTTTGGGCATCTCAGGGCGGAGGGGGAGGCAACTTCGGCATTGTCACATCCATGATGTTTAAAGCCGTGCCGATCTCGTGCGTGTCTGTTTTTTCTGTCACTTGGGGCTGGGATGATTTCGAGGAAGTATTTAACACGTGGCAGCGCTGGGCTCCATTTACAGACAACCGGCTTACCTCATCAATTCAGTTTTGGCCTAAGGAAGTCAACCGCATAGAAGCGCTCGGTCAATTTACCGGGACAAAAGAGGAGCTGAAAGAACTGCTGGCTCCGTTAATGAAAGCGGGAAAACCGACAAGCGGCATGGTCAAGACAGTGCCATTTATTAAAGCGGCAGCCTTTTTTAACAGCCCGGGAGGCAATCAGCCGCAAAAGATGAAGCGGTCAGGATCCTTTATTGAAAAACCATTATCAACACGCGCAATATCCACTTTAAAGCGCTATTTAGAGCACGCTCCGAACGAAAACGCCAGTGTCTGGCAGCAATCTCTCGGCGGGGCGGCCGGACGGATCGCTCCGGACCAAACGGCATTCTACTATCGCAACGCAATCATTGCCCAAGAATATATTACAACTTGGACATCTGCTGAAGAAGAAAGACAAAATGTCCGCTGGATCGAAGGACTGAGAACGTCCCTATCAAGAGAAACGATGGGAGATTATGTGAATTGGCCTGATAGAGAAATCAGAAACTGGCTGCAAACGTATTACGGAGAAAATGTTCACCGCCTCCGTCAAGTCAAAACGAAATATGATCCGGAAAATATATTCCGCTTCGAGCAGAGCATTCCGCCGCTTCGCCGTTCACCGTTTTTCTAAAAAAGATGAAGATGGACACACTCCATCTTCATCTTTTCTTTTATTGATATAAGCGGCTTCCCTTCTCTGCAAACTCTTTTGCTTTTTCTTTCAGCCCTTCATTGAAGGCCTCGTCTTCAGTAAGTCCGTTTTCCTTCGCATAATCACGAATATCCTGAGAAATTCTCATGCTGCAGAACTTCGGGCCGCACATCGAACAGAAGTGAGCCGTTTTTGCGCCTTCAGCCGGCAGTGTTTCATCATGATATTCCATTGCTCTTTCAGGATCAAGCGACAAATGAAATTGATCACGCCACCGGAATTCAAACCGCGCCTTAGACAGAGCATCGTCACGGATCTGTGCACCCGGATGCCCTTTAGCAAGGTCTGCGGCATGTGCCGCGATTTTGTACGTAATGACGCCTTCTCTTACATCATCACGATTCGGCAGGCCCAAATGCTCCTTCGGTGTGACATAGCAAAGCATCGCCGTCCCGTACCAGCCGATCATCGCCGCGCCGATCGCTGAAGTAATGTGGTCATAGCCCGGAGCGATATCCGTCGTTAATGGGCCGAGCGTGTAAAAAGGCGCCTCTTTACAAATTTCCAGCTGTTTGTCCATGTTTTCCTTAATTTTATGCATCGGCACATGACCCGGCCCTTCGATCATCACTTGCACATCGTGCTTCCACGCAATCTCCGTCAATTCTCCGAGAGTCTCCAACTCCGCAAACTGCGCTTCATCATTGGCATCCGCAATCGAACCGGGACGAAGCCCGTCACCAAGTGAAAAAGCGATATCATAGGTCTTCATGATTTCACAAATTTCTTCAAAATGCGTGTACAGAAAGCTTTCCTGATGATGAGCCAGGCACCATTGCGCCATAATTGCCCCGCCGCGGGATACGATTCCCGTCGTGCGTTTAGCCGTTAACGGGACGTAACGAAGCAATACGCCGGCATGGATGGTGAAATAATCCACGCCCTGCTCCGCCTGCTCAATCAATGTGTCACGATAAATGTCCCACGTTAAATCCTCGGCAATGCCATTAACTTTTTCAAGCGCCTGATAAATCGGCACCGTCCCCACAGGCACGGGGCAGTTGCGGATAATCCATTCACGCGTCGTATGAATGTCTTTTCCCGTGGATAAATCCATCATCGTATCGGCGCCCCAGCGAATCGCCCACGTCATTTTTTCGACTTCTTCTTCGATAGAAGATGTAACAGCCGAGTTGCCGATATTGGCATTAATTTTCACATGAAAATTCCGGCCGATAATCATCGGCTCGCTTTCCGGGTGGTTGACGTTAGAAGGAATAATCGCCCGGCCGCTGGCTACCTCGTCTCTGACAAATTCGGGAGACACATGCTCGCGAATTGCGATAAACTCCATTTCCGGCGTAATGATGCCTTTTCTCGCATAATGCAATTGTGTTACATTTTTCCCCGGCTTGGCCCGAAGCGGTTTCCGCTGCAGGCCGGGGTATTCGGCGGCACGGCCCTCTTTTTTATAGCCGTTGTCTTCAGGTCTCACGGTCCGGCCGTTATATTCTTCTACATCTCCGCGCCCGGTAATCCACTTTGTGCGGAGCGCCCCCAGACCTTCATGAATATCAATCTGTACATCCGGGTCTGTATACGGTCCGCTCGTATCATAAACACGGACCGGCGCATTCTCCTCTTCCCCGAATGCCCCCGTAGTCGCACTCAGGCTGATTTCCCGCATCGGCACTCGTATGTCGGGCGAAGAACCTTCTGCATAAACCTTTTTACTGCCGGAAAAACTCGACATAATGGAAATGTTCGCTTGCTGTACTGATTGATTTTGCATACAAATCTCTCCTTTATCATTTGAATAACAGAACCAAGCTCAGCACCAGCACAAAAAAACCGGGTTCAAAGAAGAACCCGGTTTTGCAGTCAGAAAGAAACTATTATTGTTTTCATTCATCAACAATAATAAAACCTTTACTTCCCCACGCTGGTACGAACCAGATCAGGTCCAAAGGGTTAAGAAGCCGCCGCTTCTCTCTCAGCCCGCTCAGACGGGCACCCCCAGTAACTATTGATTTCGCTCTCATCGTAACATAAGTTGTGTACAAAAAAAAGCATATTATCAAAATTCAGATAACGGGACGGTCATAAGCTCTGTTTCCCGAACGCCTTCTTCGGTATTAAAAACCCGATAACCCTTTGCGGTTTCCCGGGAAGAGACAGCCCGGAACAGCTGACCGTCTTTATAATGAAGCGCAGCGCCGTCATCAGCGGCATAGCCCGCCCTGAGTTTCTTTTCGGAAATCAGGCGGTGATACACCGGCCGGCGCTGAGACCCGCCAAGATGATGCTGTTTTCCCAAGCTTCACGAAGAATAAGGTCAAGCCCCCACTCTTTCCATAAGACAAGCATATTGCGCGTATTTCCGCCGCCGACATATATAATATCTTTCTTCATGAGAAAGGATCTGAGATCAGAACCCGGCGGTTTAAACAGCGACAAGTGATCCGGCTCACACCGCAGCTTTTGAAAGGCCTGATAAAACCTGCTGATATAATTCTCCGAATCTCCGCTTGCCGTCGGCAAAAAACAAACTTTCGGCTTTGACCGCGCCGACTGCTCTAAAATATACTGATCCAGCACAAGATGATCCGGCTCCATTGAAAACCCCCCGCCGCCCATTGTAATAATCTGCTTCAATGTCATCACCTCTTTTTTCTCAAGTATAACAGCTCATTAAAAAGGCGTTATCCCAATTTCGGATAACGCCTTCAAAAAGTATTTATTATCTGAAATACGCACCGTATAACATAACGGAGATCCCCGCGGCGATAATCGCCGGAACAAGCTTCGAACGGGCATACTTCACAACATTGATCCCCAACACCGTATTATCACTGAGGGGAGAAGCAAACCAAATGTTCCGCTCGCAAACACGGCCCCGATCGCTAATAATAAGCTGGTATGTAACTGAACCGCCAGCGTCCCAAGTCCCCCAGGATGACCCGATAAAATAGGATATAACAGCCCCCAGTATAAAAAGAGACGGCGCAATAAACATATGAGGGATCCATGATGTTAAATGAGAAGTAACATATTTCGAGAATCCCAGATTTTCAGCTACTGCTGTTACGGCTCAAATCAGCGATAACATAATAATAACGTTGACCAATTCGTTTCCGTCCTTAATAAAATGGGTAACAAGCTCGCCTGCTGGAAAGCGCTGAAACATAAAAAGAGCAAATGCTGCAATAACCGCTGCCAATAATGCGCGCTTTTGAATGGCCGCCCCACCAGCTGAGAAACAGTGTTAATAGCAAAAACAGCCCGATCGGAAAGATTTAACTCCACGGCCGAATCGGTGTTTCCTTAATATAAGCACGGTGCGCCGAATCCAGCTCCTCCTGCTGCAGGTAACATGTTTTCACAAGCCTTGGAGGATATTTTCATACAACAAAAAAGGCTTCTACAATATGTAGAAGCCTTTGTATACCGGTGGCCGGGGTCGAACCGGCACTCCAGAAGGAACACGATTTTGAGTCGTGCGCGTCTGCCAATTCCGCCACACCGGCATATAATGCGTCGTGTTCAACCGACGTATATAAATATAACATGCATTTTATAAAGCGTCAATGGTTTTAGTAAAGTTTTTTCAAATGGTAATGCAGTATATACGATACAAGCAAGAAACTTATATTGATAGTCTTCACGCTTTTATTATATAAAAAAAAGCGACCTGCAATATGCAAATCACTCTCATATATGTTTTATAATAATAAAATTGATGACCAATTTAACATAATTCGCTCAAAGTTAAATTGGTGCCGAGGGCCGGACTTGAACCGGCACGGTAGTCACCTACCGCAGGATTTTAAGTCCTGTGTGTCTGCCAATTCCACCACCCCGGCAATAGAAAGGCGACACCCGGATTCGAACCGGGGATAAAGGTTTTGCAGACCTCTGCCTTACCACTTGGCTATGCCGCCGTAATTTGGAGCGGAAGACGGGATTCGAACCCGCGACCCCCACCTTGGCAAGGTGATGTTCTACCACTGAACTACTTCCGCAACATGTAAAAAGAACTTATTACATCTTATGCTGTTGTTTTTAAAAAAATGCAACTGGGCTAGCTGGATTCGAACCAACGCATGACGGAGTCAAAGTCCGTTGCCTTACCGCTTGGCTATAGCCCAATGATAATATGGGGCGATTGATGGGAATCGAACCCACGAGTGCCAGAGCCACAATCTGGTGCGTTAACCACTTCGCCACAACCGCCATAATCTGAAGATGAATAAATAATATAGTGGCAGGGGCAGTAGGAATCGAACCCACACCGGAGGTTTTGGAGACCTCTGTTCTACCGTTAAACTATGCCCCTATTTATAAAATGGTGGAGGGGGGCAGATTCGAACTGCCGAACCCTGAGGGAGCGGATTTACAGTCCGCCGCGTTTAGCCACTTCGCTACCCCTCCATCATTTAGAGTGCCGGCCAGAGGACTTGAACCCCCAACCTACTGATTACAAGTCAGTTGCTCTACCAATTGAGCTAGACCGGCAAATGGTGGCTCGGGACGGAATCGAACCGCCGACACACGGATTTTCAGTCCGTTGCTCTACCAACTGAGCTACCGAGCCTTTTTATAAATGGCGGTCCGGACGGGACTCGAACCCGCGACCTCCTGCGTGACAGGCAGGCATTCTAACCAACTGAACTACCGGACCATTTTTTTTGGTTGCGGGGGCAGGATTTGAACCTGCGACCTTCGGGTTATGAGCCCGACGAGCTACCGAACTGCTCCACCCCGCGATGATAATGGTGGAGGATGACGGGCTCGAACCGCCGACCCTCTGCTTGTAAGGCAGATGCTCTCCCAGCTGAGCTAATCCTCCATCATATAAGTGACCCGTACGGGATTCGAACCCGTGTTACCGCCGTGAAAGGGCGGTGTCTTAACCGCTTGACCAACGGGCCCTGGTATTTTTTCGTTTGTTATGTATTGATAATTAGTGGCGGAGAGCAAGGGATTCGAACCCTTGAGACGGGGTTACCGCCTACACGATTTCCAATCGTGCTCCTTCGGCCACTCGGACAGCTCTCCATAAATGGCTCCGCAGGTAGGATTCGAACCTACGACCGATCGGTTAACAGCCGATAGCTCTACCACTGAGCTACTGCGGAATGAAGTTTGCCTGGCGATGTCCTACTCTCACAGGGGGAAACCCCCGACTACCATCGGCGCTGAAGAGCTTAACTTCCGTGTTCGGCATGGGAACGGGTGTGACCTCTTCGCCATCATCACCAGACGTTTTAGTGACATGTATTATTATACTATGTATTTCAGAAAAAGCAAGAGTTTTTTTAAAAAATTCTCTCAAAACTAGATAACAGAAAGCATACATTCAAATTGGTTAAGTCCTCGATCGATTAGTATCTGTCAGCTCCATGTGTCGCCACACTTCCACCTCAGACCTATCAACCTGATCATCTTTCAGGGATCTTACTTCCTTGCGGAATGGGAAATCTCATCTT